>NZ_AYXE01000075.1:0-241 GCF_000502235.1 Mesorhizobium sp. L103C119B0 | reverse complement strand
CACCTGAACGCGAACTGCGCCTCGAAAGCGTGACAATCGTTCCGCCCGGTGAAAGCAAGCCGACCGTGACCGGCCTTGCGTTTGCCATTCAGGCGGGAAGCGCACTTGGGGTCATCGGCGCATCGGGTTCGGGCAAGTCGACACTCTCGCGCGCCATCGTCGGCGCATGGACGCCGGTCGCCGGGAAGGTTCGCATCGACAGCGCAAGCCTCGATCAATGGGACCGGGAAGCACTAGGCCG
>NZ_AYXE01000074.1:0-242 GCF_000502235.1 Mesorhizobium sp. L103C119B0 | reverse complement strand
GTGACGTGAACAATCACCAGCCTGCCATGACCGCCCCCTCTCAGCGAATTTGCAGAACTCTCAGCACACTACCGTTGCCGAACGGCAGCTATCCGCCGAGCCCGACCGAAACCTGACAGTCAGCAGCCGGCCCAGCAACAGTCTAGCGGCGTTTCTCTGGTGGCCAGTCATGGCTGCAGGAGAAGCGAAATGGGACACTCGTGCTACGACCTCACCGACTCCGACCGCCGGGCATGGAATGC
>NZ_AYXE01000073.1:0-322 GCF_000502235.1 Mesorhizobium sp. L103C119B0 | reverse complement strand
CGTCTGCTTTGGTTAAGCCAACGTCGCGCAGAAGGAAGTTGGACAGGTGACCAAGCCCACGCTTTATGTTGCGGGGGTCCGCCACTCACAGACAAGGGCCAGCAGCCGTTCGAGCGGAGGATCAAAAAAAGTGCGCGGCACGCGCAGTGCGGTCTCGCCTTAGTGTCGTTTGCGTAATGTTACGCCAGGTCATGGTAGCCTCCGTTGGGGGATGCACGAATGACGACCACCATCATGGCAGAGGACGGGAAGGGGCCAGCGCACCTTCGGAAGCACTCCGCTTCAGATTGTGAACTGGCCTTAGAGCTCCGCAAGGCCTAAC
>NZ_AYXE01000072.1:0-328 GCF_000502235.1 Mesorhizobium sp. L103C119B0 | reverse complement strand
AGTATGCTGAAGAGCTGGCAGCCATCCTGAATGCCAACGACCTGAAGCAGAGGCTATCTCACGGGAGGCTCCCCGGAGGGCTCGCCTGACCGAGGTGGCATGACAAGATTAGCCATTCAACGCCTTCGTACTGCCCTTCCAGGATGGCTCGTCCGATTCCGAGCAAGCATTTGTTATTAAATTCCCGACTACGACCGTCTTAAATCGACTTGCCATTGCTTTTCGTAGGGAGGATGTGATGGGCAACGTGGTGCCAATTCGCAGGGCCACGCCTTGCGTGGAAGTAGTCGGAGCCAGTGGCGAATGGGTCGTCCGCATCATAGAGACC
>NZ_AYXE01000071.1:0-1099 GCF_000502235.1 Mesorhizobium sp. L103C119B0 | reverse complement strand
AGGTGTTCATCAGAACCTATCCGGTTACCAATCCTGTCGCCATTGCTGCAATCAGAGAAGGCGCCCGTCGTGCGGTTTCGCCTAGCTTCTTCACTCTGGTCACCTCAGAGGCGCATTGCTCCTGGGCAGCATTGGGGCCGCAAGCGGACCGTCAGCTTCGCGGTGAAAATCCTCAGAAAGCGGGCCAGCATGTAGTCGTCGCGGCTGAAAGAGGGGCGTGACGCGCAAGGAATAGGTCCTGGTTTCACCTGATCACCTACGCAGGCAGTTCGACGATCATTGAGCGGCGAGAACGCGGCCCGAGGCAGGAGCTTTGAGCCGATTTTACGATCGACCTTCAGGCTTGTCGAGCCGTCTCGAGGTTACTGCCGAAAAACCGAGCCTCCATGCCGGGCTCCCTGGGGAGGCAAGACAGCCAGCAACTGGACGGCTCGGGGATTTAGCACCGTTCAACCCAGAGCGTTTTGTCGAGATGCAGGCGTATCCGCTGGCCTTCCGCGAAGGACAGCGCAAANGGTCTCTATGATGCGGACGACCCATTCGCCACTGGCTCCGACTACTTCCACGCAAGGCGTGGCCCTGCGAATTGGCACCACGTTGCCCATCACATCCTCCCTACGAAACGCAATGGCAAGTCGATTTAAGACGGTCGTAGTCGGGAATTCAATAACAAATGCTTGCTCGGAATCGGACGAGCCATCCTGGAAGGGCAGTACGAAGGCGTTGAATGGCTAACTTGTCATGCCACCTCGGTCAGGCGAGCCCTCCGGGGAGCCTCCCGTGAGATAGCCTCTGCTTCAGGTCGTTGGCATTCAGGATGGCTGCCAGCTCTTCAGCATACTNGGGGAGCCTCCCGTGAGATAGCCTCTGCTTCAGGTCGTTGGCATTCAGGATGGCTGCCAGCTCTTCAGCATACTACTCCATGTCGGGAAGGTCGACAGAAGGGTGGCCCGCTACAATAGCCGGCAGCCCGGTGAACACGTCGAACACCGTCCACGTCCCATCCGGTTCCCGCCTTACCTCGTACCGCAGAGTTGCCATGAGGGGATCACATAGGTCGCCGTTAGGGGTGGGAATATTTGGTCCACGGTGACGCGGG
>NZ_AYXE01000070.1:0-691 GCF_000502235.1 Mesorhizobium sp. L103C119B0 | reverse complement strand
TTTCAACGACCGCGCTCTGCCCCTCGGCATCGCGCTATGGGTCGAACTGGTGACGAGAGAACAGAACTAAGGCTCCGTACGAAAATAACTGCTTCAGTTTCTCGGCGGGATTCGGCCAATTCTCGCATCTTTGCCGAACCAGTCGATTCGATAATTTTCGTACGACGGATAAGCTGCGACGGGCGGTTCAAATGTAAGCAGTTAAAGGCCCGAGTACGGTATCTGATCCGAGGTAATCAGGTCATGGTATCGATGTGGATCTGCGTCTGCCAGACATGTGCGCAGATCCTTCCATCCTCATCCCGCATGACGGTACGCCACAATGACGTCTGCCGACCCACGTGGATCGGTCGGCATTCGGCGGTGATTCTAACCCCCGCGCAGGCGCGCACGAAGTTCGTCCTGGATCGAAGCGTCGCAGTTCTTTGGGTCGGCCCCAGATCTGCAGCGCCCCCATTGAACCGAGGCTGTCCGACGGAGAGGAATTTCAACCACATGAGCTGCGGTATCGTTTTGATCGGCCCTCGACCCGCGTCAAAATGCGGATTCCGACGTGAAGCCGGCCGCCATTCCGATCAAACACCGGCCACCATTCCGGTATGAAGCCGGCCACCATTCCAACCAAAGACCGGCCGGTTTTCGGCACTGAAGATTACCTCCTGGGTCAGAGATCGGAAGAGCGTCGTGTAGG
>NZ_AYXE01000069.1:0-920 GCF_000502235.1 Mesorhizobium sp. L103C119B0 | reverse complement strand
CGTACTCGGAGATGCGGCGACGGGCATTGTCTCGGCCTACATCGTCTTGCGAGCTCGAAACGTCGGTGCCGGAAATGGGTTGGTCGCCCGCATGCTAGGCAACGTGCTGCTGGATACGCTCGTAGGAAGTGTCCCAATTCTCGGCTCGATCTTCGACGTGTATTTCAAGGCGAACAATCGCAACGTCAGGCTGCTGCGCCGTCACCTCAACAAGTAATCCGGACAGGGCCCGCTTACCTCCGCTGTGAATAGCAGGCGCGTGATCCTTCGATCACGCGCCTGCTATTGGACGATGCAGCTTGCGGAGCCACGCAGCCGAAGAGCGGTCATTCCATGACGTTGTTTACAGCTCCAGGAGGAGTGTCACTCCTCCTCGAATAACAACCTGCCATTCGTCAACGCCTCCTTCCAACCTAGGGAGAACCGCCGGAAATCAGGCTGTCAGATTGCACNCCGTCGCGTGGAGTCATTCATCGCGCCAGTATGGGTGGGAACAGCTGAATTGGCGCGAGCCAACCAGACGGCGTTTGGTCTCCGATATCGGTCCTCGGACGGGCAGATCATTCGCGGTCAGGTTGGGTACGACGCTGTAACCCTGATCAACAAGCTGCAGTTTCAGCTCCGCCAGGTGGCGCCTGAATCCGTTTTCGATGTAGCTGCGCGGATACCGCCATCCGTTCCTGCATGCTCGCACGAGAATGTCGGAATACAGTTCAGAGCTGGCAGCTTTCACTGCTTCTTCGGAAGTCAGTTTGCTGTTGGTTTGGGTACCTTCGGACAAGCATGGCCCCACAGACACCAAAAGCACCAGTATTACGGTCAAGACAGACAACTTTGTCATGGAGCCCTCCGTGTTCTGAATCGACCAGGCCTGCCAAGCAACCTGCCCTGCCGATCTGCAGAGACTAGGATGCTGACCC
>NZ_AYXE01000068.1:0-1164 GCF_000502235.1 Mesorhizobium sp. L103C119B0 | reverse complement strand
GGCCGGCTTCATACCGGAATGGTGGCCGGTGTTTGATCGGAAATGGCGGCCGGCTTCACGTCGGAATCCGCAGGCCAGAATAAACGACGTGCAGTTTGCGGCCGCAATGGGTCCGACAGTCCGGGCCAGGTCCGGCCTACCATGGGCGGATCACCAAGCAGGGCCGTGGTCATGCGCGCGGCATGCTCGTCGAGGCGGCCTGGGCGGCCGCTCGTGCCCCGGACCGTTGCGAGCCTTCTTCCTGCGCGTGCGAGCCCGGCGCGGCCAGCATGTCGCGGCCGTCGCCACCGCACGCAAACTCGCTGTCGTGATCTGGCATCTGCTGACGAAGGGCGAAAGTTACGCGCGGGCTCGACCCTCCCTGCATGCCAAGAAGCCGCGCGATGTGGAACTCAAGGCCGGGAGCAAGGCTGTGCGCGGTCAAAAGGGGGCCGCGCACGCCTACAACATCAAGGGCCACCGGGAAGAAGAGCGCCGCTGGGTGGAGCAGGCCGAGGGCGCCTATGCACGCTTCGTCGCCGGTTGGAACCCGCGAGGTCCGAGAAAGGCGCGCACGGATGCCGCAAACGAGGTGCGACGATAGAAGCTGCGCGGCAGGGCTCTCACCTCGGATCCTGCTCTTCGCCACGCGGTCGTCCGTGCGCGACAGGAGAATAGCGCAGATTTATCAAAAAGGCTCTTGTCGATCACATCAGTGGTCTGCGGGTTCTTGGTCTTGGTGCGGGAATGATCCACGTCCTCGAGCGCCAGATAGAGCTCGTACTCGTGATGTTCGGGATTGCCGCAATATTCGGTGCCGCGGTCGGTCAGCACCCGGCTTAACTTCACGTCGTGGGCGTCGAAGAACGGCACCACGCGGTCGTTGAGGAGATCGGCGGCGGTGATCGGCGTCTTGCGGTCATAGAGCTTGGCGAAAGCGACCTTCGAATAGGTGTCGAGGAAGGTCTGCTGATAGATGCGTCACACCCCCTTCATGTTGCCGACATAGAAGGCGTCCTGGCCGCCGCAATAGCCCGGGCATTCACTCTCGAACTCACCATGCGCCTCCTTGTCCAGCTTGGCCTTTTTCCAGCGCCGCCAATTGGCTCTCGGTGAGCACGATACCGTCTTGGGCGACCTTCGCCTCCAGCGCCTTCAGCCGCTTCTTCATCGTCTCCAGATCGT
>NZ_AYXE01000067.1:0-1278 GCF_000502235.1 Mesorhizobium sp. L103C119B0 | reverse complement strand
ATGTAGATCTGGCCCGACTGCCGTTCCGACGTGTGCAGGATTTCGAGGCGCGGCAGCATATTGAGCTGCACCGCCTGCCGGGTCAGCGAGAAGGCGCCGGAGATGACCGCCTGGCTGGCGATAACCGTCGCCGCGGTTGCCAATACCACCATCGGGATCAGCGTCCAGCCTTCGTTCATCTCGAAGAATGGGTGGCCGACGTGACCGTTCTTCGCCAGCACGAAAGCGCCCTGCCCGGCATAGTTTAGCAGCAGGCAGGGAAACACGATGGCCAGCCAGGCGAGCACGATGGGCTTGCGGCCGAAATGGCCGAGATCGGCATAAAGCGCTTCGGCACCGGTGACGGCGAGGAAGATGGCGCCGATGGTGACGAAGGCGACATCGGGCGAATTGATCAGGAAGGCGACGATGTAGTGCGGGCTGACCGCCCACAGGATTTCGGGATCGGCGATGATGTGGTTCAAGCCCGAAAGACCGAT
Organism: Mesorhizobium sp. L103C119B0; assembly: GCF_000502235.1. NCBI lineage: Bacteria > Pseudomonadati > Pseudomonadota > Alphaproteobacteria > Hyphomicrobiales > Phyllobacteriaceae > Mesorhizobium > Mesorhizobium sp. L103C119B0. Next base: position 799 of record NZ_AYXE01000067.1, on the reverse strand, counting down.
AGCCAGGAACCAGACCGCCGTGATCGGGCCAAAGATCAGCGCCACACCGCCGGTGCCGAAGCGCTGCACCGAAAACAGGATCGCCAGGATGACCAGCGTCAGCGGCACGACGTAGGGCTGGAAGGTCGGGGTAACGACATTCATGCCTTCAACCGCCGAAAGCACCGAGATTGCCGGCGTGATGACGGCGTCACCGAAGAACAATGACGCGCCGACAACACCGATGGCCAGGATGATCGCCGAGCGGGTCGGGAAACTGCCGCGCGCCAGCGCCATCAGCGACAGCACGCCGCCCTCGCCTCGGTTGTCGGCTCTGAGCACGAACATGATGTATTTGATGGTGACGATAATCGTCAACGACCAGATGATCAGCGACAGCACGCCCAGAATATCGCCGCGCTCGGCGATTTCGCCGCCGGAGGACGCAACAAGCGCTTCCCGGAAGGCGTAGATCGGGCTGGTGCCGATGTCGCCATAGACCACACCGAGCGCGCCCAGCATCAGAACTTTGGTGCTGTGCTGTTCGATTTCGGGATGGCTCGATTGTTCGACGGGTTCTGCCTCAATACCAGCATTGGTAAGGGCCATGGACGACACTCCGATAAGCGCGCGGTGCTCTACGCTTGCTGCGATGCAATATCAAGTGCCGTGACGGTAGGGCTACCATGTTCCCAGCGCAGGGCTTGCCCCGCAATGACCGGTGCGTGGCGTCAAAGGCTGCCGGAAACCTCAGATCGCCACCTGCGTGCCGATCTCGACCACACGTCCGGTCGGGATCTGGAAATACTCCGTCGCATCG
>NZ_AYXE01000066.1:0-1508 GCF_000502235.1 Mesorhizobium sp. L103C119B0 | reverse complement strand
GGTGACGTGAACAATCACCAGCCTGCCATGACCGCCCCCTCTCAGCGAATTTGCAGAACTCTCAGCACACTACCCGATCTCCAAACCGTAGCTGACACTGCCACGCGCTCAAATGTAGGAAAGAGGGGCTGCGTACAGCCCCTCCTTCTTGTGGGGAGCCTCCTCTTAGAGGCGGCAATAGTGGCGGTAGCCGTCATAGCCGACATAGGTGTCGGAGTACGGATCGTAGCTGGCGTAGCGGTTGGCGCAGCGGCGGACGTGCCAGGAGCCACCCTCGTCGTCGACATAGACGGTGCGGGGCTGCTGGTTGAGTAGGCTGCCGAGCACGAACCCGCCGACGCCGGCGGCGATGCCGATGCCGATTTCGCGGTTGTGGTGATGGCTGTGGGCGGCCGAGGGCTGGACGGTGCCGACCAGCGAGGTGGCGGCGACGGTGCTGGCGATGAGGGCAGAAGCGATTTTGCGCGTGAACATGACGATCTCCTTGTTTCGTTGCGAGAGGCGATCCATCCGCCTCTTGATCATCTGTCGTTTCGGCGCGGAAAAAGGTTCGAAAGAATTTGGGATTTTCTTGAAGGCCGGAAATCAGCCGATGGAAACCAAGATCTGATCGATCGAGCGCTCAACGCAAAAAAGGGCGGCCGAAGCCGCCCTTCCGCGAGGCAGGTCGTCTCGCTCAAAGGAAGATGATCACCTTGCCGTGGTGATGATGATGCTTGTGGTGATGGTGCTTGTGTTGATGGTTCCACCACCAAGAGGGCTTGTCGTGGTGCTTGTGATGGTGGTGATGATGGCTGTGAGCGGAGGACGACTGCACGGTACCGGCGAGCGCGCCGGTGGCGACGAAGATGGCGACCAGGCCCGAAGTAAGACTGCGCTTCAACATGATGATCTCCTTGATCGAGGCGACCATTCGCCTCTGGAGATCAGTCGCGGTGACGTGGTGAAAGGTTCGAGGTTTTGAGCGAGTAGTGAGTAGTCAATGGTCCGAAAGGCGTTCGCCCATTCACCATTCACCATTCATCCCCATCCCAGTCACATGCCGCAGCCAAAACGCCATCGCGATAAAACCGACGATGGCGGCGATGCCGGTCCAGTCGACATTGGCGCTCTTCACGTCCCTGATGAGCTTTACCGCAAGCAGCCAGGCAATGACGACAAGCGGCAGGATGATGACAAGTCTGATCATGCGACACCCCGTTCGATGCGTTTGCACCTGAGAGATATGTAGGGATCGCATTGGCGGTTTTCAGCATGGCGGCCCGCCCACCTCGGCGGGGTCCATTAGCGATCGAAAACGGAGTTTTGTCTTTACTGGCGCACGAAATATGCTAACCGGAGCGCCGTGCCCTTGTAGCTCAGCTGGTAGAGCAGCGGTTTTGTAAACCGAAGGTCGGCGGTTCGATTCCGTCCGGGGGCACCACCTTTCGCTCTGTACGGCCCGGAGACATGGGTAACATTCTGTACCTAAGACATGGGTGACAACCTCGTGCCGAACGGGTTGTCGA
>NZ_AYXE01000065.1:0-4422 GCF_000502235.1 Mesorhizobium sp. L103C119B0 | reverse complement strand
GAGGAAATCCGCCGGCGCACCTATGTCGTGCGCATCTTCCCCAACACCGAAAGCTGCCTGCGCCTGGTCAGGGCCTTGGCCGTCGAGACCAATGAAAACTGGATGGAGGCCAACCGATACATCAATATGGACGACCTGCGCGAGCACAAGAAGCTCGCTCTGCGCCAAGCCGCATGACCAGCATCATGGCCGCCCCATTTTGCAGAACTTGACGCACACAACCGTGGTGCGCTTCCACATTCGATCGTCGCAGTCTGATCGCACCGAACTCGATGCTGCTCGAGCAAAATGGTGCGGCTCTGACATGGATCAGGGCGAGCAGGCGACGGCTGCGCAATAAGGCACCGCGGTTTGGCATCCGCCGGAATTGGAAATCGGGGCTTGCGATGAAATTCGGCAAAGAAATCGTGCTTCTAAGCCTGTTCGCATTCGCGGCTTTGGTGGCGGCTGGCGCTGGGGTGGATGAACCCCTTCGCCAGCATATGTGGGTCTTGTTCTTCGCCTTGGCTGGCTTCACTGCGATCCTACTGCGTAACACTGAGTTCAAGCCTGCCGCTCCGATCGACCCGTCCGCTTACATGGACGGGCCAATCCGCTACGGCGCCATCGCCACCATGTTCTGGGGTGTGGTTGGCATGGTGGTCGGGGTGGTCATCGCGCTGCAGCTTGCCTATCCCGATCTCAACATCCAGCCCTGGTTCAACTTCGGCCGCTTGCGGCCTCTGCACACCTCGGGCGTCGTCTTCGCCTTCGGCGGCAATGCGTTGCTTTGCACGTCTCTCTATGTCGTCCAACGCACATGCCGCGCTCGGCTGTTCGGTGGCGATCTCGCCTGGTTCGTGTTCTGGGGCTACCAGCTCTTCATCGTCATGGCCGCGACNCGCTCGGCTGTTCGGTGGCGATCTCGCCTGGTTCGTGTTCTGGGGCTACCAGCTCTTCATCGTCATGGCCGCGACAGGTTATCTGCTCGGCATCACCGAGAGCCGCGAATATGCGGAACCCGAATGGTATGTCGACATCTGGCTGACCATCGTCTGGGTCGGCTACCTGATCCTGTTTCTGGGCACCATCCTGAAGCGCAAGGAACCGCACATCTACGTCGCCAACTGGTTCTATCTTTCCTTCATCGTGACCATCGCGATGCTGCATGTGATCAACAACCTGTCGATGCCGGCCTCCTTTCTCGGCTCCAAGAGCTATTCCGCATTTTCCGGAGTCCAGGACGCCCTGACGCAGTGGTGGTACGGCCACAATGCCGTCGGGTTCTTCCTCACCGCCGGCTTCCTCGGCATGATGTACTATTTCGTGCCCAAGCAGGCCAACCGGCCGGTCTATTCCTACCGCCTGTCGATCGTCCATTTCTGGGCAATCATCTTCCTCTACATCTGGGCCGGGCCGCATCACCTGCACTACACCGCCCTGCCCGACTGGGCGCAGACGCTTGGCATGGTGTTCTCGATCATGCTGTGGATGCCGTCATGGGGCGGCATGATCAACGGCCTGATGACGCTGTCGGGCGCCTGGGACAAGCTGCGCACCGATCCCATCATCCGCATGATGGTGATAGCCATCGCCTTCTACGGCATGTCGACCTTCGAAGGCCCGATGATGTCGATCAAGACGGTCAACTCGCTGTCGCATNCTCTGGAACCGTGAACGCCTCTATTCGCTCAGGCTCGTCACCTGGCATTTCTGGCTGGCGACGCTCGGCATCGTTGTCTACGCCGCGGTGATGTGGGTGTCCGGCATCATGCAGGGCCTGATGTGGCGCGAATACGACGAACAGGGCTTCCTGGTCTACTCCTTCGCCGAAACCGTGGCAGCCATGCACCCCTACTATGTCATGCGTGCCATCGGCGGAGCCATGTACCTCTCCGGCACCCTGATCATGGCCTGGAACATCGGCATGACCATTCTCGGACACCAGCGCGAGGAGGAGCCGATGCCCGCCTCCGTTCTCGCCCTTCAGCCTGCCGAATAAGGAGCCAGAAAATGGGCTTGATGGACAGACACGCATTGATCGAGAAGAACGCTACGCTTCTACTCGTGGGCTCCCTCCTAGTGGTAACGGTCGGCGGCATCGTCGAGATCGCGCCGCTCTTCTATCTCGACAACACGATCGAGAAGGTGGAGGGCATGCGCCCCTACTCGCCGCTCGAACTGGTCGGGCGCAACATCTATGTGCGCGAGGGCTGCTACCTCTGCCACAGTCAGATGATCCGCCCGTTCCGTGACGAGGTCGAGCGCTACGGCCACTACAGCCTGGCGGCCGAGTCGATGTACGACCACCCCTTCCAGTGGGGATCGAAGCGCACCGGACCGGACCTCGCTCGCGTCGGTGACCGCTATTCCAACCTGTGGCACGTGGATCACCTGACAGATCCACGGTCCGTGGTGCCGGAATCGATCATGCCGAGCTATNCCAATGCCGATTTGATGGCGCAGGCTGATCCCAACGCCGACACATCCGGCCTCGAGGCCCGCTACCCCAAGGCTAAGATCGGCGACTTCGACGGCAACCCGCAACAGGTCACCGAGATGGACGCGCTGGTCGCCTATCTCCAGATGCTCGGCACGTTGGTCGATTTCAAGAACTACGACGAAGCCGCCGGCTACCGCTGAGGAGGTTTGCCCATGGATTACAATTTGATGCGGGAGTTCGCTGACAGCTGGGGTCTGGTCGCCATGGCGCTGTTTTTTGTCGGCGCAATCATCTTTGCCCTGCGCCCCGGCAGCCGCAAGCTGGCCGACGAAGCTGCCCGGATTCCCCTTGAGGACGAGTGATCATGAGCGACGAGCACATCGATGAAATCTCTGGTGTTTCAACCACCGGTCATGAGTGGGACGGCATCCGGGAGCTCAACAACCCGCTTCCGCGCTGGTGGGTCTGGACGTTCTACATCACCATAGTCTGGGCGATCGGGTACANGGGAGCTCAACAACCCGCTTCCGCGCTGGTGGGTCTGGACGTTCTACATCACCATAGTCTGGGCGATCGGGTACACGATCGCCTATCCGGCATGGCCTCTGCTGCACACGGCAACCAAGGGTTTGCTCGGCTATTCCAGCCGCAACGATGTCGGGAACGAGTTGTCCAAGGCTGAAGCAGCCAAGGGCAAATATGTCGCCGCGATAGAAGCGAAAAGTGTTTCGGAGATCGCGGCGGACNGGTGCCGCGTTCAAGCTCAATTGCGTGCAGTGCCATGGTTCCGGCGCCCAGGGCTCCAAGGGCTTCCCCAACCTCAACGACGACGACTGGCTGTGGGGCGGCAAGGCGGACCAGATCCAGCAGACGGTTACACATGGCATTCGCTTCGCCTCCGATCCGGATACGCGCCTGTCCGAAATGCCGGCCTTTGGCGACATCATCACTGCCGATCAGATCAAACAGGTCAGCGCCTATATTGCCAGCCTGTCCCAAACCGTCAGCGATCAGGTGTTGGTGGCGCCCGGCGCCAAGGTCTTTGCCGAAAACTGCGTGGCCTGTCATGGCGACAATGCAAAGGGCAACAAGGAACTCGGCGCTCCTGATCTGACCGACGCCATCTGGCTCTACGGATCGGGCGAAGCCGCCATCGCCGCCCAGGTAACCGCACCGAAACAGGGCGTGATGCCGGCTTGGGGCGCGCGCCTGGGCGAAACCAGGGTCAAGGAACTTGCGGTTTACGTGCATTCGCTTGGCGGTGGGGAATAGGAACGGGGGCCTATTCCCTGCCCTTCACCGTCCAAGCGACGAGGCCCGGCTCTGCCGGGCCTCGATCTGTTTGCGTGTACCCGGCGATTGACCTGCATCAACGCGGCGCCATCCGGTCGGCGGCACAATCCGATCCACGCTGCATTTCGCTGACCTGACTGCACCAGCCAGGACATTTACCCCGGCGAAATCACGAGTTGCGCGACGGGAGAAACCAGTGCTGGACCATACGCAGGTAGAACGGCTCGAGGCTGAGGCGGTCAACTCCGCCAAGGTGCGCCAGCCAATGTATGCCGCGCGCAGGAAGATCTTCCCGAAGCGGGCCTCGGGCAGCTTTCGCCGATTCAAATGGATCGTGATGGCGATCACNATGCCGCGCGCAGGAAGATCTTCCCGAAGCGGGCCTCGGGCAGCTTTCGCCGATTCAAATGGATCGTGATGGCGCTCACGCTGGGCATCTACTATCTGACGCCGTGGCTGCGCTGGGATCGGGGTCCGTTTGCCCCCGACCAGGCCGTGCTGCTCGATGTCGCCAACCGGCGCTTCTACTTCTTCTTCGTCGAGATATGGCCGCAGGAATTCTACTATGTCGCCGGTCTTCTGGTCATGGCCGGCGTCGGTCTTTTCCTGATCACGTCAACCGTCGGCCGTGCATGGTGTGGCTACACATGCCCACAGACCGTATGGGTCGATCTGTTCCTGGTCGTCGAGCGCGCGATCGAGGGCGA
>NZ_AYXE01000064.1:0-1825 GCF_000502235.1 Mesorhizobium sp. L103C119B0 | reverse complement strand
ATTCCTTGATCGCGGGGTCGACCAGTTCTCGACGGCAACCCTTCAGTCGTTCGAGCGTGCCGACCTCATCCTCGCACATGAGCGTGCTGTAGCCGACCACGTCGGCAGCAAGGATCGCGGTAAGCCTTCGCTCCATACCTGCCTGCGCCCTCCTTGGTCGATCAAGCGGCTTCGCGCAGCCTATTCTAGTCCCGCATCGGACGCGAGTGTGTGCGTCCGTTATGACGCGTGTGCTTCTACTGAACAACCGTAAAGTGAAACACCTTGCTTGAGTTGACGAAGGAATAGCCGCCGCCTCCATCGTCGCGGCGTTTATAGACGGGTCCACAGTCGGGGCGCCCGAACATATTCTCGCTCAGCTCGCACAATAAGTCGCCATCGACACGGACGGTCTCGGTGACCAGCCGCGTCGTGGAGCGGAAGGCTGCCTTGCCGTCGCTCCCGATCTGGAGGAAGGCTGGTTGGAGACCGGGCTCAAGCTGACCCTGCAGAGTATGGCCCAGCACCAGCGAGGCGATCTCCTTGCCCTTCAAGCGGTTGTGCTCATCGCCGGTGAAACCGAACGGCCATTCGGGCAAGCCCGCCTGCTGCAACGCGTCGACGATGAGAGCCAAATCCTGCGGGTTACGATATTGGGCACCGTTGAGTCGGTATGCGGACAATGAATCGAAACCTGGTGTGGACATGGCACCTAGCCCCTCGGCCACTGCCGCCCTGGCATCCTGCAGGCGGCCGGCGCGGGCGTAGGCGGCACCAAGCGTGATCGTGAAATCTCCGACTGACGGCGCATCGTCGCGGGTGCGTTCGAGGGCCTCGATCGCCCTGTCGTTGCTCCCTTGAATTAGAAAGACCAGACCGGCAATTTGCCGGTTTACAGGTGAAAGGTTGGGATCGAGCCTGAGCGCCGTCTCGACCGCTTCGGCAGCCTCAGCATGACTGCCGGCGAACAGTTGCACGTATCCCAGGGCTATTTGCGTCTCAGCATCGCCGGGGCCGAGTGCGACGGCTCGCTCGACCGAAGCGATGGCTTCCTCGTAGCGGCGATCCACGACCTGCATGATCCCAAGAATAGCATAGGGCGACGAAAGGTCAGGGTCGAGTTGCAAAGCTCGGCTCGCCTTCTCATATGCTCTCTTTCGTGCTGGCGCGCTCTGCATGATGTCATTGAACGATTCACGCCAGATATACACCGTCGTGCTTGCATCCGCCGCGAAGGCTTCCGCAAAAGCGGGGTCGAGCTGCTCGGCCTTGTCGTAGAGCGTGAGCGCCTCCCGCAGGCCGTCGCGCCGACCGGTCCGTGCTGTCTGCTCGGCACGAAGATAGAAGTCGTAGGCTTCGAGGTTTTCGGTCGGCGGCCGCGCCATGCGTTCGCTTTCCGCTGCCGAAGGTTGCATGCCAAGCGCCTTGGCGATCTCGCCGCTCATCTCGTGCTGGACGGCAAACACGCCGGCCATGCCACGGTCGAACCGGTTGGCCCACAGATTGTCGCCCGTTGCCGTATCGATGAGCTGGGCATTGAGGCGGATCTGCTCGCCGGTGCGGCGGACGCTCCCCTCGACAACGAAGCGGACGCCAAGGTCGCGCGCGACGTCCGCCAGCGCTGCAGGCTTGTTCTTGTAGGCGAACACCGAGTTGCGCGCGATGACGTCCAGACCGGACAGCTTGGTGAGGTCGGTGATCAGATCCTCGGTGATGCCGTCAGCGAAATAGTCCTGGCCTGGATCGCCGCCGAGGTTTGCAAACGGCAGCACGGCAACCGATGGCCGCGATGGCACTGAGAACTTCTGCCATGCGAAAATGCCGGCAATCGCGGCGATCGCCAAGG
>NZ_AYXE01000063.1:0-2062 GCF_000502235.1 Mesorhizobium sp. L103C119B0 | reverse complement strand
GCTCACGATCCGCTGAAATCGCTGCTCACGATCGTCTGAAATCGTTGCTCATGATCCCGTGAAATCCGTGCTCATGATCCCGTGAAATCCGTGCTCATGATCCCGTGAAATCCGTGCTCACGATGCGGTGAAATCCGTGCTCACGATCGCCTGAAATACGCATTCCAGGCGGACGATCTCATCCGGCTCGCGGGTTTCGTCGCGAACTTGGACGAGGCGGCGGCGGTATTCGTCGGCCACGCGACTTGGGTCCTCAAGGAGAACTTTCACCTGATCCCACACCGCTTCTTCCAGGTGATCGCCGCGTACCGGTGGGTTGTCGCACACGGAGTGGCCGCTGAAGCGATAGCCATCCGCGCCGATCGGGACGAAGCGCATATTGGGTCGGGTCACTGCCTCGCAGACCGCCTCTGCGTCCGCCGCATCCGTCTTGTTCCGCTTGACGTAGGGTTTTACGGATTGCAGCGGAATGAGGCGAACCTCAGGGAGGACCACTGTTCAGGGGGCAGGCCAGTTAAAGTCGCCCACACATATTGGTAGGTATGACGAGATTGAGGACAAGCTATGTTCCCTCTCGAAACACAATGTTGAAATGAATTCCCAAAATGAAAAGCCTTAAGTTTTGTCCCGTAGAAGACGCGCCCTGCCGATCGCAGCGATGGGTTGGCCTTAGGACAGGAGTTGCCCCGTTGTCGGCTATGGCGTGGTGGGAGGCATAGTGGCAATGGTGATAATTGGATTTGGCCAAAGCCTTGATGGCAGTTCTGCCAAGGAGGAGGTTTGCGGCGAGAACAGGGACTCTCGCAGGTCAGCCGGGATCGACCCCCGCCGTCGACATCTTTGAAGTTGGAAGTATTAGTGAAGCACGGCGGATGCTCAACAATGGCCCCGTCAGTGGCGATCAATGCAGGAAGCGCTCCACGCTCAGACCAAGAGGGCACACACGATGGCCGACAAGCTCTCTGATATCAGCACCGCTTTGTATGTGAGAAATGTGCCCCGAAAAGGGCGGGGTGTATTTGCTAATATTCCTTTTAAGGTTGGAGATGTAATTGAGCGGGCCCCAACATGGGGATTTGACGATGCGGAAGGAACACTGATAGATCGTACGGGACTATTCGAGTATTACTTCGTGCGCTCTGATCGTCACCGCCAAAAAAATTCTCTGGTAGGGTACGTTGTTTTTGGTTTTATTTCGATAGTCAATCACTCGTCGAACCCGAATGCCCAAATAGTTTGGTCGGATGAAGATTCCGGCGCGTGGGCCAGCATTGTTGCATTAAAGGATATAAATATCCACGAGGAAATAACACATCGCTATACTAACATTTCATCTTATCCTTCTAATATAACATTCATTGAATGAAGTGCAAAGATAATCTGTAGCAATATATGTCTATTGTCGCCACTCGAATGCATGGTCCTTATTGTGGCATTTTCCGAAACCTTTTGCCCGAGCGCATGGCAGCGCGGAAGCCGAGGATGCTTGTGGCGATCGCTTTGGCCAATAAGATGGCACGGGTGATCTGGGCGGTGCTAACGAAAAATGAGGATTACCGAGGTCCGGCACAGGCCATGACGGCGTGATCGACATGCCGCAGAATCTGCCTGACGTCGGATAAAGGGGGTGTGAGAAGGCGACGACCCGAATGGGCAAATGATCGAACAGATCTGGATTAGGAAAACCAGTTGAGAAACGTGAGTAATGAAGCTCGAGAGTCAGATTTGGACCTAATCCGCAGATTCCCATACCGGCCAGCGGCTTCTGCGTTCACAGGCCTTACAGAAGACCGCACTCGATCAGCTGCAGACGTAGTCGGAAACCTCTTGCATCACGGGCGGCAACCTCAGAAGTTTCTCACCGGGCCGACATCAGGTCGCTGGATGTCAGTATTAATCATCCCCGGGTGAACGATCGCGCCTCGAACGCCCGTGCGGTTCTGCGCTGCGTATTTCAGGCGATCGTGAGCACGGATTTCACCGCATCGTGAGCACGGATTTCACGGGATCATGAGCAACGATTTCAGACGATCGTGAGCAGCGATTTCAGCGGATCGTGAGC
>NZ_AYXE01000062.1:0-2195 GCF_000502235.1 Mesorhizobium sp. L103C119B0 | reverse complement strand
TACGGCGATACCGGGCGCGACCACCTTCGGCGGCCTCCATCAACCGAACCATTTCCGCCAGGAACGAATCCTTGGCGGCCGCTGTCGCCTCAATCGTCAGCGGACCGGTGAGGTTGAGGACACCGGCCTGCACAATCTCCCCTGGCGCGACGTTTCGCGGCGTGCTCTCGCCAGTGACCAGTGAGCAGTCAAGATCCGACGCTCCATGAACGATCGTGCTGTCGACGGGGATTCTCTCGCCGGCTGCAATGAGCAGTTGCATCCCCGGTTCGATTTCGCCAACCGGCAAATAGTCCCGTGCGCCATCGCCGCGCAGCACCATGGCGCCACGCGCAGCCAACTGTGACAGGTTCTTTACCGCGGTCCGCGCGCGTTCGCGCATCACGTGATCGAGCGTGCGGCCGATCAACAGGAAGAACAGCAGCGATACCGACGCGTCGAAATAGGCGTGGTCGCCGTGGGTGATCGTCTCATAGAGGCTCATGGCGTAGGCCAGCGACACGCCGACGGCGATCGGCACGTCCATGTTCATGCGGCCGTGGCACAGCGCATTCCACGCCGACTTGAAGAAGATGCCGCCGGCGAAGGCCAGCGCAGGAATGGCGATCAGGGCCGAGACCCAGTGGAACAGGTCGCGGGTGGCGCCCTCGGCGCCGGACCAGACCGACACCGAGAGCAGCATGATGTTGCCCGCAGCAAAGCCGGCAACAGCGACGGCGCGGATAAGCTCCGAAAGCATCTTGTCCTTTGCATCAATCACGGTTTCGAACAAATGCGCCTGATAGCCGAGCCGGCCGAGCACAGCGACCAATGGTGGAGCCTCGTCGCCGCGCCAGCGGACTGAGACCCGCTTGGTTGACAGGTTCACGCGAGCTGCCTCGACGTGACGGAGTTTTCCCAAGGCCGTCTCGATCGTCTCGATGCAGGCGCCGCAATGAACGGTCGGTACCGACAGGTCGGTCTGATGAAGGTCGTCGCCAAGCGATCGGCTGGCCAGCCTGACCTCCTGGCTGGACGGCGGAACTGAAGTGGCACTGACAAGATCCAGCGCCGCTTCGGCGCCCGGTGCACAGCAGCTCATTTTAGCGCTCCATTGGAAATCATGACCCTGCGCACGTCGCGATAAGGTCTTGCCAGGCCGGCATCGGCGTCGATTTCGACAATCCACACTCCATCCCTTGGCACGTGTTGTGCTGCAAACTCCTGGCCAGAGACGAGGGCGAGCGTGACGGACTCATCCTCTTTCTCGTAAGCCGGATGGCGAAACAGCACCTTCACGCCATGCAGGGAAACCGGTTTGCCTGCGGCGTCGATGATGCCATAGCGGACTTCGTCCCATGCGATGGTCAACTGGCCGGTCCAGCCAAGCGCTGCCTGCGCACGGCCTTCCTCGGCCTTCTTGTTGAACTGCTGGCTGGCCACATAGGTGTTTTCGACGACAAGGCCGGTCCAGCTTGTGTTGGCAAGCGTCGCCATCGTCAGATTGACCGCGATGACCACACCGAAAAACGCAAGGATGATGGCCAACATGTGCCTGCCGGTGAATTCGCCGGGTTTTCGGGTGGTGGCGTTCATCTGGCGGTCTCCGGTGCGTTGAAGGTGGCGGTGTATTCGTTCGACTCGAAACTCGCTTTGTCCTCGACATGGAGTGTGAAGGTCTGCGCTTCGCCGTGGATCTGATCGGCAGGCACGCGCACGAAAATTTTCAGCATCTTCAGCCGGTCCGGCTCAACCTGGACCGCGAAGGAGCGGGCGGCCGGCAAGTCGACGCCAACGATGCTCATTTCTGCGCCCGCCAAGCCTCCAACGGTGACGACGATCGTTCTTGGCTCGGGGATCATATTCAAAAGTTTGACGGTGTAGCCATTGCGGATTGAGCCGTCCGACAGCGTCACGAATTGCGGGTTGCGGTCGTGCAAGACGTTGATTTCGAGCCGGTCGCGCGTCAGCAGCGAAAAGAGCAGGCCCAGTCCGATCAGCGACCACATCGTCATGTAGACATAGGTGCGTGGCCGAAAGATCTTGCGGACCTGGAAATGCGCCACCCTGTCCGAAAACAGGCCGTCATCCGTCCTGACCAGTGATGGATTGACCGAGCTGGCGCCGCCGGCGGTGGCCAGGATCATGTTGGCGTTGTAGTCGGAGAGCGTCGCGTAGGAGATCAGTCCTCGCGCTTTGCCGAGCTTGTCCATGAC
>NZ_AYXE01000061.1:0-4298 GCF_000502235.1 Mesorhizobium sp. L103C119B0 | reverse complement strand
CCTGAGCTGGCGCGACGGCGACCAGCGCGCGCCGGACGAGCGGATCGCTGCACAGGACAGGAGCAACCAGCTATCAAGCGAGGAGGTCCTCATCAACCGTGAGCATGATACAGCGGAGTTGAGACCAGCGAAGAGGCAAAGGCCCCTGAACAGTCGTCTGCAGGACGTTGCCACTGAGCCGCAGCTGAGCGAGATCGGCAATTCAGGCGCTCGCGTGCTGATGCAGGCCCCCACCCATCAAGTGGGTGCATTGCCATGGGAGGCGCAGCCCATGATGCAAGGGAGCGGACAAGAACACGCCGCGGCGCCGTATGCCGGAGGCAGTGGGTCGATGCTGGGTGCCTCGGTGCTGCAGCCGGGTCACTCAAGGGCGCGCCATCATCATGCGCCGGATTCGTCAGTGGTTGATCTGAATCCCCCCGCACCGTCCGAGTTGCGTGACCCTGCTCGTTCTGTGCCGGCGGCGCCTGCCGGGCCAGCGTTCGCCGGGGCTGAGGAGACGCCCTCCGCGGTTGGCGAGGCCGCGGTGGCCGAAAGGTGGGCTCGGTTGCAAAAGCAGAAGGTCGACGCTGATTTGNCGGCGCGCCATCATCATGCGCCGGATTCGTCAGTGGTTGATCTGAATCCCCCCGCACCGTCCGAGTTGCGTGACCATGCTCGTTCTGTGCCGGCGGCGGTGCAGCCAGATCCTCCAAAAGTGGTCTCCGGTCCCGACAAGGGTCCCCTCTATTCCAACGATGCGACCGTTGTCGAAGGGCTGAGGTCAGCTTACGCGGGTAAGGTCAAGGAGAGCACGGTCAAGCGCCATGTAAATTCTCTTCTCGGCTTTGGTCGTTGGCTCTTTGACAATAACAGGCCGGGATTTGCTGCTCGGCTTGACGAATCGTCGCTGGATCAGGATCGCAAGGAGTACGAGAGCAGGGGTGGCCCCTCGGAGTACGAGAGCAGGGGTGGCCCCTCGATCGTGGCTAGAGCACTGGGTCGTCTCAAGACGTTGGCGGGCGGAGCGCCAGTGGTCGACCGCCCTGTCCGGAATCCCTACCCTGCCGACGCCGCGCTCATCAGAGATTACACAGCGGCTCTCATCAAAGAGTACAAAGAAGCGCCTGCGACCGGGCCGAATCGCGGTACCATTCAGGTCTATGGATCTACTCTTATACGTTTCAGTGAATACCTGCATGAAAACAGAAAGCCGGGGATTGCGGATCGGCTTCACGAGGGGTCGCTGGATGAAGATGCCAAGCGCTATGTGAACTCCGGTGGTAACCGGAGGATCAGTGCACTAGCTCATCTCCGGAAGTTCGCACCCGGGCGCGAAATTGCCCTTGCTGCTCGTCCGGAAGACGCAGTCGGCATGGAGGCTCGTGCCATTGGGGACGCCGCTGCGCAGNAATTGCCCTTGCTGCTCGTCCGGAAGACGCAGTCGGCATGGAGGCTCGTGCCATTGGGGACGCCGCTGCGCAGCGCAGCGGGACGCAGGAGGCATTGGGTCGGCCAGAGAGGCCCCCTGGGAAAGCTAAAGACGGGCGGGTGCTCGGCGCATTGGAATGGCTAGGCGACGAACATATCCAGAGGGATTACCAACTCCTGGAGCAGGAGTTGCAGGGGAACAATCCAGATCTCGCCGCCCGGACGCGGTTCGTGGATCCCCTCGTAGCCAATTATCATCTGCGCTTGGGCTCCGAGAGCGACAAGNAGAACGGTAACGACACAGCCGACTTCCTGTTCGTGCCAGTGAGCGATGGCGGTAAGACTCTTGCGGAGCGCGGCACCCATTGGTCGCTGCTGTTCGTTGATCGCAGCGACCGGGAACGGCCGGTTGCCTATCATTATGACTCCTACAACGGATGCAATGACACGCTTGCAAAAGAGCTCGCAGAAAATCTGGGCGCCAGCCTGGAGACCCGCGTGGGCGTATCCCGCATCGCCCAGCAGAGCAACGTGGTGGATTGCGGAGTCTACGTGGTGGACGGCACGCGGGCGCTGGTTGGGCGATTGCAATCGCAGCCAGATAACCTGAACCTCAACAACCTCGTCGTCAATCGGCAGGCACTACAAACCCGCCTCAGGGCTGACAATACATTCGGAACGGCAAATAATCTTACGAACTTTGAACTCATGGACCGACAGGCCCGAGACGCGGTTAAGGAAAGCCCCGTTGGGACGTTTCACCAGCAGATCAAGCGGCTCGGCCAGTCAGCGCCAGACGTTGCTCCCGGGGACCCATTTAAATTTCAAAGTCTTGAGAGCAAGGGGGACGCCGCTGCGCAGCGCAGCGGGCCGCAGGAGGAATACAGTTGGCCAGAGTATCTCCCCCCTGGGAAAGCTAATGAAGACGACGCTGTTCTGGCATCGTCTTTCGTGCCAACTGGGCCCCATCACCAAGCCTNCTAATGAAGACGACGCTGTTCTGGCATCGTCTTTCGTGCCAACTGGGCCCCATCACCAAGCCTCGGATCCCGCAGGGTCCTTTCGTCCCCTGAGCTGGCGCGACGGCGACCAGCGCGCGCCGGACGAGCGGATCGCTGCACAGGACAGGAGCAACCAGCTACCAAGCGAGGAGGTCCTCATCAACCGTGAGCATGATACAGCGGAGTTGAGACCAGCGAAGAGGCAAAGGACCCCGAACAGTCGTCTGCAGGACGTTGCCACTGAGCCGCAGCTGAGCGAGATCGGCAATTCAGGCGCTCGCGTGCTGATGCAGGCCCCCACCCATCAACTGGGTGCATTGCCATGGGAGGCGCAGCCCATGGTGCAAGGGAGCGGACAAGAACACGCCGCGGCGCCGTACGCCGGAGGCAGTGGGTCGATGCTGGGTGCCTCGGTGCTGCAGCCGGGTCACTCAACGGCGCGCCATCATCATGCGCCGGATTCGTCAGTGGTTGATCTGAATCCCCCCGCACCGTCCGAGTTGCGTGACCNAAGGGCGCGCCATCATCATGCGCCGGATTCGTCAGTGGTTGATCTGAATCCCCCCGCACCGTCCGAGTTGCGTGACCATGCTCGTTCTGTGCCGGCGGCGGTGCAGCCAGATCGCCCAAAAGTGGTCTCCGGTCCCGACAAGGGTCCTCTTTATTCCAACGATGCGACCCTTGTCGAAGGGCTGAGGTCAGCACTCTATGCCGGTAAGGTCGGGGAGATCACGGTCAAGCGCCATGTAGATATTCTTTTCGGCTTTGGTCATTGGCTCGTTGAAAATAACAAGCCGGGGATTGCGGATCGGCTTCACGATTCGTCGCTGGATCGGGATCGCAAGGAGTACGAGATCTGGGGTGGCGGCCCCTCGGCCGTGGCTGGGTCACTGGGTCGTCTCAAGACGTGGGCGGGCGGAGCGCCAGTGGTGGGCCGCCCTGCCCTGAATCCCCACCCTGCCGACGCCGTGCTCATCAGAGAGTACACAGCGGCTCTCATCAAAGCGTACGAGGCAGCGCCGACGGGGCCGAAACCCCGTACCGTTGAGGTCTATGGGTCTGCTCTTAGACGTTTCAGTCAATGCCTGGTTGAAAACAAAAAGCCGGGGATTGCGGATCGGCTTCACGAGCGGTCGCTGGATGAAGATGCCAAGCGCTATATGAAAACCGCTGACATCAGTGCACTAACTCATGTCCGGAAGTTCGCACTCGGGCGCGAAATTGCCCTTGCTGCTCGTCCGGAAGACGCAGTCGGCATGGAGGCTCGTGCCATTGGGGACGCCGCTGCGCAGNAAATTGCCCTTGCTGCTCGTCCGGAAGACGCAGTCGGCATGGAGGCTCGTGCCATTGGGGACGCCGCTGCGCAGACCGCGGCACAAGCTCATGGCCACGCAGGAGAGCAGGGACCCATCTCTCGAGCTCAACAAGTCGCGCCAGCGCCGTTTGAACGGCACTTGGGCAACAAGCGTGAGGCCCAGGACGGACTGACGAGTACACTTGACAGGAGCAACCTCGTGAACAGCGGGGGCGTCATCATAAACAATGAACATTACACAGCGCTGTTGAGACCGGCGAAGAGGCAGAGGATTGATAATCCGCAAAGCCGCGCCATGGGGCGGCAACTGAGCGAAGCAACCACGACGTCCATCAGCCAAGCCTCCGATCAAGCCCGAGCGGACCTAATGGCTTCCTTCAGAAGCAGGGAGCGCTCCGACGCGGGGCGTTGAGCTCCCATGGCTGGGGTCAAGCAGAACAGCTCTCTTGACGACAGAGGCGCTGATGCGATCTCCGGACCGGTAGCTCTCGCCGTAATGGGATCAGGCTGGTACTGTTGGAAGGCTTGATCAGCCTCGTCACCCCAATCTCCAGCATAGCTCACTGTCACGC
>NZ_AYXE01000060.1:0-2424 GCF_000502235.1 Mesorhizobium sp. L103C119B0 | reverse complement strand
TTGACTGCGGATCGTGCCCCGCTGAGTAGATGCTATGGGCGAGCGGCGAGGGTGTGGCATCCTTAGGCGCTGTTAGAACCAACTCTTCAGAAGGAGGAGGCGCTCCATGCCGCCGTCTTTTGACGCAAGCCGGTCCCTTAGCGAACGAGGTTGCTGTGATGGCGCCGATGCCAGCGATCGAGATGAGCATGCGGCATGCCTGGCTCTGACGTGCATCTGCGACGAGCTGGCGCCCAAGCTTGGCGGCACGGATGCGAATGCCGCGCCAGGCCTCCAACATCGGCAGCACGATGAGAGCAAGTTCCTCGTGATCGATAAGAAGGCTCCGAACGTTCTTCTCGAACGTGGTTCCCTTACCTGCAGGAACGAGCAGGCCGAACGTTTTCATGAGCCCACGAATCTGGTTGGAAAATTCGGTGGTGATCCGGACCAGCCGGGTGCGTGCCACCATGAGCGTGCGGGTCAGCATGCTGTCAAATCCTTTCCCCCGCACCTCACGGAAGAACCCCACCTCTGCAAGATGCGCCAAACCGTCGGCGTCGTTCGCGTCGGTCTTATTCGGCGCCATATCGAGTGCAGCTTTGGCATGGCGAGCATCGATGCAGATCGCTGGCACCTTTTCCGCGCGTAGCGCGCGATAGAAGCAGACGGAAAGGGGTCCAGTCTCGAACACCACGCGTTTGGCGGCCGGCGCCCGCTTACGGATAAGCTCGGCAATGATCTTTGGATCAGAGGCGCACTTCCCGCGCCAGATCCGTTCGCCTTCACGGCGGATCGACACTGCCGTCTCTTTCATCGACAGTTGAGTAGGCGGTAAGCGCCGCGCCGCCGTTCAGCGACCGGTTTCTCACCGCCTCTCCCCGAACCGGGCANGACAGTTGAGTAGGCGGTAAGCGCCGCGCCGCCGTTCAGCGACCGGTTTCTCACCGCCTCTCCCCGAACCGGGCATGCGCCTTTCGTTACGCACCCAGCTCTCCAGAAGACATGGTAAAGTCAGGCATATCCATCCATGCGAGACGGAAGCGCCAGACGGGGGTCCAGGCGAGCATGTGTTGCTCGACCAATCCCTCGCGCCAGAGCCGTCTCGTCGGCCGGCGACTGCTGGGCTGATAGGCCGCCCAGATGTCACGCGACCGCGCTTTGGGGCGCTTCTTCCGCAACCAGCGCTCTACCTCATGCCAGTGTACCAGTCGAGACTGGTGAACACCCGGCCGGCGTAGGCACAGTGACGGTAGTAGTTCGCCCACCCGCGCAGGATGGGATTGAGCTCCCGAAGCTTGGAAGCCAGACTGCACCGGGCGGAACTCGTACCCGTACGTGCCTTGACCTTCCAACGCAGATCGGCGGCCTTTGTCTTGGGAATCTCGACGCGTGGGCCGTAGCCGTAGCGTCTATCCCAGTGCATGACAAAGCGGAATCCGAGGAACTCGAACCCGCTTGTCATGGCCGTGACCTTCGTCTTTTCCGGCGACAACTCAAGGCCTGTGGTCCGGCGCAAGTAGTCCGCCAGCGCGGTCTTCTCCGCGAGGGCATCCTCCTGCGTACCGGACACCAGCAGCACAAAATCGTCGGCGTAGCGCACAGGCAGGAACACACAGCGACCAGCCATGCGATCCCAGTAGCGCGCTCTGCCTGCCGCGGTCCTCCCGTCACATTGACGGTCGGCATGAGCCTTGGTGCGCTGATACACCCACCGTGCGTACTGTTCTTCGATCGCGCTGAGCGCGATGTTGGCAAGCAGTGGTGAGATAATCCCGCCCTGAGGGGTTCCGGCCTCTGTACGAGAGAACACCGGCTTTCAGGAACTGCCCGATCAGCCGTATCCATAGGTCATCGAGGGCGACATCAAGGGCTGCTTCGACAACATCAGCCATCATTATCTGTTGGAAAAGCTACGCAAGCGCGTCGCTGACCGGAGGGTGACGAGGGGCATCCGACTCCGCCGGGTGTCCCTGTCGCGTTTATGCGGGAGGGCAGCCCGTCGGATATACTCCAAGGCGCCGTGCGTGCTCCGTCCGGGCCTGAACCCATAGGAGACATGCCAGAACTGCGCCTCGAAGATTGGCTCCAGAAGTGTCTTGACCGCGCCTTGGACGACGCGATCCTTGACCGTGGGAATGCCTAGGGGTCGGAATTCCCCTGGTTTGCCGGGCTTGGGGATGAGCTTGCGCGGCCCGGGACTTGGTCGGTATGCGCCGGAGCGCAACTCGGCCTGGCAGCCCTAATTTAAGGTACTGCGTCGATTACATTGGGGACTGTCAGGAATTCTGTGCCTGAGGCCGGTTTCGTCACTGGCTGACGAACCTTTCGCCGACGAGGACGGCGAACTGGGTCTTGGCCTCGAACCACTCTCTAGCAGGCTGTTGAAGAAGTGTCCCGTTTGGCTTTGAGGATGGCCTCATCGCCATTGTGATAGGCGAATGT
>NZ_AYXE01000059.1:0-3079 GCF_000502235.1 Mesorhizobium sp. L103C119B0 | reverse complement strand
ATCCTGCGACCGGCCAAGCGGCCGAGTGGGGCTGAGATCCGCCCCCACCTGCGCCGTCTGGTGCGGGCGATCCGGATCAACTGGCCGAACATTCGAATCCTGCTCCGCGGGGATAGCCATTATTGCAACCCAGGTCATCGACTGGTGCTGCGCGTCGACTTCATCTTTGGCCTCGCGCCCACCACGACCCTGCGCAAGCATGTGGCGGATCTGGAGGCCAGCACGACAGCACGCCTGGAAGCGTCGGCCAAGAGAGGCAAGGTCCGCATGTTCAAGGAGCTCATTGACGGCGCCCGCGGCGCGGCCGGGCCGGCAGCACTCAGGCGACTATAACGGCGCAGAGCCGACCCTGCGGCTTCCAGACATTGTCGTGTACAGCTTCAGACCCTCAAGCCGAGCCCGCATGGCCTCGCTTACCTTTTACGGGGCGGCGGTACGTCCAAGCCGGTTCAACAGTTAAGAATTTCGCAAAGACGATACCCCCGGATCCTCGAGCTTCCGCTGCCACTTCCCGCATTCGCCGAGGCGGTCAATGACCCGCCCTTCACAAGGTTATCCCGGCAAGCATCTGGATGCGAGAGATAATGTTGCCGGAAGCATCTTTCATGGCTTCTACACCTGCCTGAACGCCAGAACCGCGTTCGTGCCGCCAAAGGCGAAGGAGTTGCTCAGTGCCACGCGCACCTTGCGCTCGCGTGCCACATTGGGCGTGACGTCGAGATCGCAATCGGGGTCCAGCTCACGATAATTGGCAGTCGGCGGGACGACGCTCTCGCGGATAGCCATCACGCAGGCGATCAACTCGAGCGCGCCGGACGCGCCGAGGCAATGCGCGTGCATGGACTTGGTAGAAGAAATGGACATTGAGAAGGCGTGCTGACCGAAGACGCGCTTGATCGCCGCCGTCTCGATCTGGTCGTTGGCCTTGGTGCCGGTGCCGTGCGCGTTGAGATAGTCGACATCCTCGGCGTCCAGCCTGGCATCGGCAAGGCAGGCCCGCATTGCTGCCTCCGGCCCCTCGACAGTCGGCGCGACGATGCCGGACGCATCGGCGGAAAGGCCGACACCGGCAATTTCGGCAAGGATGGTGGCGCCCCGAGCCAAGGCATGCTCGTAGCTTTCCAGCACCGCCATGCCGGCGCCTTCACCAAGCGACAGGCCCTGGCGATCGGCCGAGAATGGCCGGCAAGTATCGGGCGAAAGCACGCGGATCGCTTCCCATGCCTTCAGCACACCCCATATGAGCGGCGCTTCGCTGCCGCCGGCAAGCATCACGTCGGCCCGGCCGAGCCTGATCTGGTCCACCGCGCAGGCAATCGCATGGTTTGCCGAGGAACAGGCGGACGTGACGCCGAAGACCGGCCCGCGCAGGCCGAGACTCATGCTGACCTGGCCGGCAGCGGCACCCGGCATCGCCTTGGGTACAGTCAAGAGAGCGGCACGCTTACCGCCCAGAAGGATGGCGCGGTAGGTTTGCTCGATCGCATCCCACCCGCAGCCGCCAACGCCCACCGCCGCACCGAAGCGATAGCTATTTCCCTCTTTGGAGGAAAGTCCGGCCTGACGCATGGCTTCGCGCGCCGCAAGCACAGCGAGCAGGCTGAAGCGGTCCATGGAGATGAGTTGCTTGCTGTCGATGTCATGCTCCGGCAGGGCCTTGATCTCGGCACCGATCCTGACCCTCAACTCATGGAACTCGGAGTTGACGATTGGGCCGATGGCGGAGCGGCCTTCTCGCATCTCTGTCCAAATGGCGGCGGCGTTGGTTCCAAGCCCGCAAATCCCGCCAATCCCAGTAATCACGACGCGCCTGTCCATTCACACCCCCGTAGGGAGCAAGCTGCGCACGGCTTCCACCATGCCCCCAACATTCTGGAGATCCGACCATGCCTCGGCCGTATTCATCTCGATCTCGATGCCGTAGGCCTGCTCCAGGTCCCAGAGAACGTCCGCCAATCCCAGTGAATCGATACCGAGCGAAGTCAGTCCCGTGGCAGCCGTTATTTCGCCGCCCGTGGCAGGCGCTATGCCGCCCTCCGACGCGGCGCGCTTCTTGATCATTGCGATTATTTCGTTGGCGAGTTGATCTGCCATCTTGTTCCTTTCCAGCTTGCGTTTTCGGCGTCGTTCAAAACCCGAGTCGCGTCGCGTTGCCAAAATTGCCCCTCATAGAGCCTGTGCGCCGACCAAGCCCAATGCCCATAGCAACCGGACGAGTTCCGGCTTCTGCGGCGTCAGCCCGATGACGAAGAAAAGTCGCCGGCCTCCCGCTTTTGCGCCAGCACATCAAGAATCTGCGTGTAAATGGATAGGAACCGTCGTCAAACGTCAGCTAAACGCTGCGACGGTGGGTGCTGTCAGCGTATTCACTCGGCACCTCATATGTAATCGAGATGTTTCATAGCTCCGGACCAGTTGCGATCAACTATGTACCGGTCGCCATTCGTCGGAGAGTTCGACATGATTTGGAGCGCTGCCTCTCATTCCCAGTACAATCTCCACCGCACGCGACAGATTTCCTCTTTCGGGCTCTTCTCAAGGGACTCGCCACGCGATAGAGGCAGTCATCGGCGCACGTGAGGTCCTGCCAGGTCCATGCGACATTCCGGAAAATTGGTAAAATCGTTTGTTTCAATCAAATTCATCCACGCTATGGATAGCTAAGACATGCGTTTCAAAGGGCTCGATCTGAATCTTCTCGTCGTTCTCGACGCGCTGCTTAGCGAGCGCGGCCTCACGGCGGCGGCACGCAGCATCAACCTAACCAAATTCATGTGGGTTGGTGGATGTGGCGCAAGCCCGTTGAAATGACGTAGGATTTGGTTGCTTAAGCCGATCCGAAATTTCCCGGAGACCACACCCGCCATGAACGATCTTGCGCTGCCGCTGAGCGGTTTGTCATCAGTCGGCGGCTAGTCCGTCGTCGCCCGTTTCGACGGCGGCATGCTGTCGTCCAACAGCGGCGTTCTGGCCTTGGCCGAGGTGGAAAAGCGGTTGCGGGTGGCCGAGCGTCTGGCGCGTTGCATCGACGATCCGCGCTGCCCGGACCAGGTCGTCCACAGCCTGGCGGACATGATCG
>NZ_AYXE01000058.1:0-3303 GCF_000502235.1 Mesorhizobium sp. L103C119B0 | reverse complement strand
TGTGATCGCCGCTTTTGAATAGTCATCGCAACCTCCAATGTCAGAGTGTTGCGACGACCGTTTGAATCCGCCCAGTATGCCGCCGAGGCCTACCGGCAGCTTCTCGCCAGCCATGGTCTGGCGGGTTCGATGGGCCGCAGGGGCAACCCTTATGACAATGCCAGGGCAGAGAGCTTCATGAAAACGCTGAAGGTCGAGGTGATCTACCCGATGGTGCTCGAAACCTTCGAGGAAGTCGCAGCACACCTTCCCCACTTCATCGACGAGCTCTACAACAAACGCAGGCTCCATTCGGCGCTGGGATATCTCAGCCCAAAGCAGTTCGAGGATCAACACGTCCGGCACACTGGCAAATCAGCGGCCTGATCTCCGTCCACCCGCAGGGGCGCACTCCAGGCTGAGTCAAAAGCTCCCGCAGCTGAGCCCGAAAAGTCGGTGTTTCCTGACTACATCATAAGCTTTGAGGAGCCGCAAATTCAGGTCGATCAAGCGCCACCTTGGCCTACTGGGCATATGCGCGCGGCAACGCACCTGCTGGCTATGGAGCCGCTGAGGGAGAATGTCCATCGCGCTCTGATGCGAGCCTATGCGGCCAAAGGGCCGGATCAATCTCGCGCTGAGGCAATACGAAAATTGCCGCGCAGCGTTGCAGCGAGAACTCGACCTGCAACCGAAACCGGAAACCCTCATCTGAACGAGACGCTGCGAGCGCGCCGGACGAAATCGCCGCCTGCTCCACCTCCAAGGCGTCGACCTCTCAGGTCGAGGCGGGCGGCATCTTCGGCAAGCCGCAGCGCCCCTCGGCCAACTATGTCAAATCGGCTGGGAATGCGAGTTGCGGGGCGAAACTTGCGGCGAGTTCGTGCTTGCAATGAAACTAGCGCGTACCCTGCCAACATCGACCGCAACGGTGTGCTGATCCTGAGTGTGCTGCTGGCGCTCGATCAGGCTAGCAAGACTGGCAACTACACCGTGCTGCGCGGTCTCGGTTCGCCCAATTTTCAGTCCAACAGCGGAGTTGGGCTCGGTGACATCTTTGCCAGCCTGCGCGAGCAAGAGCTCGACTTGAGCGCAGTAGCGGTGCTTGAGCCGCGAGTGACCTTGCTGCCGCAGGTCGAGCCGAACGGCACGCTGCACATGGCGGTTTTTTTTCCCATCGGTGCCGCTGCAGGCCATTTCGAGCTTTTGTTCGAACCGGCGAACCGGCAGTGGAAAATCTATGGGGTGTCGGTCAACCTCACGTCCGGTGGGCCGCAGGCGCTAGACATCCAGCGAGCAGCCGAAGCCAGCCGATACCGCACCGTCTCCGACGCACAGACGAGAGCCGTCAAGCTGAACGAACACCAGACCGATTAAGCCGAAGGTGCAATCGTGCAGCCCAACAAAAAGACACGTCGCAGGTAAATTTGCATCCTGGACCCTACGGACGCCTGAACGGTCTGGCAATACGACACGGAGACGCCTGCCTCGCGAGAGGCGGCTTGCCTGCCGACATTTCTTCTTGCTGCTCAAAGGGGAGCGTTCCACGCTTTCAGAACGCTACATCGCGCATATCACGGCGCGCTGCTGCGTCACCTCGGAGGCTATGCATTGAAGCGCGAAATTCTGCGATCGCATCTGTCTGGCGTGACAGCATCGCGATCCGCCGTTCGTAGCTCAAGATTAGTTTTGTCAGCCTGCTAAGTTGGGAAGAGCGATCTGGCGACACAGAAAGGTTCTCAATCGCCTCGTCCAGAAAGGCGGCGTTGGTGACACTGATTCTGTATCGGTTTACGAAGTCTTCTTTCTCGGCATCCAACTCGGTAGCAAACTTCTCGAAGATCATTGCCAGAAAATCGAACCGCGCGACCCCCGCAGGCCGACTAGGCGGCGGACATCTGGACTTGAAGCTGAGTATCGACATGCACACAAATCCCTCTATGGCCAGGACCCTCACTGGCGGCGTTTTTGTGAGCGCCCGTATCGCGGACGGCTTCCCTATGCCGAACATGGCTGCGGCGGCCTTGGTCGCGAATGCCTGCGCACACAAAGCAAGTCTGGTAGCCGAAAATCGCATTGGCCATGATGCCCCCGCCCCGCCCGGTTGGCAATTAGTCCTTCCGAGTAGCAACCGCGCCACAAATAGGTAGGTTGGCTGTCCCCTCAGCCGCTCGGGCCCGGCTGCTGGCGGGGGATCCTTGGCGACAGGATTAGGCAGCCGGGCCGAGCCGGGCGCTAGAGCTCCGGCGTGCCAACCTGTCCCTTGGAGCGACCATGCGCAAGGCGTTTTTCAGGAGAGAAAACTATCCCTTGAGATGGCTTCCAGAGGAGTACTACAGCATATGGAGTACTGGAGGTTTGCTGACTGGGATCAATGGTGGCGTTGCTAATTCTTGCATGCCACCCAAGGGAGATGTGAGCGAAAGGGGGCCGGGCAAGTCAGGTAGACGGAATGACTGACTTCGCCGCAACATGACGCCAGAGCAGGGATCGCCGTCGATAAGTCCAATCTCTGTCGACCTTCGCGCGGGTGGGAAGCCCGAACCGCCGGACGGCCAATCGGATGCTCCGTCGCGACGACCTCACCGCAGGAGACCACTGCAAATTATCGGCTGCCGGTCAACGAGCTAGGCTCCATCTGTCGTGTCGTACCAGACAGGTGGGCGCCAGTTGGTTTGAAACATCAGCCTCGCACGGGCTTCACGTCTTTGACCCAGTCCATGTCCACCCTCAGACCAAATGGCAAACGCCTCTCAGAACGTCTGGTTGTAAGCGCCGACATCCGGGCTGCGGCGCAGCACGGCGTCGACCGCTTCGAACATCTGCCGGCGGCGGTCGGACGATACCGGGCTTTCGACAACCACGACAAGCTCCGGCTTGTTCGACGACGCCCGTACNTCGAACATCTGCCGGCGGCGGTCGGACGATACCGGGCTTTCGACAACCACGACAAGCTCCGGCTTGTTCGACGACGCCCGCACCAGCCCCCAAGTGCCATCCTCGGCCACGACGCGCACGCCGTTGACGGTGATCAGGTCAGCGATCTTCTGGCCGGCAAAAGTCTTGCCGGCGCGCTGCATCGCCTGGAAGTCCGCCACCACCCGATCGACCACGCCGTATTTCACGTCATCGGCGCAATGCGGCGACATGGTCGGCGTGCCGAAGGTCAGCGGCAGCGCGCGATAGAGATCGGCCATCGAACTTGTGGGGTTGCGGACGAGCATCTCACATATGGCTATTGCCGTGATGAGACCGTCATCATAGCCGCGGCCGATCGGCGGATTGAAGAAAAAATGGCCCGACTTCTCGAATCCGGCGACGGCG
>NZ_AYXE01000057.1:0-4012 GCF_000502235.1 Mesorhizobium sp. L103C119B0 | reverse complement strand
GATCGGCGTGCACACGAACCTCTTCACCTTTCTGGGCGGCGTGCCGAAGTTCGTGGTCTGCGACAATCTCAAGGCGTCACCAACCCCGATCGCTACGACCCCGGTCTCAACCGGACCTATGTCGAGATGGCGAGCCATTACGGCACCGCAGTTCTCGCAGCTAGGCCGAGACGCCCGAAGGATAAGGCAAAGGTCGAGGTCGCCGTGCAAATTGCCCAGCGCTGGGTCCTGGCGCGGCTGCGCAATCAGCGCTTCTTTTCCCTGGCGGAGCTGAACGTCGCCATCCGCCTGCTCGTCGCCGAACTCAACGCCCGCCAGATGCGTGGCTTCGGCTCCAGCCGTGCCGAACTCTTCGCCGAGATCGACAGGCCGAAGCTGGGAGAACTGCCGGACCAGCCATACGTCTTTGCGCGCTGGAAGCGTTGCCGCGTCGCGCCCGACTACCACGTCGAGGTCGACGGGCACTGGTACTCCACGCCCTACCGCCTCATTCGCGAACTCGTCGATGTGCGCATCGCCGACAACACCGTCGAGGTCTTCCACAAGGGGCAGCGGATCGCCAGCCACGCCCGTGCGCCCAACCGGCGCGGCCATACGACCGTTGCCGATCACATGCCGAGCGCGCATCGCCGCTACGGCAAGTGGACACCAGGAGGATTGATCGCGGCCGGCGAGAAGATCGGTCCTTCCACCGCCGCCTTCTTCCAGGCCGTCATCGATGACCGGCCGCATCCCGAGCAGGGCTTTCGCACCTGTCTCGGCATCCTGGCGCTGACCAAGAGCTACGGCAACACGCGCGTCGATGCAGCCTGCCAACGCGGCATCCTCATCAAGGCACGCTCCGTCGCCTCGATCCGTTCAATCCTCAAGAACGGCCTTGATCGCGCTTTCTTCGACGAGACGCCCGACCACCAGCCCCTGCGCCACGGCAACATCCGCGGTCAGGGCTATTTCCACTGAACCAGGGAGATTTGAATGCTCACCCATCCCACCCATGAACGGCTGATCGCACTCGGCCTGGCCGGAATGGCCAAAGCCTTCGAGGAACAGCGGCGATCCCCGGATCTCGAGGCCCTGTCGTTCGAGGAGCGCATCGGGCTTCTTGTCGATCGCGAAGCCGCCGAGCGCGACACCAAACGTCTAACCACGCGCAAATTCGCCGCGCTGCGCCAGAGCGCATGCGTGGAAGATGTCGATTTGCGCACCCCGCGCGGCATCGACCGCGCCGTCTTCGCCAGGCTCGTCGGCGGCGACTGGATCGACCGCCACGAGAATCTCCTGGTGACAGGCGCAACCGATCCCACGACATAATGCACACCTCGCTATGTTATTGACAAAGCTGGATCTGCTGATCCTGTGATTGTGATAATGGACTGTGTCCGCTCCTGCCGGAATGGTGCTGGATATCGAGTTGCTCGATATCTTCATGACGGATGATCCAGGGCGTACCCTTGCAATACTGCTCGGCCTTCAGATCGCCGGCGCGGATCATGCGCAGCACGGTCATTGGCCGCAGCCCGAGCTTCGCAGCCGTTTCCTGCAATGTATACTCGCCGCGCTCCGACCGTTCGTCCTTTTTGTAGACGGCGATGTCGTGCTGGTTGCGGAAAGTGCAGACACGGGACTGCGTCCATCCGTTCAGACGACCCGTGGTTTTGCCGAGCCGGTTGAGAAGCGATGCGATCGCTCTATCCGGCAATTGGCGTGCCAGGGCACGGATCAGGTCCTCGATGTCCGGCGGGGCGCCCCAACGGTGATGGCCTGCCTTGTTCTTCCTGACCGAAAGCGCGGTATGGTCGCCGCCCTGCCAATGCACCAGCATTTTGATGTGGTTGTCTTCGATGGCGACGACAATCTCGCGGATCACGGCACGGATGATCCGCTTGCGCGTGGTGGCGGTGGCGTTGGCATGATGCCATGCCAGTTCGAGATCGGCGCCCATGCGCAGCAGGCTCCGCCGTTCCTCTTCTCCCAGAGCCTCAGGCTTGTGGCGGTCGAGCGCGTCAAGCTCGTCCTGACGCTCGCGGACGGCTACGAGCGCGGCATTCCAGCGTCGCTCCAGTTCGCCTGCTACAAGCCGGTTGTCCGGGTCGACGGCGTCATACTGGCGGCGTGCATGGGCGGCTTCATAACGTGCCTGCTCGAGTGCGAGCTCCACATGGCGCCGCTTCTCTCCGGCCTGCACGGTGGAGGTCTCGATGGCCTTGATCGCCGCTTCCATGCCGAGCGGTTGAAGGCGTTGAAGAACCTCCGCGCTGACCGCCTGATCGACCCGCAACGATCCGAAGCCGATGCACGGGTCGGTTCCGTGGTTGACCTGCGCTCCGCGGCAATGATAGCGCCCCGTATTGCCGTTGCTGCCGGAATAGGAGACATGCAGCTTGCGGCCGCAATGGCCGCAGCGCAAGAGACCGCCGAGCAGCAACTCGCCCCGGCGAAGAGCACCGCGCGGCACCAGGCCTTTGCTTGTGGCATGTCCGTGATCAGGCGCTGATTCCTCTCAAAATCGTGCCAGCTCAGGTAACCTTCGTGATGGTTGATGAGCAAGACCTCCCAGTCGGCGCGATCGCGCCTGATCCCACGCAAAATCCGTTTGCGTCCGGCCTCTATGGTGACTTTGCTGCAGGTTCGCCCGAACGCATAGGCGCCGGCGTAGATCGGGTTGGTGAGAATGTGGTGCACCGTATTGTAGACGGGCAGCTTCCAGACGATCGCCCTGTCCGCCGCGCGCGTGTAATTTACGGCAGGGAGCATAATGCCCTCGCGGCGCAACCACAGATGCACCTGCCGGATGCTCTGCAGTTCGTCGAAACGCCGGAATACAAGATCGATCGCCTCGCGGATCCGCAGGTCCGGGTCTTTCTCGACCCGGTTCCGGCCCGACTTGACGTAACCGATCGCCACCGTCAGGAAAAGTTCGCCCCGTCGTGCCTTCTGCTTCAGGGCTTCGATCGAGCGGGCCCGCAGGATCGAAAGCTCCAGTTCGCTCATCGTGCCCTTCATGCCGAGCAGCAGCCTGTCGTTGGGATGACGCGGTTCGTAGATGCCGTCCTCATCGATGATGAGCGTTCCGACAAGGCCGCAAAACTCGATGAGCGTATGCCAGTCCCGGCCATTGCGGGCCAGCCGGGAGGCTTCAATGGCGAGGACCGCACCAACCCGACCTTCGCAGATCGCCGCCAGAAGCTTCTCAAAGCCCGGACGGCTGATGCCAGACCCTGAACGACCGAGATCTTCATCGATGACGATGGCGTCTTTCCAGCCAAGGGACCGCGCTCGCTCGGCAAGGCCATATTGGCGTCGCCGGCTCTCGGGATTGTTGACGAGTTGATCGGCCGTCGACTGCCGGACATAGACATAGGCACCGCGCGCGAGATGTTCAGCGGTGATCTTCATGATCTGCCTCCCGTCCCGTCTGGCTCACCACCGCTTCCCTCAGCAAGGTCTGGATCAGCGGGAGGTGCGTTCCCGGACTTCGCCTGGAAGACTCGATGGCGGAGCCTTCTTGGAAAACAGGTCTGGCTGATCGGTTCGGCATTGCCTGCGCTGCATGGTCGTCTCCTGGCTGGCGTGAGTCGCTCTGCAGAAAACGTAGACATGCATCGACCTCGCGGCGCAGGTCGCGCAGGCATGAAAGGGGAAACGGGGCGCCTCGCGAACCGCCATCGTCAGGGCGATCTCTTCCGTCATCCAGATCGGAATCAGCGCCAGGCTGCCATCCGGTTGTCGCCCGACATAGGCCGGCTCACCGCAATAACGCTGACGGCCTGTGACGAAAATCTCCCCGCCCGAACGTGGATGAAAGGCGTAACGGACAATCTTCTTTGCCTCGCCATCCTGATAACGGGCATTATAAGCCCAGTCCGACCGGCCTGGGCAAGAGTTGGCTTGCCTGCGCCCTCGGCCACAAAGCCTGCCGCGATAATCGTTCCGTGCTCTAGCAGGCTGTTGAAGAAGTGTCCCGTTTGGCTTTGAGGATGGCCTCATCGCCATTGTGATAGGCGAATGTGAT
>NZ_AYXE01000056.1:0-4223 GCF_000502235.1 Mesorhizobium sp. L103C119B0 | reverse complement strand
CAGATTGCCGGCGAGGAAATCGAGCGGGATTTCGTTGCGCCGGGTCTTGTCGAACAGATAGCGGCTGCCGCGTATCCAGGTGGTCATGATCAGCCCCATGAGGCAGGCAACGGATATTGACACCCATCCGCCTTCCACGATCTTGACGACATTCGCCAGGAAGAAACCCATGTCGATGGTGCCGAACAGCAGCGCCAATGCCAGGGCGAGCCCAAGCTGCCATTTCCACAAATTGCGCATGACAACGAACAGCAGAATGGTTGTCATCAGCATCTCGCCGGTCACCGAAATTCCGTAAGCGGAAGCCAGCGAACTCGAGCTGCCGAAGCCGACAACCAGCAGCATCACTCCCAGGGCGATGAGCAGGTTGACGCGCGGCATATAAATCTGGCCGCTCTGCATTTCGGACGTGTGCTGCACCTCGATGCGGGGCAGCAGGTTGAGTTGCACTGCCTGACGTGCCAGCGAAAAAGCACCCGAGATCACCGCCTGACTGGCGATCACGGTGGCGGCCGTTGCCAAGCCGACCATTGGCATCAGCGCCCAATCCGGCAACATCTCGAAGAATGGATTGGTCGGCCTGCCGCCATTCGCCAACACAAAGGCGCCCTGGCCGAAGTAGTTGAGCAGCAGGCAAGGAAACACCACGGAAAACCACGCGAGCACGATCGGCTTGCGCCCGAAATGTCCAAGGTCGACATAAAGCGCCTCGGCCCCCGTTACCGCCAGGAACACTGCACCAACGGTCACGAAAGCGGCGGTCGGCGTGCCGGCTAAGTAGGCGATCGCATAATACGGGTTGATCGCCAACAGCACCGAAGGATCATCCATCAGGTGGTAGAGCC
This sequence comes from Mesorhizobium sp. L103C119B0, assembly GCF_000502235.1. Taxonomy (NCBI): domain Bacteria; kingdom Pseudomonadati; phylum Pseudomonadota; class Alphaproteobacteria; order Hyphomicrobiales; family Phyllobacteriaceae; genus Mesorhizobium; species Mesorhizobium sp. L103C119B0. The sequence continues at coordinate 3,378 of NZ_AYXE01000056.1, read as the reverse complement.
CGGAAACGCCGATGGCCAGGAACCATAGCGCCGTCACCGGCCCGAATACTGCCGCCACCTTCCCCGTGCCGAAGCGCTGCACGGAGAACAGAAACGCCAGGATGACCAAGGTGATCGGAACGACATAGGCCTCCAGCGTCGGTGTCACCACTTCCAGGCCCTCAACTGCCGACAGCACGGAAATGGCCGGAGTTATGATAGCGTCTCCGAAAAAAAGCGACGCCCCGCAAAGTCCGATGCCGAGGATAAGCTTGGCGCCTTTTGGATAGGCGCTGCGCGCCAGCGCCATCAGGGACAGCGTGCCGCCCTCGCCCTTGTTGTCGGCGCGAAGCACGAAAGCGACGTATTTTATGGTGACGATAATCGTCAGCGCCCAGACGATCAGCGACAGCACGCCCAGGACATCTATGCGCGTGTCGGTACCAGGCGAAGCGTGAAGCGCCTCGCGGAAGGCATAGATCGGGCTGGTGCCGATATCGCCATAGACGACGCCAAGCGCGCCCAGCATCAGAACTTTGGTGCTGTGCTGTTCAGTGTGGGAGTGGTTCGGTTGTTCGACGGGTTCAGCCTCGCTACCGATGCTGGAAAGAGCCATCGACTACTCCCCGATCACCGCGCGGTGCGCCTTGCTTGCTGTCATGCGATATCACCTTCGACACGAGCCTTCCACCGCTACCAACCGCAAGCCTTCAGAAACCGCCCCACCGTGCCGGCCATGCCATACTCCAACGCATCGGCTGTCAACCCGTGTCCGATAGACACTTCGGCCAATGCCGGAATGCGCTTTGCCAATGCCGGAAGGTTGTTCACCACCAGATCGTGCCCGGCATTGACCTGGAGCCCGGCGGCGAGTGCGGCATCCGCGGTTTTTCCCAATCTTTCCAGCTCCTTCCGCGCCTTGGCGGAATCGGAATGGTAGCTGCCGTAGGGCCCGGTATAGAGCTCGATGCGGTCGGCGCCGGTATCGCGCGCGGCATTGACGCCGGTGGGATCCGGATCGGAAAACAGCGACACGCGGAAGCCCCCTTTTTTCAGAAGCTTGACGATCGGGATAAGGAACGCCGCCTCGGCGGCAAAGTTCCAGCCATGGTCCGATGTCGCCTGCGCCGGATCGTCGGGCACCAGGGTCACCTGCTCCGGCTGGTGCCTTTCCACAAGCGCCAGAAAATCCTCGGTCGGGTAGCCCTCGATGTTGAATTCCGCCTTGGGAAACTCGTCGTCGATCAGCGCCCGGATCTCCGGCAGGTCGGAATGCCTGGTGTGGCGCTCGTCGGGCCGCGGATGAACCGTCAGCCCGTGCGCGCCGGCCGCCAGCGCCAGGCGGCCGAGCCCGGTGACGCTCGGCCACGGCAGGTCGCGGCGGTTGCGCAGCATGGCGATGGCGTTGAGATTGACCGAGAGTTTCGCGGGCATGGCGTGAGGTCCGGCTGTTTGTGCAGCGCATCTATACTGCCTTTGATGGGAACAGACAGGGGCTTTCGGGTGTTCCAGTGATGACATCTGCTCGCAAGGGGGAACCCAGCCAATGAATTTTCTCCAATCCGTGCCCGCGATCCGCCGCCTCGAAACCGACCGTGAGGACCTTTTCGCCATCGACGTCGTCGGCCATGTCTCTGCCGCCGACGGCGAAAATCTGTTCGGATTGCTGGAGGCTGCCTACGCGCTGCACCCGAGGATCGACGTCTTGGTGCGGCTGGTCGACCATGAGGGCGTCGACTGGATCGATATGGACGACGAGACGCTGAAACAAGGTACGGTTCATGCGCTAGAGCATATCGCCCGGTGCGCGACGATCGGTGAGCCCGACTGGATAGCGGATGCGCGGAACTTCCTTCCGGCTTCGCCACCCATCGAGTTCAGGCACTTCGCGGCCGAGGATGAAGCGGATGCCTGGCAATGGCTGGGTGCGACGCCACTCAGCCCTGCTGCGCCGGCTGCTACCTGACGCCGGCTATCTAACGCCAGCTATCTAACAATCGTCAGCCGCTCTGCCGCCCGCGTTATGGCAGTATAGAGCCAGCGCTGGCGGGTTTCCTTGAACGCCCAGCTCTCGTCGAACAGCACGACATCGTTCCACTGCGAACCCTGCGCCTTGTGCACGGTCAGCGCGTAGCCATAGTCGAAATCGTCAAAGCGCTTCTTCTGCTGCCAGGGGATATCGGCGTCCGGATCCTCGAAAGCCGACTTGAGCAGCTTGATCTTGGCGACGCCGCGGTCGGGATCGTCCTCCTCGGGCGAGACCAGAAGGTTGATGCCCGGCTTCACCGTTTCGCGCGACGAGGTCATTACCTTCCACAGCGAACCGTTGAGCAGGCCCTTGGCGGGGTCGTTGCGCAGGCAGACCAGCTTGTCTCCGGCCTGCGGATAATCGGCATTGAAACCCTTCAGCTCGCGCAGGCGCTGATTGTAGCGGCGGCGTGTTCGGTTGGTGCCGACCAACACCTGGTCCGCCTTCAGCACCAACTCCTGGGTGACGTCCTCCTTGCCGATGACCTGCGCGCTGCCGTAGTCGCCGCGCATGAACTCGCGGCCCTCGCGCACGTCGAGCGCCAGCTGGATGATCGGATTGTCGCGCGCCTGGCGATGGATTTCGGTCAAGAGCACATCCGGCTCATGCTCGGTGAAAAAGCCGCCGCCCGAGATCGGCGGCAGCTGCGCCGGATCGCCAAGCACCAGGATCGGCGTGCCAAAACTCAGAAGGTCGCGGCCAAGCTGCTCGTCGACCATCGAGCATTCGTCGATGACCACCAGCTTCGCCCGTGAAATAGGGCTTTGCCGGTTGAGCGAGAAGGTCGGCGACATCGAGGTCTTGCCGGTCACCTCGTCCGACACCGATTCCTCGCCCTTCGGCCGGTAGATCAACGAATGGATGGTGCGAGCATTGACCGCGCCCTTGGAACGCAGCACCTGCGCCGCCTTGCCGGTGAAGGCGGCGAACTGCACCTGCCCGTCGACATGCTCGGCAAAATAGCGCGCCAGCGTGGTCTTGCCGGTGCCGGCATAGCCGAACAGCCGGAAGACCTGCGGCCGGCCCTCTTTCAGCCAGCGCGCCACCGCTTTCAGAGCCTCGTCCTGTTGGGGGGAGAATTCCATCGGTTCGACAGACCGGATTCGCAAGGGAAAGACAAGGCCGCCGCCATCAATGCCGGAGGCGCTCAGGCTAACAGCGCCGAAACCGAACGTAAAGGGAACAAGCATTGAGAACGGAGGGCAATCGCTTCAGATAATGACAAACCGCCAGCGCTGCCCCTCATTGCCCTGCCGGGCATTTCTCCCCGTATACTGACCGGGAGAAAAAGGCTGTGTCCGAACCGGATAGATAGGTAACAGAATGGACCGATAGCATGGGTGACAGTTTTCTTGTCCGCCGGAGGACCG
>NZ_AYXE01000055.1:0-4681 GCF_000502235.1 Mesorhizobium sp. L103C119B0 | reverse complement strand
CATTGCCGAAAACATTGCTCGTTTTGAACATGATCCTGACCCTGAGGCTATTGTCGCCGCGGCGAAAGCAGCGGGCACGCACGAACTGATCCTCCGATTTGAGCACGGATACGAAACTCCGATTGGTGAGGCCGGATCGGCACTTTCCGCCGGGCAGCGTCAGCTTATCGGTCTTGCCCGTGCCCTTTATCGAGACCCTTTCCTTGTCGTGCTGGATGAACCCAATGCCCATCTCGACGCGGAAGGCGAAGCTGCAGTCGTTAATGCGATCGCCTCCGTGCGCGAGCGCAAGGGCATTGCGGTTGTCGTCGCCCATCGGCCGAGCGCCATCCGCGCCGTCGATTTGGTGTTGGTGATGGAAGGTGGACGGCAGCGATCATTCGGTGCGCGTTCCAAAGTCCTGAAGGCCATCNGTCGATTTGGTGTTGGTGATGGAAGGTGGACGGCAGCGATCATTCGGTGCGCGTTCCAAAGTCCTGAAGGCCATCGAGTCTACACAGGATCACGTGGCAGAGCGCGCTGACATGGAGGATCCCGGTGTCCGGCATTCATCAGAACAATGACGTTTCGAGTCCATTCGCCGGCACCTGGTGGCGGGCCTTCTGGCGAGCGTGATCTTTGTGGGAGGAGCCGGAGCCTGGGCGACCTTCACGAATCTCTCCGGTGCGGTTGTAGCGTCCGGACACTTTGTCGTCGTTTCCTATGTCAAGAAGGTGCAGCACCCGACTGGCGGGGTGGTGGGAGAAATCCTGGTGCGCGAAGGCGACAAGGTAAAAGCCGGCGACATCCTCATGCGGCTCGATGCCACCCAGGCGCGCGCTAATCTCGCCATAGTCACCAAGCGGCTCGATGAGCTGGCCGCCTACCTGGCACGACTCGATGCTGAGCGTAACGATCTCGCGGAAATCCCCTTCCCGGACTGGCTACTCGCCCGAAGAGATGTTCCGGACGTAGCTTCGGCAATAGAGAGCGAGACGTTGCTGTTCGAATTCCGCAGGCAATCCCGCGACGGGAAGCAGGCGCAATTGGCGGAACGCATTACTCAATATCACCACGAGATCGAAGGACTCAAGGCGCAGGAAATTGCCTGTGAAAAAATGATCGAGGTTCTCCAAAAGGAAATTGCTGTTCTAAGTGGGCTGCGCAACCAAGGCATTGTCTCGGACCAACGGTTGAACAGCCTGAAGATCCAGGTTGCCACTTTCGGTGGCGAACGCGGTGAGAAGATCGCAGATCAGGCACAGACGGCAGCCCGCATAGCCGAAACGCGCCTGCAGATCCCGCAGATCGATCAGGATTTCAAGTCGGAAGTGGGCCAGGAGCTCAGAGAGGTTCAGGCGCAGGTCGGGGAGTATGTTGAGCGCAAGGTGGCGGTTGAACAGGAACTGCGGCGGATCGATATCGTCGCGCCGCAGTCAGGCACCATTCAACAACTCGCAATTCATACGGTCGGCGGAGTGATCACGCCCGCCGATCCGATCATGCTAATCGTGCCGGAAGGCGACGATCTTGCGCTTGAAGTACGAATCACCCCGAAGGACATCGACCAAATCCAGCTTGGTCACAAGGCCGTGCTGCGGATGTCAGCCTTCAATCTGAGAACCACGCCGATATTGAACGGATATGTCAGCCGGATCGCAGCCGATCTGGCGACGGATGAAAAAAACGGCATTTCGTACTACCTGGTGCGCCTGTCGGTTCCGCAGGCGGAACTGACGAAGCTCAAGGGCCTGACGCTCGTGCCCGGTATGCCGGCCGAAGCGATGGTCCAGACGGGTGAGCGTACGGCGCTTTCCTATTTCGTGAAGCCGCTGTCGGACCAAATCAGTCGGACATTCCGGGAGGAATGAAATAACCCACAGGAATCTATTGTTGCTATTTCTGTTGATTGTCCGCATGCTATGTGCGTGGTAAGATCTGAAAGCACAGACATTTCCTAATGCCTCTGGGCACCGCTTGTTTCTGTAATATTCAGCTCATGTTGCAACTGAGTATCCTTGGTTTCCAACGGTTTTTACTGGTGCGCGGCTGATGGACGCGACATGAAACGCGACATGAAAAACCCGCCACCAGCCGCAGCGGGCTGTTCGTTTCTCTGATGCGGAATGAAAGTCAGTCAGTGCCGCGTGGCTGACATCGCCTCGAACATATCCCAAGCCGCATCTCGGTTTCGGTGCTTGCCGAGAATGGGGACCCAGCACTGCTTCGCAAAGATCCGAGCTTCTAGATCGTCAGGATGCGTATCGGTCACAAGCGCCGCCCAGTCCCACTTCCGGGCTTCGCGGCGCATCACGTCGACCACAAACCAGCCGGAAGGCGGTCGATCACGTTCGGTCGTTCGCATGGCAGTTTCCTTCTGAACGAAAGATCATTGCCGTTCACTCAGCGGCCTGAAGTCAACGCCGACAGTCTGCAAGACGAGCAGCGCACGCGTGGCTGGCGAGGGCACCGTTTCCCATGTCGGGCTACAACTCTCGGTCATCGTAGCGGGAAATGGTAATGCGCCGCAAGAGTGTTGCAGGGCACGAGGGCTGTTTGGCGGTAGGGGTTGCGCTCGCGAGGGTAGATGTCGCGCATAAGCAGCAGACGTTCGAAGAACAGCCACTCACTGTAGGCTTGCAGCAGTTCCTCCTCGGAGGGCAGAGGCGCCGGTTGCGGCGAGACATGCGCCGCGGCCGCGCCTCTTATGGCCGGAATAGAGGCGATGGCACCGAGCAGGGCGCGGGAAAATCTTCTAAGGGAAGGCAGCGGCCATAGCTTCGCCGGCCTCCAGAAGAGGGGTGTTAGGCATTTGGGTCTGCATTTGCGATAACGTTGCACTAATGGTATAAGGCTGCACGTATCGTACAGTCACTTTAATGTAAGGTTTAACTAAAATGACACTTTCGCCATCTCAATGCCGGGCAGCCCGGGCGCTTGTTGGATGGTCGCAGGATCAGCTGGCAGCGGCCTCCCAGGTGGCCAAGACGACCATTGCCAATTTCGAAGCTGGCAAGCGGACGCCATACGACCGCACGTTGGTCGACCTGCAGGCCGCTCTGGAGGCTGCCGGGGTTGAGCTCATTCCGCAGAATGGAGGAGGCGCCGGCGTGAGGCTCGCAAAGCCGTAGCCGGGCCGGCGCTTGCGTTCGCGCTCAACCGGCGCGAAGCTGCCTTTTGAGGAACGGGAGGGCATACGTATGGCAATTAGATATCGAGCGACGACAACGATCCGGCTCAACACGGATGGCAATGGGGTGCTTGGATGTTGATCGTGTCTCCGCTGGTGCAGGCGATTAGCTGGTACTACTATTTTGCGAAGCCGGACTATGGATGGCTCGGCCTTATTGCCCTCACCAGCGTGACAGTGCCCTGCGGCTTCGTGCTGCTACTGATCGGCCGCGACTATGACAGTATCGTCGACGAGACGAACTGACGCCTCGCCGATGGAGCGGCGCGATGCCCAAGGACAATACGTCTGGCATGCAGCGGGGGGAGGAAGACCTAGGCTGGCGCGTCCCGATGGGCTTTGCCGCGTCGCTCTGGCTGCATTCCTGCTTGGAGGCATTGGCCCGACTACTCGACGATCTGCCGAGATGGCCAAGGCGGCGCCATTTGCGCCCGAGAATGGATCGGCGCGGCAAGCGGATGGATGGCAGCGAGTGCGGCCGCCGTTGCGATCAGGCCGCTGCTAGGTCAGTTGCGGGGCAGCGCAGACAGACGGAATTCGCACCGGGCTACGCGCCGGCAACGCTCAGTGCGACCCATGTGAAAAACGGCCTCGAGGACGCCGTCATTCACATCGTGAACTGGAAGTCCCAGCCGACGTCCTTGACGTCCGGATGGATGCTGGCCGGATGGCGGCCGGGATGTCGATCTCCAGAATTAACGTCTCAGGCGAGCAACTGGCACGCCATTCGGGTGAGGAGGCCATCAAAGGCATTGTGCGCATAGACGGATGGGAGGACCGGAATTCGCGACCGCCTTTCGTCGATGTCACGGTCTACATCACTTTTCACGATGGCGCGCCGGCGATCGTCCCTGTTGAATTCGAGGTGGCCCTAGTGGTCTACGCCGAGAAACCCTATCGAACAACGCTAGGCGCATCGATGAATGTCCGGGTCGAGGGCACCTTTCAGATCGACGAAACTTCGATGGTGTTTCAGCCGTAACCCTCGCCGGCAGAATTAACTTGCTCACAGGCTACCGTGTGCACTCCTCTGCGATCCTGATGATGCGACCGATAGATACATTGCCGCCAGCTGGACGGCGGCAGTGACCCCTTGCACGGTCTATGGAAGGTGGATAACTCTTCCGGCATGTCGGTACGCCAGAACATTCAGGTTGTGTGCGTCAAGTTCTGCAAAATGGGGCAGCCATGATGCTGGTCATGCGGCTTGGCGCAGAGCGAGCTTCTTGTGCTCGCGCAGGTCGTCCATATTGATGTATCGGTTGGCCTCCATCCAGTTTTCGTTGGTCTCGACGGCCAAGGCCCTGACCAGGCGCAGGCAGCTTTCGGTGTTGGGGAAGATGCGCACGACGTAGGTGCGCCGGCGGATTTCCTCGTTGAGCCGCTCCAGCATGTTGGTGGATTTAAGATGCTTGTGGTGCTGTCTCGGCAGCCTGAAGAAGGTCAGGGTTTGTTCGATGGCATCCTCGGCCCAGCCTGTCAGACGCGGATAAGATCGGAAGAGCGTCGTGT
>NZ_AYXE01000054.1:0-4513 GCF_000502235.1 Mesorhizobium sp. L103C119B0 | reverse complement strand
TTTTCCGCCTCATCAAGCCGGTCGCCGCTGATCACTATGATAGGAACATCCGATTTTGTCGCCAGATTGCGGACGATCGCAAGTCCATCCTCCCGGCCTAGGTTAAGGTCAACAACCACGAGATCGACTGGCTCACGTGAAAGAACATAGTCAAACTGCTTGCTATCGTGGACTGCGGTTACCTTCAGGGCATGCATCGGCGATGAGGCGCCGCATTGCGGCATCATCGTCAATGACAAGAACATGTTTCAACGGCACACCTCGTTTTGGGGGTTGCGCCCCGATCAGGGTTGCATTACCTGAATCTGCAAGCAAAAGGCATGTATTAGTGATGACATTACTTGAAATTGAACAACTGGTTCTCAAAACCCTCAACGCTCTAGTTGCCGAAAAAGTAGAGGTGTCGATGACAACCAGAATGCGGGATCTCGGCCTCGACAGCCTCGACTATAACGAGCTTGCTACGGCGATCGAGAGCCGACTTGGCTGGTTTGTCGACGATTACAAGCTCTGGCAATACGAGTCCGTAAGGCATGTCGCCGACGCCGTCGCCAGTCAGGAGTTGCGCACCGCGGAACCACCAGCAGTGCGACAAGTGCTGGAGTAGTGCTGTAGGCACAGGTTACGGTGAGGGCAGCTTGGGCGGCGGTAGCTATTGCCATTGCTCCGCTGTGGTTTCTATTCGTGACTGGTGTGTTTGAGAACTGTTGGGTCAGCCCGGTCCATGTCGCAGTGCCGATGCCCCCTTGGTGGCGTTGCCCGCAATTGCGATCGCTGCGCCCAGGGCACCAATGCTGACGGTCGTTGTCAGGCCACCCGTTGAATTGTTGTCAGAGGCAACAGTGCCCACCACACCATCCCAATTGGTGGTCGTATAGACCGACATGTAGTCACGGAACACGCTCTCACTATACGTGGTCACGATCGTTGCCGTCGTACCGGTTGGCACGAGGGCCGACCACACTGACAGATAGACCACACCAGAATTGAAGATGCTTTCCACCTGAGCGAGAAGGGTGGCAGCCACACCCCCAATCGTCATACTGTTGACGGTCACTGCACTTTCGGTGTCAGTGGTCTCAGTTGTCACGATGACACGACGATTAGCGTGTGGCGCGACAAGAAGCGGAATGCTGGTGTGGGTGTAAACGGTCGTGGCAGTCGAGTCTTCGTGAGTGCCATTGAAGACCAGATCTATCGGGAACATTTTCTCCCAGACGCCCGAGCTGCGCACATAGACCTGTCGAGCCTTGGTCCAGAGGCTTGAGATTTTCACCCATACGGCGCTAGCCGCCCCCCAGACCTCGGAGGCTTTGACGTAAAGGGCCATTACGGCTGCACCCAGAAATCACCGTCCACGCCGCCAGAAGGGGCAGCGGCCGAGATCGTGACGCTGCGATTTGCCATCGTGCCGACGCCGAGAAGCGCCTTGGTCTGGGCAATGGACTGCGGTCGACGATAATTGTCCCCGGTGCCGTCACTCGACACGCGACCGACGAAGCTCGTCACAGCGTCGGCACCTGTGGCGTAGGTCGAGCGGTACAAACGCGTCGTGATATCACCAGCGCCATCGCGCTGAGGCGATGAACATGTATGGCGAGAGCAGAACGTTTGGGGCGGGACGAAGAGGTTGCGGAGGGCTGACAAGGTCGAGACGAAGCGTTGCAGGCCTCCCGGCGATCGGACCTCTGCATCATCCGCTCCCGTTTTCGCGGCGGCACATGGGAATTCTCCGCTCCGTTGTTCAACCCCTTGTGCGACCGGTGCTTGACATCCGGCATCACCTGTCGCTTTGCCGCTCCATACGAGCGCAGCTAGTCGGTGATCATGCGCTTCGGCGCGAGCCCCTGCTTCTTCAACGGCCGCGTCAGCAAGCGCTTGGCGGCCTTGGTGTTGCGGCGGTTTTGCACGATTTCGTCCAGCACATATCCATCCTGGTCGACGGCGCGCCACAACCAAAGCTTTTTGCCGGGCGATGGTGACGCCACTTCGTTCAGGTACCAGACATCATTCCGGCACGGCGGCTTGCGGCGCAAGCAGCGAGCGCAGTCCAGCCCGAACTTAGATGCCCCACCGGCGACTTGTCTCATACGAAACCACGATGCCGCGTTCCAGCAGCATTTCCTCAACCAGGCGCAGGCTCAGCGGAAACCGGAAATAAAGCCAGAGCGCGTGGGCGATAATAGGCGGCGGAAATCGGGGGGCGTGTAGCTGACGGCGGGCGTATTCATGCCCCCCGGCGTCCATGTCGCAAATCTTGACGATTGCTTTGTGTGTCAAGCCCGCCGCAGGTCTCAATGCGTTCATATGCAGACATTGTGAAAATCGCCCTATTCCGCCTTTTTTTACCGCCCCTTAAGTCCCCCGCTCGCATGCTTGTCGATGCATTGAACTCATAGCCATCGGCCAAGGATTTTGGAAAATATGTTTCCGCTCGCAGCAGAAAACGTGAGAGTCGCTGTAGGCCTAACGTCAAGGGGAGAGAGCGGTTTGATTGGACGAAATGGGTACCGGAGTACCGAGTCATGAAGCCACGAGGTAATCTGGTCCGACTGAAGCAATTTCAGGTGAATGAGAAGCGACGACAGTTGCACCAGCTAGACATCATGATTGCCGATTTCGAACGCATGGCGCGAGAACTGGAGTTCCAGATAAACGCCGAGGAAACGAAGGGCGGCATCTCCGATGTCAATCATTTCGCTTATCCGACGTTCGCCAAGGCCGCTCGCCTACGTCGTGACAACGTCAAGAATTCGCAATCGGACCTTCTGCGGCAGAGAACCGCAGCCGAGCCATGCCTCGCCGAGGCTGAAGCAGAGCTCTCCAAGGCGCAATTGCTAGAATCGCGCAGCGGCAGAGGCCACGACCTCGAACCCGGCAACCGAAGCGCCATGATCGGCTGAGCCGGACGGCTTCAGCGCGCCTCAATTCGCGACACCGACTGGCCGTTGGCGCGCGAGAGGCGTGCGGGCACTGTAAAGATATCAGCGTCTTGATGCAGCGATAGCTGGTCGGGACGGCTGTCATGCTGCGGCGACATACGCGATTTTGTCCAGATTTGCATAGCGGCGTTACGCAGGTATGGGGGAAAGTGGAATTGGTTGGCAATCGGATCATCGGTGGAGACGAACCGCTGCCGGCGGACCGGCGCCTGGCGGCAACGCCTGGCGCTTTCGGCGGCGGCGGTAACGGCAAAGCAGGCTGGCCGCGTCGAGGATGAAGCGGCCCCTGCGTGATGCCGTTCTGCTCACGGCCGGGAGACGGGGTCGGCCCCGCCGGCCGGATGCTGCTCGCTTGGCGCGGCACCGTAAAGTCAACCGACAGCTTATGAAGATGTGCTTACATTGGGCCATGTCAGAAGTTGCTCGTGGTCCGCTCTATGGTCGCCACCGCTTTCCCCCGAGATCATTGCGCACGCGGTATGGCTCTACTTTCGCTTTCCGCTCAGCCTGCGCATGGTTGAGGACATGCTGGCGGCCCGCGGCATCATCGTCACGCATCAGACCGTTCGAAGCTGCGCGGAGAAATTCGGACGGCATTTCGCCCAGGAGATCAATATCAGCCGGCTGCCTGGGCGACAAATGGCATCTCGACGAATGTGTCGTGGCTATCAGTGCAAGAAGCAGTGGCTCTGGCGTGCCGTCGATCAGGACGGCTTCGTCCTCGAAGTGCTGGTACAAAGCCGCCGAAATGCCAAGGCGGCAAAGCGTCTGATGCGCAAGTTGCTGAAAGCTCAAGGGCGGACACCACGGATCATGATCACCGACAAGCTCCGATCCTATGATGCCGCCATGCGCGACCTCATGCCCGGCGTCGAACACCGGTCGCACACAGGCCTGAATAATCGAGCGGAAAATTCGCACCAGCCGACTCGACGACGCGAAAGGATCATGAAACGCTTCAAGTCGGCACGCCAGCTTCAGCGGTTCGTTTCCATCCATGATCCGATTGCCGACCTGCTCACTTTCCCTGCAATGCGCTGTCATCGGCTCAACATCGAGACCTGCGTAACGCCCCCATGCAAATCTGGAACAAGATCGCGTGTGTCGCCACAGCGTGACAGCCGTCCCGGCCAGCTATCGCGTGCATCAAGCCGCTGAAACTTACAGTGCCGGGCGCGCTGCTACCTGAATTTCCTTACCCGCTCAATCAATGTGACAGCACCGATTCTTCTCAACCGCGGCATGCCCTAAATCGTCACTTGCGTTCCGATCTCGACCACACGTCCGGTCGGGATCTGGAAATACTCCGTCGCATCGGCCGCCGAGCGGGCGAGCCCGATGAACAGCTTGTCCTGCCACACCGGCATGCCGGAATTGGGCGATGCTTTGAGCGAGCGCCGCGACAGGAAGAACGACGTCGTCATGATGTCGAACTTCCAGCCCTGCTTGCGGCAGATCGCCAGCGCGCGCGGAATGTTGGGCTGTTCCATGTAGCCGAAGGTCAGCGTCACCCGCATGAACAACTCGTTGACTGTCTCCATCTTGACCCGCTCGCTGTCGGGCACCAGCGG
>NZ_AYXE01000053.1:0-4579 GCF_000502235.1 Mesorhizobium sp. L103C119B0 | reverse complement strand
GATCTTCTCGGCAAGCACGCCGTTGGCCCATTCGGTGACCTCGGCGTCGACCGGCTTGTTGGCCATATCGGTGAGCGCGTCATCCAGCGATGGGACGGCGGCAACAGCATCGGCCGCCGCTATATTGGCGGCATCGAGCGCCGCCTGCGCTGCATCGATCTGCTCCTGGGTCGGGACTTGGTCGGCCGGAGTATTCGGGTCGTTCAATTTGGCGTTCAACGCGTCGACNATCGATCTGCTCCTGGGTCGGGACTTGGTCGGCCGGAGTATTCGGGTCGTTCAATTTGGCGTTCAACGCGTCGACTTCGGCTTGGGCGGCATCTACCGCGGCTTGGGCGCTCTTTGCGGCCGCCGACGCTGTCACATAAGCCTGAACGCCCGCGAATTTCTTGCTCTTGGAGTTCATATAAGCGTTGATGTTGCGCTGCAGCGAGTTCAGCCGGCCAAGCTTGGCGTGGATGTTCTTGTCCTTGGGCGTCGCGGCGACCTCAATGTCGTCGACGGCGACCTGGTCTTCGCCCGAGGCCTTCTTTCCGGCGTGAGCCGATGCCGACTTGCCGTGCGAAGCGCTGTTGCCGGACTTCCCGCCGCTGTTGCCGGACTTGCCGCTATTGCCGTGACCACCGCCATTGCCGTGACCACCGCCATTGCCGTGACCACCACCATTGCCGTGACCACCACCGTTTCCGCCCGCGCCAGCGAAAGCAGGAGCGGTCACTAGTGCAAGCGCGGCAAGCGCTGCCAACAGCGTTTTTCGGGACGTCATGGTACCTCCTCAGGCGAATAGTCACCTCGCCGATTCGTTATAGAGCGGCTTATAAGAGTTTCCTAATTCGACTGAATGAACTTTAGATAAATGCTTGTTGCAATGAGCGACTGACGACTGCGAAGCGATGTATCGTCTGAAATCTAACAAAAAATCCGGAGTTGCAGACCATATCGGCCTTTTGCGCGACTGAAGTCCCACACCGATCGGACCTTGGTCGGACGATGCACAACAGCGGAATGCTTGCGGCATTTCGGTGTATGGCATCACATAACTGAGCATTGCTAGACAACTCGCCGGGCGAAGACCCCAACTACCTCGAGCCCGGCGAGCCTTACCCCTGATCAGAGTACGCGATCAGGACCGGGGATCAGCCGGCGAAAGATGTGGGTGCAATATGGGTGGCAAACTATCGTCCCAAATTGGGACCATGCGGCAAGCTGCGCTTAGGTCTCATAAGGCGTTGGCTCGGAAATGGCGATCGCTGGTTAGATCGCTTCCTTCGTTTGTTTGTATGTTTCGCTGGCACCGGCGGGAGTGCGCATATGTTCGCGAGCCGGCGTGGACGCCCCAACCCCCACCCGGTCAGGCCCAGCAGCCACCCGCTGCAAAGTCCCCCCGCAACCAGCTGCTGGGCCGCTCATGGACCGCGCTACTTGCGATGATCCAATCCACCAAGCCAGCCTCGATCCGCTCGCACCCAGTGAAATCGTGCACCAGGGCCTCGGCTAAATCGCGCAACCGAGACCCAGGCGGACCCGTTTCGCTTACTAGGCCTTGAATGGAGAACGTCGGCCTTGGAGCGCGGAGACGGCAACAGTAGCCGGATCGGCATCGTCCCAACCTTGCGCCATGTCGTTGCGATACGTTTACGAAGGCGCTTCAGCAGTTCGCGTGAGGCTCGGATGGCCCTGCGCGATTGATCCATGTCCCGGCGAAATGTGGCGGGTTCCGCCAGGACTTCTGGCGCATCAGCAAGGTGGCCGTAGTGGCCGCTAGAGCGATATCTACGGGCTTTGCTACCAACCAACCCGCACCTTCAGTGATGCCGGGCCGCTGCTATCCTCGCTCATGTTCTGTCATCGCAATGAAGGACGACATCTTCGAGCACCCGTAGCACACCTGTTGCATGGAAAAAGCTGTAGGCGTCTATAGGTGCCCGGGGAATCCGCCGTTTGTTTGCGTTGTGGAGCGGGACAAAGCAGGTTTCCTCACTCAGGCCGCCTACCGTGAAGCGGGGCACAAGCCCGACTTCGACGCATTGCCTTGGGAAGCTGAATACAGGGCCGCCAAACAAAGGAAGACCTGTTCTATCGCTGTATCTCGCCCTTAGTAGCGCGACATTATCAGTTTGCCAGGTGGTCGTTGCGACGGACGATCGCGTTGAGGATTGCTTCGTAGGCGCTGCCGACATCTTCCTCGATCTCTGTGGTTTTGATGCCGAGCGCTTTAGCATCGGCGAAAAGCTCTTGGGTCAGCTCGGCAATNTCTTCCTCGATCTCTGTGGTTTTGATGCCGAGCGCTTTAGCATCGGCGAAAAGCTCTTGGGTCAGCTCGGCAATGGAGATTATACCGGCACCGACGGTATTGGGGACCTTGTTCGAAATCCACTTCTGCAGAAAGTTTGCGCCGCGCGTGCTCATGAACAGATAAGCGCGCCGCGTTTATTAGGTTCCGGTCATCTAAGCTCTTACGCGATCACACCATAACCACCTCATGACAATTCAGCATGTGTGTCCGCGGCGGGCCTGTTCCGCTTGTGGCCGGCGCCTACCCACCCGGGTTCCCCAACCATGGCGTCGGCCATTTTCGCTCTCTCAGCGATTATAGACCCCTTGCTATAGGCCTATGTGTTGNTTCCGCTTGTGGCCGGCGCCTACCCACCCGGGTTCCCCAACCATGGCGTCGGCCATTTTCGTTCTCCCAGCGATTATAGGAATTGCTATCGCCTATGTGTTGGCCTTGGTTGGCGCGATCGGGTTAGATCGCCTCCTTTTTTCGTTCTAGCGGCTTACCAGCATATGACGGCAATGCAGGAGACCGGCAATTTCTTGTTCCACATCCATCGGCCATTCACCGTCGCGGCGCCTGAGGTTATCCAACCGTAGCGAGTCCTAAAGCCGCACAACCTTGTCGAGATGGAGGCGTATGCGCTGGCCTTCCGCGAAGGACAGCGCGAACGATTCCAGGGCGAATGAGCGTGTAATCTCCTGGTCAGTTTCAATGATGCGGACGACCCATTCGCCACTGGCTCCGACCACTTGCACGCAAGGCGCGACCTTCCAGATTGGCACCACGTTGCCCATCACGTCCTCCTACGAAAAGCAATGGCAAGTCGACTTAAGACCGTCGTAGCCGGTAGATCAATAACAATTGCTTGTTCGGATCGGACGAACCATCCTGGATGGGCAACACGACGGGGTTAATGCCACTTCGGTCAGGCAAACCCTCCGGGGACCTCCCGTGAGATAGCCTCTGCTTCAGGTCGTTGGCATTCAGGATGGCGGCCAGCTCTTCGGCATAATCCGTGTCGGGAAGGTCGACAGATGGGTGGCCCGCTACAATAGCCGGCTGGCCGGTGAACACGTCGAACACTGTCCACGTCCCATCCGGTTCCCGCCTTACCTCGTACCGCAGAGTTGCCATGAGGGGATCATATAGGTCGCCGTTAGAGGTGGGAATATTCGGTCCACGGAGGCTCGGGACGCAGAGCGGTGATTTTGCCGCTTTGAAGATTGCGGATCTTCGTCGACAGAGATCAAGTGAGATCGAACTCTATGGGATGGAAGCGGCGAACGCCGGAGCGCACTGCGCTTTGGAGGCTCATTTCGACGGTTGACCAGATGACTACCTCTTTTGGTGCGATTTCTTTCACCAACTGAGAGACCAAACTGACGGAACTTTTGCGCAGCATCGTGTTCGGTCGAGCATGACTAGAATAGCCGACCTTGGACCGCCTATCCCCGGCAAGCCACACCAACCGCAGGACGGGGGCGATCGATTTCACGCATGCCCGATCTGCGGTCAGCAGGTCGACAAACGCGATTTCCGCCAAGTGATGTGGCACGAGCAGCCAGATCACGATCCGCTTGAACTGGATCAGTGAGGCAGGAACAACTTGGCAGCTTCAGGGCCACGTCACACTAGGAAGGAAAGCGCGGCCGGACCCTTTGCCGCCGGCCGGCAGCGGTAAGGCATCCTCACCGAGCACTGCGGTGGACCAACTTTTCCATTTACTCGTTGTTCCTAAACAAAGGAAAAGCCCGCCGACCGAGGCCAGCGGGCTTGTGTTGCAGGGCACTCGTTGGGTTATAAGGGCTCAGGCGGCCAAGACAATAACACTAGGTAACCCTCCCGCCGTCACCGCGCTGAGACGCCCACGTTTGGTCAGTACCGGCTTCCTGTATTCTTTCTTCACTGCATTCCNCTCCCGCCGTCACCGCGCTGAGACGCCCACGTTTGGTCAGTACCGGCTTCCTGTATTCTTTCTTCACTGCATTCCCTCTCTAGTGTGAATTCGGCAAAACGCCTTGGGCCTAAAGGTTCCTCACTCATCGCTGCAGGTTGATGGCGTGCACACAGCCGTTACGGCCGAGAGCTTCTCGCGCTTCTTCAATCAGGCTTCTGATATGGCTTCTTCATGCAGGATCCCCACGTTTGTCCCTCAACGCGAAAAATGCAGTGAGGCCGCCACGATTGTCAAACAGAGGCGCCGAGGTCGCGATAACTCACATTTAGGTGTTGCTCTTGCGCAATACCTAAAGCGGCAAACGAAAGAAGTCGCTCGGTTTTCAATAGCTAGGCGCTCTTGCC
>NZ_AYXE01000052.1:0-5497 GCF_000502235.1 Mesorhizobium sp. L103C119B0 | reverse complement strand
AAAAGCCGGTCGAAACCGACGGTGGTCCGATAGAGGGTATCAAAGGTTCTCATAGCCACATCCTCCTTGAAGCAACATGGGTACAAGGGCGCCGCCCAGCAGCGCCGCCTTTTGCCAAGCCAATCGGCCTCGGCGGGAAACGAATTAGGAAGGGCTGAAAACCGGTTCAAGAGCCCTGTTCAAAAAAATTCCAGTAGCCAGGCCAGCATCCCGCTTCCAATAATTCGCAGCCGCTGAAAAGCAGCTGGCGGCAGCAAAATAGGCCTATTCTGAATTGTGAACGCAAATGGCAATTGGCTCGCCAATGGCAGTTGAATCAAGGAAATTGGTTCGTGGAAATACGCCGACTTCGGCATTGCGCATCAGCGCTCTCGCTCTGCGCATGCCTTCGGAACGTCGCTCGTCGAGTACGCGGCTTCAGCCCAACCAAACGAGGAGCCAAAACAAGGCGTTTCTAAAATGCCGGATTCCAACGAGGAAAATGGCACGGGCAGCAGGGCTCGAACCTACGACCTGCGGTTTTGGAGACCGCCGCTCTACCAACTGAGCTATGCCCGTACGCGCGTTTCAGCGCAGGCGCTTCCTAAAAGCTTCCGGGCGCGCTGTAAAGAGTTGTCTGACGCGCTTTCAGATCCTTTGCCGGAAATCCGAATAGGTGATGACCAGCCCGTCCCTGCCGATCTCGATTTTTCGCCTGCCTGAAGCCGCATGCCGGCGCTCAATCCCCGGCCGGCGGCTTGTACGGCCCGCCCGGTACGCCCCAGCCCCAGGCCGGCATCGGTTCGGTCTGCGGGTCGCAGGTCTCGCCGAGGGTGGAATTCATCTTGGCAAGCCGTGACCCCCATTCGACATAGCCCATGAAGGCGGAACGGAATTCGGGATCGTCCGGCAGCCCGACCGCATCGGCGGCATCGGCAAGCAAGCTGATCCAGCGGCGGCGCTGTTCCTCCGTCAGATGCTTGCCCAAGTGATGCATGACCATCTCGCGATGGCCGCCATGCTGTTCGCTGTAGGTCTTGGGTCCGCCAAAAACCTCGCCGATGAAGGCCGCGACATGCGCGGGATGATCCGGCGACATGTGTTTGAACACCGGGCCGACCACCGGGTCGCGCGACACCTTGTCGTAAAAGGTTTCCGTCAGCCGGTTGAGGGCTTCGATGCCGCCGGCCCATTCGTAGAGTGTCGGGATATCCTGGCTCATTCTCGATCCTCCCCCGGGCGACGCCTGCCACGACGATAGCGGAGAAATCGGGCATGGCTCAACCTGGCTCGATGGCCAGTTTCTGCGATGCCTACAGTTTGGCGGGCGACTCGGCCTTGGCTGTCGGCGGAAACAAACAGTTGTCGGGCTTGGGTGAGGTTTTGCAAATAGCGGGGCCAGTTAGCGCCTCCACCGACTCCGGCCCGGTTGTCAGCCCGACTTTGAGCATCATGTCGGGCTCGAGCTGACGCTCGACCGAGCCTATCGCGGCGAACAGAGCTGGGTCCATCTCCATCTCCTCCAGGTAGGCTTTAACCAACTGCGTCTGTCCCCTCGAGGACATGCTGAGCCTCGCCTTGGGATCGACCAGCCTTTTGGCGCCGGCGGCAAGCATGAGCGCGCAGGCCGAATCGCACTCCACTCCAAAATCGCTAATCAGCCCGACATAGGCACCGTTATCGGCCAAGCAGCCTGCCTCGGGCGGGTCGCAGCCGACGATAGTGGTGCGAGCGACGGCGACGTCGAGCTTCCGTTCATGGATAAGCCTTCCCGCGGCCAGAGCGCTGAACAGGCTGCCCCCCTGTGAGCTGATCACCACCGGCAGCCGCCGGTTGCCAAGGGTGTCGAGCAACTGGCGCAACTTTTGCGGGGTCTGAGGCGTCATCGCGCCTTCCGCCGAGATCCATTCCGGGCAATCGGGATTGCAGAGCGAGTCTCTGCCGCGAACGACAACGAAGCGCATATCTGGCGTCGAATTCCCTGGCGCTGCCTGCAACGGCTTGGGAGCTGGAGCCTTGGCCGCCTGAGAAAGTGGGGGGCCGGTCTTTGCCTTGATAGCAGCCACCACGGCCGGCTTGGCCACGGGCGTTTGTCCGCCGGCTGGCTTGTTTCCCGGTATTTCCCGGCAGTTCGGAGCCGGCGGGTCGAACATGCACAAACTTGCTCTGGTAAACAGGTCCAGAGTGTCCGTGCTGGTGGCCAGTTTCATCGTCAGCATATCGTGGAGGCCGATCTGCCTGATGTCGCTGGCCGGCGTCGCCTTCATCAAGTCCAGCACGCCCTGCCCGATACCCATCTCTCGGAGATAGGCCGAGATCTTTCTCGCGTACCCCTTGCTCATCTCATAGGTCTTGTAGCTTTCACCGGGAGTGACGGTTTGCGTGGTGACCCGATATTTTTTGCCCCGTTTGACGCGATAGGTGGTCCGGTAGTGCGTTGTGGAGGGGAACCAGGTGGTGGTGATCTGATGAACACCCAGATAGTTCCAGCCGCCGGCGACGCGCCGGACGCCTCCGGCAAACATTAGCGGACAGGCGGAATTGCAGCTGGCACCGTCAGACGCTCTGCCGAAAAAAGCCGTGCCCTTGCCGTAGTCGGCGCCACAACCCTCTGTCCCGGGCCAACAATCGGGAAACTCGGTCTTGCCGATGGCGATATCGAGCTTGTTTTTGCGGATTATCCGGCCAAGCTGGAGCGCGGCTTCGACATTGCCACCGAAGGAATTGACGATGATGGGCAGTTTGTGGCTGCCAAGCTTCTTCAAGGTGCGCTTGAGCAGGGCTGGCGTCCCGGCTGCGATGTCGCCTTCGGCGGAGATCCACTCCGGACAATTGGGCTCGCAGCCCGGTGCGTTGCTGCGCGCGACGACAAACTTCATCTCCGAGCGATCCTCGGACCATATCGTCGGATCATTCGTCGGATAGGGCACTCCCTGCAGAGGGAGCAATGTCTGCCATGTCCCGGGGGCGGCATCCTCGGCCTTCGCGGCGAAGGCAGCCATCGCCATCGCGGCCACCGTCGCCAGCCGAACCAGCCCGCGCCGCCACCTTGCAGCATTGTCTGAACGGTGTCCCCAAACCACGCCCGGCAAACCCCTCAATGCAATCCATAATAGTTGCGGCGACGGTGCTTGCAATAGTTTTGAACCAACCGTGCAATACTTGTGCCGCGCAACGCCGGAAACAAAAAGGCAGCCCCAAAGACCGCCCTCTCCTGGTCGATCCGGCTGACGCCGGCTCGACTATTTCTCGATGGTGATGACGACGCCGGCACGACGGTGCGGCCGCCTTCACGGAAGGCGAAGCAAGGCTTCTCTTCCATGACGATAGGCGCGATCAGCCATTGGACGACGGCACCACGCGGCAATTCTCAGGTTTCGGCGCCGATCTGCAGATGCTGGAACCCGTCAGCGCATCCACCGACTGGCGCCCGGTCGTCAGGCCAACCTTCAGCATCATGTCGGGTTCGAGCTGGCGCTCGACCGAACTGCCCTGGAGCGCCCTGAACAAAGCGGGGCTGATCGCCATCTCGTCGAGGTAGGACTTGACCGCCTGCTTCTGCCCCATCAGATAGAGGCTGAGCCGCGCCTGGGTACCGACAAGCCGCCTGGCGCCACCGGCCAGCATGAGCGCGCAGGCCGAATCGCAGTCGCCGTCGCCATCGACGCTCAGCCCGGCATAGGCGCCTTCCCTGGCCAGGCAATTCCACTCTGCCGGGTCGCAGCCGACGAAATCGGTGCGGGCAACGGCAACGTCGAGCTTCTTTTCATGGATGATCCGGCCCGCCGCCAGGGCGCCGGAGAGGTCGCCGCCTCGCGAGCTGATCACCACCGGCAGCCGCCGGTTGCCAAGCGTGGCGAGCAATTGGCTGAGTTTCTGCGGCGTCTGGGGCGTAATCGCGCCTTGCGCTGCAATCCATTCCGGGCAGTCGGGATTGCAGAGCGGGTTGCTGCCGCGAACCACGACAAAGCGCATGCCGTCATCGTGCGGCGCGCTCTCCGGCTTCACCGGCAGCGGCGCAGCCTTTGCCACGTCCGGCAGGCCGCCGGCTGGCTTGTTCGCCGGTATTTCCCGGCAATTCGGAGCCGGAAGGTTCAGCCTGCACAGGCTTGCGCTGGTCAGCAAATCTGCAGCGTCGTCGCTGGTGACCAGCTTCATTGTCAGCATGTCGCTGAGGTCGATCTGCTGGATGTCGCTGGCCGGCGTGCTCTTCATCGTCTCGATGATGCTGAGGTCGACACCCATCTCCTTGAAATAGGCGGACAGCTTGCGCTCCACCCCCTTGCTCATCTCGTAGGTCTTGTAGCTGCCGGTGTTCTTGCGGCTGACGACCTTCTTGCTGATGACCCGCTTCTTGCCTTTCACGATCCGGTAGCGGACCTGATATTGCACGTTCATCTGCACGATCGTGGTCGTGATCTGGTGGACGCCGAGATAGGCCAGCGGCCCGACCAGGCGCCTGGTGCCGCCGGCCAGCATCATTGGACAAGCGGACGCGCAATAGCTGCCGAGCACATAGGGGCTGCCGATATAGTGCGCGCCTCTGGCGTCGTTCTCCTTGCAGTTTTTCATCCCCGGCTCGCAGCCGACGAACCAGGTCCTGCCGACCGCGATGTCGAGCTTGTTCTTGCGTATCATCCGGCCCATGGCGATGGCCGCATCGACATCGCCGCCCGGAGAGTTGATGACGATCGGCAATTTGCGGCCGCCGAGCGTTTTCAGGGCAGCCTTGAGCAGCGCCGGCGACTTGGCCGATATGGCACCCTCGGCCGATATCCATTCCGGACAGGTCGGCTCACAGCCCGCCGCGCCGCTGCGCACGACGACGAACCGCATCGGCGGATCCGGATCCGGCTCTGAATTTTTTGTCTCGGCCGCGAAGGCGGCGCTGCCCACGGCAAGCATCGACACCAGGCAGATCAGCCCCAGTGCCAACCATGGCCGACTATGCAAACGGTGCTGTGGAACCATCCGACCAAGCCCTCAACGCAATCTATACTGTAGAGGCTCACAGACTTGCAACAGAGATTGGGACCCCAAATAGGCACATCTAGCCAACGAAAAAGGGCGGCCCGAGGGCCGCCCCTATCCGTTTCGATCCGGCGATGCCGGGCTCGATTACTCTTTGATGGTGACGACGATGCCGGCACCGACGGTGCGGCCGCCTTCACGGATGGCGAAGCGCAGCTTCTCTTCCATGGCGATCGGCACGATCAGCTCGACATCGACCGTGATGTTGTCGCCGGGCATAACCATTTCCGTGCCTTCCGGCAGCGACACGATGCCGGTCACGTCGGTCGTGCGGAAGTAGAACTGCGGACGGTAGTTGGTGAAGAACGGCGTGTGACGGCCACCTTCGTCCTTGGTCAGGATGTAGGCTTCGGCCACGAACTTCTTGTGCGGCTTCACCGTACCGGGCTTGGCCAGAACCTGGCCGCGCTCGACGCCTTCACGATCAACGCCGCGCAGCAGCGCGCCGATGTTGTCGCCGGCCTGGCCCTGATCGAGCAGCTTGCGG
>NZ_AYXE01000051.1:0-6166 GCF_000502235.1 Mesorhizobium sp. L103C119B0 | reverse complement strand
GCCGGAATGAAATCGGAATGACTGGCCGGCTTCAAATCGGATCGATGGCCGGCTTCGTCGGAATACGCATCAAAATTCTCACCTGACTTGCAGTACCGCCGGCGCAAAACGCCGCCGCGACACCGAAATCGGTAACCACCAGCGACCGAAACCACGGCCACCGCCGCGCTTCACGCCGTGCCAAACCTCATCGAGACCCTACCGGACCGAGAAACGTCGGTAATTCGAGGTGTCCAGATGTGCGGCATTGGCCTCGAAAGGGAGATAGCCGAGCTCGTCGATGATCAGCAGTTTCGGCCGCGACAGGGTTGTCAGCTGCTTTTCCAGCGCGCCGTCGCCATGGGCCTTGGCCAGCATCGCTACCAGCGTGGCTGCGGTGACGAACTGGACGCTATAGTTCTGCCGGATCGCCTCGCGCCCGAGAGAGACCGCGAGATGCGTCTTGCCCGTGCCCGGCGGTCCCAGGAACGGGGACCGCGTCGTCGCCATGGGCGATCCAGCGGCAGGTCGCCAGTTCCCGGATCTGGGCTGATCGAGCGACGGCTGCGCATCGAAGTCGTAGCCGTCGAGTTCGCGCACGAACGGGAACTGGGCGATCTTGCTCGCCATGGAGATCCGCCGCTCGTCGCGCCGCGCGATCTCGCGCGTCACCAGGAAGGCCAAAGCCTCGCGCAAGGTCATTTCCGACCGTGCCGCTTCATCCAACAGCGCCGACCACGCCGGAAGATGAGCGCGGTCGACAATCCGCTGCCGACGTCCCCGGCACAGGGCATGATCCGCCACCACCTCGCCCGCATGACGCACAATGACGCGGCCGCCCAGCACCACGACCTGGACGCTCTCCCCGATCAGCCGCCAAGGGGCCGAGTAGCAGTTCGTGTCCAGGTCGATCGCGCAGTCCGCCTGGACCTTGCGCACCAGATCCCGGAGCTGCCCGAACGGCGCCCGCCCGCCGAGCGGGCGAAGCGCCCCGACCTCTTTCGCAAAGCGCTCCGCCGGCGCCACGCCGGTCGTGCCGTGCACACGCTGATCGGCAACCTCGCGCGTTACTTCACTGCGTATTCCTCGGGGCCGATGAGGGCGCTGGTCGCCCATTCCTCGGGGACCGGATAGACCGCGTGCTCGTGCATCTTTGTTTCACCTCCACTTCGGCGCGCTTACGCCGTTTCGGTGTCGAAGTTCGGCAGACCGAGAAGTCGTCACTCCTTTGCCCGGCGTGACCCGGCGGCCGTTTGCGTGCCGTAGTCGAGCGCCTGCTGCGTGCGGAAAGTGCCGGTGTCCCCTGTCATCCTCTGCCTGATAACCTTTGTGTTCCTGTCGACGACGATGTTCACCAGACTTTCCCAGCCGAGAGGATGATCTTGAACGCGGCGGAGACCTTTTCCTTCGAAGCGCCGAGGTCGTAGGAGCTGGCCGGGAAAGCGCCGTTGAGCTTGATGATGTCCATGGTCGCCATGGCCAGGCCCGGCGCCGTTCACCATGCAGCCGATGTCGCCGTCGAGTTAGATGTAGGCGAGGTCGTTGATCGGATGCGGCCGTATCAAATCACTGCCTGCGAAGCCATGGACCGGGCAAGATTGTGCTTTCTTAGCCTCCAGAAGCACAAGAATGAAATCACTATGGTGGTACAAACGCTACCGAGCATAGAAATTCCAATCTTCTGTTCATCTTGAAGTATGAAATCGTTGGAAAAATCCAATCAACAGAGGACCAAATATCAAGCCAATCGTCGCATCTACAAAAAGGAGAAGGGCGAACATTTGAGCTCGCATGCGGTTAGGTGTCATCAAATGCACCGCCGAATAAATGGCTGCAGTAGGAAGTATCTTAAAGAATACAATGATGCGCGCAAGATCGCCGTCCAAGCAAATGGCACTCGGCATCATCCGCCGGCCTCACAACCCCAGTAGGCAAAACGAGCGTTCGCGCGTCGATTGCCTGACCTTGCGATCTCGCACCGCGGCGGCGTCCAACCCGCTCCCGAGAGAGGATTTTGACTCCGCGGCCGCCGGATCGGAGGGAATTGTCAGAGAAGCATCTTCCGGAAAGATGAGGCCAAGCCCTTCGGCAATGCAGGCTGGACGTTCAGCGCCTTCCATCTCGATCACGTATTCGTTGGTACACAGCTTCCCACCTGACCTCGGTACTACCGACAGCAAGCGCTGCCGGCCCCGAATTCTGCTCCCAACGGGAACCTCGTTCGTGAACCGAACCTTGTTCAGCCCGTAGAAGAGACTCAGTCCAACACCAGAATAGGTGCAAATTTCCGGTCCGAACACCCCTATCAGCGTAAGCGTGAGAAAACCATGAGCGATTGTTCCACCACGCTCGCGACTAGCCCGCTCCACATCAACATGGATCCACTGATGATCGCCTGTTGCATCTGCAAAGGCGTTCACGCGTGCTTGGTCGATCTGGAGCCAGGATGAGACGCCGATCTCCCGGCCTTCCCACTGCTCGAGTTGTTCATAGGCAATCACTTGCACCATCTCTATCTCCCACTGCAGATCACCAGTGATTCCCAGGCATTGTCCTGTTTGGCGGAGACGGAGTCCGCCATTTTGGCTAAAAAACACGTAGTTCTAGTCAGGTCGCACCCGTTCGCTCGCGGCTCTAAATCACCACCACCACTTTGCCCATGGCCTTGCGGGCGGCGAGATGGCCGATGGCGTCGGCGCCGCGGGCAAGGGAAAAGCGCTCGGAGATGTGCGGCTTGATCATTCCGGCGGCATACAGGTCCAAAAGCTCCTTGACGTTCTGCTGGTGCACCGCCGGATCACGACCGTTGTCGAGGACTCCGACAATGGCGCATCCCTTAAGGAGCGGCAGGTTCAAAGGAATGCGTGGAATGCCGGCGGCGAATCCGACCACCAGGTAGCGCCCCCCCCAAGCCATCGAGCGCAGCGCCGCCTCGGCGTAGTCGCCCCCTACAGGGTCGCAGACCAGGTTCACGCCATCTGGGGGTACAGCCTGCTTGAAGAGCGCGGAGAGCTCCTTCAGCCCCTCGCGGTCAAAGGGGCCGCGTGGATAGACAATCCCCGACTCGGCCCCCCGAGCCAGTGCCAGGTCCACTTTCTCCTGCGATGACGCAGCCGCAATTACCCGTGCGCCCATGGCCCGACCGAGCTCCACTGCCGCCAGGCCGACGCCGCCAGCCGCGCCGAGGACGAGGAGGCTTTCGCCGGGCGTCAAGCGGCCGCGGTGCTTCAAGCCGTAGTAGGAGACCCCGTAAGTGTAGATAAACGCTGCTGCCTCGTCGAAAGGCATCGTGGCTGGGATGCGGATCAACTTTTCCGCCTCGATGGTCATCTCTTCAGCCATGCCGCCGAAGTTAGAGGTGCCCAGTACCCGGTCACCCGGCTTAACATTAACAACACCCTCGCCAACTTCCTTCACCACGCCCGAGATCTCTCCGCCCGGCGCGAAGGGACGCGGCGGTTTGAATTGGTATTTGTCCTCGATGATCAGCACGTCGGGGTAGTTGACGCCTACCGCCTTCACTTCGATCACCGCGAACCCGGGTGCGGCCTCCGGATTGGACACGTCCTCTAACACAAGGGTCTGCGGCCCCCCGGCTGCCTTGCTCAGCAACGCCTTCATGGACTTATCCTCACTTTAGTCTTCCACCGCACTTCGGGTCATTTGCAACCCGCTGTTTTGCGAGGTTGATTGATGGACTTCGGCCAAAACTTTGGGCACTTAAGTTGTGGAGTTGGGATCTTTCATCCCGAAACTTCATAACTATTGAAATTTATTTACCCTGAAAGTTAGCCTTTCTCTTCTCCAAAAAAGCCCTGGGTCCTTCGGTAGCATCCGCACTGGCATCAACCACCGCACAGACGGCCTTTTCAATCTTAATACCTTCCTCAGTTGTGGTTTCCAGCCCCTTAGTCACCGCCTTCATTATTTCTCTGATCGCAACGGGGGCTCCCTGGGCAAGTCTGGCAGCAAGTGCCTTAGCCTCAGCCAGGACCTGGCCGGCTGGAATCACTTTATTGACTAAGCCGAAACTAAGCGCCTCTGCTGAATTCAATGGGTCCCCGGTCAGCATCATCTCCAGAGCCTTGGTTTTACCAATCAATCTGGGCAGGCGCTGGGTACCGCCCCAACCGGGCATAATCCCCAATTTGACTTCCGGCAGTCCAACTTTGGCAGTATCGGCCAACAACCTAAAATGGCAGGCTAGGGATATCTCGGTGCCTCCACCATAAGCGCTTCCCTGCATGGCTGCAATTACCGGTTTCGGATAGTTTTCAATTTTTGAGAAGACATCGTTGCCTTCAATTTTAGGTTTGTTTCCTTTAGGCTTGTCTCCGGCAAATTCAGTTATGTCTGCTCCGGCGGAAAATAGCTTTTCACCGCTGCCTGTAAGCACAATAACCCGGATTTCAGGGTCTTCTAGAGACTCATCCAACAAGGCATTCAGGTCCATGAGGACCCCTTGCCCTAGCGCATTAGCTGGCGGATGGTTGATAGCAGCCACTACATAACCATCTTCTTTTTCAACGACTAATTTTGTGTATGACATGTTAAGTCTTTTCCCGTGTTAATTTTCGATCATTACCATGCCATCATCTCGGTTTCCTTCATGGCCTGCTTATAAACAAGCTACAAAAAAACATAATGACCGCCGACTCAAAGGGCTCTCTTATTTAGACTTATTCCATCTGTCCTGGAGCTTTACGACTTCGTCCGCACTCAGGCCGTACCGCGTAAGGACCTCGACATTGTGTTCACCAAGGTCTGGAGGCTTCCTCATCTGTAAAGGGGTCTTGGACAAAACATGCCAGGGACCCCGTGCCCGTATGGTCTTGACTCCGCGCGCCTGCATACTCGTCGGTGCAGGAATATCGGTGATCGCACCTCTTGCCAGGAGGTATTCATCCGTCACGAGATCCCCGACTGAATTAACCTTGGCGCAGGGAACACCAAATTTATCCAGCTTCTCCAGTGCCTCATTGATGTCGTCAAAGCTCGCCACCCAGTCCGCCACTATGTTATGGAGAAGGGGAGCGTTTTTCATTCTCGACAGCACGGAGTTTGATCTCGGGTCGGTGATCAGGTCCGGGCGCTCTAACGCCTGGCAGAGCAATCCCCAGAGCTTGTCATTATTGACGCAGATTGCGCAATATTCATTGCCCTTCCCCCTATATGTCCCGGTGCCGGGATAAGAGGTAAATCGACCGGTTCTTGTTGCTTTAATAGGAACACCCAAGGCAGCGCCTCTTGCAACTTCTTCAAAGGGATCAATCATACTAAACGCGCAACCGACAAGTGAGGTATCGATATGCTGGCCTTCCCCAGTCTTCTCTCGGTGGTACAGCGCGGCGCAGATCGATCCAAACGCGTTTATGCCAGTAGAGTGGTCGATAATTGAAATACTAACCCTGGTAGGAGGTCCATCAGGCTCACCGGTCATATCCGTCAAACCGGTGTATGCTTGCGCCATCTGGTCGTAGCCGGCCTTTGTGGCTTTGGGACCCGTTTGCCCGTACGCAGAAATAGAGCAATAAACAACGCTGGGGCTAATTTTAGAAACTGATTCATAGTCCAGCCCGAATCTCTGCATAACTCCAGGCCTGAATGCCTGAAGAATGACATCCACATCGGCAACCATCTTTTTGATGATCGCGAGTCCATCTGGGTCGGTCAGTGAAATAGTTACAGATTTTTTCCCGCGATTGAGCCACGGGTACCATGTAAAGTTTTCAAGTACACTGGAGACCCACATTCTTGTGTCGTCACCCAAGACCGGCCTCTCAATTTTAATTACCTCTGCACCGTAATCAGCAAGCAGAGCGCTTGCTCCCGGACCGGCTACGTTGTTTGTGAAATCCAATACTTTCAGCCCTTCAAAAATCCTTTGACTCACACTTATAACCCTTCCTTAGATTGGGCGAGCGCCCATCCCGGAACAAGCGAACTCCGTCCGGGCTGCTGCACTCAACTTGAGGATTTCGCGCCTGCTGATCATTGATCTGTTGATAGTGGGCCGTGAACAATATGTGTTTTCATAGATGCGTCTGTCTGACAACTCACGGTCTGTTATTCAGGCTCTCTAATCGTTATTCATTCAAGACTTTTTGCGACTGTGACCTGCCACTGAACTGTCATCCAGCGGCGATTAGAGCCTCGGCCGTTTCTGTTACGCCGTAGGGCGCGGGTT
>NZ_AYXE01000050.1:0-6744 GCF_000502235.1 Mesorhizobium sp. L103C119B0 | reverse complement strand
AACAGGCCGCATGAGGCCAGAAATGAAACTCCGGACTCTCCATTGAACTGGAGGGAACAAGGGTCCCAGGTCAGGAACTAAGTTGGCTTCGCGGTTAAGCCTTCAAGATGGCATTGCGAGATAATTTACTCGGTTGCTAATGCGCCTGTATCTTTGGCAGCGCGGGGCTTCCTGTCTTCCCGCAGTGGCCGGTGCGGTTAAGCCCCCACAAGCTTGCCCAACTGCACCGGCCATTCCCTTATGGCTGGGGATGGTCTTTGCGTTCGGCAATCTTTGCCAAGAGCTTCCGTGAGGCCTCTAGGATGCGGCGTGTCTCTTGGATGGTCGATTGTAGGGATTCCAGTTCTCTCTCCGCCCAGCGCTGGCCACGGCGGGCGCTTTCAATGAACTGGTGGTCAGGTTCCCACCGGTCTTTCATGGGACTTAGCCTCTCTTACCGGTAGCGGATCAACGCCAAGAAAACCCGCCATCCGCGCGCAACAGCGGGTTTCCATAGTCACGGCTACATCCGAAGAATCGACCGCTTAGATTAGGAATGTGTGATTCCCGCCACGGTTCCGTACAATTTTGGAATGCCGTTCCCTAGCTGGGTGGTCCCAACCCGTCGATTCAATTGGCTTGTGCTGAAATGGGCAAAAATCAAATAGGCATGGAACCAAAAAGCTCTTGTTGCGTTCGGCGCACTAAAAAGAGGTCGGAGGTTGTGCCATGGGCACCTTTTTACCGCTTTTCGTTAAGCGGGTAGACCGGAAATCAATGACGGTTTCCTCTATTTGTGAGGCCGAGGAAGCGCTCCAGGGGCAGTGGCCAAATAAGGGAGCGGCGGCCTATAGGGATGCATGCCGATTAATTGCGGAGGCCAAGTATGGAAGCTGCAGTCCGGCCGTAGCATTTGCGGCGTTCAAGGCCGCCGCTATCGACCAGCACTTGCTGCAGCCCGAGCCCGGCGCTCGGCATGTCGGACAACGTGCCATAAACCATCGTGATGATGAACCGCCGTCCCCGAGTACCAAATAGAGACCGACACACGGGATCTCGCTTGGTCGCGCGACGGTGGGCTCGCACCGTACCGGGGCAGGTGTGATGCGAGCCCGGCCGAGTCTTGCGGGACCTCGACCAGCAGCGAACACCCACTCGCTGCCGTTCTATCAACATGCCCCCAAATTTCAGGTTCCGCTAATGTACAAAAAAGCCCACCACCGTTCAGGTAGTGGGCAGTTTTGGGAGACACTGATATGGGAACAGTGCGACCGCCCCAAGTGTTTCGAGCCTACAATGTTCCAGGGGGATTCACAGTGCGGGCGTTTCTATGAAGGCATGGACACGGTTTCCGATGATACCGGCCAGGCCTCAGGGAGCCCCGCCGGACTTGTGGCGCCCGTCCGCGCCTTCGCCTTCGATCTTGCCGCCACGCTGTTCCTGGCCTCGCAGTCGGCCTTGGTGTTGGCTTTGGAATGGCGATCGTGGGTTAGATCGCGTCCTTCCTTCGTTTGTATGTTTCGTGGGCATTGGTAGCAGTGCCCATATGTTTGCCAGCCGGCGCTAAGTATCACCGGTCAGGCCCAGTGGCCGCCCGTTACGCCCCCCCGCAACAAGCTGCTGGGCCGCCCTATGTACCGCCGAGGCGAAAAAAGCCGCTGCGCGAGATGGTCAACTAGCGCCAGTGAACTGCGCGAACTAATTGCGCGCAAAACGCATAGGCGGCGGGCTTTTTGTCTGTCCGGGGAACAGGCGTCAGGCGGGTGAGTTGGGTGGTTGCAGCGTCTCCCGCTGCCAACCAGGCCCGTGCTGTGCTTTACAGGCTGGCGCGGGCCGCTCGTGCCCCGTTAGGTCCATCGAACTTAGCGATCCACCTGGTTCGGGTCGCCCCCGTTTAGGTCTTAGATTTGCCTTCTCAGGCCATTCGCAGCCGGCGAAGTCTTTGGGCGACGTAGTGCGGACCTGGCCCCGCGAGCGGTCGTCCGGTCATCAGGAAGCCGTCCAGCATAGCTAGCAATTCGCGCGCTGCGCCGGATGAGCAGTAGTAGTAGATTACTTGACCGTCGCGTCGGTGCCGACAAGGCCGAAGGCGCGGAGCTTGGCAAGATGCTGCGACAAAGCCGACTGGCTGAGTTGAACTTTCTCGGCGAGGACACCGGCCGAAAGTTCGCCGCCGGCCAGGTGGTTCATGATCAAAAGCCGCTTCTCATTTCCCATCAATCTTCACCCGCGAGAGGCTTCTCCACAAGGGTCGGCATCAACGGCTCGATGAACTTCAAACGCATGCACAGACCCACCCTCCGGCGATTAAGCTAAAATAGTTCCGAAACCGGAAATCAGCCTTTTGGTGCAACAAATACGTCAACTCGACGTTGCGGGATGAGGGAAGGAGGAAACGATATGGCCGATGACAAGAGCAAGCGGGATTTTCGCGATCGGGACCGTGTCTCAGCCGACGAGGATTATGAAGTTGAATATTTCGCAACAAAGACCGGCATCACACCCCAGCAGGTCAAAGAGCTGATCGCGAAGCACGGCAACCAACGCGAGACTTTGGAGCGGGCAGCCAAGGCGCTGCGGAAACAATGACCAGGCTATCTGATCTCGGCAGACCACTAATCGGGCACCGATATGAAGGCCCGCCCGCGAGCGAACTCGCGCATTTCCTCCCTTGCCCTGTTTGCGGGCAACAGATCGATATGCGCGATTTTCGCCAGGTCACTTATCATGCCGATCCGGAGCACGACCCGCTCGAACTGGACGCTTAGGACCAAAAGTGCCGAAATACCACGTTGAGGAAATGGACGGCGACACCGTGACGGCTACCCACATTGTCCACGCGACAACGCCGATCAGGGCGGCGCGGGAGGCGACGGATCGCGACATCACTCTGCGCACCAGCGAGCCCATCTGGATCAGGGTTGCCGACGAAAAGCACGGCCACATATTCGAATACAGTTTCAGCCAACTCGGCTAGTTGAGTTTTTGAATGGCATACCATGCCGTCGACCTCGATACGCAAGTTCGACTATGACCCCAACACTAGGGTTCTCTCGGTTTGGTTTGTAGCGAGCGGGAAGCATTACGACTTTTTGGACGTACCTGCTGAGGCCGTTGCTGCGTTCAAAGCTGCCTTTGCCAAGGGCGTCTATTTTAACAGCCACATCCGCAATCGTTATGCAGTCCGGCTCGCGCCAGGGCGCTGACATCTGGAGACGCCGGGCTTGTTCAGGGATGGCCCGCGCCTGCTTCCGAGCGCGGGCCGACCATGATGAATGAGGGGCCATCTTGGTCACCGGCAGGACCGCTGAGAACTCGAGCCGGGCGGGACCGAACAGCCTCGGAGCGAGGATGTTCCCGGCTGACGCAAAAAGGCCGAAGGGCGCAATTAGCATCGACTTAATTAGATCCGGATCATTTTAACGAATCGTTGACCGCGCTGTCCCAGAATAGGACGGCGCGGTCAAACCCCAACCTTGGCTGCGCAGGCGGCTTCGGCATTGAGTTCCACCCCGAACTGTCGGAGCCGCCACCCACCCCACACTTATACCAGCAATGGTTGAATCAACCGTTACTGCACGTGCTTTNTGTCGGAGCCGCCACCCACCCCACACTTATACCAGCAATGGTTGAATCAACCGTTACTGCACGTGCTTTCCATGGCGCTTCCCTGATCGTTAGACTTTGACGGAGCAAACTTGGGATTCACAAGATTCGGAGACTCGACCGATGGAAACGATCTTCGATGACATCGGCAACGGCCTCAGAGCGCCCGCACAGACGCATGGCGCCCTGTTTGCGCCTTCGCATCGACATGGCCGGCAAGCTGTTCCTTGGCGTCGCAATTGGCCTGGGCCTTGGCTTTGGAATGGCGATCGCGGGTTAGACCCGACCTATCGGTTCGGGCGGTCCGTAGCCAAAGCGTTGTAGAGCACCAAACACGCCAGCAACGAAATGACGCTGCCCAGCAGGTCGCCTAGGGTCAGGCCGGAAAAATAGACAAGATCGAACGCCAGTACCGCATCGCTCCAGCCAATCATGATTCGGGACACTGCCGACATTAACCCTTAGTCGGCGCTAATGTTCCGGTCTGGATAACCTGTTCAATCTTTTGGTTGAACTTGCGCCTCGCCAACAATCCAAAGTTGGGCGAAGCAATCAAGCTTGCGAATGAATACGCCTCCGGAGATGTCCCCATCGGCCAAGAGGTTTTCGAGGCCATCGGAGCGTCGCGGAAATGAAAGAGAGTTGGCGAAAGAGGCGGAACGCTATCCGGTCTGGCAAGCTCGCTCCCACACCACGCAACGTCATCCAAAGTACCGCTAGGGATAGGAAGGGCTAAGGTCCGCAAGCGCACCCTGCCCTCCGTGAAGTTCGCTGGCTGGCAGACTACTTCGATGCCGGCGGCAATCGCCGCGCCAAGCAGTTCGACAAGGGCAAGGATGCCGACGCCTATCTGGTAAAGGTGCGACGTGACCTGCAGCTTGGCGTTCATGTCGCAGACAGCACCTCGATCACGATCAAAGAGGCGTCGAAGCTGTGGCTGGAAAGATGCGACGCCGAAGGCTTGGAGCGCTCTACGCGCGATGCCTACGCCCAACACGTCAACATCCACATCGTGCCGCTGATCGGCGCCAGAAAGCTCTCGCAGTTCAACACGCCGCACGCCCACGCCTTCGCTGACGAACTGGCGAAGGATCGATCGCTTGCCGTGGTCAAGCGCGTTGTGCGTTCGCTCGGCGCGATCTTCGTTGAAGCAAGGCGGCGTGGCTTGGCGGCGACCAATCCGCTGTCGGACGCCAAGGTGAAGACGAACGATCGGCGAAAGTTGAAGCGGCCCGAGATCCCGACCAAACCCGAGTTGCGGACAATACTGGCCGCCGCCCAAGGCAAGCACCGCGCCCTGATAGTCACGGCGCTATTTAGCGGCTTGCGCGCCTCCGAACTGCGTGCCTCAGAGGGAACGCCGTCGACCTGAAGCGCGGCGTCCTCACGGTGAAAGGTCGCGTGGGCGCAAATTTCGGGCTTCCGAAGACTTCGGCCGCGAGCGCGACGTGCCGCTGGCGCCGATGGCAATCAACGCCCTGAAGCAGCAGCGCCTGGCCATTGCGAACGGTCCCGATGGCTTGGTGTTCCCCTCCGACGAAGGAACGCCGCTCGACCATCACAACATCCTTGCGCGCGTCTGGACGCCGATGCTCGTCGGTGCCGGCATATTCCGGCTCCACCCGACAAGGCTCGATCCCGAAGGCGATCCTCTCAAAATCGCCAAGTACGACTTCCATGGCCTGCGTCATGCACCGGCCAGCCTGTTCATCGAACAGAAGCTATCGCCGAAGCGATTGTTTTTCTTTAGCATCAAAATTGTTAGAGCCACCCGAGTGACACGAATTTACGCCAGAATACGACCCTTTTCGCCACGTATCGATCTCTCAGTGCACACGGAGCGCACACGAAAGAATGGCCACCTATACAAAACTCTCGTCCGGTTCCTGGCGTGTCCAAGTCCGTCGCAAAGGTCGCTACGTCAGCGAGACCTTCCTGTACGTACAGCGCGCCTGAAAAGCTTCGGCGAACTCATCGACCTTCATATCGACGACATGTGCGATGTAGGCAAGTCCACTCGCCGCTCCAAGGCCGCAGCGCTCGATATGCTGCAAAGACATCTGGGGAAGTGCAAAGTCGCGGCTTTGGATCGCGAACGGCTCATCCGTTCGGTCGCGACCGGGCCGCCCAAGACGCCGGACCGATGACCCTCGGCATCGCCATCGGCTTTGTAAAACTCATTCTGGCTCATGCCGCTGCGGTTCACGAGCTGCCCGTCAAGGTCGACCGGTTGATCTCCCGCGTATCGCCCTGAAGAGGCTTGGCCTGGTTGGAAAAGGCCATCAGCGCGACAGGCGCCCGATCCAGGATGAACTCGACAGGCTCATCGGTCACTCCGTGTCACCATGACGACGTTTCAGATAGCCCATTTAGATGGACCCGTTGCCATCCGATATTTAGCGGGCTTAGGTTATACTGGCCGGAAGGTGGAGGAGCGCATGCCGGGGCAGTTTGCAATCGAGGTCATCGGCTACGCTGTCGCGGTAAACTTGCTGGCTTACGCCACCATGGCGTTCGACAAGGCT
Source organism: Mesorhizobium sp. L103C119B0 (assembly GCF_000502235.1). Lineage (NCBI taxonomy): Bacteria > Pseudomonadati > Pseudomonadota > Alphaproteobacteria > Hyphomicrobiales > Phyllobacteriaceae > Mesorhizobium > Mesorhizobium sp. L103C119B0. The sequence continues at coordinate 634 of NZ_AYXE01000050.1, read as the reverse complement.
ATGGCCAAAAACGGTGCCCAACGCATTCCAGAGTCGACGCTTCTTACACTCGCCATCATTGGCGGCAGCATCGGGACTGTGATCGCGCAAAAGACGATCCGGCACAAGACGCGCAAGGAGCCGTTCCGCTCCAGCCTCGCTCGCATCGTCCTGCTCCAAGTCCTCGCGGTAATCGCGATTGAAGTGGGATTGCTCTTTCCGGGATTGCCCGAAGCGCTCTCGCAATTACTGACATTCGGAGGCGAATTCGGGGGCCTCTAGCTTCAAGGATGTCAAGAGCGGACGTTCAGGTCACACAATTCGCGACATGGCCGAAACGGATGAGGGCGCGCATTGCCTGCTGGCAGATTTGGGCGGTAAGCCGGCGCGTCCATCCGGCCGACACCTAATAATTGTTACCCAGTCACGTGGTGCTGTCCCTGGTAGCCGTTCTAAGTGGCCCGGCACCTTGGCGGGGCTCCACCAAGTACGCGCCGGGCCTAGCCGGAAGTGGACTATCGGGAAACCGGCTGGGGCCACATGCGCACCATCTGGACATCGGCGAAACATGCAGACGAATGAGGTAGTGTGCTGAGAGTTCTGCAAATTCGCTGAGAGGGGGCGGTCATGGCAGGCTGGTGATTGTTCACGTCAC
>NZ_AYXE01000049.1:0-7217 GCF_000502235.1 Mesorhizobium sp. L103C119B0 | reverse complement strand
TGCGTTGGAGACCGAAGACGGACAATGGACACTCTCATTCCATGCCCACCCGCTCGGCATCATCGACACACGGCATATGAAGCTTGTCCGCCGCAGCGCCGCGCCAACCAATCCGCTTGGCGCTGCGGCGGACGCATAGGGAGAGAAGTGTCACCTATGTATCCGGTTCAAAGTGTTACCCATCTATCGGCTGGACACCGGCAGGCAGGTGAGGTGCAGCGTCAACGCTTGGAAAGATAAGCTATAATTTCGGGGCGGCTACCAAGCCCAAGGCGATCAATCGCCGAAGTTTGCGCCGCCCCTCATCCACCTGCCGGGACCTTCTCCCCGTATAGTGACGGGGAGAAGGGACAGATCCCAGCCTACAGTTTGCCGTTGCGCTGCTGGACCATCATGAAGGTGTCGTAATTGTACTCGGCCACCTGCGCCCACAGATAGTGCTCCTTGCGGAAGCCCTTGATCGAGTCCCAGATCTTCTTGAACGGTGCGTTGGTGGCTTCCATTTCGGTGTAGACCTCATTGGCCTTCTCGAAACAGGCGGCCATGATGTCCTGGCTGAACGGGCGCAATTTCGCGCCGCCGGCCACCAGCCGCTTCACCGCCGCAGGATTGAGAAAATCGTATTTCTGCAGCATGTTGGCGTCCGCCGCCTGCGCGGCGGTGTGCACAAGCGACTTGTAGGCGGGCGACAGCTCCTCGTACTTGGCCTTGTTGAACAAGAGATGGACGGTCGGGCCGCCTTCCCACCAGCCGGGATAATAGTAGTAGGGCGCGACCTTGTAGAAGCCGAGCTTCTCGTCGTCATAGGGGCCGACCCATTCGGCGGCGTCGATCGTGCCTTTTTCCAGCGCCGGATAGATGTCGCCACCGGCGATCTGCTGCGGCACGACGCCGAGCTTCTGCACCACTTTGCCGGCAAAGCCGCCGATGCGCATCTTGAGGCCGGACAGGTCGGCGACGGTGTTGATCTCCTTGCGGAACCAGCCGCCCATCTGCACGCCGGTGTTGCCGCCGGGCAGGCCGAAAAGACCCTGCGTGGCAAGAAACTCGTTGAACAGGTCGATGCCGCCGCCATGATAGTGCCAGGCGTTCATGCCGCGCGCGTTGAGCGAGAACGGCACCGCCGCACCGAGCGCCCATGTCGGGTCCTTGCCCCAATAATAGTATGACACCGTGTGGCAGGCCTCGACGGTGCCGGCAGTGGTGGCGTCGGCGGCCTGCAGGCCGGGCACGAGTTCGCCGGAGGCGAAGACCTGGACCTGGAAATTGCCGTCCGTCGCCTCAGACAGCATCTTGGAGAAGACTTCGGCGCCGCCATAGATCGTATCGAGTGACTTGGGAAAGGATGACGCCAACCGCCACGTCACTTTCGGATTGGACTGGGCGATTGCCGGTGCGGCTAGCGTAGCGGCAGCCGCCGCTGCGCCCACGCCGGTGACCCCGGCCTTGCGGATGAATGAACGACGATCCATGCAGTTCCTCCCTATTGGACCAACAACCGATATCAGGGACATCTCCTCACGTCCGGTATCGATTTGCCCGAAACAATACACGGGCAAAAGGTCGAGTCCAGCATGGTGGCGGGATTTGACGGCGGCGCTGGCGACAAATCCGCGGGCCGGCCGGCCAGCCTGCAACTATAGTCTAACGTTCGCCGCGTGGCCCATGCGAGATGGCGAAACTTGCCATGGAAAAGCGCCTTCGGATCGCCTATTTTGCAGGCACAATAGCTATTCGCTTCGCGCCAAATGGAATCCGGACCCAAAATGCACCAGCCGCTCGTCGCCATATCAACCGACGTCCGTCAGTTCGACAACTACACCTGGCATGCCGTCCCGCAGCAATATATCGAGGCAGCACTTTCCGGCGCCGGCGTGTTCCCGCTTTTGGTGCCGTCATTCGGTGACCGGCTCGACTTCGACGAGCTGTTGTCTTCGGTCGACGGTGTCATGGTCACTGGCTCGAAGTCCAACGTGCATCCATCGCTCTATGGCGGCGACGCCAGCGAAGCCAACGGCCCCTACGACCCGGCGCGCGATTCCACCACGCTGCCGCTAATCCGCAAGGCGATCGAGCGCGGCGTGCCGCTGCTTGCCATCTGCCGCGGCATCCAGGAGTTGAACGTTGCGCTGGGCGGCACGCTTGGCACCGAGATCCAGGAGCGCGAAGGCTCGCTCGACCATCGCGCGCCGGTGAGCGACAACCAGGACGAACGCTTCGCCATTCACCAGACCATTTCGATCAAGCCGGGCAGCTGCCTGGCCGGCGTGTTTGGCGCCGGCGACATCAAGGTCAACTCGCTGCACCGCCAAGGCATCGACCGGCTCGGCTCGAAGCTGCAGGTCGAGGCGGTTGCCGGCGACGGCACGGTGGAGGCAGTTTCGGTGAAGGACGCCCGCGCCTTCGCCGTCGGCGTGCAATGGCACCCCGAATACTGGGTCAAGTCGGACGGCAACTCGGCCAAGATCTTCCGCGCCTTCGGCGATGCGGTGCGCCTGCATGCGGCGGCGAAGGCCGGCGCGCGGGCGGCGGCGGAATAAATCCCGACGATCAATTGCCGGCGGATTGATCCCGTTCGCCGGTTGTCGCCAGCGAAAGCAGCGGCGTGGCCGGAGCGTAGGATTCGTAGCCGTCGCCATCCGCAACCGAGAAGGTGACGATCGGGTCGGTGCCGTCGGCGCTGAACGCGATCGTGCCGTCCTCGCCCTCTCGCCAGAATTTTGCCCGCTCGATCCCCGGCAGCAGCCCGCGGCAGTTCGGCGCCACGGTCAACAGCGACAGGCCATCGTCAATCGCGGCGCCGCGGCTAACCGCGCAGTCGCCTTCGTCGCCATTGGCGACCAGCCTGAAGGTGGTTGCCGGCCTTGCTTCATTGGCCGAACTTTCACTGCTGCCGCCGTGAAACAGCTGAAAGCCGGCGAAAAGTGCCGCTGCCGCAATCAATGCCGGAAGTTTCGTCATCTTGCACTCCGCGCCCCCCGGCGCAGATGCAGAATGATTCCAAAGCGTTAAGCCGACGTTAACGAGTGTGGCAGACAGCCGCTCAGCTTCGTGGCTTGACTTGCGCCGTCTCCGGCACCGGGGTCAGTGGCCGGCGCTCGCTGAACCAGGATACGAGATTGTCGACGCACAGATCCGCCATGGCGCGGCGCGTGTGGTGCGAGGCCGAGCCGACATGGGGCAAAAGCGAGGTGTTGGGCGCCTCCAGCAAAGCCTTAGGCACATTCGGTTCATCGGCGAAAACATCGAGCCCGGCGGCGGCGATGGTGCCGTTGGCAAGCGCTGCGGCGAGGTCTGCCTCGTCGACCGTGCTGCCACGGCCGATGTTGACGAAAACGCCGTTGGCGCCAAGCGCCGCCAGGATTTCGGCATTGACCGCCTTCTCCGTGGAAGCGCCGCCCGGCACTACGGAAATCAGCGTATCGACCGCTTCGGCAAGGCCCTTCAGCGTCGGGTGGTATTCATAAGCCAGACCTTCGACCTTGCGCCTGTTGTGGTAGGCCACCGGCAGCCCGAACGCTTCCAGCCGGCGCGCAATGGCAAGGCCGATGCGGCCCATGCCGAAAATGCCGACATGCCGACCGCGCAAGGTCAGCCGGCTCAGCGGATAGTTGCCCTTCTTCACCCAACTGCCGTCGCGCAGCCATTTCTCGGCGTTGTAAAGTTCACGCACGGTGTTGAGCAAAAGGCCGATCGTGGTGTCGGCGACCTCCTCGGTCAAAACATCGGGGGTGTTGGTGACCATGATGTTTTTCTTGGCCGCATGGCCGGCATCGACCGAATCATAGCCGACGCCGAAGGAGGCGATGAGTTCGAGGTTGGGCAATGCATCCATCAATGCCGCATTGACGCCGGCGAAGGACGCAATGGCGCGCACGTCATGGCGCATCTCGTCGGTGACCAGGGCGGGATCGGCGCGCTCTATCTTGACCCGCTTGAAGGTGCGGTCGATGCGCTCGACCGCATGGTCGTTGAAATGTCCCGGCACCAGAACGGCGACGGTCTGCAACGCATCCGTCTTGGTCATGCACGCTCCACCGGCTTGCCGGTCGACTGGCGCACATGCAGTTCCGGCTTGATCAGTTCCTGTGACGGCCGTACCGCCTGTCCGTTCAATTTGTCGAGCAGCGCGCTGGCGGCACGGCGGCCAACCTCTCGCTGGCCATTCCAGACCGTGGTGAGCGCCGGTGTCGCGATTGCCGCCTCCTCGAGATCGTCATAGCCGGTGACCGATATGTCGGCGCCCGGCACCAGGCCGGCGCGGGCAATGCCGTTCATCAGCCCTATGGCGACGAGATCATTCCAGCAGCAGGCGGCGGTTGGCTTGTCTTTAAGCGCCAAAAACTGTCCAGCCGCCTCGAATCCGCCCTGCTTGGTGCGCGGCCCGGCAATGCGCCAGGACGGCCTGACTTCCAGCCCGGCGGCTTCCATGGCGTTGAGATAGCCCTGGTAGCGGTCGCGCCCGGTCGAGGTCTGGTCGGTGCCGCCGATCATGGCGATGCGCTTGTGGCCGAGCGAGATCAGGTGATTGGTGGCAAGTGCTGTGCCATAGGCATCGTCGCCGCGAAACACCGGCACGTCGGCGCCTTCCACGCTGCGTGCGATCAGCACCGCCGGCAGGCCGTTTTCTTCGGCCATGACGATGTCGGAAGCCGGCGTGCCGATGGCCGGCGACATGATGACGCCATCGGCGCCGAGCTGCAGCAGCGTGTCGATGAAGGTGCGCTGCTTTTCCAGCTGGTCGTAGTGGTTGGACAGGATAAAGGTCTGCCGGCTGCGATCGAGTTCGCTTTCGATGGAGCGCAGGATCTCGGCGAAGAACGGGTTCATGATGTCGTGCACGACGACGCCGACAATCCCCGAGCGCGAGGTGCGCAGTGAGGCGGCGCGGCGGTTGTAGATATACCCGATGGCCCGCGCATGCTCCTTGATGCGGTCACGCGTGGCGCCTGCGACCAGTGGACTGTCGCGCAAGGCGAGGGATACCGTGGCCGTTGAGACGCCAAGCGCATCCGCGATCGTCGAAAGCTTGATCTTTTGTGCCAGCCCTTCGCTCCCCGAGTTTTTTTAAAATTTTTTAAATGCGGCGTTATGCCATCGGATTCGGAGCAAATCAAAGTTTTTTCGCCAGCGCCTCCGCCTCGGCATCGACGGTCGTGCGATTGCGCAGCCGCAAACGGTGCTCGCGATGGATGATGTAAAGGCCGCTGGCGACGATGATGGCTGCACCCACCAGCGTCCAGCGGTCGGGGAACTGGTGGAAGATGATCCAGCCGGACAGGATCATCCAGACCATCTGCGAATAGGGGTACGGCGCCAGCGCCGTGGTGGTCGCCAGGCGGTAGGCCTGCACCAGCAGCCAGTGGCCGCCGGCGCCGAACACGCCCAGCATCACCAGTATGAACCAGTGCCAGCCATCCTGCGGCAGCCCATGCGAGAACGGCAGCATCGGCAGAAGCAGCACGGCCGGCGCCAGCGCCGAAAACAGGATCAGGCTTTCCGAGGTTTCGCTGGCTGACATCCGCCGCGTCATGATGACGTAAAAACTGTTCGACAGCATCGAGCCGAGCGCGAAAAGATGGCCGATGCCGAACACGCCGATGCCCGGCCTTGTAATGACGAGCACGCCGACAAAGCCCGACAGGATTGCCAGCCAGCGCCGCCAGCCGGCCCATTCACCAAGCAGCGGTCCGGCAAGGGCGGTGATCACCATCGGCCCGAAGAAGTAGATCGAGGTGGTCTCGGCCAGTTGAAGCGTTTTGAGCGCCATGACGTTGCACATCGTCGAGCCGAACAGCAGACCGCCGCGCAGGATGTGGGCCGGCAAATTGTTGGCGCGGAAGCGCGACGGCTCGCGCCAGCCGCGCAGGAAGACGCCGACAAGCAGGACATGGACGGTGAAGCGGGCCCAGGCGACGATCAGCGCCGAGACGCCGGCCAGCACCAGATATTTGCTCGATGTGTCGAGAAAGGTGAAAAAGACATAGGTGGACAGCATGAACAGCATCGCCGCGGACGGCGTTGCGCTTTCGTCTGATCTTGCGGGAACGTTCAAATGTCAGGCCGGGCAGGGAGGATCAACGCTTAACCTTTGCGGCAATCGCCTGCGCCCGGCAAGCCAAAAGCGACTGGCACAACAGGAGCCGCGCGCAGGCTCAGCGCGGGCCGATCCTATGCCGGCTAAAGCGCCTCGCCGGATGCCACTTGCGCCTGGAGATGAAGCCACAACGCCTGGGCGACGGGTCCATGCGGTCGGTCGCGCCGGCGCACCGCCGCCAGGGTCTCCGTCCGGCCGGGCAGATGTGCACCAGCGATCGAGATCAGCCTCCTATCCCGCAGTTCGTCCTCGATCAGCCATGCCGGCAGATGGCCCCAGGCCAATCCGTGAAGGATCAGTTCCTTCTTCATCAGATGATCCGGCACCGAGCACTGATGCGCACCGTCGACGAGGAAATAGCTCTCCGGCGACGGCCGCCGCGCCGTGTCGCGGATCACGCACTGGGTGAAGGGCCGCATCTGCTCCGGCGCAATCTCGCGGCCAGGCGCGAACGGAAGGAACCCAGGCGCCACCACCGGCACGAGGGGCACCGCGCAGAGATGGATCCGCTCGAGATGCGGATCGGAAGGATCCGCGCGATGGAAGATGAGGTCAGCCTCGCCTTCCATCAACCGTTCGAGCGGACCGCCGACCGCCTCGTACTCCAGGTGCAGGCGTGTCCCGGTGCGTTCGGCAAAGAAGCCGCTGAGCATAGGCAGGATTTGCGGTCGCGGGCACAGATCACCCACGACGACACGCAGGACCGTCTCCTCGCCACTCGCCAACTGGCCCGCATAGGTTCGCAGATGGTCGAGCTCGCGCAATGTCAGCTGCGCTCGCGCGTGAAACTCGCGGCCCGCCTCCGTCAGCCCCACCCGATATCCGCTGCGGTCGAGAAGTGTGAGCCCGAGCAACTGCTCGAGGCGTGCGACAGCGGCGAAGACGGATGGATGCGATCGGTTCAAGGCAAGGGCGGCCGCCTGGAAGCTGCCCTCGCTTGCCACGGCGTCAAAGCACCGTAGGTCGTGGAGTTTCAGACCATTCATTATCGCCAAAACCTACTGAGATTGTCCAATCATAGTAATTTTCCTGGATAATTACGAGGCCTAGGTGTTTAGTCCCAAGGTTTGATGGGTTGGATCGAGCCTGAATCGTTCGGGCTCTTTTGTCCAGATTTTGC
>NZ_AYXE01000048.1:0-7396 GCF_000502235.1 Mesorhizobium sp. L103C119B0 | reverse complement strand
CGCGTGACAGTGAGCTATGCTGGAGATTGGGGTGACGAGGCTGATCAAGCCTTCCAACAGTACCAGCCTGATCAATTACAGCGAGAGCTACCGGTCCGGAGATCGCATCAGCCCCTCTCTGCATATGCACGCGGCCGCCTGAATTGCCGATTTCGCTCAGCTGCTGCTGAATGGCGACGGCTTGCGGCGTATTCAGGGCCCTCTGCGTCTGCGCTGGCCACAACAGCGCTGGTGAATGTTCATTGTTGGGACGACTCACTCGGGTGGTAGGTGGTTGCCCTGGTCAAGCTCATCCGGCGAAGGGCGGATCTGCTGTTGGCTGGCAGCCAAGACTGGGGGCGGCGGCCCGAACTCCGGCGTCCCAGAGCTTGCGAAAGCCTCCGACACGCTTCTGTTGAGGTCATCCCGTCCAGCGGGCATCCCTGGGTTGCTGAAAAAAGACGAAGCGGCTTGATGATCCTGCCCTCGCTGAAGCACCTCGCGAAACCCCCTGTTCCAGTCGCAGAAGCTCCTCTGGATTGGTTGGCGGCTCGTCAGCTCGACCATCGAACAGCGGCCGGAGCGCCTCGGACACGTGCTGCTCAAAGCCCACTTGCCGGGCTTGGCCCGCTTGCCCCACTTCCAAGCCGGCGTCCTGCACCTGCGACAAAGCTGTTACACGGGATGGATTTTTTCGCGGGGTCCACACCAGCCTCACATCAAACTGTATCGTCAAAGTCCTGCGCCAATTCACACAGCGGGTCATCGAGTTGAGATTCGGCGGGGAGCGCCTCCTCTGCTCCCGTCAAGGGCGCCGGCTCCGGGAGGGCGCCTGTCTGGCGTTCAAAGATGCGTTTCAGAATGCGATCCGAGAAATAACGCACCTTCCTCAATTTTAATGGTGGCAGACCTTTGATGAGAACAATCTCGTAGTCGTCATCGAGCAGCCGAACCTGTTCGGGACGCAATAGCGGTGCACCTTGATGTGAATTCTGAATGTTCCAATCGAACGTTCGCGCCTGGCTGTAGGAAATCGATTGGGCTTGAAATGTGAATCCACCGATAGCTTTGGAAATTTAGTTCGGAGTCTCGTCATCTACCTCGATGTTCCTAGAAGCGCGCCGGCAGCCCGGGCGGGGGGCTTGGGGTTAGACTGCAAGCGCACGCCACTCATAAAGAGCGGCCTCTTTTCGCGGTTCGGACACCCATAGTCAACCCGGCAACGTCTGGATGCCCGCTGTGCTTTTTGCAGAGCGGCGATGCCGGGCATATCGGCCGATCCTGTCTAGGATGGTGTGGCCACTCTCGTCGGCCGAGTTGATGCTATCGCCTTGCCGACCAGCATGAGTTCGCCGTTAGCAATCCATCGTTGCGAGCCGAGACCGAGGTAAAAAGCGCGTGTTATCGACTATGTAGCTGACGCTCCCGCTGACGCAGGGTTCCCGCCATTGCCTCGAGGACTACCTCGAAATGAAATACCTCTGCACGGGCGGCATCTGAAGCATGGGCTTGCAGGGCTTGCAGGGCTCGCAGACCGGTAAACCAGCGAGCCATCTCCAAATATGTGAATTGTGGATTGCTCCTCGACGGGAGCTGAGGGGCGGCTCCGCAAGCCTTACGACGCTCTTTGCGAGCCGTAGCTGCCGAGCTGGCAAAAGGCCGGGCTACGTCGCGCCAGCGCAATCGGCGCGCAGAAAATTAGGCCTACCCGCTCCGGGACCGCGGACCTCGTCAGCTTCTCGTAAGTATGCCCGAGTAGGTTGCTCAGCTGATCTGTGGACGTGAGGCTAGCGTGAACCGGCACAAATTTGACCTATCCAATGTAACAGGTTGGCGGCAGGTGCAGCCCCCGGCATCTCAAGAGCAAGCGGCACAGGCCGGGCAAGAGGGCTTTGAGCAGCGCTCGGGCGAGGCGCGCCAAGCCGCTGCCCAAATTCCCGCCCCCGGCGTTCCGGCTCTGCCAGACCCGTTCCATCCTCATCCGTCTCAGGGAGACCTGAGCCTCATCGAAGGCGCGGCCCCATGGGAAGCGCAGCCCATGATGCAAGGGAGCGGACAAGAACACGCCGCGGCGCCGTACGCCGGAGGCAGTGGGTCGATGCTAGGTGCCTCGGTGCTGCAGCCGGGTCACTCAACGGCGCGCCATCATCATGCGCCGGATTCGTCAGTGGGTGATCTGAATCCTTCCGCACCGTTCGAGTTGCGTGACCATGCTCGTTCCCCCGTGCCGGCGGCGGTGCAGCCAGATCCTCCAGTAGTGGTCTCCGACGGTCGCGGCTGCAAGCGTCCTCTTTATTCCAACGATGCGACCGTTGTCGAACGGCTGAGGTCACTCTACGCGGGTAAGGCCAAGGAGGAAACGGTCAAGCGCCATGTAAATTCTCTTTACGGCTTTGGTCGTTGGCTCTTTAAAAATAACAAGCCGGGATTTGCTGCTCGGCTTCACGAGGAGTCGCTGGATGAAGATCTCAAGGAGTACGAGAGCAGTGGTGGCTCCTCGACTGTGGCTGTGGCACTGCGTCGTCTCAGAGAGTCGGCGGGCGGAGTGCCAATGGTGGGCCGCGCTGTCCTGAATCCCGACCCTGCCGACGCCGTGCTCATCAAAGAGTACAAAGCGGCTCTCATCAAAGAGTACAAGGGAGCGCCTGCGACCGGGCCGAATCGCCAAACCATTCACGACTATGGAGCTACTCTTAGACGTTTCAGTGAATACCTGGTTGAAAACAACAAGCCGGGGATTGCGGCTCGGCTTCACGAGGAGTCGCTGGATGAAGATGCCAAGCGCTATAAGGACTCCAGTGGTGACCGGAGGATCATTGCACTAGCTCAACTCCGGAAGTTCCTGCCGTCCGCCGCACTCGGGCGCGAAATTGCCCTTGCTGCTCGTCCGGAAGACGCAGTCGGCATGGAGGCTCGTGCCATTGGGGACGCCGCTGCGCAGNCGGGCGCGAAATTGCCCTTGCTGCTCGTCCGGAAGACGCAGTCGGCATGGAGGCTCGTGCCATTGGGGACGCCGCTGCGCAGCACAGCGGGCCGCAGAAGGCATTGGGTCGGCCAGAGAAGCTCCCTGGGGAAGCTAATGAAGACGCCGCTGTTCTGCCATCGTCTTTCGTACCAACTGGGCACCATCACCAAGCCTCGGATCCCGCAGAGTCCTTTCGTCCCCTGATCTGGCGCGACGGCGACCAGCGCGCGCCGGACGAGCGGATCGCTGCACAGGACAGGAGCAACCTGGTACCAAGCGAGGAGGTGCCACTGAGGCCACCGGAATTCGCTCCGCCCAGCTTGCGGGCGGGGAATTCCGCCTCGCCAGAGCTCTTTCCTGAGGGGATGTCCCCCGCGGTCGAAGGGTTTTTTGGTGTTTTCGGCGACCCCAGCGGGCGGGTGCTCGGCGCATTGCAATTGCTAGGCGACGAACATATCCACAGGGATTACCAGCTCCTGGAGCAGGAGTTGCAGGGGAACAATCCAGAACTCGCCGCCCGGACGCGGTTCGTGGATCCCCTCGTAGCCAATTATCATCTGCGCTTGGGCTCCGAGAGCGACAAGCTAAGCGCATTCCAGCGCATCGTCCATAATCAGAACGGTAACGACACAGCCGACTTCCTGTTCGTGCCAGTGAGCGATGGCGGTAAGACTCTTGCGGAGCGCGGCAAACATTGGTCGCTGCTGTTCGTTGATCGCAGCGACCGGGAACGGCCGGTTGCCTATCATTATGACTCCGTCAGCGGATGGCATGACAAGCTTGCAAAACACCTCGCAGAAAGGCTGGGCGCCAGCCTGGAGACCCGCGTGGACTTACCCCGCATCGCCCAGCAGAGCAACGAGTGGGATTGCGGAGTCTACGTGGTGGACGGCACGCGGGCGCTGGTTGGGCGATTGCAAAGATGGCAGCCAGACCTGCCAGACCTGCCAGACCTGAACCTCAACAACCTCGTCGTCAATCGGCAGGCACTACAAACCCGACTCATGGGTGACGATACATCTGGAACGGCAAATTATCTCACGAACTTTGAACTCATGGACCGACAGGCCCGAGACGCGGTTAAGGAAAGCCCCGTTGGGACGTTTCACCAGCGGNACGAACTTTGAACTCATGGACCGACAGGCCCGAGACGCGGTTAAGGAAAGCCCCGTTGGGACGTTTCACCAGCGGATCAAGCGGCTCGGCCAGTCAGCCCGAGCGTTGCACGACAGAGCCCTGGCTCCAGTCGCGCCGGACCAAGGCAACCCAGACTCGGTGTTCGTACGGGACGTTGTTCCCGGGGAAACACGCCATCATCATGCGCCGGATTCGTCAGTGGTTGATCTGAATCCCCCCGCACCGTTCGAGTTGCGTGACCATGCTCGTTCTATGCCGGCGGCGGTGCAGCCAGATCCTCCAGTAGTGGTCTCCGGTCGCGACAAGCGTCCTCTTTATTCCAACGATGCGACCGTTGTCGAAGGGCTGCGGTCAGCACTCTATGCCGGTAAGGTCGGGGAGCGCACGGTCACGGACCATGTAAATTCTCTTCTCGGCTTTGGTCGTTGGCTCTTTGATAATAACAAGCCGGGATTTGCTGCTCGGCTTGACGATCCGTTGCTGGATCAGGATCTCAAGGAGTACCAGCGCGAGAGTGGCTCCTCGAACGTGGCTAGAGCACTGGGTCGTCTCAAAGAGTCGGCGGGCGGAGCGCCAATGGTGGGCCGCGCTGCCCTGAATCCCGACCCTGTCGACGCCGAGCTCATCAGAGATTACAAAGCGGCTCTCATCAAAAAGTACGAGGCAGAGCCTGCGACCGGGCCGAATCCCAAAACCACTCAGGACTATGCGGCTACTCTTAGACGTTTCAGTCAATACCTGCATGAAAACAGCAGGCCGGGGATTGCGGCTCGGCTTTACGAGGGGTCGCTGGATGAAGATGCCAGGCGTTATTTGGACTCCAGTGGTAACCGGTGGATCAGTGCACTAGCTCATCTCCGGAAGTTCCCGCCGTACGCCGCACTCGGGCGCGAAATTGCCCTTGCTGCTCGTCCGGAAGACGCAGTCGGCATGGAGGCTCGTGCCATTGGGGACGCCGCTGCGCAGCACAGCGGGCCGCAGAAGGCATTGGGTCGGCCAGAGAAGCTCCCTGGGAAAGCTAAGCAGCTGAGCGAGATCGGCAATTCAGGCGCTCGCGTGCTGACGCAGGCCCCCACCCATCAAGTGGGTGCATTGCCATGGGAGGCGCAGCCCATGATGCTGGGGGACGAGCACCTGGCACCGCATACCGGAGGCAGTGGGTCGATGCTGGGTGCCTCGGTGCTGCAGCCGGGTCACTCAAGGGCGCGCCATCATGATGCGCCGGATTCGTCAGTGGTTGATCTGAATCCCCTCGCACCGTTCGAGTTGCGTGACCATGCTCGTTCTGTGCCGGCGGCGCCTGCCGGGCCAGCGTTCGCCAGGGCTGAGGAGACGCCCTCCGCGGTTGGCGAGGCCGCGGTGGCCGAAAGGTGGGCTCGGTTGCAAAAGCAAATGGACGAACCAGTGCATGATCCCGGCCCTCAAGTGGATACATCGCCATGGGAGGCGCAACTCATGGTGCAAGGGAGCGGACAAGAACACGCCGCGGCGCCCTACGCCGGAGGCAGTGGGTCGATGCTGGGTGCCTCGGTGCTGCAGCCGGNGCAAGGGAGCGGACAAGAACACGCCGCGGCGCCCTACGCCGGAGGCAGTGGGTCGATGCTGGGTGCCTCGGTGCTGCAGCCGGATCACTCAACGGCGCGCCATCATCATGCGCCGGATTCGTCAGTGGTTGATCTGAATCCCCCCTCACCGTCCGAGTTGCGTGACCCTGCTCGTTCTGTGCCGGCGGCGCCTGCCGGGCCAGCGCTCGCCAGGGCTGGGGAGACGCCCTCAGCGGTTGGCGAGGCCGCGTTGGCCGAAAGGTGGGCTCGGTTGCAAAAGCAGAAGGTCGACGCTGATTTGTCGGGATATTTCGACTCGATTCCGCACGCGGACCTTCTACGATCGCCATGGGAGGCGCAACTCATGACGCAAGGGAGCGGACAAGAACACGCCGCGGCGCCCTACGCCGGAGGCAGTGGGTCGATGCTGGGTGCCTCGGTGCTGCAGCCGGGTCACTCAACGGCGCGCGATNTCATGCAAGGGAGCGGACAAGAACACGCCGCGGCGCCCTACGCCGGAGGCAGTGGGTCGATGCTGGGTGCCTCGGTGCTGCAGCCGGGTCACTCAACGGCGCGCGATTCGTCAGTGGTTGATCTGAATCCCCCCGCACCGTTCGAGTTGCGTGACCATGCTCGTTCTGTGCCGGCGGCGCCTGCCGGGCCAGCGTTCGCCGGGGCTGAGGAGACGCCCTCCGCGGTTGGCGAGGCCGCGGTGGCCGAAACGCTGGCTCGGTCGCAAAAGCAGATGGTCGACGCTGATTTGTCGGGATATTTCGACTCGATTCCGCACGCGGACCTTCTACCATCGCCATGGGAGGCGCAACTCATGCAAGGGAGCGGACAAGAACACGCCGCGGCGCCCTACGCCGGAGGCAGTGGGTCGATGCTGGGTGCCTCGGNGCAAGGGAGCGGACAAGAACACGCCGCGGCGCCCTACGCCGGAGGCAGTGGGTCGATGCTGGGTGCCTCGGTGCTGCAGCCGGGTCACTCAACGGCGCGCCATCATGATGCGCCGGATTCGTCAGTGGCTGATCTGAATCCCCCCGCACCGTCCGAGTTGCGTGACCCTGCTCGTTCTGTGCCGGCGGCGGTGCAGCCAGATCCTCCAATAGGGGTCTCCGGTCGCGACAAGGGTCCTCTCTATTCCAACGATGCGACCATTGTCGAAGGGCTGAGGTCAGCATTGGAGAGCACGGTCAAGCGCCATGTAAATTCTCTTCTCGGCTTTGGTCGTTGGCTCTTTGATAATAACAGGCCGGGATTTGCTGCTCGGCTTCACGAGGAGTCGCTGGATCCGGATCTCAAGGAGTACGAGAGCAAGAGTGGCTCCTCGGACGTGGCTAGAGCAGTGGGTCATCTCAAGACGTGGGCGGGCGGAGCGCCAGTGCTGGACCGCGCCGCTGTCCTGAATAATCCCGACCCTGCCGACGCCGCGCTCATCAGAGATTACACAGCGGCTCCCATCAAAGAGTACAAGGCAGCGCCGACCGGGCCGAATCCCGGTACCATTCAGACCTATGGATCTGCTCCTAGACGTTTCAGTGAATACCTCGTTGAAAACAAAAAGCCGGGGATTGCGGCTCGGCTTCACGAGGGGTCGCTGGATGAAGATGCCAAGCGCTATAACAACTCCGGTGGGATCAGTGCACTAGCTCATCTCCGGAAGTCCGAACTCGGGCGCGAGCTCCCTGGGAAAGCTAATGAAGACGACGCTGTTCTGGCATCGTCTTTCGTGCCAACTGGGCCCCATCACCAAGCCTCGGATCCCGCA
>NZ_AYXE01000047.1:0-7652 GCF_000502235.1 Mesorhizobium sp. L103C119B0 | reverse complement strand
ACGAGCTTCGGGCTCTGCTTGAAGGCATCGCGGCCCGAGCCTGTGCCCTGTCGGCCACCGGCGAGCAGTTGGCAACGCTCGAAGGGGCGCTGGCGGATTTGTTCGATGCGTGGGCGTCCGCGATGCCGACGGCGGTTATGCGGGCAACGACGAAATTCTACGAGGCGCTGTTCGAGGCCGCCGACAAGCGTGTCGCCTGGGAAATCGTCAGCGGGTTGAATGTCCGCATCAATCAGCTTCGTTCGATGACTATTCTTTCGGAGAACCGCCGCGAGCCGGCGATCACCGAGATGAATGAGATCATGGATGCGATAAGGGCGCGCAAGCCCGATGAAGCGGAAGCGGCGGCANAAGCGGCGATCACCGAGATGAATGAGATCATGGATGCGATAAGGGCGCGCAAGCCCGATGAAGCGGAAGCGGCGGCAAGGCGACATGTCGAATCGGCGTGGCAGATCGCTCGAGATAAACTTCGCATGGTCTAAGTCCGCGTGAGCCTAGCCTATCCAGCCCTGCGAAGCGCCTTGCAGAAAATGTCTGCTTCCCGGCAACGAAAATGCAACTTTACGACTGAGATTGAGCGGCAAAGCGGTCCGGCAGCGTCGGGCCGCAATCAGACCGACGGCTTTCGGCGCCCGAGCGCCGAAAGCTGACGTTAAGGTCATAGGCCACGCGATGGCGGTTCCGCTATCAGATCATGTTCGACATGCCGAGCGCAGTGAGCAGGTTGTTTTGAATAGGAGCGACGGCCTGATTCAGTCCCTCCACCCCGAAGTCCATGCCCTCTGGCATGACGACGGTGCGCAATGGGCGCCTTTCCGTAGTGTCGACTAGCCGTGCGATGGCGTCAGCCACCAACTGAGGGCGGGGTGGATTCGCAGGATCAAATCCCTGATCGGAGTTGTTTTTGATTTGGCCTGGGACCAGCGCAACTTCGCCATATGTCGCCAAGACCTGCTCGTCCGAGGGCGCTGGGCTAGATGGAAGCGCAACGCGCGATGCGGCCAAGATGCTGCTCGAGGCTGCGGTTGAGCGCGGCTGATCGAAGGAAATTTCGGCGTGTGCGGCGCGCCTGATGGTCAGCTCAGACGAAAAAAACGTGGCCACAGGCCGAGCGCGAGAATTTTGGCGGCGAATGGAGCGCATTCGGCCGAAGGCCGCGTGCCGCCCGCTTATCGCGGGCGGCCGCAAACTAAATCAGGCAGAGAGAGACCGATTGGTTGCTACTGCGGCAGCTCGGGTGAACTCTGCGTCCGGCTTGGAGAACGATGCCATGATGGCGTCGCGGTTCGAAGGAGCGCGTTTCCTGTCAGCGGCGGTGAGCGCAGCCTTGAGTTCGTGGGCGGTCAACTCAGTGCAATAGGCGGGAGTGCCCGGCTGCAGTCGCCAAGACTCCTCAAGAGTACCCGCATCCCCCGTATCGAAGCCAGTGACGCTGATGAGATCGGATACAAGTGCTTTGGCCGCGGCGTCGTCACCGGAAAGCGGGATGGCAATGCGACCTGGAGCACCGGCCTCCAAACCGGCCGCTGCCAATGTCTGCGCTAGCAGCGCGTTCCAAGCCTTAACAAGGGGGCGCCCCACCTGCTCGCTAACCCAAACGGTCTCCGGCTTGCAGCTATCAACCTCGAAGATTTTGCTGTCACGGGTTGGATAGTAATTGGAGGTGTCCACCACGATTGCGCCAGCAGGGGCGCCGGCAAGAATCGTTGCCAGGTCTGGGTTCTTGGAGGGCACTGACAGGATGACCACATCGGCATCCAGCACTGCCTCCTCTCTCTCAACGGCCTGGATGCCGGTGCCGGCAACTGTGTCCGCAAGACTTTCGGGGCCACGCGAGTTCGCCAGTTTCACCTGGTGGCCAGCGGCGTCCAGCTTCTTTGCAACCAGCGAGCCGATGTTGCCGGCCCCAACGATTCCGATTTTCATTTTACATCCTTTGGTTTTCAAATTTTAGCAGCGGTGAGCGAAGTCATGAAGAGTGTCTCGCAGCGCAATGATCTCGTCCTCGGACATTTGACAGGCACTTTTAATCTTGCCGGAGATGGTCCAGACCTCGTCCTTGATGCTGTGAGCGGCAGGTGTGAGATCGACAAGGACCCGGCGTTCGTCCTCGGGATCGCGCATTCGCGTCACCATCCCGCAGGTATCGAGCCGCTTGAGCAATGGGGTGATCGTGCCGGTGTCCATGCCCAAAGAGTTTCCAAGATCACCTACGGACCGGGGTGCGGACGCATAGAGCTCCAGCATCACAAGGTACTGGGGAAAGGTCAGGCCCAACGGATCGAGGAACGGCTTGTGCATGCGTGCCATCCGGCCCGCCGCCCCGTACAGGGCGAACGAGATTTGCATTCGAACCAAATGTGACGCGCTTTTTTGAGAGGTCATACCGGTGCCGTCCACAGCCCAAAGAGCAAACCGAGTTCGCTGGCGAACTAGTATCTAGTGCACTAGATAATGTGACTATCGAGGATTGCAACCCTCCAGCTGCACTTGGAGCCAGTCCGCATGCGCGACTAATCTTCCGGCGCATGCGCCTTGGAGGGACTGGGGTTCTCGAAAACCTGATCGACATATGCCCGGCAGCATCGAGGACGCTGGCCAAAGGCAGCTTCGGGAGAGGATGCCGCGGCCCCAAACGACTGGAGGGAGGCGCATACCGGTCAAAACCACCACGAACCGAACGGTTTGAGTGCTGCCTCCAGGAGCAACGCTCAACCGTTCCCTTGGATCATGGGGCGCGCCGCCTCCGCAAAAATCAATGAATCCAACGCACACTTGTACCCGTCGACGTCAGTCAGCCAGTGGCCAAAGCTCGCTCCACTGCTTACGGGCATATTGCCTTGCGCAAGAGCATTTCGCCTATGGCCATCTAATACATTGAAATTCAAACGAAAATGGCGCACCCGACAGGATTCGAACCTGTGACCTCTGCCTTCGGAGGGCAGCGCTCTATCCAGCTGAGCTACGGGTGCCTTCAAGGAACCTGAAAACGAACCAGCCGATAGGCCGGCCAGCCACGGCTTCTTAGCGGAAGCCGGCGCGGGCTTCAACGGGCAATTGGCGTGGCGATATTTTCGAAGCCGCCTTGCGCGGCCTGGCAACTTCGCGTCCGCCCTGCAGCCTCAGCCCGGGACTCACCCCGCCACCTCCACCTTCGCCACCCGCCTGCGCACCCTGCGCGGCGCCCGCTTCGCCTTCTTCGCGCCGGTCAGTTCATGCATCGCGTCCAGCTGCATCTGCTGCATTTCGGCCAGCCGCGTCCATTGGCGCGAGATCAGATAGTCGAGCTTTTCGTGCAGATGGCGCACTTCCAGCTCGGCTTTCAGGTTCACCCGGTAGTCGTTGAAGGAGCGCAGGCGGTCCTTGGCCTCCGTCCGTCTCTGGCTCATCATGATGATCGGCGCCTGGACGGCGGCGATGCAGGAGAGCAGCAGGTTGAGCAGGATGAAGGGATAGGGGTCGAAGGCGCTGCTCACGCCCGCGATCAAATTGATGCCGACCCACACCGCAAGCACGCTGCCGAACGAGATCAGGAACCACCAGCTGCCGCCGAAAGCCGCCATGTTGTCGGAGACGCGGTCGGCGAACGAGCGGTGCTCCTCGAACTCCTCTNACTCCTCTTCCGAGTTTTCCGAGATCGTGTCCTGCCTGGCGATCGATTCGACCACCTGGCGGTCGAGTTCGGAGAATTCGCCATGCTCCTGCTGCAGTAGCTCCTCCATGTAGCGCATGCGGTAGCGGCCGAGCTCCTCGCGGCTGATGCGGGCGCCGCGCGGCAGGTCGGGATGATCGGAGCGGATGCGGTCGGCCAGGCTCGGCCTGAGGTCGTCGATGCGCACCAGGTCACGCTTGCGGAACTTTCTACCTGATATCGCCGACGGCTTTCGCTTCGGCTTCAGGCGGCCATGGGGTTCGGAGTCCGGCACATCGGGCGCTTCCAGCGCCTCGTCGGCAACCAGTTCGGCGTCGTGGGCGGGCGGCGCCTCGAAATACTCGCCGCCGCTGTCGTTTTCATTGTCGGCCTGTTCGGATGGTTTTGGGCTCATGATGCCGGCTCCTGCTGTCGCGCCCACGATACGCCAAGGCGAGGCGGCATAGCCACCGCCGCGGTGACGATTGCGGGCTTGTGCAAGCGCTTGTGATGAATGCCTGCTGCAATTGCCTGTGGCGGCGCAGCCCCCCGGGGCCTCGCTCGCCTGCTGCTCGGCAACCAGACCGCCGAAGTGCTGTTGCCGACGGAGGTCGCGCCTGCTGCAGAGTTAAGATGAGGCAGCGATCCTTCACGACCCCCCTCTGTCCTGCCGGACATCTCCCCCTCAAGGGGGGAGATCAGATGTCGCCATGGCTTCGCCAAACACGAAAAAGAGGCGAGACGCCGAAGCTGCTAATCTCCCCACTTGAGGGGGAGATGGCCGGCAGGCCAGAGGGGGGTGCTGTCCCGCCGGCGTTTCAGAGTTCCTCCACCCAACGACGGGTTCTATTGCGGCGGTAAACCAGGCAACTGCGACCCCTGCGCCGGCAAACCAGGCGGCGGCAGGCCGGGCGACGCGGCCGGCTGATCTCCCGCAAACATCAGCCGCGTCTTCGTATCGGCCATGGCGGGCGACAGGCTGCGCTGGATCAGCGCTTCGACATGGTCGTTGCGCTGCCTAGCGCTGTCGGCGCCCATCACCACCACGATCAGATGCCGGCCGTCGGCATTGTAGGACGTGACGATATTGTAACCGGATGCCCTGATATAGCCGGTCTTGATGCCGTCGACGCCGCGCACCCGGCCGAGCATGTCGTTGTGGCCGCGCACCAGCCGGCCGCGGAACATGAAGTCGCTTTCGGAGAAATAGTGGAACTGCTGCGGGAAGCGGGCGCGCAGCGCCATCCCCAGCGTCGCCATGTCGCGCGCCGATGTGTGCTGGCCATCGTCGGGCAGGCCGGAGGCATTGCGGAAGACGGTGCTGCTCATGCCGATCTGGCGCGCCTTCGAGGTCATCATGGCGGCGAACTGGTTCTCCGAGCCGCCGAGATATTCGCCCACCGCCACCGCCACGTCATTGGCCGACTTGACAACGATCGCCCGGATCGCCGAATCGACATCGATGCTCTCGCCGCGCTTGAAGCGCAATTTGGTCGGCGGCTGCCGGGCGGCATTCTCGGAGACCGGGATCTGCGTTTCCTTCGAGACACGGCCGGACTCCAGCGCCTCGAACAGCAGGTAGAGCGTCATCATCTTGGTCAGCGACGCCGGATAGCGTTGCGCCCTCGAACTGACCTCGAACAGCGTCTTGCCACTGCCGGCATCGATTACGATGGCGGCATATTTCTCCTGCGGCGCCGG
Organism: Mesorhizobium sp. L103C119B0; assembly: GCF_000502235.1. NCBI lineage: Bacteria > Pseudomonadati > Pseudomonadota > Alphaproteobacteria > Hyphomicrobiales > Phyllobacteriaceae > Mesorhizobium > Mesorhizobium sp. L103C119B0. Next base: position 2,317 of record NZ_AYXE01000047.1, on the reverse strand, counting down.
CACCGCCAGCACGCTGTCGGGCGGCGCGGTGGTGCTGCAGCCGGCAACGAAGACGAGCAGCAGCAAGGCCGCGACGAATTTTTGTATGAGGGAGGGGAAATGGAAGTTTGGCAAGGCAAGTCCGGCGTTGCTGAGAGGGCCGGAACCTAGCCTAACCCATTGTGTTCGTCCATTTGGTTAACGGCGGAGCTGCCGATGACGCTGCCAATCTCCCCCGCAAGGGGGGAGATCAGATGTCGCTTCGGCTTCGCCAATCATCGGCGCTGAAACGGCAACCTCGACATCCGCCCACCCGCCCGAAATCGCCTGCTTCCTGTCCTGTTTTGCCTGCGGGGTCGCGGTGCTGCTATAGAGGCGGCAATTGCTTGGGGGGATTTGACAATGACCGGTGACATCGGCGCGGCTGCGCCATCTCTTATCAGGGCTTCGCTCAGCCGCACCGGCAAATGGGCCGGCAGCGTCGCTTTCATCGGCGGCGCTGCTTCCGACATCCTCAATCCGCTGGCGCCGTTCGCCGCCTATATCGCGCTGGTCGCTTCGGTTGCCGCAGCCGTCATCGCCATTGCCATCGTTCTGCGGCTGGTGCTGGCCGCCAAGGCGCTGCCGGCGCTGATCTTTGCCACCAGCGCTGCCGCCGTCGCGGGCGGCGTCTATGGCCTGCAGCAGCAGACCAATTCGCAGAACGGTGTGATCGCCGGCCTGGTGCCGGCCATCGCCCAGTTGCAGCAGCAGATGGGCATCGTCTCGGCCAGGGTGGCCAGGATCGAGCGAACGGTAACCGAGACGAAGCTGGCGGTCGACCAGGTCAAGCAATCGACCGACGCGGTGGCGAAGAAGACCGAGGAAATTGCGTCGACCCAGCAGCAGCAGGCTGAGCAGGGCGCGCAGACGCAAAAGTCGGTAGAGGCGGTCAAGCAGACGACCGAAACGCTCGCTGCCGGCCAGCAGAAACAGGCCGAGCAGGCGGATAAGCTTCAGGCGACCACCGAGCAGATCGCCGCCTCGATCGACACCATCGCGAAGGGCTTTGCCGCATTGGCCGCGCAGGGCGGGACGATCGCCGAGCCGAAGCGGCCGGACGAATTCTACCACAATGCCCGCGTCTACGAGCTTTCCGGCGACATGCTGAATGCGCGGCGCTCCTATCTCGCTTTCGCCGGTTTCGACGTCGACGCCGTCGATCCCTACACACGCTTCGCCACCCTGCTGCGCGTGCAGGACGGCAAGGCCGGCGCCCGCGAAGTGTTCGGCGCCCTGGCCGACAAGGCCAAGGCGCTGTCGATCAAGCTGGTCCATATCCTGCAGTTCGACGATGCCCAACGTCTCGACAAGCTCAACGCCTTCATCGCGGCCAATCCGGATTTCGCACCGGCCTATTACCTGCTCGCGCAGGAGTTTTCCGAGGATCGCCTCGGCGTCCAGTCGCTGTCCGACAAGCGCAGCGAGGCCGAGGCGCTGACCAGGTTCGTCTCCTATGAAAAGGAAGGCGGGCTGCTCAAATATTTCGTCGACCAGACGCAGCTCGCCGACTGGCTCGACCGCAGCCGTACCCGCCTGACGGCGCTTGGCGACGTGCTCGACCCAGCACGCTTTGCCCCGACGCTGACGCCAATGCGCTCCAATGCCGGCTGGACGATCTCCATCTCGCTGCCCGAGGCCGCGACCGGCATTTCCTGGCGCATGGGTGTGTCAGGTCCGTTCACCGACACCGGGCTGATGGCGATGAACGACCAGCGCACCGGCAAGCCGATGCCCAATCCGAGCTTCGAATTGCCCGACAGCACCACGGCCACCACCATCGGGGTCAAATATCTCGATCTCAGGGGCCGCGAGACCGGGCCGTTCGACATAAGTTTCGATCCGGACGCGGCGCTGCAACAGGGCAACAAACAGATCCTCGACCAGTTCTGGACGTCGTGGATCGCCTTCGACGCCAGCGGCAATCACGGCCTGGTCTATTTCTCCCAGATGCTGTCATTCCGCTGCGGCATCAAGGAGGTGCGCTACAGCTTGAACGGCACGGCGCTCGACAAGGAGATCAAGCTGCCGCCTTGCGACAAGAAGGACCCGTACGCCATTCCTTATGACTACCAGCCTTACTTCAAGGTCGCCGACAACGTGACTTCGATGGCGGTGCAGGTCACCTACACCGACGGCACCAAGTCGCCGGTCCGGGAGTACAAACGGCAGTAGGCGTCCACCCTCCCCCTTGTGGGGAGGGTCGATCCGCGGTTGTGTGCGTCAAGTTCTGCAAAATGGGCGATCATGATGCTGGTCATGCGGCTTGGCGCAGAGCGAGCTTCTTGTGCTCGCGCAG
>NZ_AYXE01000046.1:0-7605 GCF_000502235.1 Mesorhizobium sp. L103C119B0 | reverse complement strand
ACCCCGCGTACGCCCGATGGCGAGACCGAGTGGCCGAGCTTGCGCATTTCGTTGGCGATGCGGGTCTGTCCATAGGCGGGATATTCCAGCGTCAGCTCGAGGATGATCGCCTCGATCTCCGGTGGCGTGCGGTTGGCCAACAGCGGCTTCCTGCGCGTCAGTTCCTGCAGCGCCAGTTCGCCGCCGATCTCGTAAAGCTCCTTGAAGCGGTAGAAGCTGTCGCGCGAATAGCCCATCATCTTGCANGCGCTGCGAACCCTGACCACTCCGCGCCCGGCCTCGGCTCAAGCTTCAGCCTAGGACACCGTCTGTCAGATAAAGTTTAAACTTTTACAGATTGAGATAGTTATTAAGCTTCTTTGCCAGGACGCTTACATGCGGCGGAACGACCATCGTGTGATGGTCACCTGGCACCTCATGAATTACCAGGCGGCCTCGCGCGAATTGCTTCCACCCAAGATCAAGTTCATTCGTGGATGCGCGCAGCCCCTTCTTGGCTGCAAAAAGAACGGACCTGCTGGCGTTGGGCCGAGGTGTATAATCACGAAGCGCGATTCTATTTGCCTCAGCAACTGTCAGGATATGATCGAGCTGCGTTTCACTCATGCTGGGGATGTTGCCTGATTGCGTTCCGAAATCGTGCAAGGCAGTGACCTGACGCTCGCGTTTGATGGAATTTAGCTTTCGCCAATGTTTCTTCAGCGCGGGAAAAAGCACGGTCAAAATGACAACTTGCTCGCTTAGCCAGTCAGGAATCGGGTTGTTGCCGAGCAGGCGGTGGTACCGGCCGCTTGTGTCCTCTTCAGGCTTGTGAAGCGCTTTGGCATCGAGCAGCGCAACGATTGCTACCTCGTCACCAGTATCACGCAATTGGCAGGCCATTTCCCAAGCAATGCTGCCGCCCAAGGACAAGCCGGCGAGCTGATAAGGGCCGCGTGGTTGTACGCTCTTAATGGCCTCAACATATGCCCGCCCCATCTCGGGAATGCTCTGGTGAGGTCTCGCCTCACCGTCCAGACCGCGCGCCTGGAGGCCGAAGAGCGGCTGCTCCGCGCCCAGTGCTTTAGCAAGAGGCGTATATAAGAGCACATGTCCGCCAAAAGGGTGGGGGCAAAACAGAGGCGCGCGCGAACCTCCAGTTTGTATCGGCACCAATGCGCTCGGACGCGCGCTTCCAACGGCCTTCGAGAGGGCTATCGCGAGCCCTCTTGGTGTCTGGTGGTCCAGCAGCCGGGAGACAGCTAATCTCTCTCCCGTGAGCTGCTCGATGCGATTGATTACGCTTAAGGCGCTCAACGAATCGCCACCAAGGTCGAAGAAGCTGTCGGTCGAGGCAACATCTTCCAAGCCCAAAATGTCTCGATACACCGCCGCGATTTGGCGGTCCAAAGCTGCCTCACCAGACATTTCAACTACAATCGGGCTACGTGGTGCTTCGTTTCTAGTCGAGGCATCGGCGGATATGGCCGCGGTATCAGGTTGATTCAAATCCGCGTTTTGTCCCCGCTCTTTGCTGGTGGTCGCATCGAGCCAGTAACGCTTGCGATCAAAAGGATAAGGCGGAAGGGGAGCACGCTGGGGGGGATGATGGTCGTGCAGACCAGACCAATCAAGGCGAACGCTGCAGGTCCAAAGCTTGCCCAGCGTCTGTAACACTCTCGCGTGATCGCCTTGCCCATGATTGCCTCCTGGCGAGGCTGCAAAACCGACGGGACCGCGCGAGTCGCTCCTTGACTTGAACTGCCTGGAAAATGTGGTCAGGGCTGCGCCAGGCCCCATCTCAAGGAACAACTCGTGGCCCGATTGCACCAGCCGATCGAAAGCTGCATAAAACTGCACCGTCTCGCGCAGATTGCGGACCCAATAGCTGCCATCAGGCGGCACGTCCGCCTCAAGCCAGTCACCGAGCACTGTCGACATGAAAGGCATTTGCGGCGCCTGTAACTCGACTTGTTCGGCATGAATCCTAAACTCCGGCAGGATTGGATCGAGCATGGATGAATGCACGGCATGACTTGCATGTATTCGTTTGCTCGCAATGGATCCAGCTTCCAATTGCTTTTGAAACGCCGCAATCTCGGGTGCGGCCCCCGAAACGACGCACCGACGCGGCCCGTTTATGGCCGCCAATGACAGGCGTTCATTCCAATATGGCTGGAGTTCTTCCGGCGACAGATGGACTGCAACAATCCCGCCTACAGGCACATGCGACGTTAACTGCCCCCTTTTCAGTGTCAGTCGAATGGCATCGGGTAGCGAGATGATGCCTGCAATATGAGCGGCTGCATATTCTCCGATGCTGTGGCCGATCACAGCTGCAGGGAAAATGCCCCACGAGATGAAGAGCTTCGCCATTGCATATTGCGTGGCGAAGATGACGGGCTGCATGACGGCTTCCAGCTGGGGCTCAAACTCGTCATCGGATTTGCCTTCCCTGTAGAGCAGGGCGCGGAAATCAATATGTGCGAACTCGTGAAGCCACTTTGCGCATTCGTCGATGGCGCGGCGGAATACCGGCTCTTCTTCATATAGCTCCCGACCCATTCCAATCTGCTGTCCGCCCTGGCCGGAGAACATGAACACGATGCGGGGTTCACTGCTCGACACCTCTCGCGTCGCGCCCGCCTGCAGTGCCGCCTGATCGAGTTGGTCGGCTAGTTCCACCAGATCGGATCCCACGAAACTTGTGCGATATCTGAGAGCGGCTCGACCCTTTTGCAGCGTGTATGCGATATTTGCTGCGCTATGCTGAATATCGCTTCGGCGCATAAAGCCGGCCAGTTGCCGGAGCATTTCGGTCATTGCCGATCTGCTCGCCGCCGATACCGGAAAGACGTGCGGCCTGCGACTAGCCCGCTCACCGGTTCGCGGCGGAGCCTCCTCGAGAATCGCGTGCGCGTTCGTGCCACCAATGCCAAATGAGCTAACCCCGCCGCGTCTTGGCGAACCACCTTTGGGCCAAGCGGTGCGGGTCTTGTTTACGAGTACCGGGCTCTCCTGAAAGTCGATATTTGGGTTGGGTGCATCGAAATGTAGGCTAGCGGGAATGACGCCCTTGTTCAGCATTGTGGCGACCTTGATCAATCCCGTTACACCCGCTGCGGCGTCAAGATGGCCGATATTTGTTTTTACCGAGCCTATTGCGCAGAATTGTTTTCTTGCGGTCTGGGAACGGAAGGCCTTGCTCAGGCCGGAGATTTCGATGGGGTCTCCAAGATAGGTTCCCGTACCATGCGCCTCCACGTAGCCAATCGTATCCGCTGGGACGTCAGCATCGGTGAGGGCAGCTTGAATAACTGCAGCTTGTCCGTCGGCGCTGGGGGCGGTAAAGCCCACCTTGGCGGCGCCGTCATTGTTGATGGCGGTCCCCTTTATAATCGCCCAGATATAATCTCCGTCTCTACAGGCATCGCTCAACCGCTTGAGAACGACGACCGCGGCTCCGCTGCCTCTCACCGTTCCTTGTGCTTTAGCATCGAACGCACGGCAGCGGCCGTCAGGGGATAAGATGTGGCCCAGTTGATAGAGATAGCCTTTTCCGTGCGGCAGGGAAATCGATGCACCACCTGCCAGCGCCATGTCGCACTCATTGCTGCGCAGGCTCTGGCAAGCGAGGTGGACAGCAACTAGCGAAGTGGAGCAGGCCGTCTGAACTGAGACGCAGGGACCGGTCAAGTTGAGCTTATAGGCAATGCGCGTCGCCGTGAAATCGCAGCCGTTGAGAATGCGAATCTGCAACTTCTCTGAATCCAGCAGGTCGCGGCTCGCTTCGCGGTCAGCGAGATAGTTGTTGGCCCCCACGCCGGCAAAGACACCGACACGGCCATCTTCTGTCTCGCGAGATCCGTATCCCGCATGGTCGAGCGCCAGATACGCCGTTTCCAGCAGGATTCGCTGTTGCGGGTCCGTCCACGCTGCTTCCTTAGGCGAGATGCTGAAAAACGCGGCGTCAAACAGATCAACTCCGCTGATAACGGCTTCGCGCCTTACATAATTAGACTTGCCCAAAGTATCGGGATCGATGCCCGCTTTTCGCAACGTCTGTTCATCCAGATCTGCGATGGACTCTATGCCATCGACCAGATTGCTCCAGAATTGATCGACATCCTCCGCCCCCGGGAACCTGCCCGCCATACCGATGATCGCAACAGCATTGCGATCCTGTTTGGGGTCGTTCCCGTTTCCCGCAAAGCCGATTGAGTTCTTTAAATCTTGAACCGGGTGAAGAGCAGCTGGAATTGCCTTCAAGTGCGCAGCGAGCGCTCTTATGGTGGGATGCTTGAAAAGATCCAGAATCTTGCAATCAATGCCCAAACGATCATGGATGCGCGCCTGAACCTGAACGATGGCCAAGGAATGTCCGCCAACATCGAAGAAATTGTCCTCAACGCTGACGGAGTCCAGCTTCAACACGTCCTTCCAGATCTCAGTCAGTTCCGTCTGCAATCCACCGGTTGGTAAAGTTGCGGCCTTTAGTTTCGAGGCGTTTCTCGGCTCGGGAAGAGCGCGCCGATCGATCTTGCCGCTGCGATTGGTCGGTAGCTGCGGGAGGAAGACAAACTGTGAGGGAATCATGTAGTTCGGCAGCGCGGCACTCAGAAAAGCCTGAAGTTCATCGGTATTCTCCGAAATCTTCCGTTGCGTCACCACATACGCTGTCAGGCTCGCATTTTCATCGGGACGGTCTGTCAGCGTAACGCAGCATGCCTTGACGTTTTCGTGCTCCATCACGCACTGCTCGATTTCGGCAAGCTCAACCCGCATGCCGCGGATCTTAATCTGTCCGTCGTTCCGGCCTAGGAACTCAATCGTGCCATCTGGCCGATACCGGGCCCGATCTCCAGTCCTATAGAGCCTGGACTGCGGCTCATCATCGAACGGGTTTGGCTGGAAAAGCTCGCGCGTGAGTTTATCGCGATTGATGTAGCCGCGGGCTATGCCGACGCCCCCGATGTAAAGCTCACCGATTGCGCCGATCGGCGCCGGATTTCCATAGCGATCGATAATGTAAACCTTGGTATTGATGGCAGGGCGCCCGATGGGCGGCTTTCGCCCGTCGGGTTTCACCTCGGTCCTTATGCAATAAACGGTCGTTTCGGTGGGGCCATAGGAATTGAAGACGCGGCGCTTCTCACCCCATCGTTCAACGAGGCTCGACGGCAAAGGCTCTCCACCTGACTTGACCACGGTGAGATCAGGAAGGTCCGTCGACGGCAGGGTGGTCCACGCTGTGGGCGTAAGACCGGCAGCGGTAATGCGCTCACGGCGCATGAACTCGACAAGCTCTGCTCCAGGCAGCGACGCTGATGGGGGCGCCAGGCACAATCGACCACCAGAAGATAAGGCCAATATGAAATCAAACAGCGATGCATCAAATCCGCAGGAAGCGAATTGCAATACGCGGCTATCCGACCCCACCTGATAAGTGCGTCTTAGATCCTCCGCCATGTTGCAGGCGCTGCGATGTTCAATCATCACGCCTTTCGGCTGACCCGTGGAACCAGACGTATAGATCACGTAAGCCAAATCGGAGGGACCGGCGGAGCAATGCGGAGGCGTGGCTTCATACAGAGCAATCTCAGTGTGGTCCTTGTCCAGGAGAATCACCGCGCGTCCATTCGCACCTTCAATGTTGAGGGCTGAGAGGGCTTTCTCGAACGTCTGCTCTTTGAACTCCGTTTTGCTGATGACCGCAGTGGCGCCAGCGTCCTGCATCATGAAGCGCAGGCGCTGGGGTGGCAGTCGCGGATCGAGAGGAAGATAGACGCCCCCCGCCTTCAAGACTGCTAAAAAGCCAACAATGAGATCGCACGAACGCTCAACGAGAACGCCGACCACGTTTCCATGGCTGACACCTCTTGAAATCAGATGACGGGCAAGCCTGTTTGCCCTTTGCTCAAGGACAGCGTAGCTGAGCGCCTCCAAGGGGCAGCTGACAGCGATATTGTCTGGGTAAGTGGCGGCCTGCGATTCGATCAGATTGTGCAGGCAAATGTCCGACGGAAAGGGTGCCGCTGTCTCGTTCCATCCGTGCAGAATCTGATGCTCTTCTTCTGGGCTGAGAAGATTATAACTGCCTATCTCTCGCCCTGGCGCATCTGCAATCGCCTCAAGCAGCAAACAATAGTGCTTCGCAAGCCGCTCGATCGTGCTGCGATCCCACAGATCTGCTTTGTATACCACGCAGAGACGGACTCTTTCTTTTCCAGCCACGATTCGGAAATCAAGATCGATCCAGACATCGGTCTCGCAAAATCGGATCTGTGCAGGCAAGCCGGACAGGTCGACGTCGCATGGCGTGAAGCCAAGAGAACTCACCGCCTCCGGAGTGAAGTTGAAGACTGCTTGCGCGAGCGAATTGCGATCAGTTGAAGGGGGGAGCTTGAGCTTTTCCAGCAGCAGAGGAAGAGGAAAATACTCGTGACTGCGCGCGCATCGCATCACGTGACGGACCCGCTGCAAATGGTCGAGGAAAGTGGGATTTCCGGAAAGATCCTGACGTAACGCTGCCAGGGTCGCAAAGTAGCCGAAGGTTCCGGAGAAATTTCCTGCCGGACGACCGAGGCGTGGGACGTAGAGGGTGATGTCGTCCTGCTCGCCATGACGATGCAGCAGGACGTAATAGGCAGCAAGCAGGACGGTGGCCAGCGTTACTTTTTCTTTGTGCGCCAGTTGCTGCAAGCGCGCGATCAGCGGCATCTCAAGATCCAGCGAGACAACTGACCCGGTGTGCGTGGCAAGCGCTTCTCGTGGTCCGTCCGTCGGAAGCGCCAAGTCGGCCTCATGATCGACAAATTGGTTGCGCCAGTAGGCCCACATGCGTTCTCCGTCGTTTCCGGCAAGAAGGCGCCCTTGCCAGGCTACGAAGTCCTCGTAAGGAGCCGCGGTGGTCAGACTCGGCATTTCCGCGTTGCCGCAGCACGCCTGGTAAAGCCTTCCGAACTCGTGCAGGAACGTACGAATGCTGTAAGCGTCGGAAATGATGTGATGGAAGTTGAGAAGGAGAACCTCTTCCGTAGCACTGCGGATGAACAAGTGCGCGCGAAACACTGGCCCATGTTCCAGATCGAAAGCCGAGCGAGCTTCCGCCGCAATCGATTGGTGGAAGCCCGCCTCGTCTGCGTTTTGCTGCCGAATGACATGAAAGCTCAGGGAGCCTTTCTCATGAATCCGCTGAACTACATGCTCGCCTTGCTGGTGAAAGGTCGTGCGCAGCATTTCATGGCGGTCGATCAATGACTGGAGCGTGCGCCGCAAGGCATCAATGTCGAACGGCGTCTTTATGCGCAGCTCGACTGGCAGATTGTATTCGCTCCCGGTTGGTCTTTTTTGATGATGTAGCCAAAGGCCCAATTGGCCATGCGAGAGCGGGCGCGCGACGGAATCCATTGCTTTCTCCAGTCACCTGTTTGCGGAAGATGCTACGCGCCTTTTCTCGCAAGTAGTTTGAATTTTCTGATAACTCTCGTCACTCCCAGAACAAATACCTTTATTGTAAAACAATATTTCATAAACATTTATGTTGCAGATTAATCATAACCGAGCCGGAAATCGACCTTTTCATGGAGCTTCTCACAGAGGCGTTCCGGATTTTTGAGAGCGAGA
>NZ_AYXE01000045.1:0-7948 GCF_000502235.1 Mesorhizobium sp. L103C119B0 | reverse complement strand
ATATGATTTCAACGACCGCGCTCTGCCCCTCGGCATCGCGCTATGGGTCGAACTGGTGACGAGAGAACAGAACTAAGCTGGATCAACATTCATTGCATCCATAGGATCGCGGCGCCGAGATGCATAAGGCGAGGAAGTGGACGGCGCCACGATCGAGGCGTGTAGCGAAGCGTCTGAAGTGCTTGAGCTTGTTGAAGCAACGTTCGATGCGGTTGCGGGTCTTGTAGAGGAGGCGTCGTGCGGGATCGTCACCTTGCGGGATTGCTTAGATGGGATGACGGCGAGCATGTCGGCGTCGGTGATGATCTGGCGCAAGTCGTTGCTGTGGTAGGCTTTGTCGGCGATGTCCCATGGCCCAGCCACAGGTCGCGCTTCCTGGGCTCGTTGAGCCAGCACCGAAGGATCTTATCGCGACCTTCATCGATAAGATTGTCAGCCGGCAACGCCAATCGTGGCAAGCGCATCAATGCCGAGCGCCCTCATCTGCAGGAACTCCGACCGGCGGACCATCGACTTCCCGATGGCAATCTCCGGGGTTAGCGCCGCGAACTCTTCTGCACCGGCCGGACAAATCTCCTGCAGAAACCGATGTACCAGGAGCTTGTGGCGTTCCACCGTGGTGGGGGCCAGCCCGCTCTCATGCGTGAGATGCGCCGCGAACACATCAACAATTTGCTCGTTCTCCGTGCGCTCAACTGGAAAGACGGCGCCCGCATTAAACCTTCATCACGTAATGCAGAAAGCAAGCACGGGAGCGCTGCCCTGGTCCCCGCATTGATGCTCCAATGCTCAGAGCGACGCCCGAAAAACCGCTCAATGTGCGCTTCGCTTAGATTCTGGGGTCGTGTCCGCTACCGACGTGCCAATCCAGAAAATCTCGAAACAGCTGAGCGATTACCTAGTATATCGCCGACCGAAGCCTTCGTCCCTCAATCTGGCCGCGTAATCACGTGAAAACTCGCCATAGGGGCTGGGATCAGCTTCCGACAAAGTGTGCTGCGTTGCCGATAATCACTTGCGTTCATGTGTCCTCTCCTTCACCTCAACTGCGACGGAGGGGCCTATTCTATGCCGATCCAGCTGCGGCTAAGTCATGAAAGGTTGGTCGCTCGATAAAGTTCGGCAGTCGGCATAAACCTGCAAGCTCCAATGACGTCAGTCCCGTCGCCTATATCGCCGAATCCCTACAGGCCATCCTCAGCGGCCATCCGCAGCCAAGATCGAAGATCTCGGCCAACAGGACATCGGCTGAGCGCCCACGTAGGGAAGCGGCTGTTTGCAAGATCCGACTTTGCGACCGCAGGACGAAACCGCCAATGCATGGCAGCCCAAATAGGCTGCCGGGCGGCTTTGCCGAAACGCGTGGCCTAGAATGCGGCCGCAGGACGGCACATCGGCCAAGCGCCCAATTGTGATGGCAGGCTGCGCAAAATGATCTGTTGGGGATCATGCGAAGCTAGGTGCCCTATCAACTGCCCACAGACTGGGAGGGGGTTGAGGAAATATTGCACGCCGCCAAATTGCACGGCCGGTTCATCCCAGCCCGTATGAAGACCTCGCGGGTCCTGATGGAGACCGAAGCCTGCACATTTCAGCACGGCCTCCTTCCTAGTCCACAGATCAAGGAACTTTCGCTCACATAGGTGGCGCGGAGTTGCTTCCAAGGTCCTTGCCTCCTGGTCGGTCATAATACGGTAAGCCAACTGGCGGCAATTTGCCAAAGGGCGCCTATGCTCAACATCTATCCCAACCGAGCCCGAGGCCGACAGGGCGACAGCGGACCAATCGTGGCTATGAGACTGACTCACCTCAATCTCGTGCGCTGGCAGTCGAGGCTTGCCGAAACCCGAAACGGTCAACTGGAGATCACACGGCGAAACATGCAAGTGCGCAGCAAGAATGGTTCGAAAAGCGAATTTTGCCTGAAGATATGAAAGACGCAGGTCTGAGTAACGGATTTTTTCGGCCCGTTCCAACTCAGCTGGGCTCAGCACCTCACGCAAGTGCGATGTTGGGATCATTAGCTGGGAATGCCGGAAAATCCAAACGTCGATTGTGCCCGTCTGCCTGTTCGCATGCATGCGTCCCAGCGTGTGAATCGCTCCACCACACGCCCTTGCCTGATCAGCGCAACGGACGAGTCGCTGATGCTTCGCCCGTTTACACCCTGCAGCTGCCTTAGACGGGGAGCACTTCTACACCGCCGACGGGTCCCGATGTGTAAAGATGTGCGAAACCCACTTCAACGATTGTGAAATGACTTTATGCTCCTTGCGTCTCTTTTTGGAGTCTTCCTTTCACAATTCATATGGGGCATTCATCTGCAATTCAAATTCGAATAAAATGTGTACTTCGGCAGAAGGACGCTTCATCAATTAAGTCAAAATAAGTTCTTAGAACATTCAACCCAATTTTCAAAAAAGTGGGTAGCTTTCTCCGCACAACAAGTGGCGGAGAAAGCAATGGATTATGTCACGCGTCCGCTGAATGGGCCTCTTCTTGCCATGGCGTTAACCTCCGTTGCGTGCTGAGCGGCGGATTGGGTGCAAAGGCGTCAGCTTTTTATTCGTCCCTGACCTCAGACCTTGTGGTGAAGGTACCATTGTCAGCGATCGGCGGTTGCAAAGATCCTGTAAAATTTAATTGAAGGACCTGTTGCCACATTTTGGTTACCGGCGGTCTGGCACGGAGCGCCTCGACGAATTTCGGAGGGTTTCGAAAATGGACGTCAGTTTAACCAGTCGGTCATCCTGCTTGCGTGCGCTGATACCTGACCCGATAGAATGCGACTAGGCCAATTGCGCCGGCGACCAGATGCTGCGCGACACAGAAGTGTACCGAAGGTCCTGCAAATTCGTCGAGAAGAGGGCGGTCATGGCAGACTTCTCCGTTCGGACGATTGTCCTCAGGCACTGCGCTAATGGTTTGCATGTCCTTGTAGGCTCGCGCTTCGGAAATCGCCAGGGATCTGCCGGATGCATCGGCCTGATGTCGGATAGAGAAGCCGCAGTCCGAGCTTATTGCGACAGCGCCTCGCGCAACTAGACGCTGGGCGGCTGTGACATAGGCCGACTCAAGCTCGGGATCGCCGCGGACGACTGTCTCCACCCAAGCTCCGGGCACGGTCTCCGTTATGATGGGAAAGTTGCAGGTCGCGGGATTCAGAAGCGAGCCGGGCCGCGGCTTTGGTGGCGTGGAGCCGGGCGGCAGCCCCCATTCGAGATTCAGTATTCCAAGAGAGGGTGGGGGTTTCGATGCCAATTCGCTGAACCTTGTTCAAGTAGCGTAGTGATGCTGCTGTTGGTCGAAGGCCGGCGGCTCATGTCGCGGGGTCCCGGTAGATCGAAATGCCGTCAGAGCTTGCCAACTGTCGCATAGACCATCTCCTCCGGCTCGTAATGCCAGCATGGCATAAGTCGCACGCAGCCGGGAACATTCGCGGATCAGCGCATCGAGATGGTCTGTATCGACACGGATTGCCTCAATGCTTTCCGCCGCAAGATAGTCGTACCGAGCTAGATCAGCCGACAGGGTAATTGGATGAAGACCAAGACGCTGAGCCGCTTGGACGAACAGCAGACCATTGCTCCTTGTGCCCTCAACCAGGATGAGCGCTCTTCTTGCCATTAGCTGTTGACTCCGACGTTGCGTGCTGTCCGGCGGTCCGAGCGTAATTTGGCATCAGCTCTGTTACGTGCCTGTTCTCAGACCTTGCGATGAACGTACCATTGTCAGCGATTTGCGGGCGCAAAGATTCTGTAAACCTATTTGAAGGTTTTGTCGTACGGCTGGAGGACGCAAAGAGGATGGCGAGCTGCTGGGCAGAGGGCGAGACTGGCGAACTGTTCGCCTGAGGGCGATTCGCTTGTCATTTTGCGTCATGTGAATCATTTCGGGTATCGCTCAATGTCGCAGCGGTACTTTCCCATGAATTTGAAGCCGAGCATGTTCCGCGCGCAGCGCCTGATCGGCAGATGGTCCTGGTCAATGCCATTAATGCGGTGCTGCTTCGGTGGATACGGATCGGCTTCAACCAACGCCTGGAACGATCCTGCAAGCGATTTGTGGCGTCGCAAGAAGCGATCGTCTCACGGTCGGTCTGGCTGCGGCCGATGATGACGCGGTCCGGCCGGCCATGACCAAAGCGATCACGACGGTTGGATTTCCAAACCCGGCGAAGAACTTTGTTCCAACGAGGCGAAACAGCTCTGGGTAAGCATGGCCGACCCGCTACATCTACGTCGCCATCATCCTCCATGTATCTTGCTGACTTGCTTTGTCACCTTCGGCCGCAAGCACGACAACCGATATTGATCGCGTTCTGCGGTCCATGCGCAAGGGTGCACAGAGTGTCTGGTCTGAACGGCGGGTAGCCGTGATTCGAGAAGCAACGCGTCCGGCACCAGTTCCGCGCTGGCAAGCCGGCGGCTGAGAAAGTGGCCTCGGCCCATCCAGTCCTTGATCGTACCGAAGACATGTTCGACCGTTTGTCGCCGACCGTATGGGATCAGGCATCCGGTCCAGCCTAGCCTGCACGGCGTCGATCACCCGTTCATGCTCCCAGCGCCGGATGCGTCGAACTTCTCGGGCATACAGCCTTGAGTTCGCAGGTCGAGCAGGTGGTCAGATGGCAATAAAAGATGACGGGGGGCTGTCAGGAATTCAGTGCGCGAGGCCCTGATGATAGAAAGGAGAGAAACATCACACGGCTATCAAGAAAGAACTTCCGGACCAATTTTTGGCGGGATGCGATCCAAACGAGGTGTTTGCCAAGGACTGATGACTGGACGAGCTGAAGAAAGTTCTCTCGGAGCAGATACTGAACGCCGAAATTGACGAGGACATCGAGGAGGGTCGAGCCGATGCGTGCTCGAACCGCCGCAGCGGTCATTCGAAGTAGACGCTTTTCAACCGACACGTCGAAGATAACGCCGTCGATCCCGCGCGACTGAGCGGGCACCTTCGATCCGAAGCTGATCGCTAGGGTAGCGCCACTTCCGCACTTCGACGCAAAATCGTTTCGATGCACGCGCGCGGCATTAGCGCGATATCCGCAGCCCACCTGGAAGAGCTTTACAGCATCGACGTGCCGCCGGAGTTGATCTCACCAACTACCGACGCCGTTCTTAAGATTGGCCAAATGTCAAAACCGACCGCTCGACATCTGCTATCGGCTGGTCTTCTATCACGCCATTCGAGTCAAGGTCAGGGACGAAGTTATCTCGACGATATAGTCACCGAGGTTTTCCGGCAAGGAAAGCTGATTCCGGCGGCCCTTCCCCCAGATGAAACTCGCCATGCCCATTCGTCCCGTTCAACCTGGAGCAGACTACCATTGATGGGGAGTTTTCACGACCCACGGTACACGACAGTGGGTTGGTGAGAGGCCGGGAATCAGTTGGAATGAAGGATTCGTCTCGCCAAAGAAGGATCTTTCGATGCCACTTCTTCCCGACGCTCTCGCGGCGACGTTAGCGCGCTGTGTTGGTCTGAGCAACGCCCGCCGGCAGACACTGGTGGTGGTGATCTTGCGCATGATCAGCGCGCGTACGGTGAACCTTAGCCATCTTGCCGCCGCGTTCTGCGGGCCGGCCAAACTGACCTCCAATTACCGGCGCCTGCAGCGGTTCTTCCAGCATGTTCAACTCGACGGGGACTGGCTGGCCAAGGCGCTAGTGGCGCTGCTTGGGCTTGCGCCGCCCTACCGGCTTTGCCTCGACCGGACCAACTGGAAAGTCGGCTGCAAGGACATCAACCTGCTGGTGCTTTGCATCGCCACGCGACCGGTCCGCATTCCCGTGCTGTGGGACATTCTGGACCATGGCGGCAGCTCAACGATCGCGCAGCGCAAGGCGCTCATCGAACGCTTCATGGCTCTGTTCGGTAGGAGCTCAATCAAGCTTCTGCTTTCCGACCGCGAATTCTTCGGCAACCAATGATTTGAATTTCCTTATCGAAAAGGACATCCCCTTCGCCATCCGCGTCAGCGACCGCTTGCATGTGCGCCTCAACGATGGCTTCGAAGGCCCGCTTGAGCGGCTCACCCACAACAAATTGGGCGCGCAGCCGCCTGAAGAAGGCAAAGGGCTGCTTCGCCGGCATGCAAGAACGCTTCGCCGAGGCGCTCAGCTTCGGCGTCGTCCTACGCCAGGACAAACCCCTCATCGTCGCCGCCACCAACCGCCAACCCAAAAGGGCGCTCAAGGCCTACAAGAAGCGCTGGCAGATCGAATGCCTGTTCGCCGAAACCAAAACCCGCGGCTTCAACATGGAAGACACTAGGCTCACACAGCCCGCAAAGCTCTCCCTGCTGCTCGCCGTCATCGGCCTTGCCTTGGCCCCGAGCCTGGCATGTGCCATCGCCCTCAAGGGCCACAGCGACATCACTCGCGCCAGCCATGGATACAGGCGAAAATCATGGTTCCGAACCGGCTTCGACGTCCTCCGACATTGGCTCTTCGCCAATCCCGCCAGCGCCCTCAACAGATGGAACACCATCTGGAGCCGCGTCCCAAATCGCTTCTACAAAACCAGAGTCGTGTAATGTGTTTCACGACAGCCTCGTGGACATCGGACAATGCAGAAGGCAATTGACTGAGGCGTGAACTTCACTTCCCTTGCGGTGCAATTCTGTCCGCCATATTTGGCAAAAAGAGCCGGGCAACCCATACCTACTGTCGGGTTTGTCGAGTCCGCGACGCGGTAGTGTTCGGCCTATCTACGGCAACACTTTGTTGTAATCGATTGACTAGAATGCAGAAATTTTTCTGAGGCTCGTTTTGGGCAGTTGGCACGGATTTTGAAACGCCCAACACGGCAACTGCCAACCAATTATAAACTTGGATGGACAGGATCGAGCTGCCCCGCGGGAGCATCGCGTGATCCGCGATCCCACCTAGTGTCGACGATCATTAAACCGTGGAGAAGCTAAAGGGAGGACCAAACTCATAATTGGTCTTTATGCATTCACGGCATTCTCGCCATCCGAGTCCATGACCCCAGCGATGGCGCAAGAAAACCGCCCGGTTGTCCTAGCTACCAACGGCGGCGCCTACGAGAAGATTATCCGCGAGGACTGGCTGAGCCCCTTCGAAGAGGCCACCGGGATCAAGGTCGTCGTCATCCCCTCCGGCAACACCGCCGAACGGCGTGCCCACGTGCAGGCCATGATCGCTTCCGGCAATGTCACTTGGGACATGTTCATCGAAGGCGCAATGGACGCCGAGGCGCCGTCCCACGCCGAGCATGCCGCGAACATTGACGACTTCTGCGCGCAGTTCACGGATCGAGCAGATCTGCTGCCTGGCTCCTGCAAGGCATCAGGCGTCCTCTGGGGCCGAGGTGCGACGCTGATGAGCTACAGCAAAGAGCATTTCCCCAACGGCGGTCCGACGAGTTGGGAGGAGTTCTGGGACACTGAGGCCTTTCCCGGCATCCGCGCCATGCCCGCGCAGCCGGACGCCTGGCGGCAATTGACTGCCGCGCTTCTGGCCGACGGCGTGCCCGTGGACGATCTCTATCCGATGGACGTCGATCGCGCGTTCGAGAAACTCGACGAATTGCGGCCGCATGTGGGGATGTGGTGGACGACCGGCGACCAGACGACACAGGGCTTTCGCAACGGGGATTCTGATGCCGGCTTCATGTGGATGACCCGCACCACCGCGCTCAGGAACGAAGGACAGCCCATCGCATGGTCATATGATGGAGCGCTTCTGGTGGGCGATCGCTACGCCGTTGTGAAGGGCGCGCCCCACAAGGCGGAAGCGCTTGAACTGCTGAAATTCTTCCTGGATTCGCCTGAAGTGCAGGGGAAGATTTGCGAAGCCCTGGCGTGTACGCCGCCGAGTACGGAGGCGCTACAGTACATGACCGCGGAAGCGCGTGCCAACATGCCGACCGCCGAGCAGATCGGTTCCGAAATGGTGGTTCCGGACGCCGAGTGGGA
>NZ_AYXE01000044.1:0-8905 GCF_000502235.1 Mesorhizobium sp. L103C119B0 | reverse complement strand
CCGGCCGGAATGAAATCGGAATGACTGGCCGGCTTCAAATCGGATCGATGGCCGGCTTCGTCGGAATACGCAATCCACACCGCCATTGCGGCGCTGCGCTTTCTCTACAAGGTGACGCTCGATAGGGATTGGGCGCTTGAAGAGGTTCTGCCGCTTCCCAAGAAGCCGCAGAAGCTGCCAATCATCCTCAGTCCCGATGAAGTTCGGTTCCTCGGTTGCGTCCTCTTCGTCAAACACCACGCCATCCTGATGACTTGCTATGCCGCCGGCTTGCGCATCTCGGAAGCGGTTCAGCTGAAGCCCAGCACATCGACAGCCAGATGTTGGTCATTCGTGTCTAGCAGGGCAAAAGGCCAAAAGGACCGCTATGTGATGCTGTCGCCCAAGCTGCTGGAGATTCTGCACGACTATTGTCGCGCTATAGGCGTGGCTCTTCCCCGGCGATCGTACCGACCAGCCGATCACCAGGGATGCGGTGGGACACGCATGCGCGAAAGCGCGCGACCTCTCCGGCTTGTCCAAACCGGTCATCCGCTCGCGATGTCGGTATGACAAAGCGTTTGTATGAAGCTTCCACGCTCCGTCGCCCCGCTGTGCGCCACCAGGTCGGCCTCGACGAATCCAGGCGGAGGATTCTGTCAGTCGGAGAAGGTGCGGGGAACGCTGCGCCGGAGCGCGGTGGACGCTGTACTGCGACGGCGTCTCGGCCCACAAGCGGTGTCTCGAACCTCGCGAAGGGCGCGGTCGATCGTTGCCGCACTCATCGCCAAAAGCCGCGTCCGGATTTCCGGCGCAAGCTGAAGATGCCCGTGACGCTCCATCGCTTCGAGGATCGGCGCCAGCGCTTTCAGCCGCTTCCCGCAGATCCGGTCCGAGGCCTCCCACAGCACGATCAGCGCTTCACCAACCGCCTCGTCATAAAGCCGCCGCTCCGGCCGCGGCCTCGAACGGCCCACCTGCGGTCCGTTGCCCAACAGGCGCATCGTATCCGGTCATGGCGCGCCATCCACGGCGAAGAGCAGGAGGTTATCTTTCGTCGGCTTCACGAACCCGGCCGGCTCGGGTTGTCGGATTTTACCGACATGTGCAGCCTGGGCGTGTCGATCGCCGGCCAGGCGCTCGATCATCTGCTCTACCGCTTCCGGCTTATCTTGTTCGAGAGCGCTAAGGGACCGGCTCTCGTCAAATAAATGCGACATGGGACGCCTCCTTCTGATGGTGGTTTTACAGTGCCGAAGGGTGCCACACGCTCACCGCTCGCCCCATAGCATCTCAGCCCCACGCTCCAGGCCGTTCCTCAAGGCACCTGCGCTATCCGAAGGTTATCACCCCGCGGCGCCGCCACTCCCCGAACGCCACGTCGTCAACTCCATCGCCACCATTCGCATTAGACTCGCACGCGCCTTGGCGCGGCGCCTGCCATGATGTCCATGCTGTCAGAACTATTTTATGACACAGTAAGCTAAGCCGCAGATTGGAGTTCGAAAAGTTGCCGTGGCGCACTTGTCAATACTTCAACCCCCGACTCGGTCACACGAAAGATCGGAAGAGCACACGTCTGANCCAGCCACGATGTCCATGCTGCCAGAAACTAAGCCGCAGATTGGAGTTCGAAAAGTTGCCGTGGCGCACTTGTCAATACTTCAACCCCCGACTCGGTCACACGAATGGCCTCGCTAATAAGATATCCGAAATCTTCCTCGATCGCCCAATTACCCAAATGCAGATGGAACGTCATGTTCGGCTTCAGCACCGTCATATCCCCTTCCTTGAGACTAGCTGTATCCTCCGTCCAATCAATTCCAATGGGATAGCCGCAGCGCGACTCTTTCTTGAGGCCCATCTTTTCCAGAGTGCTATAAATTGCTCGAGCTACGTCATGACAGGTGCGCCCCGCGCGGACCGCGCCTAGCCCAGCTTCCAGACCGGCTACCTCAGCCTCATGTACTCGGCGCAGACGATCGGAGGGTCGGCCAATTGAGAAGGTTCGGCTGATCGGCGCCGTGTAGCCGTGCCGAACGCCAGCGATCTCAACGTTCACCTGAGACCCATGGCGAAGGACATCTTCAGTCCATGTGATGTGGGCTGCACCCGTGCGCGGCGAAGTAATGAAAAAGGGGGTTGCGAGCCATGTCCCGGGCTTGTCATTGGCGCCGCACACCAGCGTCTTCATGATCTCAGAAACGGCATCGACTTCACGCACTCCGGCGCGGATCACCTCCGCGGCACGCATGATTCCCGCGTCTGCAATAGCCGCCGCCTCCCTCATAAGGAATATCTCGAGATCGGATTTAACCGTTCGGATCCAGTTTACGGTGCCGGTGCAATCGACTGTCCTCGCGTGGGGCAGTCGAACCTTAAACTTCTCCGCCGAAGGCACAAACAGCCCACCTAGTTCGAGCCCCACACCGCGATTTGAAAGCCCGACATCGCTGATGAAATCGATTATCGCGTCGTAACCATCCACGTCAGGACTGCCCACGAATGCTTCTGGATAGCCGATTACCTTATCGCGCTCCATAAAGGTTTGATGCAGGGCCGCCGGCGCATCCATCTTACGCAAGATAAACGTGGGCTCCTCTTGGTGGATCGAAACCACTAAACCTTGCGCGACATAGGCAGATCGGGCGGTGTAGCCCGTGAGGTAAGTGATGTTCGAGCTGTTGGTAACCACCAGCGCCTCGATATCCCGTTGTGCCATTTCCGATTTCACTGCGCCAAGTCTACGCAAGTACTCTGTTCGGGGAAACGCCTGCGGCGCCTTGTCGATGTTCATCCTGTCGCTCCTTCAAGATTTCGGGGTCAGCGCGGCGGCCAACGGGGATTGTGATCGTCTCAAGATAACTGAGTTTCTTGGGCGAAGGGGTTAGTTTTCAGCATCCGTCGCAGGAATTCTGCGTCCTGCTTCGACTTCCTAATGCACTTATGCTTTTCGGTCTTTCGATCTCCAGTGCGCCGAGCGGCGGACGGTGGTTTGTTCTCAACCCATAAAGTGGACGCCTTCCGAAACTGGCGGGTCGAGTGGTTTCATGATTCTAGTCGGCATTGATTTGCCAGAGGTTGGCGGATGCAGAGACAGCGGGGTTCTGGGACTTCGAGCATCGGTTGAAGGAAAATTTCTCCACTTTGATAATGCATGCCCGATTTACGAGCTCACGCCATTTTTTCGAGCCTCAAAGAATGAGAGCCGATGGTTGTAATGGATACTATCTGGCCTTGTAGTTGACTGCGGATCGTGCCCCGCTGAGTAGATGCTATGGGCGAGCGGCGAGGGTGTGGCATCCTTAGGCGCTGTTANGTTGACTGCGGATCGTGCCCCGCTGAGTAGATGCTATGGGCGAGCGGCGAGGGTGTGGCATCCTTAGGCGCTGTTGGATCCACCATCAGAAGGAGGCACACCATGTCGCAGTCTTTTGACGCGAGCCGGTCCCTTACCGCTCTCGAACAGGATAACACAATTGTCGCCGTCATCGAAATGAGCAAGGCGAAGTGGCCTCTCTATTCGGCTGGTCAAGGTCAAGCGCTTTCGAGCTTTTCCGCGTCTCCTGGCTTTGATGTCTTTCGCAGGGTCTTGCTTCTCTCCGGGATCGGCCCTTTGGGCCCTCCCACCATGGGGTCAAAAATGATGAAGCAGAACAATCTGATTGGCGTTCTGGTCGTCATTTGCCGACCGAACTAGCCACTTCACGAACTTACTCCACCAACGTCCCGCGAAGGACACGATCCGCCGGGTTGCGGATTCCGTCATCTCCTTTTCTGCCGCGCCGTAATCCGATGAGATCAGATGGCGGCCGGCAAATCGTCCTTCCTCCAACAGAATTCGGTACCGTCACTCATCATGCGATGCATGATGACCGCTAACCGGCGAGCGAGCGCGACAATGGCGTTTCGCTTACCGCTCCGTTTGGCAATATTCATCGCCCAGGCTTTCAACCATGACCATTTCTTCACGGTGGTTAGCAGCGACTGGGCAGCTTCTTAAAGCAGCGTTCGCATCATTGCGTCATCGCACAATGAGACGCGGCCAACGCGCTTACTTTCCCCCGACTCTTCGAGCTTCGGCGTCAGCCCCAGTATCGGTCCGACAGCCTTCGAATTCTTGAACCGTTGCGCAATGTCGATAGTGCTCGTGAATGCCAGCGATACGACGGGACCGACACCGGGGATCGTCATCAACAGCCGGCACACCTCATCGTTGCGCACGATGTTCAGAACCTTCTTGTGCAACCGGGCGAATTCGTCCCGCAGTTTACGCCTCGCTGTCAGCAGCGGCTCCATGATCTGGAGATCAGCCATGCTGTCGACCAGCTCGCGGATACGCTCCTCGAATTTGACCGCTCCAACGTTCCCGACCTTCAGCCCGAAATTGCGCAACAGTCCGCGAATATCGTTTTCAATGGCGATCGCCTTTCCTTGCAGCAGCTTGCGCGCCGTCAGCAGGGCTCGCCGCTTCTGGCTCGTCAGCGTTTTGACATGCACAGGACGATACAGGTTGACCCGCATCATCTGCGCGATGCCACGTGCATCATTGCGATCGGTGTTGTTCGGCTGAGCCTTCAGGAAGGCTTTTACATGGCGCGTTTCGATGCAGATCACCGGCAGGCCGGCCCTGGCTAGGGCCTCGAATAGCCACTGCGATAAAGGTCCGGCTTCGAGTCCAACCCGCTCAAGAATCCAAGCCGGATCTCGCAATACTGCGATCAGGTCATCGGGATGGCTGGGCACCTTCACCTCTCGGCAAATCTTGCCCATTTCATCGACAATGCAGATGGAAGTCTCTTTCACCGAGACATCAAGGCCCGTATAATGCTTCATGCTGCGCTTCCTTTCCGATACTTGTGGCTGTTGCAAAACATGACCACGTTTACCATCGCTCGAAGCGCAGCACCTTTCTCCTACCATCCACCGCGGTCCAAGGGTGAGGCTCAAGCCGGATACTCCATCGGATTGCCGCGCTTGTTCCGGGTTCAAGCGCCAGCCGCTGAAGAAGATTGATGCCGACGCGCCATCGTTGTTGAAGCTGCTGCAGCGTTGGCGCGACGAAGCCGGGCATGCGATCAAGCGGATCGCCCGTCGCCTATGAGGCGACCGGCGACGGCTTCTCGCTGGCTGCGGGCGCGACGTTGAGGCCTATGCCATCCACCTGCCAGCGTTGCGGTGTCGCGTGAGCACCGGCGTGCCGAGACAGATGGGCTCGAGACGGAGCTTTTGATGCGCGCCTTCCTCGGCTGGCTGCGGGCCGAGAAGCGCCATTGCAGTATGGCGGCGATCCCGACACTCGAAGAAGAGGACGCGCGGCGGCCGACCGCGAACGGCAGACCTTGGTCGGTGAGCAGACGCGGCTCGTCGACCGCATCAAGGCGATTCTCGCCCGCTTCGGCATTCGCAGCTTCCGCTTGAGCCTGCGCAATGCGGCCGACAGGCTCATGGCCATCCGCGTAGCGGAGGGAACGCCGCTGCCGGACAACACCCGCGCCGAGTTGCACCGCTTGCTTGAGCGGCGATCTGGTGCGTGCGCAGATCCGCACCATCGAGGGCGACCGCCTGCGTAGGCTCGCCGCGGCTCCGGCTGCACCAGAAGGCCCGCATGCGATGGCTGCGCCTCATGGCACGGGTCATCGGCGTCGGTGTCGAGACGGCGGACATGCTGGTCCACGAATCCTGGCGCGCGGCTTGCGCGATCGCCGCGCGGTGGCGCGCTATGCCGGGCTCAGGCGCCCACAGCGCAATCAGAAGCTTGCGCGCCAGCGCCACGATCATCGTCTTGCGCGTGGCTTTTTTGCGGCCGTCGGCCGTGCGCGCCTCGAACCATTGGACGAGGGCACTGTCCTTCTGGAAAAGGAGAAAGCGCCCGGCCAGTTGGATCATGCCATGCCGCACGCGGGCACTGCCGGCGCGTGCCAGCCCCTTCTCGCGGCGGCATTTGCCGCTCTCGTCCGGCGACCCGTCGTCACCATGGGCGAGGCGCCACAGGGCGTCAGCTTGCGTGCGGCGTGATGGGGCACGTGGGAGGAGGAGAGTAACGCACACCCCAATTGGCTAGCCCGCAGCAGGGTCTGCCGATGATGATCTGAGGGGGCGGCAACCCGAAGCTACACATGGTCCTCGGACTGCGGACGTAGAATGATCACGCTCGCCATTTGGCTGCGGTGCGGACAGGCGCCGCCGAGCCCCTTCCGGAACGACACTTCATGATCGCGCAGCGCATGCCCTCACCGCCATGCTCCGTATTCGTCGCCGCGGGCGCCGGACCGGCAACTCTTGATCCATCCTACGAAGAGGGATGCGCCAGGCCGCCAATG
Organism: Mesorhizobium sp. L103C119B0; assembly: GCF_000502235.1. Lineage (NCBI taxonomy): Bacteria > Pseudomonadati > Pseudomonadota > Alphaproteobacteria > Hyphomicrobiales > Phyllobacteriaceae > Mesorhizobium > Mesorhizobium sp. L103C119B0. Next base: position 2,603 of record NZ_AYXE01000044.1, on the reverse strand, counting down.
GGACGCATGGCAATCCGACCGACGACTTCCGCCATCAAGATCCCTGCCTCCACAATGGCATCCTCCGCCGCCATTGCGTTCCCAGAACCCTTCATCGCCCCGGCGAAGACGATCCCGGTCACTGCTGCGGGCTACAATCCCCAAAGCGCCTGACCGACCGCGCCTCCGTTCAATCCGGCTTGCAATGAGGTCCCACAATGCGCTTGGCCGCCCGCTCGTGATGCGGACCTCACAGATGCCTCCAGATTCCCAAGAGGGGTCTTCGGTGATTTATAGGAGGTCGGCTTTTGGAGGGGCCGGCCATGGATGGGAACTGGCAAGCTGATTTGGAGCGATGGCTAACGCCCGTTTGTTGGGACGCCGCGGCACAAGACGAGAGCACGGATGTGCCCGGCGTATATCGTGGGATTGATCGGCCCTGGCGATCGCAAGAGCGTTCAACCGATGGCGGCACGTGCTGGCAACGTCAGCTACGACCAACTGCACCATTTCGTTGCGAGCGGCGTCTGGAACGCCGCGCCGTTGGAAGCGGCGCTGCTCGCCGAGGCCGACAGACAAGTTGGCGGGAACGATGCGTGGCTGATCATCGATGACACCGCACGCTCGTGTCACTGACGCTGGCCTCTGGCGAAGTGCCGGTTATGGTAGGGTTGCGGCTCTCAGGTTCGCACAGCCGGCGTGCGCTTCGGCTGCGTGCTTGCCGATGCCGGATATGGCTTGAGTGCCCCCTTCCGGCAGACGCTCACCGCGCGCGGCCTTACCTGGACCGTCGGCATCCCGTTCAAGCAGAAGGTCTATCCGCCGACGTGGCGATATTGCGATGATCTTCCCCGCTGCCGGACGCGGCCGCCCGCGCATCGGCACATCCCCGATCCGAAGTCGATCACTGCGCATGCGATGCTGGAGACAGCCCGATGGAGGACGGTTAGTTGGCGGCGTGGTACCAAGGGTCGCCTCTCAGAACGCTTCGCCGCTGTCCGTGTCCGGTTACCGACGGTCCACCCCAGCGCATCCGCGACATGGGCGCCTAGCACCTGCCCGGCGAGGAGATCTGGGTTATCGGCGAGCATCGCTCGACCGGCGAGCGCAAATATTATCTCTCCAACCTTCCCGCTGACACCCCGCTCAAGCAGCTCGCAGGCGCTATCAAGGCGCGCTGGGTATGCGAACAGGCGCATCAGCAGCTCAAGGAAGAACTCGGCCTTGACCATTTCGATCCGGCACGCGTTGATGATGATCTGGCAGGCAATCCTAAACGCGCTCGAACAACCCCCGCCAATCCGCTGCCCGCACTGCCGCAGGTCCCTCTTCGCTAAAAATCTGCCAAAGTAGTGCTTCTGTAATGGGCCCTTGCTCGTCAAGTCCCTTCGAGTGATCATCACGCTGCTGGGATCATGCTTCTGTCCGTGGTCATCACCAAGATTGCCACATCATCCCATCAGATCCTTAAGCCGGCAGGTCAATCTAGGACACGTGATTTGCCGAAGCTTCACAACACTACTCCCGACCTTGCCAAGCCCTCGTCCCAGCGACGGGACCTCGAAGAAGCAGTGCCTCTGGCGCCTGCTCCGCTGCCTTGTTCCTCCTTTACGCGGTGACGGTGTCCTTGCCCCAACGGAACTGACTGACATCAGCGCCCATATGCGGTGAAGAACGGTGGCGAGCTTGCGGGCCAGTGCCACCTTTGCCCGTTTCATGCCGCGCCGCTTCGCTACCTCCATCGCCCAGCGTTTCAGGGCCGATAACCGCGTGGCGCGCGTCAACATGATATGCGCCGCTTCATAGAGTGCGGTTCGCACCATTCCATCGCCGACCTTGGTGATACCGCCGTCGATGTCGGTCTCGCCGGATTGACATTCTTGGGCGTCAGTCCGAAGTACGCGCCGACGGTTCGGGATTTTGCAAACCGCCCCGTATTATCGGCTGCCGAGCGATAGGTAAGCGACGCAACTTCCGGCGCACAACCACCGCGCCCTCAGCGTCCACGCCGTGCACCTGAAAGACGTGCTTGGCGACATCCAGACCGATTGTGCTAACCTTCTCCATGGACGGCTCTCCCTCATGTGACCTTCGACAGCCACACTTTGGCACATTGCGATGCCGGGAGCGGAGGCCGTCCACCACATCAGGTCACTCCGTCGCCAACCAGTTACCTGACCGGCGTGACGCCTCCCAAGCTACGTCGAGCGACCGGCAGCGCAGCGTTGTGTAAGCTTCCTAGTTCTGGCCTGCTGCCGGTTTTTCGGACACGAGGTTAAGCTAACATAGCTTGTTGCTCGAACTCCACGGGGCTCAGATAGCCCAGCGTCGAGTGCCTCCGCCGAGGGTTGTAAAAGCGCTCGATGTAGTCGAACACGTCCGCCCTCGCGGCATCTCTCGTCCTGTAGACCTTGCGGGCTGTCCGCTCGGTTTTCAACGACGAGAAGAAGCTCTCCATCGCAGCATTGTCCCAGACATTGCCCGACCGACTCATCGAACACGTAATGCCGTGGTCGGTCATCAGGCGCTGGAACTGCTCGCTCGTGTATTGGGCGGATTCAAACGGTCGTCGCAACAGGGTCGATTTCTCTTTTCATGAGCCATTGGTCAAGCGCTTCAGCTGG
>NZ_AYXE01000043.1:0-9534 GCF_000502235.1 Mesorhizobium sp. L103C119B0 | reverse complement strand
CCCTCCGCATTCTCGCGAAATGAGTGAATCACGGAGCTACCCCAACCGCGAGCCCCTTTTTCAACAGCCTGCTAGGCGCACCAGCCGATCTGCATGCGGCAAGGCTTTTTCTGGCGTGGACGACATCTCCATCAGATGAATATAGAAATGCAACAACCCCGGATGTCCCCAGGCTGCTGGCTGGGTCGTGAAGGCGCGGTCCAAAGCCGCGCGCGCTTCCACCGTCGAGGTGCCAGCCGAAGGCTGCCCGGTCCGAGTATCCCACAGCGCCCAAGGCGTGCGGTTGATCAGTGCCTCGACGAAGATCGCGGTCACATCCAGATCGTCAGGGAACCTCTCGTACACTGTGCGCATCGCATCAGCGAAATCGTCATTCCAAGGGCCATAATCCGCAATCTCTGGATCAGTAGGGAAGCGCGATGTCAGCGCATCAAGCAAGGCGCGCTCGACTTCGATTGCAGACAGATCGCACGCTTCCGCCAGCAATACATGCGCCCGCGTCAAAGCGACAATACGCTCTTCAGGCCCGAAGGAGGTCCATAGCTTGTTGTAGTTTGGACCCAGACAGTGGGCAATTCCCCACCGCGCCATGACGTTCGAAGGCGCCACCTCGAGCGCGCGCTCGTAACAGGCAATGGCCTCTTCGTGGTTAAATCCGTATTGCCAGATCAGTCCCCGGTCGAACCACATCTGCGCCTCGGAAAGCGTGTTGTCCAGCCGGCGGGAGAAGGTGCCTAGATCGAAGTACGTCATCGTATCCAACTCCATGGCTGTCGGCGACTAGCCGCCCAAACTACATCAAACCCCCGAAGGAAGGGAGTTCGACTTCAGGATGCCGCCCGATGTCACCGTGCGATCTTCATCAAGAGCCGCGATAGGTGCGCCCATCCCCGCCCCGACGCCGTTTTCGGACCGGACCGACAACGATTTCCCCTCAACGAGGAGCGATGTGGATGGACATCTCTGCATTGGCTTTGGGCGATAAGCCGGACTGAGACAGTTTACCCGATCAGCCTCAAGGGCTGACGCTTATCAATATGCGATGTGAAACACGGATCGTTGTCTGAACTGGGGCCGAAAGCAGATAGCCTGTTCTCAGGATAATGCAATCAAGAAGCGGGCATTGCGTCGCACATAGTCGAGGCAGCTATGTCGCGCTCTGCAGGCAGAGCCGCCAAGGCCGCGAACTGGGCCTGCGCGGTTTCGACGAGCGCTGCCTACCTGAGCCGCCGGCTAGGCTGGGTGCGTTTCTGCACATGGTCATGTTGGCTAGCAAGCTCTCTGTCTTATGATTTGCGAGGATCGACCTGGGAAGAGTCTCGGCGATGATCTTCCTCTTCGGATAGTGGAGTTTCTACGAAGGCTATCGGGCCGCGATCTTCAGTTCCCCGGTGGCGACCCTGCCGACAAGATTGCGCATCACGTCGAACGTCAGAAGGTTAACACTGCCATCGGTAACCATGCCTACCGCAACGTCCGAGAAGTGCTCGGCGACGAAGCGCACGACCGCAGCTTCCTTCTTGGGTAGCGCCGAGATCAGGCATGAAGCGTTGCTGACGATCCAGGTGTCGCCGGACTTGTCAAACCGGAAGGCGACATGATCGGTGCCGTCGGGATACTTAATACTGCCCATGGCGCAAGAAGCGATCTTGCCGGCTGATTTCGTGGGAGCGTTCAGGAACATCTCAAGGCTATCGATGTTCCCAGGGTTATAGGAATGAACTACGACAGCCAGGCCGAAATTCGGCGTTCCGCTGGATTTGTCGATCTTGACGTCGAGGTCGGTGACATAGGTCGAGTCGCTGCCTCCTTTTTGCGTCTGTCCCTCGTACGCGTGTACCTTGAACACGGGCACAAGCAGACCTGCCTGTGCCGCGGCATCGTTCGGTACGTTCGAGACGACCGCCACCTCGGTTGGCGGCTCGATGAATGTTCCCCTCTGCAAACCAGCGGTTGTCGGGTCCGAGTAGAGCGCGAGGAAGGACCGCACTGTCGCAACGCTTAGGTCCCGAGGTGCGACGGCTGCCGGCAATGTGCGGCAACTCAGCGCCATTTCGCGGGTGCGCTCGCTGGGACGCCCGTCCGGCTTGCCGACGTCACAGCCCAAAGCATTGAGGGTCACCTGCAGCGATTTGAGCGCGACGGCGTCGCCTAGCGTGTAGAGACCATCGCGAGTTGCGGCCCGTCTGACCGCCGCGAAGTATAGCGACGCGTCTCTGACCCGAGCGACCGCTTGGGTGCAACAAAGATAGATGCCAAACTTGGCGTAATTGGTGCTCTCAAGTCCGGGGGTGAAGGTCGGTCCACGCCACTCGGTCACTAATTTGCCATTGAGGTACGCCTTAACCCGACCGGAGCTGTCCTTCGCCCACTTAATAAATAGCTCGAAGCGGCTCCACTTGCCGACAAGGTTCTTGAAATCGGCGACCTTGAGGCGCGGACCGGGCGTGCAGTTGTAGTTTCTGAGCGCGTTACTGAATGCAAGGTAGAGAGAGTCATCTTTGCCCGCGAAATTTGCGAGTGAAATGTGCTGGCATTGTTTGTTGTGAAAGTAGAATAGTTGCATGTAACCGTCAGCTTGCTTTATGCCGTATGGGAAGTCGTCAGGTAAGTAGACGGCGAACCCATACCAGCCCTGTTTCGGCTGCCCATTGCCGTTCTTTTTGGTCGCAAAGACGTTTTCACGAACTTGCGACCGTACCGACTGCTCGTCGCAGTCGTTAGCTGGAGCATGCGGCTCATAGCGCCGTGGACTGCAATAACCTGAGGGGATCCGAAAAGAATAAACCTTGGAGGTCGGCGCCTCGCCGGTTGGGTCATCGATGATCGCAACGGACTTGGGAGCACTCAACTCGTCGATTACGAGAGGATCGAAACCGGTTTCTTCGGCGGCCTCCAGCCGGCCCGTGGCATAACTCACAACCGCAGTCACAGCCAAGGCTATAATAACGTTGAAACGCGGATGGAGCATCGCACCCTCCTCTCGATTTTCCAGCGCGTCCGCGCTTGACATTCAATTAGACATCGGCTGATGACGCCCTTCGTTCGCCTGATACTGTGCCCTTGTGCAGAAATCGACGAGCTCGGATCATCGTTAGCGCACTTACAGTCCACCAAACCAAGGCCTTGCAGTTTACCTGATGCCTGGCGATGGCGACTCTGAGAATGGCGCCGCTACGCCGTTAGCCAGTCGCTCCATCATTCGCGGCGCGGCTGCTAGCCAATAACTCATTGCTGTTTTGTCACAAGCTGATGCACCAAGGCCAACGCTTGACGTTTGCAACCGCTGCTTACCATCCATCCAAGAACTTCCAGCGGATTTTCAAGAACGTTCTTTGGAAACATTTTAATTTCGATCGACGCCGATGTCTTGTTGGTCTCGACGACAACAGATTTCACCTCGGGAGGAATACGGTCTGGAAGAGAGTAAGTGAGCTTGCCTGCGCTCCAGACTATGCCGTTGAACGGCTCACCGTCGCCGATGCGGATTGAAAAAACCGCGCTCTGACCTATGCCCTCGCGCGCAAGAACCATAACACCATCGCGGATGCAGCCCGGGGCGGATTCTTCGATGGACACTGCCCAGGGGTCGTCGAGCCCGCTCGGCGTGGAATAGTCGCTAGTGGTGCGCGAACCGCCGATGGACTCCGTTCTCTTGCGCTCGTTCGCCAAGAGGACGGCTATCAGGTCAAGCTTTGAAGGGCCTTCCTGCGCTTTGGCAGTCCCCTGTAAACTGCCGGACGTCAATGCATCCTCAGTTACCACGAAGGAATCTGGACCCGAAAGCGCGTTCACGCTGCCGTCCTCGCCGAGCAAAGTGACGACCGTACCGGCTGGCACGTTGATGACGTCGCTTGGCATAAAGAGCTTGCCTGGCGGCAGTTCATCCACCGCCGGCTCAGCTGACAGGACCACATACTGGCTGCCGGCGACCGCGCGTTGCGCCGTCACAAGAACGGCCGCGGTGAGGGTCAGAGAGGCGATTTGCGAGATCGGACGCATGAGGCTCATGTCATTGATGACCCTATTTGTCGGCAAGATGAATGTCTGCTCGGAAGCGTCCGCTTGCAAGACGGCTATGATGAAAAGCGATCAGGGCGTCTTGTGGATAGTTTGTGACCAACAGCTCAAATGCCGCTGTCGCGAGCTTATCGTCGGTGCCAAGCAGGGCGTACGCCTTTGCGTATTCCTCGCATAGTATCGTATTTTCTGACGTTCGGCTCATTGCCTCGAAAGCCTCGATGCCTTGGTTCTTGCCCTTAAGGTGCAGAACTCCCGCAGGCCGCAGCAAGAAGCGCGTTGCTTGTTTCGCGACTTCCGCGCTTATGCAATTTTTCGTGCCGATGTACTTGTTTGCGCCCTCCAGTCGGGCCGCAGTGTTTACCGTGTCTCCAATAGCTGTGTAGTTGAAGAACCGATTTCCCCCGAAGTTGCCGACGATTGCAGGCCCGCCATGAATACCTATGCGGGTGGATCCGAGTGAATGGCCCCGTCGTGCCGATTTCTCGCGCAGCCGCTGCGCGTGGTCCTGCACAGCAAGTGCCAGAGACACCGCCCGCTCCGCTTGGTCATTTTGTGCTGCCGGAGCCCCGAAGAAGCCGACCACCGCATCGCCGATGACCTTGTCGATGGTTGCACCATGCTCGACAAATAACTCGCAGAGCCCGTTCAGATATTCGTTCAATACATCTGCGAGCACCTCTGGCGCGAGTTGCTCGCTGAATGACGTAAATCCCTCGACATCCGTGAATACACAGGTGAGCTCACGCTTCTCGCCACCGAGATGGAGAGCGTTGGGTTCCTTGACAATCGCTGCAACAACGGCCGGACTGACATATTTCGAGAACGCGTTCAGAATGAACTGGCGAGCCTTGGCGTCCCGTCTCCAAGCCAGGAAGCCAACGAACGCCGACAGGCCGACCACAAGCAATGCAGGGGCGACCATCGGAACGAGGATTGCGAACCGCGCGAACGCCCACGCCTCACTGATCCATACTAGCAGCACCGTACAAGCGACCGCGACAGGTTTGAGGACCACCGGGATCGGCCGCGAAACGATCCATAAGCAGAACAGCCCGACAAGAAGCATTGGCGCATAGCCCACTGCAGGCCAAGGGGTCGTTATCCGATTCCCGGACACGAGCCTGGCTAACGAATGGGCGTGGATCGCGACGCCAGGGAGGACACCGATTTTCGCCCCGCTCAACAACGCGAACGGTGTCGGATGACGGTCTATTTGCTGTAGGTCTACACCGATAAGAACATATTTCCCCTCGAACCAGCTGAGCGGTGCCAGCGGAACGGCCTGTGCCGGATAGGTTGGAAAGCTGAAGGGCAGGCTGTTCCCCGTGCGGTAGTAGACCATCTCCTCCGGCGAGTGGCCGCCACCAACGCCGGTGGATGCTGCGATCACTGCAACAAAACTTGGCATCCAAGCGCCGCCGCCTTCTCGACCGGGGAAGGCCCCACGGACCACGCCGTCGAGATTGTCATGCAACAATGCTGCAAGGCCCCGCTTTGCCGACGGAGCGAACGCGTTTAGATAGTCGGATTGTCTTTGGGTAAGGCCGTCAGTCCGCGAAGCCGAGGCGATCACCACAGGCACACGGGCGGTTTCAATGGCAGTTTCGAGGCGGGCATCCTTTTCCGGCTCTGTTGCCTGGTCGAACAGTAGGTCGATGCCGATGGCGAGAGGGCGGGCGGACTCGATCCGGGCCACCATGTCGGCCAAGAAGCCACGGTCCAGTGGTGAGCGGTATGGAAAATTCGCCAGGGTCTGTTCTGTTATTGAGACCACGACGATGTTGGGTGGAGCATGGGTGAACGGCGAGATCGAGACCATCATCACGTCGCGCAGGATGTTCTCCAACGGCGGTGACACGAGAGCGGTCCAGAGGCCCAGCAGAACCAGATAGGCGAGCGATGCGGCGATGCCCCCTCGCCGCAGGCTGACGATCCGGCCAAGTGTCCGCACGCCGAAATACACCCCTAAGTGGAAGCGCTACTCGCTGCCAGCATACCCGTTCAGGCGCATCAAGCAAATTGTCGCCCGTTTGCATTGGAATGCACGACCCCAGCACCGAAACGGTGTCCGCCAATCCATCTCAGAGTCGCAGGCCACTCGTCCGCAGCCCGGGGCATAGCTCTTTTCGGTTGCATTAGCCTCTGCTACAAGTTCCCTTGGGGAGCCGTTTCGCCATGCGCCGCGCTTTCATTCTCTTGGTTTTATTGTTTGCCGCTGTTTCGGGACAGGCAGTCGCCGAGAAACGCCTTGCGTTGGTCATTGGCAATTCTGCCTATCAGCATGCCGTCCAACTAGCCAATCCGAAGAACGACTCCTCCGACATAGCTGCCAAACTTGAAAGCCTTGGGTTTCAGGTCGTGAGCGACCAGGACCTCGACTTGGCGGGAATGCGACGCACAGTACGCAACTTCTTGGAGAGGCTCGACGGTGCCGACATGGCGCTTTTTTTCTATGCCGGACACGGCCTGCAGGTGAATGGCAGCAACTATATGGTGCCGGTGGATGCACAGTTGTCCAGCTACAACGACCTCGACTTTGAGGCCCTGCCGATAGACCTCGTACTTTCGGCGATGGAACGCAGCACGAAGGTTAACCTCATCTTCCTCGATGCCTGCCGGGATAATCCGTTTGCGGAGAAGCTTTCCCGCTCCATGGGGACGCGCTCCGGTTCCCTAGGGCGTGGTCTTGCCAGACTTGGCAGCGGAGTCGGGTCGCTAATCGCGTTCGCAACGCAACCAGGTAACGTCGCGATAGACGGGGCGGGCCGGAACTCTCCGTTCACAACTGCACTGCTCTCGCACCTCGGCACGCCGGGGCAGGATATCATGCGCGACCTCGTCGATGTGCGCCGCGATGTGCTGGCCGCCACGGATGGGAAGCAGGTGCCGTGGGAAAATTCGTCGCTTACGGGAGAAGTCGTTTTGAGGCCTCTCGCGGCAACGGCCGAGCCGAAACAGGCGTCTGCTTCGCTTCCGCAGACTGCGTCGCCAGACAACGCGGTCGAGCTAGCCTATTGGGCGACCATCAAGGACTCAACCGACAAGAGCTTCTTCGAGGCGTATCTACAGCAGTTTCCGACGGGCGTCTTTGCGGCCCTTGCCAGGCTAAAGATCGACGGTATCGCCAAGCGTTTTGAAGCGGAACGGCAGGCTTCCACCAAACAGGTGGCGGGACAGCCAACGACGGAGCGCATCGCTAAGGCAACCGACAATACCAAGGCGATGGAAGTCGCCAGCCTTGAACAACCCAATCCGCTGCCGCAGTCACCGGCAGGCAACATAGACGCTGGCGAACTTACACGGGCCACTCAAGTGGAACTGGTTCGCCTGGGGTGCCTGGCCGGCCATGCCGACGGCAAATGGGGCTTGGGCAGCCGCAAAGCACTTCAAGACTATGCCGGCAGGCAAGGTGTCAAGCTTGCATCATTGGAACCGACAGCGGAACTTCTGGAAAGACTAAGGGCGGTCGGAGCTCGTATCTGCCCGCTTATTTGTGAAGACGGAATGAGGGTGCAGGGCGATCATTGTGTGCCCCAGACGAGCGGGCTAAGCGCCTTTAATGGCACATGGAAATTAGTCAGACGAGCCACAACGGACTGCGGCGATTGGCGAGAACTCTCAACACGCGTTTTCATAAGAGATGGCAGAGTATCGTCTGACTCCGGATTTACAGGAAGCATTTCCAGCAGCGGCGCCGTCAATATGAAAAGCACCTTTGTATATAAAGGAAGAACGGGCGGGAACACCCTGAGCGGGGTCATAAAGGGTGACAACGGAACCGGCAGATTTAAAGGGACCGGAGCTGGCAGCGGGTGTTCAGGAAAAGTTATTATGGAAAGAATGTAGAAAGGGCGGAGTCGGCCGTCGGCCGCACTTCTGTTGAAAGGCCGATGCTACGAGGCCAGCAACTGCAAGAGCTACATAGGAGTCAAGAGCCGATCTTAAACATGAACGGCGGTCGTATCGTCAAGCTCATGGAGTTCGCCAGCGGCGTCAATGTCGGCAACTGGTGCAAACGTGCGGCTGCGGATGTTCGCTCGGATGTCCGCTTTTGGGATGCGGTTAGGGTCTGCTCAACGACGGATATTAGGCGCATTGCTGACCTTCAAAGCGTTGGTGCAGGGCCTCTGCGCCTAGCAATAAACGACATGAACCGGGAATCTCTTCCTGGGAGGAGCGGGGAACTCGATGCGTGACTCTTGGGGAGATGCTCGGGATGGACCTCGAGAAGCGTGATTTTGATCTGCGGCTTACACCTGTTGCAGTCGAAATTGAGCTTCAAGGGATCCACGCCGCCGCCATTAGACCATCATCAGGTCCGCGGACCGGCAGTAGCGGACGTTGCCGCAGCTGCACTCGGCTTTCACAAGCATGTTGTGCCGGGTCGCCTTCCCAGAGTGTCGATCGGATCGTGCGCCATAGTGAACAAAAATGAGGAACATATTCCTGTCCAGTCAAGAGGGATTGACTACCGTGTTCCTATTTTGTTCACTGCGGGCAAATTGGAGACAGAAACCGACGATTGCGACTGAATCCGAACAGCCCGAAATCTACGCCACGATAAGGCGCGAGCTGCCGGCCATACATCGCGCTGTCAGCAAGATGGGAAAGCAGATGCGCGGCCTCTCACCTCTCAGCCAAAAGGCGGCCATCGCTGAATTAACCGCCATATGGTGCCTGGCGAACTATCCCGCATGACCTTGATCGTGCATTGTCTTTGGCAGAGGCCATACATGACAGGGCCACTCCGCGACGACGACGCGTCGACAATCATGCATGTGAACATGCCGGCTGCGGCAAGGATGGAGGCTTCGGATTTGCAAAGCCGCGCATGGCATCGCACTGGTTCTGCATGGAAGACCGGAAATCAATGACGGTTTCCTCTATCTGTGAGGCCGAGGAAGCGCTCCTGGGGCAGTGGCCAAATAAAGAAGCGGCGGCCTATAGGAATGCGTGCCGATTAATTGCGGAGGCCAAGGATGGAAGCTGCAGTCCGGCCGTAGCATTTGCGGCGTTCAAGGCCGCCGCTATCGACCAGCGCTTGCTGCAGCCGGCCAAGACGGAGTCCGGCGCTCGGCATGTCGGACAAGTGCCATAAACCATCGTGATGATGAACCGCCGTCTCCTAGGCGCGTCGCTCGCTGATTTCGTCAAGTTGCTTGCTTCGGGGGAGCTTCCAATCCTAGACGAGAAGACTGATCGCCAGCGAAAGCGACGGCATCTGCTTCATATTCGAATGCTCGGGAATACGTTTCACCGTTCCTCCCTATGATGCGAACAACCCACTCGCCCAACGAATGGCGGATCTCTAGGAAGAGGGAAGACGAAGACGGCGGCCGGTACGTGACGCTGTCCAATGCCCTCGGGAGGCTTGTCCCGCCAAAATCGGCTCCATCATCGGAGGAATGAACTTCACGCATGCACTGACTCCCGAGATCGCGAGTCAATTAGCGCGTGCTTAATTAGTTCCGGAGCGTTTTAACGAATCGTTGACCGCGCTGTCCCAGAATA
>NZ_AYXE01000042.1:0-9793 GCF_000502235.1 Mesorhizobium sp. L103C119B0 | reverse complement strand
AAGATTGCACATTTTCGCTTTCCACGGTTCCCAGCGGCCTAGCGCTAGGGCAAAACGTACGGCGAGGGGCCGGTCCTGATTTTGCGGGCTGGGAGGGGTGCCCATCCAAACGAATGAGGCCGTATGCGGGAGCGCGTCTGTCCCACATTTTGGCCACAACAAAGCTAACCCAGGATGTCCTCACACAATCCATCCCGAAGCAATTGGATAGCGGTTGGGGCGTATAGCGGCGGAAGGAATTATCCAATGTTTCCGATTGGCAGGAAAACGTGGGCCAGGTTGGTGACAGATGGTGCAGCAGCCGTAGAAGAGGGCTGGGCGGCAGATGGGGTGTTTTCAGGCGCAGTTGGGCCTGACTACCGCTGCGGAGACCCCTCCAGCATTCTCTTCATTGGCAAAAGCCTCGGTCCTGCGGGACCGCATGTGCGCATAAATTATCATCAAGCAACCAGCACCGCGAATTCTCTAAGCTGGATGCTAGAGAGAGAGCGGAGGCATCCCGGCCACCGAGCTTTCTGGAAGCTGGTTGACAGATTTGACCGCTCAAGGCGCTCTTTGGCATGGACAAATGTCTGCAAGATTGAGCCGAGCTCGGCCGAAACTCCTGGGAAATGGCAACGGCGCGAAGTGGCTGGTCCGTGCCGCGCCGCACTCGCTGAAGAATTGGCGTATCTTAAACCGCGAATCGCCCTCTTCGTTACTGGCCATTCCTTTGAGGATGAGGTGGTGGCGGTTTTGTCGGGTTTGAGTTATAGCCCTGCCCCCAAGGTTAGAACCTCGGAAGAGTTTCAATGCTTCAGACATTCCGCCGGGCGGTATGCGGTCCTAACGCGGCATCCGACATTTGCCGCCGCTGAATGGTTCGAGGAGGCTGTAGACATTTGTCGTCGTCTAAAAGCCCGTTGATGGCGACAGGTCGTCCGTCGTGGGACCCATCGAGGCGCCGTCTTTTGGGGAGGGGCCGGTGCCGATTTGCGGCACGGGAGGGGTATCCATTCCCATCTAACTTGCTTCCAAATCTCACCAGATTTTTTCTGACTTCCTCGCGGCGGGCGGTTTGCGGGAGATTTTACCGCTGAGCGGTCTTTGCGCTTTCGCGCACTCCCTAACGCAGCAATTGCTTGCGACCGCTGTTGGCCGCCGCATTGGCCTCGACTGTATAGCCGTTGGGCGTTCTACGTCCGTAGTCGGGGTGGTGAGCAGTCGCCCACTGCGACCAGCTCGAACGACTACCATGCGGACGTCATTCGGCTGCGGGCAGATCCCCCCACCTTATCCTAAGGAAAGGCTTCGCCGTTTTGGGGAACTTCGAGCGAACGACCATCCGGGATGAGACTTCAAAGTCCGCGTTGATCTTCACGACGAGCAGCTTGCTGAAGTTACCTGCTAACTTCACGAAAACCTCGTCCTTGGATTTGAACGGGGTGATGGTTTTGATCTCAACGTGATCGTTGCCAAGCCTACCATCAGAGCCTTGCGCATAGTTCTTGTTCAGCTTTATTCCATAGGTGATGGCGCCGAAGAGTTCCCCAATGTCTCCGTACACATTGAGATGACGACCTGTCTCAAGGTGGTAGCTTTCTGCCAGCGACAAGAGATCCTGAAAATAAGGAATCAAAGATCTTATCGCATTAGGATATTTTGCTCGCCACTCCTGGTATCGGAGCTGTTCTTCTACGTCGGACCAGGAAACCCACTCGCCATCGTCATAGAAGGCCCGATTCCAGATATCATCGTCCATTTCACACCTCTTGGAAGTCCGAACTTATCGGAAGCCGATCAGCAAGATGCGGTCAAGTTTGAGCAGTCCTTGCCCCACAGCTGCACAAGTTCGACCCAAGCTGTAGCGCGAAAGTGACTGCACAGTTCCTTAGCCGGCCTCCCTGCTTTCTCTAGCAGTCGTCGCCCCGTATCCACGGGCAGTGGCCTTAGAGGTTTGGCGAGAAAAATGGTGATCGGCTTCAATCACTTTCGCGGACGGCCTGAACTTCCCGACTCCAGGGAAAGATCGCGCGGGGCTCAATAAGGTGGGGACGGGTCTGAGGGGGGCCGTCCAACGGCGACTTACCGGGAAATCAAGGTCCAGGTATCCCCCGCTAACACAAAGACATTCTTGACCAAATCAGTGACGATTGTGAGTTCCTCGCCTGCAACCTGATACTTCGTGGAGCGACTGGACATCGCTCCTGAAACGGCATTGTTCCAAGTGAAATTGACTCTGTCGCCGCTGAGTTCGCAATCATAGATGTGCCCGGCCGCACTCTGGAAACGATATGTCTTTCCTGAGCTGCTCAGCAGTTGGGGTGGAGAATCCAAGAAGAAATATGTGTACGTACCGGCGCTGCATACCTGAGCTTCCGGCCATGAGGTTGTTTGAGCGAGCGCTGACGATGAAAACAGAGCCGCGAGAACTATTCGCGGTCCGAATGTTCCGCAATGCCTTCCAAAGTCGAGGATGCCTGCCAAGTCACCCACCCCCCAAATCAGGACTTAAGCATATAGTTTGGCTACTGCGAAGAGAGGTGGTCGATGCGTCCCGTTCAAGCGCTAAACGCGCGTTGGGAGGGGCCGGTCATGATTTGCGGTCTGGGAGGGGTACCCATTCCCATCTGCCCTGCTTCTAAATCGCACAAGAATTTTTCTGAATTCTCACCGTTACATCGTGTACGTCAGAGGCGACCTGGCGCTCAAACTAGGTCGCCCAACCACAAACAGCTTTATCGTGACGATAAATGACCTGACAGCGGCCTATGACACTTGGCCGGTGTTTCCACCAGCGACGCCCGTCAAGCTGCCCAGTGGCTTTATATGAGCGGAGAAACGCCGGCACGGTTGCCCTAGCCGGCGGCTTCGCTTTCTTTAGCTGCCATCGCCCCGTACCCACGGGCCGTGTCCTTTGAGGTTTGGCGAGAGAAATGGTGATCGGCTTCAATCACTATCGCGGACGTCCCGAACTTACCGATGGCCTGCAATGCGGGCTTGCCATGGACCACAATCACCTTGGGTTTGATCGTTTTCAGTAGGAACCTGAACGGCGCGATCTCCCGGCTGGCAAGGTCTAGACTTTTCATGTCGTCGCTGGCCTTGGCGTAGATGTTCGTCTCAAGCACACGAACACCTGCTGCGCCTTCGACAAAGCACTCCATATGCCGACGAGTGGCGCTGACTTTCTGCCGTAGAGTCTTGCCCGGCTTTAGCGGTTTAGCGGCGCGCTCTTCTAGGTATCGCTTGAACCATGCCACCTTGTCGTAACCATACCCAGGCCGCCAGAACTCCCAGAAATCCGTGCGCATATCGGTGGCAGGGTTGAAGCCGACGAGGAACACGTCGCACGTCAGCGGCGAACCTTCACAGACAAACGGTCTTAGGTCGGTGGGGCGTCCGATCAAGGCGACCAATTCACGTTCAAATTCGTCCAAGTTCACTGGCAACTCCAGGGAAAGATCGCGCGGTGCTCAATAGGTGGGGGACTGGCCTGAGGGGGGCCTAAGGGGGACTGGCCTGACGGGGGCCTAAGGGCGACCTACCGGGAGATCAAGGTCCAGGTATTCCCCGCTAACACAAAAACATTCTTGACCAAATCAGTGACGATTGTCAGTTCTTCGCCGGCAACCTGATACTTCGTGGAGTGGCTGGACATCGCTCCTGAAACGGCATTGTTCCAAGTGAAATTGACTCTATCGCCGTTGAGTTCGCAATCATAGATGTGCCCGGCTGCACTCTGGAAGCGATATGCCTTTCCTGAGTTGCCCAGCAGTCGGGGTGGAGATTCCAGGAAGAAATATGTGTACGTCCCAGCGCTGCATATCTGAGCTTCCGGCCATGAGGTCGTTTGAGCCAGCGCTGACGAGGAAAACAGAGTCGCGAAAACTACCAGCGATCCGAATGCTCCGCTGTGCCTTCTGCCAAAGTCGAGGACGCCTGCCAAGTCACCTACCCCCCAAAATCAGGACTTAAGCATATACGTTGGCTGCTGCGAAGAGAGGTGGTCGATGCGTCCCATTTAAGCGCTAAACGCGCGTTGGGAGGGGCCGGTCCAGATTTGCGGCATGGGAGGGGTACCCCGTTCCAACCTTGGTCGTCGCTTAGCCGTTGGGGGAACAGTGCTCTTTTCGTTGGTGTCCTAAGCTTGCAGACCGAGCAGCCTTCACAGGCCGACAACGGGCGATACAGCTTGGAACGGCACGTCAGCCGGCAAAGCCCTGGCAAACCGCCTTCGCGCGCTTCAAGGACCTGTTTTCCCGCGCCGCAGTCATCGGCGTTGGCGGGATGAGTCGGTCCGGACCAGGCGGCATCCACTCAACGGTCTAGACCATGCATTACAGGTACAAGTAATCGGCTACGGCGAGTCAGCTTGGTGACCCGAGAAAAGGCCGCACAGTGGCTTGCGGCATTTGACCAGTGTGGAAAGCCGGCAGACACCGTTGCGCTTGGTGGTGGCTGTCTCTGAGGCTAGGAGGGGGCGGTCCCGATTTGGGTGGGAGCCGGGTGCCCCTTCTGAGTTACCTTGCCGACAAAGCGCAGAAGAGTTTTCTCATTTCCTGCACAGACGGACCTACTTAGCGGCGCCGCGTTCGGTGGTGAGGCCTGCTATGCGCTCGACCGCAAGGGCTGGGAGAGTGGCGGCGGAAGTCGACACCAAACAAGTTTGCCAGATACGGATAAGTCGCGCTTTCTGCTATCCTCATACCTCGGCAAGCCATTGGGGTCCTCGATGTCGCAGGAAATTGAAATGTCGTCTCAGCCGTCTCAAGTGGAGCAAGGCCCGACCGCTCAGCAGATCTCTGACAGGTTCTCCCCGCTCTATGAGGAGTTCCAGCAAAACGACTTGTGGATGAAGGGAGAGCGGCCCCTACTCGCTCACTACACGTCAGTGGAGACGCTTGAAAAGATCCTGAAGAATGAGGAGCTTTGGCTCTCCAATCCGCTGTTTATGAACGATCTGGATGAAATGCGGTTCGGTCTGACGCGGGGTAAGGCCTTCTTCGACCAAACCGACCTTGAGAAGACGTGTGGACTCGATAGCGCCACGGCGGCCCTACTGCGCACTGATTTCAACAATCTCTACAGCGAGTATGAGAGCAAGCATGCGCTGAACGTGTACGTTCTGTGCCTTTCGATGCATGCTGCCGACAATACCGACGGCATCCTTTCGATGTGGCGAGCGTATGCAAACAATGGCGCCGGAGCAGCCGTCGTGTTCGACACCGGCGCCATCAAGACACTTATCGATGACTCGCCCCTCGTTCTTACGCAGGTGCGATATGCGTCGACTGCCGACCGGCTGCAGTGGCTTGAACGCAAGGTCGCCGACTGGTGCGCCATTGTCGCCAAAGGAAATATCCCACAGCACATGCTCTACGTTCCAGCCTACTGGCTGTTCCACGTCATCCTGGGGTTTGCGCTTTCGACCAAGCACATTGGTTTCCTGGAGGAGCATGAGTGGCGCCTCATTTATATGCCTGACCGGGACAGGAATAAGCTGCTGACCGAAAAGTTCGACTACATCGTCGGATCGCGCGGCGTGGAGCCAAAACTGAAATTGAAAATTGCGCCTCTCGACGGAGCAATCTCCCAGTTCTCCTTCTCTGAAATCCTTCACAGCATCCTGCTCGGGCCTAGCATCTCGTCACCCTTGGCCAGCGCAAGCGTCTTCCGAATGCTCGAAAAGCTGAATAAAGAGTATCTCAAATCGAAGGTGCACTCCTCCACCATCCCGCTGAGGCACGCGTGGCCTATTTGAGCTACGGGTAGAAAATAGGCGTCTCGACCGAGCGCGCACAACCTCTACATTCTCATTAGGCACACGAGCTCTACATACGGCGGCACGACGTCCGTTCCAAGCACGGCATTGCGTGCGCGTCCGGCGTTAGGTCCGGGCGAACGTCGGACGTTATGATACTCTGATGGGATCGCAATACGAATGGAATGCCTATGATGATTGAATGTGAGGTACAACGGGATGGAGCTTGGGTGTCCATGGGCACTTCTGAGGCCTATGGACTGCCTGAGGACGCCGTGAAGCGCTGCGTCTGGTGCCATGGCGCCGTGGACTTATATCCGGCAACCAAGGGCGGCGGCGCGTCTGTCCCACATTTTGGCCACAACAAGGCCAACCCCGGATGCCCTCAGACAATCCACCCCGACGCGATTGGATAGAAGGGGGCGGTCCTGTTGAACGGCAACTGACTGTCTATCTTTCGGCACCGAGGTTAGCGGCTGTCGCAGCCCGCAGTCGACCGGCGCAGACCTCCTGTGGGCCTTTTTACTCAGCCTCAATTTGTTGAAACGGGAGGCAAGGCCGGCCCTGGGAAGGCGTTGGCTCAGCGGAGATCGTTGGGGCTTTGCAAAGCCTCTTCCCCTTAGTCGATTTTGCCTACAATCGCCGTCTTCCTAGCTGAAGAAGTCGCGATCTCGGATTGAGACGCGAGTGATTGCAGGTCTAATGCCTGCGTTCGACAATCCGACTGCGGCTCATTCAAGCATGCTGAAAGATCAACTGCTTTGTCATTAATCTGTTGCGCAAGATCTGCAATGCGGTTGATCGCTTCAACTTTGTATTGGGCGTAGCCGTTAAGGTTTGGTTGAAGTGACTCTCTTGGCGTGGCGTACCACATGCCCAAGAACGCGAGCGCGGCAATAGTCACCGAACCGGCCAAGCGAAGTCGCCGTGTCGTTCCATCCTTTAGCTGCTTGCTTTCAAATAATGCGGAACTGGTGCGATATAAAATGACGCCAACACCGGTCGACACAACGGCCCAAAATACAGGCAAAAGTAGCTTCAGAATTTCCATTCAATACCCTCATTTCGATTAGCAAAGTTGGCACAAATGCAATCTGCTAACAGCCGGAACTAGAAGGCTCCCGGTAGCATTTAATATGTCTCATTTCGCGGTCAGATTGTGTTAGAGCATTGTCAAAATAATCCACCAGGCTCGCTGTTAGCTCGTCGTCACCGATTATTTTGTCAGATAGCATCGCAGCAGGCGGGGCCGCAACGCTGGCCGGCGCCTGGTGTATCAGATCACCATTTTTGGAACTAATGACATTTGCCGTTACACTAACGGAACAGTTGCCGTTTTGACACTCTCCAACTGAGAGCCTAAACCGATAGAATTTCTCGACGTCATTCTCTTTTCGGGGCAGAGAAACAACGATCAGACGTCGATTGGTAAATCCATCAAAAGCAATCTCGTTGCCTTTATTTCGTATAATATCAACAATGCTGTCTCGTATGGCAAGCATATTATGTTCAAATGGTCGGATTGTTATCGACGAAAAACAATTATGACATGGATCGAAATAGTACATTGCTGTGCGTTTATTATCTGGCCAAGAGCAGGTATCGCTGGATAAACAGCCTCCTACGGTACTACCGTAGTCAAAATCGTTTCCAAAAAAGTCCCAATAGCGATTAAATTCTCCCTTCACACCATATCCATAGAGTGAGAGCGATTTTATTTGGCCATTTTCCCAAAAAGCCATCCCGACAAGCTTCGCGTCAGCTTGAACTTCTATGGCTAGCGCATTTGAATTTGCACAATTAAAATATGCGGTAATGCGATTATTTAAGAGATCGCCTTTTGTATCGAAGCTGGATAACCCCCTCTGGCCGTCGCAGTAGTATTCTCGTACGGCGTAGTCATGCAGCTGGCTTCCAGTATGATATTCTCGTGCAGATAAATCTCCAGAGAATGCGCTATATTCCGTTGATTCTCCCGAGAGTTTGCCATCGATATACGTTCTATAAGCGTTAGTCCTCCCGTTCTCATCTAAGTCGTACCATCTACCGGTTCTTAACCCATTCGAGTATTGCCCAACCACCGTAGCAATTCCCGACGAATTGACAATCACTGCGCTACCTTCTTTGACGCCGTCTTTTTTCGTGCAAGCTGATATATCTTCGTACCCTTCGGTAGATTGAACGACATTGAGCCCGGCGGGACACATCAAGGTCGCGAAAGAATTTGCCGCAGCCTCGAACGCGATGGGGACGATAATAAATATCGCCAGGAATGATGCGATTAGGAAACGCCGAGCAATCAAGAGACCGAACCTGTACCGGCTTGGGAAACGCGCAACTTCCCGGTTATTATACATACTTGGGCGACCCATGCCAAACGTACAATACACACAACGCGTCCGCGTGCGAGGCGGCGCGAAGGACAAGCTGGGTAGCGACCGTCATAGCAACGACCAGGCCGGTCCAGATCTGCACTACGTGCCGAAGCCAGCACTGAAACATGCTCTTTTCGTCGTGACTTCCCGCACAGCTCCAGAAAGGACGGACACGGCATAGGTGGGCTTCCCGGGCTGATGGCGTTGTCGTTGGCCGACAAATGGTCGGACAGGTCCACTTCACGCCTAGCTGGTGAGCCTACACCGGCAATTTGCCAACCACACGACAGGCCTTGTCTCTAGGTGTATCAGACTGAAAGGGGGATGGCGGCGATATGCCGAAGAATTCGATAGGGCGTCGGTGAGATCGTCTGGCACCGGGGACGCGTCATGACCACCACGGTCACCTTGTCGGGCCGCTGTCGGGCTTTCTGGGGCCACTCAGTTTCAAATTTTGTGCGTGTCGTTCCATCCCGGCTGCAAGGCTTTGATAAGGGCGGTCTCCAGCGGAAGAAGTAGCGCTTCGGTGGCTCCCGGAATTACCTTCGCGAAAATGGGGACTTCAATGTTCCCAGCTACAGACAAAGCGATGTTGATGTGAGGCCCTCTCTGGGGGACGTTTTTGTTTCTGAACGCGCGATTGCCGTAGCGGCGGAGGCGACGGTGGAGCGTTTCACTCAAGCCAATGTACATGACTGCGGACCCCACGACGAATGCGTAAAGCCCTGGCTGGTGTCTGACCCACGCGGCATCTCTATGGGGCCTACAATCTGCAGTCCTCCACGAACCCACAGGCATAAACCCTTCTTCGATCAGAAAAGAGATATTCAACCCAATTTCCGCTTTCATGGGCCACGTTTCTTAGGCGCTAATCTCCTTCATGCCGATGCCGGCAAAGAATGATTCCATTTCGCGCTTGAACACCCGGTGTTGATACCAATTGCCACTCTTGACGAAATCGCTTGGTTCCATGTCCCTGTCGTAAATGTACGCGCTCTTGGAGGTGCGGGCTGTGCGCACTCTTAAAGTCCCAGCCTCACAATCGTAACGCAGCGACCAGGATACGTGGTTGCCCCACGATAACCGCCGCCGATAGAATTCCTTCTCATAGATCGCCATAGACCATTCCCTCCCATGCTCACCACTTAGCATATAGGAGTTCGGGATATCACGATGTTTCCAATCAGTAAAAATGCCTGGGCCAATTTAGTTGAGGTAGGCAAAGCAGCTACAGCCAACGGCTGGGCGGCAGACGGCGTGACGCCGTCTCCATGAAAGTTCAGTGAGCATGAACCTCATTGGGATCACTACCCACCACCGTGGCGCCCACAGGCTGGACAAACAAGACTTCTGAGTCCCTGGGAGGGAGGGCCGGTCCAGATTTGGGGCACCTCATAGCGCGCAGTTCGCGGGAGATATGGCCGCTGAGTGGTATAACTACTAAACGGCATTCTGCCCCTGAGCGGCCGCCCCTTGGGCCGTTGTCGGGCCTTCTCGGCAACGACAAGGAGGACTCAAGGCCTGGACATCACTTGGCGTATTGGACCTGCAACGTGCGGCGCACGGGCCTGAATTGCCCGTTCACTTACCTTGTGCGACTATTTGCCTATGAAGGCTTGGGGGAGTGAACGCCTTGAAGACGGGGCATCATCAATCATCGGTAAGGAAAACGAGT
>NZ_AYXE01000041.1:0-10422 GCF_000502235.1 Mesorhizobium sp. L103C119B0 | reverse complement strand
GTGATGCCGCGGGCCTTCTCTTCGGGCGCCGCATCGATCTGGTCGTAGCGCTTGTATTCGCCAAAATACTTCGTGATCGCCGCCGTCAGCGACGTCTTGCCATGATCGACGTGGCCAATCGTGCCAATGTTCACATGAGGCTTGTTACGCTCGAATTTACCTTTTGCCATAGTCTCTTTCCTTGGACGGCCTTGACCTTCAGTTCAGTCGAATGCGGGGCGATTAGCGACTACGGCCGAAAAACACAAGTGCCTTGTGGCCGGGTGCGCTGTCCACTCGGTCTCAACCGATGATCCGATTGCGGGATGTGGCGCTGATATAGGAACGCGCGAGCGGAAATGAAATGGGGGCTGCGGGCTCCAGCACCTGTTTGCTATTCCCGCCCATGTCCTGTCCCGCCCATGTCCTGGCCTTTGCCTGCCGGATGTGCAGCCGGCGCCTGGCCCATTGCCGCTACGGCGGCGGTCTGATTTGGTTGCCCCATGCAATTCATACCGACCTCCATACGCGGCCCGCTGTTCATGATCGTTTCGACGGGGTCGTACCTCGTCAACGACACGATGATGAAACTCGCGACCGCGGGCTTGCCGTCCTATGAAGTGCTGTTCCTGCGCGGGGTCGCGGCCACGCTATGGGGCATGCCGCTGCTGTTCCTGCTGGGCTATGGCAGGCAGATTCCATTGATCTTCGACAAACGCGTGCTGCGCCGCAACCTGCTCGAGCTGGCGGCCATCCTTTGCTACGTCGTGGCGCTGGCCAACATGCAGATCGCCGATTCGACCGCGCTCGGGCAGATCACCCCGCTTTTGATGCTGGTCGGCTCCTCCATCCTGTTCGGCGAACGGATCGGCGGCGTGCGCATGGCGCTGATCGGGCTCGGCTTCATCGGTGCGCTTATGGTGGCCCAGCCGACCATGCAGGGCATCTCGGTCTATGCGTTGCTGGCGCTCGGCAACGCGGCATTGGCGGCGGCGCGCGATCTTGCGGGCAGGCGGGTCGCGGCCGAGGTGCCGGGCATGATCGTCGCCATTTCCGCCGTTGTGGTGGTGCTGATCGGCGCGGGCGCCGCGCATCTCGTTTCCGAGCGCTGGGTCATGCCGGAAGCCCGGCACCTGCTGCTCATGGCCGGCGCCGGATTCTTCCTGATCTTCGGCCATTTCTTCATCTTCATGGCCTATCGCGTCGGTCCGACCGGCGTGGTGGCGCCGTTCTACTACTGCTTCACCGTCTGGGCGGTCATCTCAGGCGTTCTGGTGTTCGGCCAGTTCCCGAATGCCCTGGCGGTCTGCGGCATCCTGCTGGTGGTCGCGAGCGGGCTGACCATCGTCTCGCTTGATGAACGCAAGCGCAGGCTGACCGTCGTCGCCTGACCTTCAAGTCAACGCGTCGAAGCAGGTTTGGCCGTCCTGCGGTCAGCCAGTCGGCAGACTGGTGCCTAAAGCGTTCGCTTGCCGGAGAACTGGTGATAGGCCCACAGCACGACCACCGCGCCGATGATGGCGACGATCAGGCTCCAGATGTTGAGGCCGGTCACACCCGTGGCGCCAAAGGCGCTGAAGATCAGCCCTCCGACGATGGCGCCGACAATGCCGAGCACGATATCCATGATCAAGCCCTGGCCGGTCTTGTTGACGATTTTGCTGCCGATAAAGCCGGCGATGACGCCGAGGATGATCCAACTGATAATGCCCATTTTTCCTCTCCATTCCCCGCCCGCCGATCATGGTCACATGATTGTCAAAAGCTCAAGCCAACTTGAAATTCCGCCCGCATGGTCCATTGTAGCCGGCGGGACGGGCTTGGCCGTTATGGAGGATTGACCTATGGGACTCTTTGACAACGCCGTACCCGGCGGCAACATCACCAAACCGCTGATGATCGCGCTCGGCGCGCTGCTGGTCGGAAAGATGCTGAGCGGCAGAAGCGCCGAACAGACGAGTGACGGAGAGACGGGCGAGCCCGCCCCACCTCAAACGCCAGCCCCCACCGGCACCACGGCCTCAGGGGATGGCGGCCTGCTTGGCGGACTGGGCGGACTGCTCGACAAGCTCAAGACTGCCGGCCAAGGCAATGTCGCTGACTCCTGGGTCGGCACCGGACAGAACCAGCCGATCAACGCCAATGATCTGGGCAAGGCGATCGGCCCGCAGGTCATTCGAGAGATCGCGCAAAGGACCGGACTGGACGAGCAGGAGTTGCTCAAGCAATTGTCCACAGCCCTGCCAGGCATTGTCGACAGACTGACGCCGAACGGACAGGTGCCGCAGCAACACCAGGTCGCGTCCGCCTTCAACAGCTAGACTTCTGCGCCTGCATCACGCGCAAACACGCCCGGCACCGCCTTGCGGCTGTCGGGCGTTGCTTCGACCAGCGCCGCGAACCGCCTGGCAGTCGACGCATCGACCGGCGTGTAGAGGGAAACCGAGAAATCACTGTCGCGGCCGCCCGGCTGCAGCGTGGCGAAATCGAATGCCATTGCGCCGACGAGAGGGTGCCGGATGGATTTCCGCCAGATCGGTGGCTCGGCGATGTCGTGGCTGTTCCAGCACGTGGCGAACGCTTCGCTTGCCGCTTCCAGTGACGAAACCAGGGCGGCCAGCACCGGATCGCGAGTCATGGCAACAGTGGCAAGCCGGAACTGCGCGACCGCCGAGCGCGAAACCTCCGGCCAGTCGACAAAGCGCTGCCGCCATTCCAGGTCGAGAAACAGCCGGGCGAGCAGGCTGCCGGACCACTCATCATCCGTCTCGAAATCCCCGAGCAGCACCGCCGCGGGGTGGTTCCAGGCGACGACCTGCCAATAGGGATTGACGACATATGCCGGGTGCGGCGCCAGCCCGTCGAGCAGGCTGAGCAACGGCGCGCTGGGCAGGCCTTGCTCGCCGAGCCGGTTTCGCCAGTCGAGATCGGGCCGCGCCAATTGGAACAGATAGGCCTGCTCGGACCGGCTCAGCTTCAGCACCCGCGCTAGCGAGCGAAGCACCTGCGGCGACGCGTTCACCTCCCGTCCCTGCTCGAGCCAGGTGTACCAGGTGGTGCTGATCCCCGCCTCGGCGGCGACCTCTTCGCGCCTGAGGCCCGGTGCCCGGCGGCGGCCATTGGCGCCATCGATCCGCGGCAAGCGGTCCCGCCGCTCGCGCAGGAAGCGGGCAAGCTCGTCGCGCCGTGGGCCGTCATACGTCATTCTGTCACCGTCAATACCAGTATAAGCGGTAGTCTTGTACCCCTTTAAAGGCAAGCTAGATTGCGGGCGATCGCCTGAAAGGATCGCCCATGCACCTCACCCGACGCTGGCTGTTTCCGCTCGCCGTCACTTGCGTCGTGTCCGGAAAGGCGTGGGCCATCGAGGCCCACAACGCAACCCAAAGGACACCACCAATGAACGCGCTCAATGAAATCCGTCAGATCGACTACACCGTCATCTTCGCCCGCGACATGTCCGCCATGCGGCACTTCTACGGGGATGTGATGGAATTTGAGCTGAAGCGCGAGCTTAGCGAACGCTGGATCGAATACCGAGTCGGCCTGAACACGCTGGCCTTGACCAGCCTCGGCATGATGTTCAACGACACGCCGCAGCAGCGGGATGCGCTGTCGCTGCAGCTGGCATTCCGGGTGGCGCCGGAGATGGTCGCTGCCTGCGCCGAGGCGCTTCAGGCCAAGGGCGTGCAGCCGGTCCTGCCGCTCACCGACCAGGAATGGGGCCACAGGACAGTGTTCTTCCGCGATCCGGATGGCAACGTTGTCGAGATATTCGCAGAGATCTGATGAGTGTTTGGAGCGGGTAGCGGGAATCGAACCCGCATATTCAGCTTGGAAGGCTGCTGCTCTACCACTGAGCTATACCCGCATCGTCCTCAAGGTTCGCGGGCTGGCAGTGGTGGAGAGGGTTGGATTCGAACCAACGTAAGCTAAGCTAACGGATTTACAGTCCGTCCCCTTTAACCACTCGGGCACCTCTCCAGCCTGCCGTCGAAGCCTTGCAACGAGGCATTCTCGCCGATCAGGTCGAAACCAGGGTTTTGTCCGAAATCAGCGAAGCGCCTTATGGCGGCAAGGCCAGTGGGTGTCAACCGCACCGCAAGGCAAAATGCGCTGAATTTGACAGCCTGCCCGGCAAGCCGGCTTTCTGCCTGTATCCATGGCCCGGCGACGCGGCTATAGAAGCCGGCCATGAGCAATGACAACACGCCCAAGACCGCCAAAGACACCCACTACGCCAAGCTGCGTCGCGCCCATCGCGACGAGAAGGCCGGCGGCGCGCCTGCCTTCCGGCCGCGCCAGCCGGTGCCGCCGGGCGAGAACGCCGCCGACGGGCTGGTGCGGCTTTATGGCCTGCACACGGTGCGCGCCGCGCTCGACAATCCGCGCCGGCGGATCAGAAAGATGTTGGTGACGCGCAATGCCGCCGAGCGGCTGGCGATCGCCGACCTCGCCGCTTTGCCGTTCAAGGCCGAACTGGTCGAGCCGAAGGACATCGACAAGATCACCGGTTCGGACGCCGTCCACCAGGGCGTGCTGATCGAGGCCGAGCCGCCGAAGCCCAAGCGCCTTGACGCGCTCGGCGATACCAAACTGGTGCTGGTGCTCGACCAGGTCACCGACCCGCACAATGTCGGCGCCATCCTGCGCTCGGCGGTCGCCTTCGGCGCCGGTGCGCTGATCACCACGGCCCGCCACAGCCCGCAGGAATCCGGCGTGCTGGCCAAATCCGCCTCCGGCGCGCTGGAACATATCGACCAGGTCGAGGTGAAGAACCTCGCCGACGCGCTGGAACAGCTGCACGAAGCCGGCTTCCAGACCATCGGCCTCGATTCGGACGGGCCGGCCGAACTCGAAACGAGTTTTTCAGGCGAAAAGATAGCCCTGGTGCTCGGCGCCGAAGGCAAGGGCCTGCGCCAGAAGACGCGCGAGACGGTGACGACACTCGCCCGCCTCGACATGCCCGGCGCCATCCGCTCGCTCAACGTGTCGAACGCCGCGGCGGTGAGCCTTTATGCGGCACGGAAGTTCCTTGGAAAGTGAATAGTGAATGCTGAATGGAAAGCGTTCTTACCGTCACCGTTCACTATTCACCCACTTCATGCCCCGCCATCCGCTCCAGCGCCCGCACCAGCGCCGAATGATCCTCTTTCGCCCCGCCATTCGCCGCGCACGAGTTGAACAGCTGCTGCGTCGTCGAGGTGTTGGGCAATGAGACGCCGAGCGCCTTGGCGCCTTCCAGCGCCAGGCTGAGATCCTTCTGGTGCAGTTCGATGCGGAAGCCCGGCGCGAAGGTGCGCTTTATCATGCGCTCGCCATGCACCTCGAGGATGCGCGATGCCGCCAGCCCGCCCATCAGCGCCTGCCGGACCTTGGCGGGGTCGGCGCCGGCTTTTGCGGCAAAGACCAGCGCCTCGGCGACCGCCTCGATGGTCAGGGCCACGACGATCTGGTTGGCAACCTTGGTGGTCTGGCCGACGCCGTTCGGGCCGACAAGCGTGACGTTCTTGCCCATCTTTTCGAACACGGGCTTGGCGCGCTCGAACGCCTTGTCCTCGCCGCCGACCATGATGGTCAGGGACGCCGCCTTTGCGCCGACCTCGCCGCCCGACACCGGCGCGTCAAGATAGTCGCAGCCGAGATCGTTGATTTTCTTGGCGAAAACCTTGGTCTCGATCGGCGAGATCGAGCTCATGTCGATGACCAGCTTGCCCTTGCTCAGGCCGGAAGCGACACCGTTCTCGCCGAACAGCACCTCGGCTACCTGCGGGGTGTCGGGAACCATGGTGATGATGATATCCGCGGCCTTCGCCACTGCCGCGTGGCCGGTGATGCTTCTCAAGCCCTTGGCGACGAGATCGGCCGGCGGCTTCGAGCGGTGGTCGCTGGCAATGACGGCGTAGCCGGCATCCAGGAGATGCCCCGCCATCGGCGCGCCCATGATGCCAAGGCCGATGAAGCCGATGGTTTCCATTGTTTTCTCCTTTGTTGAGGCTGAGTTCCTTCGCGCCCCCTCTGGCCTGCCGGCCATCTCCCCCACTTGTGGGGAGATTGGCAGTTTCGGCGCCTCGCTCACCCTGCAATGTTGGGGAGCGAAAGCCGGGATGACGTCCGATCTCCCCACCTGTGGGGGAGATGGCCGGCAGGCCAGAGGGGGGCGCGAAGGAACGCGACTTCAATCGTAACAGCTAAGCCGCGGCACTCCCCTGCCCGTTAAGCTCCCGAAACCACCCCAGCCCAGCCTCCGTCCCCGCCTTCGGTTTGTATTCCGCTCCGACCCAGCCGGAATAGCCGATCCTGTCGATATGCTCGTAGAGGAAGGGATAATTGATCTCGCCCGTCCCCGGCTCGTGACGGCCGGGATTGTCCGCAAGCTGGATATGCGCGATGCGGCCGAGGTTGGCCTCGATGGTACGGGCGAGATCCCCCTCCATGATCTGCATGTGATAGATGTCGTATTGCAGGAACAGGTTCTTCGAACCGACGCGCTCGATCAGCGCCAGCGCCTGCTCCGAATAGTTCAGGAAAAAACCCGGTATGTCGCGCGTGTTGATCGGCTCGATCAAAAGCCGGATGCCGGCCTGCTCCAGTTTCTCGGCTGCAAACGCGAGGTTCTCGGCTAAAGTATTTTCCAGCACCGAACGATCCACGCCCTGCGGCGCGATGCCGGCGAGGCAATTGACCTGCTCGCAGCCGAGCGCATGGGCATAGCTGATCGCCTTGGCGATGCCTTGCCGGAATTCCGGCGCGCGGTCGGGCAAAACCGCGATGCCGCGCTCGCCGTTGCCCCAGTCGCCGGCCGGGAGGTTGAACAGCACCTGTGTCAGGCCGTTCTTCTTCAGCCGGGCCGCGACCACGTCAGGCGTATGATCATAGGGGCCGATATATTCGACGCCCTTGAAGCCGGCGCGGGCTGCGGCATCGAAGCGATCGAGGAACTCATGCTCGCCAAAGAGCATCGACAGATTGGCTGAAAAACGCGGCATTCTTTTTCTCCTTCTTCTGCTTGGCCCTAGGCGTGTTGAGATTCAGGTCGGGCAGAGTCGAAAACGGTGACTTTCGAAAACCGGAGCGGAACGTACTTTCTGTACGTGAGCACCGGACGCGCAGGAAGGCGCCGTTTGCAGGCCTGTCTCACCTGAATATCGGCGCGCCTAATCGAGCAACACAATCGCCGTTGGCGCATCCTCATGGCTTTCGGCAAGGTCCTCGAATTCGGTGATCTTGTCGATTTCCGTGCCCATGGAAATGTTGGTGACGCGCTCGAGGATGAATTCGAGCACCACCGGCACCTGGTATTCCTTCATCAGCCGCTGCGCTTCCTTGAACGCGCCGGCGAACTCTTCCGGTTTGCGCACCCGGACCGCCTTGCAGCCCATCGCTTCTGCGACCGCGACATGATCGACGCCGTAGCCGGCCTCCGGATCGTTGGCGCGGTTGACGTTCTCGAAGGCCAGGCTCACCTCGAAATCCATCGCAAAACCGCGCTGCGCCTGGCGGATCAGGCCGAGATAGGCATTGTTCACGACGACATGGATATACGGCAGTTTGTGCTGTGCGCCGGCCGCCAGTTCCTCGATCATGAACTGGAAGTCGTAGTCGCCCGACAGCGCCACGATGGAGCGATCCGGATCGGCGGCGCGCACGCCAAGCGCTGCCGGCAGCGTCCAGCCGAGCGGGCCGGCCTGGCCGCAATTGATCCAGTTGCGCGGCTTGTAGACATGCAGGAACTGCGCCCCGGCGATCTGCGAGAGGCCGATCGTGGTGACGTAGGTGGTGTCACGGCCGAACGCCTTGTTCATCTCCTCATAGACGCGCTGCGGCTTCAGCGGCACCTGCTCGAAATGCGTCTTGCGCTTCATCGTCTTCTTGCGGGTNCTGGCATTCCTTCGCCCAGCCCGACCAGTCGCGCAGCTTTCCTGCCGTCTTCCATTCGGTGGCGACGTCGAGCAGCATCTTCAGTGCCGCACCGGCGTCCGAGACGACGCCGAGATCCGGCGCGAACACCCGGCCGATCTGGGTCGGTTCGATGTCGACATGGATGAATTTCTTGCCCTTGGTGTAGACATCGACCGAACCGGTGTGGCGGTTGGCCCAGCGATTGCCGATGCCAAAGACGAAATCGGCTTCCAACATCGTCGCATTGCCGTAGCGATGCGAGGTCTGCAGCCCGCACATGCCGGCCATCAGCCGGTGGTCGTCGGGGATCGCGCCCCAGCCCATTAGCGTCGGGATGACCGGCACGCCCGTTATCTCGGCGAATTCGATCAACAGATCCGACGCATCGGCGTTGATGATGCCGCCGCCGGCGACGATCAGCGGCTTTTCCGCGGCATTGAGCATCGCCAAGGCCTTTTCGGCCTGGGCGCGCGACATTGCCGGCTTGAACGGGACCAGCGGTTCATAGGCATCGATATCGAATTCGATCTCGGCCAATTGCACGTCGACCGGCAGGTCGATGAGCACCGGGCCCGGTCGCGACGAGCGCATCAGGTGAAATGCCTTCTGCAGCGCCATCGGCACGATATAGGGCTCCATGACCGTGACCGCCCATTTGGCGACGGGTGCGGCTATGGCGGCGATATCGACCGCCTGGAAATCCTCCTTGTTGAGCCGTGCCCGCGGCGCCTGACCAGTGATGCACAGGATCGGGATGGAGTCCGCCGCCGCCGAATAGAGCCCGGTGACCATGTCGGTGCCGGCCGGGCCCGACGTGCCGATGCACAGCCCGATATTGCCTGATTTAGCTCTCGTGTAGCCCTCGGCCATATGCGAGGCCGCCTCGACATGGCGCGCCAGGATGTGGCGGATCGAGCCCCTCGCCTTCAGCGCCGAATAGAACGGATTGATCGCCGCGCCCGGCACGCCGAAGCCGCAGGAAATGCCTTCCTTTTCGAGAACGAGAACCGCTGCATCGACAGCGCGCATCCTGGCCATGTCCAGCCTCCTCAAGATTGTTGGTTGGTTGACAATGCCAGTGTCGTTTTCATTTTTCAATTTTTTCAGAATAATTTTTCATTTCGAGAAAACCCCTTCTATACACTGATCCCATTGGCTTTTTCGTTTTCCATGAATCCGGCCATCAAAATTGATGAAAAAGTTTTTCATTGCGATTTCGGCGAAACCGGCGACAATGCCGCCATGGAAACCAGCGAAAAACGCCAGCGCGGCCGGCCGCGCGCTTTCAACGGTCCGTCCGAGGCCGGTTCTGTACAGTCGCTCGACCGGGCCTTGCGCATCTTGGCCATCGTCGCCGAAGGCAGCGGCCTGTCGCTGAGCGAGATTTCGGCGCGCAGCGAGCTTGCGGCGTCCACCGCCTATCGCATGCTGACGACGCTGCAGAGCCACGGCATGGTCGAATTCGATACATCGGACCAGCTGTGGTCGATCGGCGTCGAGACCTACCGCATGGGTGCCGCCTTCCTGCGCCGCCGCAAGCTGGTCGATCGCGCCCGCGTGGTCATGCAGGAATTGATGGAGAAGACCGGCGAGACAGCCAATCTCGGCGTCGCCGAGGACGATTGCGTCGTTTTCGTCAGCCAGGTCGAGACGCATCAGGCAATCCGCGCCTTCTTCCGCCCGGGCACGCGCAGCTCGTTCCATGCCTCCGGCATCGGCAAGGCGGTGCTGGCGCAGCTCGAGCCGGAACGCGTCGCCGCCATCCTGCGCAAGTCGGGCCTGCAGCGCTTCACCGACAAGACGCTGTCCGACATTTCGGCGCTGGCCCATGACCTGGCTGTCATCAAGCACCGCGGCTGGTCGGTCGACGACGAGGAGCGGCATCCCGGCATGCGCTGCGTGGCCGCCGCCATTTTCAACGAGTTCGGCGAGCCGATCGGCGGTGTCTCGGTCTCCGGACCGACGGTGCGGGTGACGATGGAGCGGCTGGACGAGATCGGGCCGCTGGTGCGCGACGCCGCCGCTGAGGTGACGAGGATGATCGGCGGGTTCCGATCATAATGCGGAGAACGCTTCAGCTTTTGCTCGCCGCTTCACTGTGCGGATGCGTGGCGACGGCGCCCGAGCCCGCCCCTGTCTCCCAGCAAGTCAGCGAGATTCCGATCTCGCTCGCTTTGGAGGAGACAATCACGATCGGAATTCGCCAGCATTTGCAGGATCCTGCGTCCGCCAAATTCGGGACGATGCGCGCCGGCGAGCGGACGCTCAACGGCCGCCGGGAAATCGTGGTCTGCGGCCATGTCGCCGCGAAGTCATCGTCCGGTGGTCATACAACAGACCAACCGTTCGCCGCCAAGATCTATCCGGATGAAGGAAGCAGCTTCGAACTCATCGCCATGGGCGATCAATCGCTGAATGCGAGCGGTGGTGTTGTCGGCACCTGCCATGCAGCCGGATTACCGATCTCCGGTTGTGTGCGTCAAGTTCTGCAAAATGGGGCAGCCATGATGCTGGTCATGCGGCTTGGCGCAGAGCGAGCTT
>NZ_AYXE01000040.1:0-11260 GCF_000502235.1 Mesorhizobium sp. L103C119B0 | reverse complement strand
CACGCAGCTCGCGCCAGATAGACGAATAGGGCGTAACTAGCGACGCGAGCGCCGCCGCTGCGATGCAGTGAGCCCAATGCGCCGAGGCCCATCAACTTCCACCGGGTCACCTCGGCAGTGGCCGCCTCACCCCGGTCATGTCTTCTCTGAGGGATTTCACCGCGTCTTCAGCCTTGGCAAAACGCTGCACCAGCTTGTCGGTCTTGGCGTACATCTTCGATCGGCTGGCGGCTGGGCGCTGCTCGGATTGCTCGTAAGAGAGCGCGGCTCAAGCATCGCTGTCGTTTAATGTCGCGCCGGATCTCGGTTGCGTCTCGCTGAACGCCCTCCATGGACGCCCCTTCATCGTTGGGCCACCAGGGTCTTTCTTGTTGTCTGAATAGCCGCCTTCGCGCGTGAGCACCTTGGCAGGCGCTTTCTTTTCGCGCGAAATTGCCACCGTTTTAAAGCGGGAGGGTCGGGATGCCGCTATTTGCCTCTAGGAAGCGACCGAGAAAGAAGGCACGTGGCGCAGCACGATAGATCGGCTGTCCAGTGCTACTCTGGGCGCCGCGATTTCGCGCTTCAGATAGATCGCAGGATCTCGGAAAGCCTCACGATCCAGCGGTCTATCCTTCGCAACGTGAAGGCGAGCGAGAGAGGCTGACCGCGCCGTCCAGCACGGCCGACGCGCTGTCGATAGTTAGCGATCGAGGGCGGGACGTTGGCCATCATAACGCCGTTCACCGAGCCCTTCCTCAATGCTGATTTCACTACCAAGACCGGCTTTGCGGTGACGCTGGAATGCGCGGTTGCGGGACCCGGTAAGCACCTCGCCGAAATCGAGTTCATCAGCAACCGGACGTGGACTCCTGTTGATGGCTTAGTGGTCGACTAGCTATTTTATCGCTTGAAGGAGACACTGCCCAATGAAGGACGCCTTGCCCTACCTGTCGATCGTCTCCAGTTTTCTCGCCGCCGGGCTTGGTATCCGTGCCGCGACGATTCCCATCAGGACAGCATAGATGACATGATGCCGGACATCGGACGGCAGGTGAAAGTGGGCTAGCTTTGCGGCAGTCGCGGCCGGCGTATCCGTCATGCTGCAAGCGGTGGATAGGCTTTGGCAGTAGCCTTCTACATCGCCGCAATCGGTGTCGTGATGCTCCCTGGCGGTCTGACGCTACCGGCAGCGCGACATGTCTTAAGCGGGGGAGCGGCCAGCTGGTCGAGCGTCTAGCCTATTTTGGTAAATGCGCAAGAGTACGTCGCGAGCAGTCTCGGCGCGTTCTCGCGTGCAGCCCATAAGTATTTTTCCGCCCAAGGTTGCGGGCTCGTCGGCAACGTCATCCCATACCATCCAAGCGCCGGCCGGATCGAGAATGCAACTAAATCTATCTGGGCTTTCTTCCATCGACCCATCCCCAATGGGTGGGAGCGTTCCATTATTTTAGCAATCGCGCAAGTAATGACCGGCGCGACACCACTACTTCGTTTGGTCAAAGTTAATTGCAGTGCAGAGGAAAGCCTAGCGTACTATTTGAATGGCATTTTATTAAAATGCCCTTCAAATCAGTATTTGCGGAGTGAGAGGCTAATGCCTCTTCGGCGCACTGTGCCATGGTAGGCTGCTGTTGTTTGGTGCGTGGCGCAGCATCCCGTCCGCTTCACGGTGTTTGGCGGCGAGATTTCAATTCCGCGGCAATTTGTGGATCTCCAATCTTACGGGTCCGCCCCGATCGCAGTAGGTGCAGAACAAGGCCCTCTCGACCGAACTGAAAAGCGCGCCCTTGCGTAACCGTCCAGGCGCTTGGTCGCCTGATGGTCGATGCTGGCACGGTTCAGATGGTGAAGAAATACCGCCGGCCGAAGGGAACGGAGCCGCTGCTGCAGAAGCCTGCCTAGCTGGTGCCAAAGGTCGGCTCGCGAGTTCAAGCGGGCTTGCTTTCGCGCCTCACCGGCGCCGATGCTTTCTCCGGGGAAATAGCGTAATTCAATATATGCGACGGGGGACTTCTCGATGTTCGCAGACCTGTACGAAACGCTGGAGATCAGCCCAAACGCCAACTCGGAAACAGTGGAGCGTGTATTCCGCTATCTTGCGATGCGCTATCATCCAGACAATCAACAGACTGGTGATGAAGCCCGCTTTAGCGAATTGGTGGAAGCCCATAATACGCTTAAAGATCCGGTCAAGCGGGCGCAATATGACGTTGCGTATAAAGAGCATGCCGGCCTTCGTCGCGAGTTGACCGAGGAAGCCGGCAACAAGAAAGGCTTGGGGCGGGATTCGGAGCTCAAATCCAAGCTGCTCTCGCTGCTTTACACAAAACGCCGGCACGAGGTCGGATCCAACCATTAGGCTCCTGGACCATACTTCCCACTGAAACAAACCGAGCCGGGGATCACTGTTTCTTCCGGCCAGGCCCGGCGCGTACTTGGCGGAGCCCAGCTACGGTGCCGGGCCACTTAAAACGGCTACCAAACCACGTAGTTCGGAACTTCTGCTTTGGAAGTTCCGTAACACCGGGTGTCCTGCCGAGCGAGGAAGCGGTGAACGGTCTCTATGAGCCGGGGCTTATGGAGGGGAAGGCGGTTTCATCACTACGCGCAATTGCATCTGGTCAATCGTATGCGACGATGGCAGCCGCCAGCGCTTCGGCCTCATCCGGCGGAGATGTATTATCTGACTTTTCTCAGTGCGCCATCACGAAGGCCTTACAGGCAGGTGACAATTGATTGATCCTGCCTACGAGATCGCATTTACCGATCGGTGTTGATGGGCAAACCCGTTTGTAGTCGCGATTGCATGCCTTGCCCTGGAAAGATTTGAAAGTTTTTACTTGCTTCACGCTAGTTCCGCTGGCTGGAACTATGCCGGGACCAGTGTCCATCGCGCCATCCTTGCCACCCTTGCCACCCTTGCCGCCGCCTCCTTTTGCAGAGGCGATGCCAGAAAGGGCCGCGTATGCGAAAGTTGCACTCATCATGGAAAGCAGTGCACGACGTGATGTAGACATTGTTCAGTCTCCCCTTTTTTATTTTCTCCTTACCTAATTTAGCACAGGCTAACAGGAAATCATATTGGGCCGGTTTATAGAAATTCCTTCTTTGCTAAAAACGCGGAAGCATCGTCAGGACGGCCACCAGGCCAGCCCCTGAATGACGGCGCTCAGCAGTGAATGCGAGGTGATGGGCGGTCATCAAGAACCCTCTTTCCCGCCGGTCAGCACCGTCATGAGCGGCTTGGGGTTCTCGACAACAGTGGCGACGACATCGCCATTCATTGTTGCTGAAAGGAAGGGCCGCACCTGTTCGAGAATGTCAGCCGTGATCTGGTCTGCGCCGTCGCCGCGCATGACCGCATCCTGGAAAGCGCAGCAAAGGAACCCTTGGAAATGGGCAACCGCCGCGTGCGCTGGATCGCATCCGGGCGAGGCAAGCATTGGGCCGGTGACGCCTTCAACGAAGGTAGCGGCAACGTGCCGACACCATTCGTTGTTCTCGTCTTCGAACGGTCCTTTGTTGGCGATGGGAAAGCTCATTTGCCCCTCAATGACTTGCGGCAGTCGTCAACAGCCCGCTTCTGACGGCTTCGGTTTGCAGGCGGCGCATCGAGACATTGCTGATGGTCATGTCATCGATCTGCGCGCCGTTCGGCAGTTGCAGCACGAATGGCGTCCGGCTGCTGGCGGTCGACCGAGACGATTCCGGTACGTTCGCGAAGCCACCGCCGGCAAAGCGCGGGACCGACATGGATCTGTTGAAGTTGTCGACCGAGCCGCCGATGCTGAAGCCGCGCAGCCCTGATTCAACGCGTGAAGGAAATTCACGCCCAAGCGCCGCACCGCCTTCGCCTGCAGAACGAATTCGCCGACTGACAGCCGAGCCATGATCGAATCGGATGTCGACGTGCCTGGTCCGTTGTTCCTGTCCGACATCAGCTTGCTTGGCCGCGAATTCGAGCCTGCCGTAAGCGTCAACTGAAGGCCAACTTTCTGTGCGTTCTTGCCAGCCTGGTCGGCGGCATCCGCACCAGGCTTTGCGAGAGCGAAGACTGCCGCACCCGCACCGGCCGCAGCAGCCGCAACGGCGCAAGGCTGGCGTCGAAAGCCGCGATCCATTGTCCGGCGGGCAGACTAAACATTTGGCTGATCAAACGGCTCGCCACGATCGCAGCTCGCCCGGATCGTTCCACGTTGCCATTTACGCGCTTTGGCTTGTCGCTTACCCATCCGGATAAACCGACGCAGGGCACCAAACTCGGTCTCGCAAAAGCGTCGTGTTGCATGAATGCAACTCGACCAAAAATCGACTGTAACAATCGATCACGATTTTCTAAAAACCGCGATCATTCTTCCGGCTGCTCACTATAGCGTACGGCCATGGGCCTCTCCCGTGCGCAAACGGAGAAGCTTAATGTCAAATCACCTCAAAATGCAGCTCACCGCGATCGCGGAACTTCGTGCATCGCCATTTGCCGCTCGCAACCACCCTCGCGAAAAACGCCGCAAGTTATCCGCCCACATGCGGAAGTACGGCCAACTGCTACCGCTGCTTGTCGAAAACGGCGGCTTCATCATCGATGGGCACCTGCGTCTCGAAGTCGCTCGCGAGATCGGGCTCAGTCACCTCCTAACCATCGACGTCTCACATCTGGCTGAGGTCGACAGACGCGCTCTTCGTTTGTCGATAAATCGTCTCGCGGAGGATGGAAAATGGGACAAGAAGACTCTCGCGTCCGAACTCAAACACCTGATTGAGGTCGGTTACGACATCGACCTCACAGGCTTCGAAACCGTCGAAATCGAGACTGCTATCGATGTCCTTGATAATGCGCCTGGCATCGTTGAGCATCTTGATGCGAGAATGATTTCCACCATCCCGGTGTCCCGACCAGCAGATATTTGGCTTCTCGGCGATCCAAACGATCACAGGCTCGCCTGTGGCGACTTTCGGGATCAATCGTTGCGGGACCGGGTGTTTCAGGGTCAGGCCGCGGCGGTCTGCTTTACCGACCCACCCTACAATGTTCCCATCCAGGGCCACGTGTCAGGCCTCGGCAAGGCATCTCACAAAGAATTCGCGATGGCGTCTGGCGAAATGAGCAAAGCTGAGTTCCAGTCGTTTCTCACCGCAACGCTAGAGCAGATTTTCGCCAGACTGACTACGACCGCAGTCGCCTACGTTTGCATGGATTGGCGATCCATCGCCGCTCTTGTCGGCGCCGGATCTGCCGTAGGTCTTGAGCTCCTCAACATCGCCGTCTGGGTCAAAACCAACCCGGGCATGGGAAGCTTCCTGCGCTCTCAACACGAGTTGGTTGGCATATTCAAACGGGCCGGGGTTCCCCATCGCAATAATATCGAGCTCGGAAAGTATGGCAGATCAAGATCGAACGTTTGGCACTATCGCGGCGTCAATGTCATGGGACCAGAGCGACACCTGCTTGCCGAGCATCCGACCGTGAAGCCATCCGCGATGGTCTGCGATGCCATCCGTGACGTCAGCATTCCCGGCGACATCGTCTTTGACCCGTTTCTGGGGTCTGGCACGACCCTCATCGCCGCAGAACGCACAAATAGGCGATGTTACGGAATTGAGATCGAGCCTACTTTCGTCGACCTGGCAATTCGCCGCTGGCAGGCCGAGACGGGGAAGGACGCAATCCGCGCAATCGATGGCCTGACTTTCGGCGAAGTCGAGATGGTAGTGGAAGCGGAGGCTGAGCCTCAGCGAGGGTCACAACCTCCCCTGCTCCTCCAGGCCCCTAAAGCACCAAAG
The DNA here is from genome assembly GCF_000502235.1 of Mesorhizobium sp. L103C119B0. Classification (NCBI taxonomy): domain Bacteria; kingdom Pseudomonadati; phylum Pseudomonadota; class Alphaproteobacteria; order Hyphomicrobiales; family Phyllobacteriaceae; genus Mesorhizobium; species Mesorhizobium sp. L103C119B0. The sequence goes on along the minus strand of NZ_AYXE01000040.1, from coordinate 5,497 downwards.
CTGTCCGACCGCTCTTAGCAACGTAAAACTTGGTCCCCGAATTAGGCGGCAGGCCGGCACAGGGTCGGCTTGTCGCCTGCATCCGAAGCATCTTTGTCGAGGCACAGCCCGCACCACGCTTCCTACGCTTGCCTGCACTGGAAAAATCAAATGAACCGAACCAACGCTATGCCGGAGAGCCTAACCAAAGAAATTTGGGCCTATCACGGGTATGTGATCGGAACTGGGGCTCTAAACCCTGAAATTCATCTGATGAGGCCGCAGCGGCGCGAGGAAACGCGCGCCCTTCCCTCCTCTCGCAGGGTTGTTCATGGGGCTCGCCGAAAGAGAGCAACATGAGAAATCAGGATCACGCAAAAGCTGAGTCCTCGCCGTACTGGAAGAGGCTCGGTTCTTCGCCGACCCAAAGTGCCCCCAGACAGGCGGTGCTGCCATGAACGAATTCAATGACGAAGAGGCCGTTGGCTACGGCAAACCTCCAAAACACTCTCAGTTTAAACCGGGTCGGACTGGGAACCCAAGAGGTCGGCCAAAGAAAGCCGGAAAAAACTTTGCGAGCGACGTTCAAACCGAACTCGGTCGCAAAGTCGTCGTTCGCGAAAACGGCCGCGAAGTCGAACTCACGAAAGGTGCTGTGATCGTAAAAACGCTCGTGGGCAAGGCCATGAAGGGCGACGTTCGGGCTTGGCGAGAGATCCGGGAATTGCTGCCAAAGCTTTTCCAGCTCCAGGCCGATGCAAAACGCACCAGTGCATCCAGAGATGATGATGCTCAACTGCTCGACCAGTTTTTGGGCCTGTTTGGCGCAGTCAAAGAAGGGCCGACGGGAGACCCACAGGACACTTCAACAACGGAGGAGCCGGGCAATGTCGAGTGATATCGCAAGAATGAAAGCCCGGGAGAAGCGCCGGAGATCTTGGATCGCATTGCGTCCAATGCCGACCTTAGAGTTTGGCCCCTGCGCCTCACGGGCGCCAGTGAAAGCACGACAAGCGTCCAGGCACGCACAAACCTTTTCACCAGCAGCGGCACCCCAAATTTTTGCAAATGGAGGTTCACGATGAACGGAACATGGACTTGGGACGACACTACTTCGAAGTTCTTCATGGATCCGGTCGCACGGCGGATTTGCGGCTTTCCGACAAAATTCGTGTTGGAGAATTTTGACGACCTCATGGATCGGACGAGGCCGCGGGGAATGATTTGCCTGGTATGGGCTCCGTTGTTGGCAGACTGGGTCGCAACCACCCGACCCTTCGTCAAAGAGTTTCAGATAGTTCCGTTTCATTCATATGAACCGATATGGATCCGATCGACGATAATCTTTGAACCTTCCGGCAACCCGGCACCCTCCGTGATTCCCATAGATGATGGATGGGGCAAGTTCCATGGGACGATCGAACCGCTCGTAGTCGACCCGAACAGAATAGTTGATCTGAGAAGCTACCTAGCTACGGGACCCAACTTTAGAGGCCCGGAAGAGGCTTAAGCAGCGAGACGTCTGCTGCGATAGCTCATCAGGCAGTCGTCCAGCAACACAAGTGCCGAACCTCGCTCATTAAAGCGGATTTCAACCAGCGAACTGGACATTTTATCATGCAAGGAAATAAGGACGGTACACCGTTGGATCATCGGGAAACCGCTCTCGCGCTTTGCCGCAAATATCTTTGGGCATTCAACGAACGCATGCTGAGGGTTTCCGTCTCTGGCTATGAGCGTTTCTCCTACATACCCCTCATGGCGCAAGCCATCGAAGATGCGGTTTTGCGGCATACTGATGGCAACCTCGTAATAACTCTCCCTCCTCGCCATTTGAAGTCCTACACCGGTATCTCCACCATGGCTTGGTACCTCGGGACGTTCCCTGAGCGAGAAGTGATGCTCGGCACCAATTCCGACAGCCTCTCCAGAGACTTAGCCGCGAAGGTCGCCTTGATGATGCGAAGCGAGGAATACAACCTGATTTTTCCGGGGCAGCAAATCCGCGAAGATCGGCAGGCTATAATGGATTTTCGCACCAACGCGGGTGGTGGCCTGAAGGCCGGTGGGTTTGGGACGAGAATGCAAGGACGAGGTGCTGACCTGCTCATAATCGACGACGCGTTGTCGGCCCACGAGGCAGAGTCCCAAGCAGTGCGCGAGAGCGTGATCAACGCCTTCGAGACCGTCTTCTCCACTCGAGGAAATAACCCAGCCACGAAATCGGTGATCTCGATCGGTCACCGTGTCCATCCGGACGACTTACAGGGTCATCTTCTAAGCCGCAGGTTTGATCACCTCAATCTCGCATTCAAGGCAGAGCAGGACGAGGAGATTACGCGCGGACGAATTCAGTTTCGTCGTGAAAAAGGTGAGGTCCTGCAGCCGAGCCGGTATACGCCCGAGATCATTGCCAAGGAAATCGACACGCTGGCGCCGCATGTTTATGCCACCCAATATCAACAGCGCCCAACCGCGCGCGAGTCTGGCGTTCTCAAAGCCGCCTACTTCCCTGTTGCCCAAGGCCTTCCGCCAGGCGGCGAGACGATTTTTTCCTGGGATTGCGCCTCAAGCACGAACCCCGGTTCATCCTACTCGGTCTGCCTGGTCTTTCAGAAGCATGGGGCCGTAAGCTATCTCAAACACATAAGTCGCGTGCGTCTGGGATATCTCGCGCTAAAGGAGCTCGCCCTTGCGCTTAACGAACGGTATCAGCCCACTCGACACCTCATTGAGGCAACCTCGACAGGCATTTCAATCGCGGGGGAACTCAGAATTCGCGGCGCAAATGTCATTGACATCAACACAGGCGGACTTTCGAAAGAGGCGCGTCTCGACGTTGTGATGGGCAAAATCGCTGGCCAGTACGTTCACATTGTTGGAGGCATGCCTGGAACCAGCGATTTCTTAGATGAGCTCACTGCGTTTCCCTATGGCTCAAACAACGACCAGGTCGATGCGCTCACGCAATATTTGCAGTGGCTGACTAGCTCGGAGCCTACGGGTGTCACTAACCCGGTCTTCCGGCGAATTGCGCCTAGGCCTAGCAGATTGGATCGCTTTCGGCCGAAAACGTGACTGCATCTGCTGGAGCTCATTGTAGTCTCTCACGACCACCGGAACCGTCTGGTTCGGGTGCCGGACTTGACTTCTGCCGTAACGCAAGCGACTTGCGTAGCGTCCTCAACGGCCCCTCTAGCCGTCACTGCGATTAACCGCCTTTTTAGGTGTGGTCTTTGACAACACGACAGCCACCAGTACACCGCCCCGGTAGCGATCCAGCGGCATATGTGGGTTTCTTCTGGATCGTTGTCGACCGCAACGGCCTTGATGCGATCTTGGCCGACACCATCGGACTTGCTGATGCAGAACATTACGGCGAGTTGCTCACCCATCCGGGCGGGCACTATGATTACTGGGAAGCGATGAAAAAGCGCGGTCCGATCTGGCTGCGCGCCCGAAACCTCAGCACTTTATTGCTGCAAACCGAATATGAGGTTTGGCCTCGGGGCCGGGTAGTGTACTCCCTCAACGAGACTCGCGCCATCGTTTACGCAGATCCGAGAATTAGAACGAAAAGACGGATTGAGCTGGTGCGCGCAGCCTTTCAGACTCCGCACGCCGACCTCGTGATCAGGAAAGACAGCCATTACCGGCCCTCTATGCCTTTCATCGTGCCGGACGATCACAACTAGACATTACCCTCGGGACTGGTTCCAAGGCGTCACGAGTAGGAAGCTGCCTTTCAGCCTTCAGGCTTTCGTCTTTCGCCTCCCCGCAGGTTTCCTGTCATGAGGCAATGCAGGTGCTGCCTTTCTGCCAAGCCCAAGTGATTTGGCCAAGGCGGAGCGCGTCACCGAGTAGCTCCGCGCCACGATCGGGTGTCGTTAGGCAATCACTATTTTTTGGCGATATTCCTCCGGCAACAAGCTCGACAAATGATTGCAATCTGCTGCGCGCGCGATGGGGCAATGCTCATTGGCACGTCCAAGGCGCGCCTGTCAGGCCCAATCCAAAAGTATAGCCTATACCAACGTGCAATGGCACTTCGTTTTTTGAACGGGCATCTGTCTGGGCATCATAAGCAAATGAAAAGGAGAGAGGTCATGATAAGGATTGCCATCTCAAAGCTTGGCATTCGGCGAGCAGGCATCGGGATGTTTGCAGCAGCCACGCTCCTGGCTGCCGCCGGCGGTTCGACACCGGCGCTGGCGCAGACTGCCCCGACAACAGTCGTTCTTGTCCATGGCGCATTCGCCGACGGCTCGTCTTGGAACAAAGTCATTCCACTGCTTCAGGCAAAGGGCCTGAACGTTGTCGCGGTTCAAAATCCGCTGACCTCGCTTGCCGACGACGTGGCCGCCACGCAGCGCGCCATCGCGCAGCAAAAAGGCCCTGTCATTCTGGTCGGCCATTCCTGGGCAGGGACCGTTATTACCCAGGCCGGCAATGACGACCACGTCAAGGCGTTGGTCTATGTCGCCGCTTTCTCTCCTGGCGATGGGCAGTCGACGTCCGATCTCAACAAAAACTACCCGACCCCGCCCGGATTGGCGCACCCGCAGGTTGATGCCGGGGGCTTTCTGACGCTGTCGCACGACGATATCGCCAAATACTTCGCTCCGGATGTTCCGAAGGCGGAGTCCAATCTGATCGCGGTCACACAAGGCCCAGTGCGCGGTGGGAACTTCGACGAGAAGGTGACGACGGCGGCTTGGAAGTCGAAACCGAGCTGGGCAGTGGTCACCAAGAATGACCAGATGATCGATCCCAAGCTGCTTGCAGACAGCGCGAAGACCATGAACGCCCATGTCAAAACCATTGCGTCCAGCCATGTCCCAATGCTGTCGCACCCAAAAGAAGTAGCCGCGGTCATTCTGGAAGCGGTCGAAGCCGCCAAATGACATCTGGCAGCGGGGGCAGGTAGGGCGCTTCCTCCCGGCCAACAGGAACCTGCCGAGGCGTCAGGCAGATCGTCGCGATCATAGCGCGACCTGGCATTGCAGAACTGAAAGCGCAGCGGGCGCCTCGACACCCGCTGCGCTGACGTCACGTCGCGAAACCGAATTCTAAAGGCCAGACATCTGCGCGCGGGGTGTGGCCCGGCTCCAGCGCCGACACCCGCACATTGCGTTTCGCAATCAGGCGTCGAACCAATCCAAAAGTATGACCGATACCTTGGTGCAATAGCTGGTGACCGGCGCGCCGAAGCGCCGATCGCCCCCAACTGAAATGTGCGAGGCATTCGTCATGAACCCGGACAAGACTCCTGCAACCATTGCCTTTCGTCCCCACCATCTGATTAGCGCCACGGCGATGACTTTGGCGGCCGCAGAACTGGGGCTCATCGCGCCGGCTAAACCTGTGCCCGCCGCGACGGATGCAGCACCCCCTATGAGCTGCGCTAACTAATGGCGAAAGCCCCTCATCGAAATATCGCCGGCCTGTCCTGATTGTCTCTTTGGTTGTTTCAAACTGGGCAATGGCGTGTCGCCGCAGGAGAGCGGGACAAAGAACA
>NZ_AYXE01000039.1:0-25056 GCF_000502235.1 Mesorhizobium sp. L103C119B0 | reverse complement strand
ACCGATATGGCCAACAAGCCGGTCGACGCCGAGGTCACCGAATGGGCCAACGGCGTGCTTGCCGAGAAGATCGACGAGATGGCTGCCAAGCAGACTCCTGCGGCAACGCCGTAAGGCGGTCACAGCTGAAGCGACCCTAGTCGAACGTGCAAGCCGCCGGGTCACCCCCCCCCGGCGGCAGGGCGACCCGAGCTTGCCACCTTATTCTCCTCTTTGAGGGCGACCCCTAAACAAGCGGAGTTGCTAGCTACCGACGCGTAGGAACAAAAGTGCCGAAATACCGTGTTGAGGAGATGGCAGGCGATGCCGTGACGGCCACCCACACCGTCAACGCGAAAACTCCGATCAGGGCGGCGCGCGAAGCGGCGGAACGAGACGTCATTCTACGCCCGGTCACATCTTCGAATACACTTCAGCCTGTAGGGCGGTCCATACCCGGCTGGCCGCGGCTCACGCTGGTTTCTTGAAACGCACCATGCCGTCGACCTCGATGCGCAAGTTCGACTATTGACCCGGACCAGGGTTCTCTCGGTCTGGTTTTGAGCCAAGGGGGAAGCAATACGATTTCCTGGACGTGCCGCTTGAGGCATTTGTCGCGTTCAAATCTGCCTTCGCCAAGGGCCGCTATTTCAACAATCACATCCGCAACTAACTATGCATTGCGACTCGCCCAAGATCCGACTCGCCCAAGAAAAGGCTGCAGGCTCGTTGGACGATTAAGGGAGGTACTTTCCGAAAAACGGCCCGCGCTGATCGAAGGGCGCCCAGGCCGGACCGTTGCCGCCGGTCGGCAGCGGGAGGCATCCATTCCGGCCGGTGCAAACCGGCCTCTCCCGGCACAATTAGCAACCTTCGGCAGTCGTTTTCATCTGTCCAGGGGCTGCGGACTGGGCACTGGTGTCATCCTGTTGACCAGGAGCGGCCTGCTTGGCACTGCCACTCTGCTGGCCCGGCGCACAGTCCTTCGCTGAGTTCGAATTGGTCGACTTCGTTGTGGTCGAATCCGTGTTGTTATCTGTCGTCGGCATCGTTGTGGTAGTGGAGGAGCCACTCGACGTTGTCCCTGTTGTCCCTGTCGTCCCCGCGAACGCAAGCCCGCTGGAAACAGCCATCATGGCAGTGGCAAAAAGAAGCCGTTTCATTCTTCATCTCCTAATGACAAGTAATGTCCCTTCCATTCGATAACGGGGGATGCGAAGGATCGGTTCCGATGCGACCTTGTGTTAAACCGGCAGCTTTGGGGCGGCCGTTAGCGGACTGGCAGCCTTCAGGCGGCGGATCTTCGGTAGCTGACATTCCGGCTAGCGCGGACATCGCCTTCCCCATGGGCAGAAATTATTCTCCTGGGGCCCGCCCACGTTTCTCTCAAGCCTCCGATTTCATGACCGACAGGTTATCACGATGTGTCTGAAGGTGCAGAAGCTGATCGTGCCCCTTGGTTGTGCAGCCCTTCAGCCGTGGGCCAACCTCCCAACACCCTTGAAAAGGACTTGAAGTCGTCCCGCACCGGAGCGAACGTCTTCGCATGATCGGGATAACACGGCGGTCACGAGACACCTGACGAGTTGAAGGAATGGGAGCGACGCTCCCTGGAAGGCGACTTCTCGCAAATGCCGCGTCCCTTCCGTTGGCGTCAGTCAGCGCGCTTTGCGCATTTCATGAATGGCTATAAGGAGGCGGGCGGTTTGATCAATTCGCTCGTCTGCACCGCAGAATTGCCAGAGATGTCCTGGACGGCCGTTCGCCGTGGTACGGAAGCGCGCGGGACTTTATGGCTCTGGCTGAGGGCGTCCTTGACGACCTGTGCGAAGACAACGCGAGGATGGAGGGCATCAATACAGCACCCGCGTTCCGCGACGCCTTCATGTCCAAACGCTGCCTGATCCCTGCCGACGGCATCTCGCCGTGAGGAAGAAATGACGCTGAGGACGCCAACTGTCGTCGGGTCCGCTGGCTGCATGGGTCACGCCGCAGGCGTTGCAATCCCTTCTAAAGCGATGATCCTGGTGTTAGCGGAACGTTTGCGGATCTCGATCAGCCGGGCGTATTCCGGCGAATTATACCAGCCCATCAATGACGCCATGTCGGGGAATTCGACAATGACCAGTCGGTGTGGATCCCAATCACCTTCCAGAACCTTGGTGGCGCCACCGCGGCCCAGGTACCGCCCACCGTACCGCTCTTCGGTAGCGGGAACGTCCCGCCGATATTCCTCGAACAAGGCAGCGTCTTTTACGTCTACATCCGCTATCAGATAGGCAGCCATCTGTGTTTCCTCCTTAGACCTACCTCGCGCTCCTCGGCTTCGGCGTCGTCGGTCCGCACCCTGTCGACGATCTCCGTGGCGACATCCAGCGCCAGCGCGCTTTTCGATGATTTTGGCGCTGCCACGGCTTTCCTTCTTTCGCATGGTTCGCAAAGATTAGCATGATCGCATGCTCTCGTGTCTGGCGGTCTCCCTCAAAGCGTCATCGACCGCCCTTCAGATGAGACACCGCCGTCTCGACAGGTAGGCTCGGCAGGGTTCGGTTTTTCTTCGGTCCTTTTCATCCAAAACTTGTCGAAAAGCGCGAATGAAAATAGGAAATATGCAACCTGAAAGATGATAAAAATCAGCAAGGTCCATGTAAGGGACTTCCAGAACGAATCCGTTGCTAGGTAAATCCAGGTCGCTACCACGGTCGACATGGCAAACATCCCAATCAGCAATCGCGGAAAAAACAATATGTTCAATGCGCCCCATAGCTGGACCGACCGGTCTCACGTCTACCCCCCAGAAGCACGTAAGGCTTCACTAAATTAGTAATTGCGCGCCAATGGCCAGAACCAAACCTTCCGACCAGCTTTCCCGGGCTGAAATCGACCGCTTCCTGGCAGCAGCCGAAGCGCTGCACAAGAGCATCGTCGGGCCGCTGTGGCGTACCACAGCGAGCATGCCAAGCTCTGTGAGGTCCCTCCACCCCTTTTGAAGGCGGTCGAGAACATCACCGACCATAAGGCAGCCAGACGGCTCCCGCGCGGCTGAGACGGCCCTGTCCCGTTCCTTTGGATGAACTGCGCAAAGGCCATAGGCGATAAGATAGGTATTGCCCTGCGGAATCGGGTGTGATTCTAAACGACGACACACGAATTGCTTCCAGACGACGGTTGGGCCGAGACGATTGAGCTTCTCGGCGGCGAAGATTTGCTTACGCGGAGCGCCCGCGAGACGAAGGCGTTCCTGCGCCCGCGGGGCGTTCGATCGGCGCCCGATCTGTTGCGCCTGACGCGCGGCGGCTTCTCGACCAAATCCATCTGAAGACACCGAACGCGTTCATTTGGACAGCGACCCATACTTGGCCCGCCGGCTCATGCTGGCGGGCTTTTTTGCGTCAGTCGGGAACATCCTCACTCTGAGGCTGTTCGGTCACACCCGGCTCGTTCTTCAGCGATTCCTGCCGGTGACCAAGATGTCCTCTCCACTCGTCATGGTCGGCCCGCGCAGCCTCGAAAAGCAGGCGCGGGGCTCATTCGCCGTCATTGCTGTGTTGTCGGTGCGCAACCGCTTCTTTGAATGCGCGTGCTGCTGCATCGCAAGCGACACGTGAGGAGCCGTTCACGGACAAGATGATTTCGGCTGCCTTCACGGTCAAACCGTGTTTTTCGGCGAACTCTGCGGCTGTGTATGCGAGTTTTGTTTTTTCGCTACTCCGCATTTCTGACTCCATAGATCTCTTGCGCCTCGTGCAAGCTCTGTCGGGCCTGTTGCAGTGATCGATGCAAGTTCGCCAGCAATTCGTCGGCGTCGGCCGTCGGACTGCCTTCGTGATCCAGTAAGCCGACGATAATATCCTGCTTGGAAACGATGCTCTCGTTGTGACCGAGTTGGCCCATAAAATACATGAGCCGGCTCTGTGCCTGTGTGGGCATGGGCCTTCTCCCTGGTCGGGCGAAAGCCTGATGATCGCTCCCAAGCGCCTCGTGCCTGTTCTTTTTTGATTTTTCGAGGCGACGGCAACATTGTGCGCTCGTTAGCAGGCCATGGCAACCGGCCAGGCAATAGCAGCATCCATGGTGCGCCGCCCTGACCGCGCGTGCCAGTCCCCTGGCACCGCTCGGCCGCTACTTTAGTGTTTCTGGTTGACCATCGTGATCGGCGCACCGCATTTTCGCGTTGAGGGACAAACTGGGGATCCTGAATGAAGAAGCCTTATCAGAAGCCTGAAATAACAAGCGCGAGAAGCTCTCGGCCGTAACGGCTGTGTGCACGCCATCAACCTGCACCGATGAGTGAGAACCTTAAGACCGGCGCTTTGCCGAAATTCGCTAGCCAGTTGGCTTCGGCGGCGGGCTTTTCCGCTTCCAGGCGCCGAAACTTATCTTCGCGTTCCTGTCACCACGAGCCATGCGGTTTCCGTGCTCGGTCTCCGCACTTCAGGGTCGCTGAACCCTGCATCTCGCAAGGCAGCAAATGACCTCATCGGCTCGCGAGGTGTAAAAATGTCGGCCGGCATGTTCATCCTGTCCATAAGCGCCTTCGGGAGGAAGCCCAGACGACGCGACCGCCTGGTTCGATGACGCGAGCGAGCTCTGCGGATCCGGCTCTAAGGCTTTGCCAGAAGTACACTGTGTGGACGCTGAGCGCCTTGTCGAATGCTATCCGGCAAGGGCAAGTCCTCGACTAGCCCGACTCGGAACTCGGCTCGTCCGGCGCGCACTGCATCTGTAGCGGGCCACCCATCTGTCAACCTTCCCGACATGGAGTATGCCGAAGAGCTGGCGGCCATCCTGAATGCCAACGACCTAAAGCAGAGGCTATCTCACGGGAGGTTCCCCGGAGGGTTCGCCTAACTGAGGTGTGATTCGCCCGCCTTCGTAATGCCCATCGAGGGTGGTTTGTCCGATCCGAACAAGCATTTGTTATTGAACTTCCGACTACCAGGGTCTTAATCGACTTGCCATTGCTTTTCGTAGGGAGGCTGTGATGGGCAGCGTGGTGCCAATTCGCAAGGCCACGCCTCGCGTGGAACTGGTCGGAGCCAGTGGCGAATGGGTCGTTCGCATCATTGAAACTGACCAGGAAATTACACGCTCATTCGGCCTGGAATCGTTTGCGCTGTCCTTCGCGGCAGGCCAGCGGATACGCCTGCATCTCGACCAGGTTGTGCGGCTTTAGGACTCGCTATGATTGGATAACCTCAGTGCCGGGAGCACGGAGACTTCACCGCAGATCATGCCGAGCAGCGGGATCGACACGAAGCTGTCTCGGTGGTGATCGTGAAATCTTCTGCTCGACAAGCAACACCCATGAGGAGAATGCTTCCGCTGTCCGAACTCACGACCTTGCAATTTGGCGCATTTCGCGAAGCGCGATCGACCCAGGATACGCTTGTGTGCGGATCTAGGACTCTAGTCGAGGCTCACTAGCGGAACAGCCGCTTAGCCATGTGGCTCGCAATCACGGAAGGTCAGTTTGCGACCCAAAGCTCCCGGTCAGAATGCGCCCCCCCTTGGCCGTAGAGATGACGCAGCGTGAAGCACATGCACGTGAGGAGGAATTGCAGCAAACCTTTCGTCTGGGCCGTGGACTTCATCGAATCGGAATGGGTTTTTTAGAAATTCGTTTATCTATTCGTGATTTCTAATAAAATATGGGATCCAGTGCATTCATCCGGTTCTGGCCTGCATTGGTCCGCGCAACACGCGCCAGGAACGGTAACGTTGCCGTCGTCGTTGCCTTCACCTTGCCGGTCGTGGTCGGCGGCGCCGGCCTCGGTATCGAGACGTCCTTCTGGTACTACAGCAGCCTCAAGCTGCAGGCCGTTGCCGATGCCGCGGCCTATGCCGGTGCGCTCGAGAAAGTCGCGGGTTCCGATAACCCGACCATCATCGCCGCCGCCACGCAGTCCGCGACCTCGAACAATTTTGCCACGCCGGGCACGATCCAGGTCAACACGCCGCCATTGTCCGGCCCGAACACCGCGAAGAAGGCAGTGGAGGTCATCGTCAAGCAAAACCTCGATCGCTACTTCACGGCGATTTTCAACCAGGCGCCCGTTGCCGAACAGGCAAGGGCGGTGGCGCTGATCAATGANCCGACTGCCTGATCACGGTCGGCGGCATGGTGCTGAACAATCCAGCGACCACGGTCTGCAAGTCCAACATCACCCGAGCCTTGCCGGCAGCCGATCCTTTCTCCGGCTTGGGGACGCCGACAGCCGGCAACCCTTGCAAGAGTGTCAACGGCAACAAGACGTCGCAAACACTCCAGCCTGGCACCTACTGTAGCGGCATGAGCCTCAGTGGCAACGTCACCCTGCAGCCCGGCGTCTACGTCGTGCAGGGCGGTATGAAGGTCAACGCCAACGCGGTCGTCGCGGGCAGCGGAGTAACCATCTTCATGGCAGGCAGCAACACCGTCAGCATGAACGGCAACGCCAAGGTGACGCTGAGCGCGCCTACCTCCGGAGCCTATTCCGGCGTGCTGTTCTACGGCGACAGGACCGGGACTGCGGCGCAGAGCACCTTCAACGGCACCGCGGCCTCGCTTTTGACCGGCGCCATCTATTTCCCCAGGCAGCAGGNACCCGCGCCCTACGGCGTAACAGAAACGGCCGAGGCTCTAATCGCCGCTGGATGACAGTTCAGTGGCAGGTCACCGGTCATCCTGCGCGGGCTGCAAGGCTGGGATACATTCGATTGGGGTGTGGATCGCGCTCGGCACGGTCTGCCGAATTCGCAGCAACAAATTCTAGAGAGTGCGGCTGAGTTTGGCATCTGCGGCGGCCTGACGATGTCCATGCATGATCATCTCGGCCGGTTTGCTGCCCTGACCTTTGCTTCCGACGAGTCCCGTCCGCCTCTGTTGCGGTCACTGGCACGTTACGAAAAAGCATTGCAGCTGGTGGCCATCAACTTTCATATCCATGTCCGGCGAAGGCTCGCCGATCATCGCGTGGTGGATGGTGTAACGCTCACCCCGCGGGAGTTCGAGTGCCTGAAATGGGCGGCGCGCGGCAAGTCGGCTTGGGATACTAGCCAGCTTCTCGGCGTCTCAAAGCGCACCGTGACCTTTCATCTGGAAAACGCCAAGGCAAAGTTTGGCGTTCGAACGATCAACCAAGCCGTTGCACGAATGGCTGCCTCCGGCCTGACGAGATCCTGATTCTCAGCCACGATACCTGTAAACCTCTACAGGCTGCATCGCTGTCAGCTTTGCCCTTCGATGGCGGGAACACATCCCACATGGAGGCGACCATGATGCAACTGATAGCACCAGACTTTTACAGTGATTTTGCAGGCGAGCTCAAAGAGATGCACGGGCTCAGGTTTCGGGTGTTCAAGGAAAGGCTCGATTGGGAAGTTGATACCGAAGACCAGATGGAATCCGATCCGTTTGATGCTCTCAAGCCTGTCTATCTGCTCCTCAAAGGATCCGACTGGCGAATTCGCGGTTGCGTGCGTCTTTTGCCCAGCACCGGACCCACAATGTTGCGCGACACCTTCCCGGTGCTGCTGGGTGCTGACGTCGTGCCCTCGACCACCGACATATGGGAGAGCAGTCGTTTCGCGCTCGATCTTCCTCCGTCGGCGCCCAAGGCAGCGGGCGGGCTGGCTCAGGCGACCTACGAGCTCTTCGCGGGCATGATCGAGTTCGGCTTGGCCAAGGATCTGACCCGGATCGTAACGGTGACGGACACGCGCATGGAGCGGATCCTCCGCCTTGCTACGTGGCCATTGTCGCGCATCGGAGAACCCAAGTGCGTCGGCAAAACGGAGGCGGTGGCTGGGTTTCTCGAGATTTCCCACGCGAGCCTTTTGCGCATCCGCAGCAGGGGACGTCTGAGCGGACCGGTACTGTGGCAACCGGTTCTAGGCCCGTCAGCATAGCGCCATTGTGGACACCTGTGCCATGAAGGATGCTGGTTTGTCCAAGGAAGCGACGGTCGGCCTTGTATGCTGGCCGGACTGGCGTCGCCAGGACGCTTACCACTACGCCAGACGATTGCCACGCACTGGCTGGGCCTGGGAGTTTCTTCGGCGCAATCCACAATTCCAGCGCGACCACGCCAAAATGGCACCGTCCGCCTGCTTTGTCGGAACCCAGGCCGACATGAAGATAATCGAGTTGACGACAGAATCAGCTTTCCTAAGACAATGGAGCCTCCTTTTTCGCGGACGCGCCACAGTCGGACGCTACATCGGCGAGGGTCTTTTGGGATCCGCGCGATTGCGCCTGTATTCTACGAGCGGCCGCGGAGCCGCTGGGGCTCGACCACGATTTTGAACCGCTTCACCTTTCTTCGCTCTCATGCTGCAAGGACATCCTGCTGACAGCTGCGGGCATGCAGCACGTGCTGCTGAGGGAGAACTGCCGGAGTCTGCAGATCGCCGTTTCCGGTGCCTCCGTACTCCGCCCGTTGCGGCTATATGTCGACGCGATCCTTCAGCCGCAGCACCTCAAGTTCCATGTCGCTGCCCTTCAGTTCCTGAACGACATCAATGATTGCCGCCGCGTGTCAGCTGCTTGCTTTCCGCCGGAACACCGCGGAGCGCGTCTGCGTATTGTACTGCAGGCTTTGGATGGCTCGCTGGCGGGAGCATCTCATCAGGAGGTCGCCATTGCCTTGTTCGGGAGACGCCGTGTCGAAGAAGATTGGCGTCATCCAGGCGGCCATCTTCGCGATCAGGTACGTCGCGCCATCCAACGCGGCCGCTACCTGATGGGCGGCGGCTACAGACAGTTCCTGAGGTAATTGGAGTGGTTGCGATTGTCTTATACGAACGCGCAACCTCCATTTTCTCACTGCAATGGTGCGTTGCACAAAACGTGGCAAGCGCCTAGTTCTTCCGCGGCGAATCGGGTTTCGGCGAAACACCGGGACCCAACTTCGTCGATAAGTGCATTCATGACCTGAGGACCCCGATGACCGTTATGAACTCCGACAAAGCCGGCGCAGCAAGCCTTGAGACAATCGCGCGAAACGGCAGCATGCTGCGTCGCATAGCCGTACGCATTCCGACCTACCTGTCGGATATTCGCGAGAACCCGGCGTGGCTGCCCATGTTCATGTTGGCGCGCACCATGCCGGCACGGAGAATGCACTGGCGTGGTGCAAAGCCGGTCCGAAGGCCGCAAAGAGCCCAGGACACGATGTTTGCCGGTGTCAATTGCCACGACGTTGTCGACGCGCTGCGGATGGATGGGCTTTTTCCCGGCCTTGTCCTGCCTGCAATGGTGGCTGAAGATGTAGCCGCATTCGCCAGGTGCACACCTTGTTTCGGCAATTTCGATCGCCGACTCGAGTTCATGCCGGCGGAGCATGCGGAGGCTGAGGCGCGATTTGGCCGTCCGTTGCTCAGCGGCCATTATTTCGAGCGCATTCTGGGCTGTAAGTCGGCCGTTGCCATCCAAAACGATCCGCTGCTCATGGATATCGCGGCGCACTATCTCGGCGGCCAGGCGACGCTGATCACGACGCGCGTCTGGTGGAGCTTCCCGACCGGCCAGGCGTCGGACGCGGACAAGAACCTGGCTTCGCTCGGCAAATACCACTTCGACCTGGACGACTGGCGGATGCTGAAGTTCTTTTTCTATCTGGTGCCCGTCGACGAGGGGACCGGCCCGCATATCTATGTTCGCGGCAGCCATGATCGCCGCGCCCTCAAGCACCAATTTACGCTTGTCGTCGGCCATCCAGCGCAAGAGATTCTGGACGTCTACGGCAAGCAGAGTCCGGTCACGCTGACCGGCAAGGCCGGTTTCGGTTTCGTCGAGGATCCGTTCGGGTTCCATATGGGCACCGTGCCGTCGCACAGGCCACGGCTGATGATGGAAGTTGGCTTCGGCGTTTCTCCTCCATCGCGCCGCCGCTTCCATGGCGAGCCTGTGATCCGCTGATTTCGAAAAGTCCCGAAACAGCCTTCCCGTTGTGAGGGAAGATAAGGCTATGCCGCCAATCGATCTGTTCCGGGCCAAAAGCGGTTGTCTGCATATGCCCTGAACTTGGCTGGTGCAATGAGTCTCGCCATTGCTCCAGCCAGCGCATCAGTGCCTGTTTAATCGAGGTTAGATGGCAGTGCGCCCAAGAGATCCTCCTCGATATCGCCTGCCGCGCGAAGCCTCAGATGCTCTTCGAAAACCTCCTTTACGGACCGAGTCGTCTCGGGTCTCCTTTGAGTGGCCGGAAGGTGGTGCACAGCCGTATCGTGCTTCGGGATCCTGAACGAAGGCGAGGGGCGGTTTGTTCCTCGCGCGGCGCATGCAGCGGTGCCGGCATGACAGCTTCGTCGTGGATCCCGATGCTCGGCAACGTCGGCGGTGAAGGCTCTGTCTAGGCGGCTTACGTGACTCCAATGCAGGAGATCGACCATCTCCTGTTCGAGCACATTCGTTGGCGATCACCGTCGCGGCGCTACGGACGCCGCGGCGCCTGCGATCAATGCAGTTTGCCGACTAGCCGAGCGTATTCGGCTTCAGCCCTGCCATATGACCCATCTGCCAGCGCAATTAGACGCGCGCGATCAAGAATGACTACCTCTCCTCGCATTGAGCGTATCAGACCTTGGCCCTCCAAGGTTTGCAGCGCTATGGTGACGCCGGGCCGCCTGACACCGAGCATAACTGATNTATCAGACCTTGGCCCTCCAAGGTTTGCAGCGCTATGGTGACGCCGGGCCGCCTGACACCGAGCATAACTGATAAGAACTCGTGCGTAATCGCAAAGCTGTTCCCGTCGACGCGATCATCACACATCACCAGCCATCTTGAGAGCCTGTCGACTATGTTCATCCGGGCATTGCTGAGCGCGGTGAAGCTTGCCTGGAGGTGAAAGTAGTGAACGTAGCGGAGCANCGACTATGTTCATCCGGGCATTGCTGAGCGCGGTGAAGCTTGCCTGGAGGTGAAAGTAGTGAACGTAGCGGAGCAGAAAACTTCGCAGGGTTGGGCTTGTCAAAAGCGCCTTGGTGAAGAGGCCCGCATCGATAACAAAGGCTCGGGCCTCTAATTGGACGTAACAATCGTGCGTTGACCGGTCATCGCCCATAATAAGCGCTGAGCCGGTCATACCCTCACAACCTATGATTCCGATCTCAGCTTCAATACCAGGCCGCAGTTCGCCCACCACTGACCCGAGACCGCTCTCGAAGAAGTACACGGTTCTGATTGGAGACCCCGCCACTTCGAGATGCGTCTTCAGTCCAAGGGAGACGCTTTCCAAATGAGGTTGCAGCAAGGCCAAATCTGCCGAGCACATTCGAAGCAGCAGCGAATTGCGATAGATGGAATTTTGGCGGGTGTCGCATTGCGCGGCAGTGTGAGTTCGTGAACTGGAGTCTGTCATAGCTCCCTCTCCCTATTGGGGCGGAAGCATGTTGATCGCTCACAGCCGACGGACGCCCTTAGAGTTGCCGTCGATGGCACACTGTATGCCTGCCGACCGCGGTTGTCCCATTTTTTAATCAATTACGTTAATCGGCCCGAGCCAAGCTTTGGCGCACCCGCTCTAACGCGGCATTCAGATGCTCCAGAAATTCGTCATCGCTTTTGGTCGCCAAGCCGACTTGTCGAGCGCGAGTTACAATGCGCTCCTGGAGTGAAACCGCTGTCTCATAGTGGTCCACGATCATCTGAAATGAAGCGCTCATTGGGGCGGATTCAAAGAGCTGTGCCATTCTGGCAATGTAGTTCCAAGATGATGAGAGTCCATGCGGCCGCCGCTTGGGTAACAATCGTACAATATACCTAAGACTGGCCGCGCTCTTTGGTTATCCTCCCAGAAATCCGTAGCCTCGCGAGGCGCAGCTTCTCTTCGCCCTCCGACCTCGTGACCGGCGGACCAGTCCCGGCTTCAGCCATTCGGCCTTGTTCTTCTTATGCTCCTTCGGGACCGGGCCGCCGACCTCGCCCTGCACACGATTCCACAGCGTTTGCCTCTTGTAGGCCTTGAAGGCTACTATCGGCCGCCCTTGTAGGGCCGCTTTCAGCCATGATCACCTCGGGGCGCTGAACGAAGCGCGTGCTTGTCGACTCTGTCGGTCGTCGCAGACGCTTACGGAGGCCTCACCGCAGAGGGCGATGCGAACTCCGGCTCGACGACGGCTGTCAAATCAGACTGCTGTGGATGCACTACCAGCGATCGGTACTAGGATTCTCGACCTCGGTAATAAGCTGGTCTGTACGGCTAGCGACCTTCCTGCCTAGCAATATCAAAAGTCAAACCCCGCCGAAGATGCATATGCCTGGCAGCACGCGTCGGTCTTTGGCCACGCATCTGCCAAACCGAAATCAAGTAGCCCGCCATCGTGCGCCCTCAACGCGATCTTGATCATTGCAGTGGGGCAATAACTTATCTCTTTGGAGCTTGGTGGTGATATATAGGCGCCCAAGCCAGCGCTAATATTGCATGGAGCTAAAACGCCCGCTAAGATTTCTTGGGTGTTAGCTGGCGGGTGTTTGATGCGGTTTCATCGTCTAGGCGCGGTCGCTCTGGGTCTGGCGTCCTTCATCAGCAGCGCTCATGGCCAAGAATCCTGCGACCCTAACTACACAGGCGCCTGTGTTCCAATCGCCAGCGATGTCGACTGTTCCTCCGGAAAGGGCAATGGTCCCGCATACGTACACGGGCCGGTCTCTGTCGTAGGCACCGATATCTATGATCTTGACCGAGACGGCGACGGAATAGGTTGCGAAAACGGCTAGAGGAGGCAAGTCGCCCTCCAACTTCATGACGGCACCAGCCCATCCATGGTGCCGGCATGGTCCCACTGATGCTCTCTCCTTGTGAACGGCATCCAATCTTTTCGGCGGGCTTGAACAGCGGCCACCTTTGGCGGCTATCGAGGGGCTGATGATAGATTCCATTCCAGCTCTTTCTAATGTGTCGTCCGAACAGTGAACGAAAGTAGAACAGATAATTCAAGCGCGAATTGACTGTGAGAGGGATGAGCTGCAATTTGGGTCAGGCCTGACGCTGGTGGAAGACGAAATTGCGGTGGCGACTGGAAGCTCAGCGATGCCCCAAATGAAACTGGGCAGCTGGTGCTGTCCGCTGCGGCGCTATGATGTCAGACGATGGTATCGGCCGAATGACCTGGGGAATCTTCGGGGACGTCGAGGCCGACGTGGTCGGAAGCAAACTGAGTTGCAGGCGGTGCGGCAGGACGAGTATATGCAAGCTGAGACGCCTGTCGCAGTCTCCGCGTTCCAGGCCGACGTTCTCCGCATTCCGAGGCCTGGTGAGCGATACGGGTGCGCCTGAGTGTCAATGGCGCATCTATCAACGGCCTGGTACGCGATTCACGCCGTGCGAGCTGATCGAAACGGGCTTGGTCGATTGCATCGTAATAGCGCCGCCCACAGGAAACATTTTTCTATCGTTTGCGGTTGGGGCCGCATGACGCGATTGTCGGACGCAACAAGCCAGCTTGGCAATGGGCAGTAGGCTGTCCACACTGTACTCCCTAGTGTCCAATACATACCTAACGAGACCGCCATGCCGTCACCTCCAGATTTCACCGACGATTTTCGCTCCGGGCTGATCACGCTGCTGCGCTGGCGCAGGGATGTGCGGCGCTTCGAGCCGACGGCTCTGCCGGAGGGTACGCTGGAACGCCTGCTCGAGCTCGCCAGCACTGCGCCCTCCGTTGGCCTCAGCCAGCCCTGGCGCTTCGTAGTCGTCGACAGCCTCAAGCGGCGCACTGCCGTGAGAGACTGCTTCGAGCGCTGCAATGCCGAGGCGCTCACGCGCTTTTCGGGAGAGCGCGCCGCACTCTATGCCCGGCTGAAGCTTGCCGGGCTCGACGAGGCGCCCTGTCAGTTCGCGGTCTTCGCCGACCGCACGACCCGGCAAGGCCATGGGCTCGGTCGCATGACCATGGCGGCGACCATCGACTATTCGGCCGTCATGGCAGTGCACACACTGTGGGTGGCGGCGCGGGCGGAGGGCATCGGCATGGGCTGGGTGTCGATCCTCGATGCGACCGAGATGGCCGAAATTCTCGACACGCCGCCCGAATGGACGCTGATCGGCTATTTCTGCCTCGGCTATGCCAGCGAGGAGCACGACATACCGACCTTGGAACGCGAATGCTGGGAACATCGGCGGCCGCCGGTGGTGATCAGGCGGTAGTGGGGCTGCCCATCATTCGCCTCTTCCTTGGCGATGAGCTTGACGCAGATCGGGTCGCCCTTCGCCACATTGCCATTCCGACCGAAGCCGAGGTTCGTGTTCTTGCAAAGGCCAGGAAAGAGCAGCATGACAAGCGCGACCGCAGCGAAGATGGCGCTTGCGACAACCGGGCTGAAGCCGGGCATGGAGGTGGTCGACCTCTGTTGCGGGGCGGCTGTGCCGATCGCCACGATCGCCCGCCATGTCGTCGCACTACGCCGACCAACTGGAGGCCGCGCAGCGCCGGCTGACCGGCGCCGGCGCGACCAATTGCGAATTCGTCGCCGGCTACGCGCTACGAACTCGCTACTCTGGTGTCACGCCCCGTCGAGTCTTCACGGCCAACGCCTCGACGGCGTCCCGGACCGACCGCGGCTGGCACGTGCCGTGCGCGAGGCGCTCGCCCCCGGCGGACATTTGTTATCGTCAACTGACACCGGCAGCCGCGCGAGACGACGACGGTCCTGAAGCGAACTCAGGCTGTCGCCAAGACAGACCATCGCCGATGCCCAAGTCGGCGGCACCATGCTCCTAGATGCCGACTGCCTGACAAGGGGTCGCAGGCCCGTCGTCCGTCCACCGTCTAAGGCCTCCTGGCCTTTCCGAGGCCGTGATCCTGCCGCGGGTGTGAGTTTGCGATCCTCATAAGAGCGTCAGGCGCGAATAGAAGTTTGGGTCGTGGCTCCACAGCGGCCGACCTATCCATCGGGTGGATGGTAGTTATCACAACAATCAATTTTACCAATATTATGGAATTCTACTACAAGGCCGCCACTTAAAGCGGCCGGACGGGTATCCGTCTCGCGTGGGCTGGTGCTGCCCGCAAAGATGCGGAGACGAACATGTGCGGGATTGTTGGCATCGTTGGGCAACAGCCGGTGTCGGATCGGTTGATCGGCGCGTTGAAGGGTTTGGAATATCGCGGCTATGATTCCGCCGGCGTTGCGACGATCATCGAGGGTGCCTTGCACCGCCGGCGCGCCGAGGGCAAGCTCGTCAATCTCCAGACGCGACTGAAGGAAGAGCCGCTGAGCGGCAACGTCGGCATCGGCCACACGCGTTGGGCAACCCACGGGGCCTCGACCGAACGCAATGCGCACCCGCACTTTAGCGACGGTGTCGCCGTAGTCCATAACGGCATCATCGAGAATTTCACCGAGCTGAAGGACGAATTGGCGGCGGATGGCGCCGAGTTCCAGACCGACACCGACACCGAGGTCGTTGGGCATCTCTTGGCAAGATACCGCCGAGAGGGCATGAGGCCGCAAGAGGCCACGCGTGCCATGCTGAAACGCGTCAAGGGCGCTTATGCGCTTGCCATCCTCTTCGAAGATGAACCGTCGACCATCACGGCGGCGCGCAACGGACCACCGCTCGCGATCGGTCACGGCGACGGCGAGATGTTCCTGGGCTCCGACGCGATCGCCCTTGCTCCCTTCACCAATGAAATTACCTATCTCATCGACGGCGACTGGGCCGTTGTCGGCAATTCGGGCGCCCATATCTTCGATGTCGACGGCCGTCCCGTCGAGCGTCCGCGCCATATCTCCACGGCCGCGGCCGATCTGGCCAACAAGGGCAACCATCGCCACTTCATGGAGAAGGAGATTTACGAGCAGCCCGAGGTCATCGCCCATGCTCTCCGTCATTACATTAACATCATAGACAGTCGCGACATGGTTCCTGGCATTGATTTCGCCAAGGTCCCGAGCTTGGCGATCTCTGCCTGCGGGACCGCCTATTTCGCCGGACTGATCGGAAAATACTGGTTCGAGCGCTATGCGCGCCTGACGGTTGAAATCGACGTTGCGTCCGAATTCCGTTACCGCGAGATCCCGTTGCCGCCGCAGTCGGCGGCTCTTTTCATCTCGCAGTCCGGCGAAACCGCCGATACGCTTGCGTCATTGAGGTACTGCAAGGAGCGTGGGCTGAAAATTGGCGCTATCGTCAATGCCTGCGAATCGACCATCGCTCGGGAGGCCGATACGGTTTTCCCGATCCTTGCCGGACCGGAGATCGGCGTCGCCTCTACCAAGGCTTTTACCTGCCAGCTTGCCGTTCTAGCAGCACTCGCCATCGGCGCGGCCAGAGCCCGCGGGACCGTCCCCGAACACGAGCTGCAGGCGCTCGTCAGGAGCCTCGCCGAATTGCCGCGCGTGATGGGCCACGTACTCGAGTGCATCCAGCCGGAAATCGAGTTCTTGTCGCGCGAACTGTCAAAGTGTCGTGACGTCCTGTATCTCGGCCGTGGCACCAGTTTCCCGCTAGCGATGGAAGGTGCGCTGAAGCTCAAGGAGATTTCCTACATCCATGCCGAGGGCTATGCAGCGGGTGAATTGAAGCACGGGCCGATCGCCTTGATAGACGAGAACATGCCGGTGATCGTCATCGCGCCCCATGACCGTCTTTTCGACAAGACCGTTTCCAACATGCAGGAAGTGGCTGCCCGTGGAGGGCGGATTATCCTCATCACCGATGAAAAAGGGGCAGCCGTATCGAAACTCGAAACCATGCACACGCTCGTGCTGCCGGTTGTCGACGAGATTATCGCGCCAATGATCTTCTCGCTCCCGATACAGCTTCTAGCCTACCACACGGCGCTCTTCATGGGGACGGATGTAGACCAGCCGCGCAATCTCGCAAAATCGGTCACCGTCGAATGATTGTGAACCTGTACAGGTGGCGATGCGCCTCCAGGAAAGCGGTACCCCTTGTCTGGATCCGAAGCCCGGATGAAACCAGATGACCATTGTTTGCTGCAATTGCGAAACTCGGTAACGGTTACGAGCGGGTCTTTCGCTGCCTCGCCGGTGGAGATTGGCCGAAGGAAGCAGTGTCCTGCCGAAAGTTCGAGTTGCTGTTCAAGAAAGCCATCGGCGAGAATGGTCCACGAAGGATAGCAGGTCGCATGCGCTACGCCGACCAGGCTCTCAGCACGGGCAGTCTTGATATTTGATCAGAAGCAGGTGAGCCGCCATATTCCGGCCCGGCCAATTCAGCGGCCCATCCCATGCATGAGGCCGGTTCGGCCGAATGGACGACCATTTTTTATTTGCTAAGTGTGCGCCTCGGGAGGAATCTCTGAGGGAGCTCCCAGTTCTTGGAGATGTTTATGAAGGATTCGCGCATTCCCGAACCAGTCTTGACCGCTATGTCCCAGGGAACCCACATCGTCCGCGCTTATCGCGAGCACCTTGGATATTCGATCGACGACCTGGCCGTCGCGTGCGGGCTGGCCGCTGAGGAAATCCAAAACATCGAGCGAGGTCTGAGGTACAGCAAGGGCTATCGGGATCGGATAGCGAAATCGCTTTCCATACCTGTGGGAATTCTTGAGTCGGAGTTGGACATTTCGGACGCCGCCTGAACAGTCGGATGATCTGCAATGGGTGGACTAGCTGTTGTGATGTGAAGCTTGCGGCTGATGTCGACGCTTGATTCGATTGATGCGATGCCTTCTGGCGCAGCTCGCCGAACAACAAAGCGATATAGCCGCCCGGAGTGCTACGAAACGTGCACGACGGCATCGGCTCGCGACGAAGGACTAACGGCGAACTCTTCCTAGTTCGGCAAGGCGATGCTGGCTTGAGCATCAACTCGGCCTACGAGAGTGGCTACTCCTAGGCTGAATCGTCCACCATGGCGAAGTCGCGCCGCTCTGAAAGTAACATGGCGGGCATCCTGACGTTTCCGGGTTGACTATGGGCGTTCGAACCAGGAAAAGGGGCCGCTCTTCGTGAGTGGCGTGCGCCGGCAGTCTGACCCCCAAGCCCCCCGCCCAGGCTGCCGGCGCGCTTCTAGAAAGATCGAAGTAGGGACTCGCTTGCGCTCTGCCCGCTGACACCTTGTGGTTCCTCCTGCGGGTCCAGCGGACCACCTTGGGTGTCGCCAGTTCTGGTGGTCACGCGCCTCCATCTGCGATCTCGTGTCAGTGAGTGCACCGCAAGCACCCTCTCTGCCAGCCTGAAAAATTCATGTGGGTTGGTGGATGTGGCGCAAGCCCGTTGAAATGACGTAGGATTTGGTTGCTTAAGCCGATCCGAAATTTCCCGGAGACCACACCTACCATGAACGATCTTGCGCTGCCGCTGAGCGGTTTTTAGTCGGCGGCAAGTCCGTCGTCGCCCGTTTCGACGGCGGCATGCTGTCGTCCACAGCGGCGTTCTGGCCTAGGCCGAGGTGGAAAAGCGGTTGCGGGTGGCCGAGCGTCTGGCGCGTTGCATCGACGATCCGCGCTGCCCGGACCAGGTCGTCCACAGCCTGGCGGACATGATCGNCGGGCGATGGTCGATCTCTATTGCGCCTCGTTCCGGCAAGTGCCGAAGCGGATCGTACTCGACATTGACGACACCTTCGACGCTGTGCACGGAGGCCAACAGCTTCGCCTGTTCAATGCCCACCATACGAGTACGGCTTCCAGCCGATCGTCGTGTTCGATGGTGCGGGACGGTTCGTCAGCGCGATCCTGCGACCGGCCAAGCGGCCGAGTGGGGCTGAGATCCGCCCCCACCTGCGCCGTCTGGTGCGGGCGATCCAGATCAACTGGCCGAACATTCGAATCCTGCTCCGCGGCGATAGCCCTTATTGCAACCCGCAGGTCATCGACTGGTGCCGCGCCAACGACGTCGACTTCATCTTTGGCCTCGCGCCCACCACGACCCTGCACAAGCATGTCGCGGATCTGGAGGCCAGCACGACCGCGCGCTTCGAAGCGTCGGCCAAGACAGGCAAGGTCCGCAGGTTCAAGAAGTTCGTTGACGGCGCCGCTAGTTGGAGCCGCGTCGAGCGCATCATCGCGCGGGTCGAGGTCGGCGCCCACGGTGGCGATATCCGCTTCGTCCCCCGCCTGCCATCACGCCGGAGCAATCCCGGCGCCTGACGAGGCGCGTGGAAAAGCACCGCAACGGCGACCACAGCGTCGCTTCAGGCCGTCAAAAGCTTATCGCCGTGCATCAAGGCGGCTAGATGGCAACGAGGCTTATGCCGCCCGAGCATCGCAGCTAAGTATGCATGAGGGGTCGTCCCTTCAAAATACTTGATACATTTGCGCTTGCGTAGCTCCTTGCATACGCTCGATGCCAGGAGGAGACCTCTGTTCTAAACGCTGGCATCGATGCAACGCCGTTGACACCATCATCGCGGCGACCGCTTTGCCGCGGCCGCCGCAGCCCTTTTCGAGCATGACGATCATGCCGGCGCCATCGCAGTGATGCACTTGCAAATTCAGAGATGCACTCTGGCCAAATGCTAGGTGCCCAGCATATGTCCGGCATCCCGCAACGCCTCTACGAAGAGACGGGCATTGCCGTTGGCATCCATCTTGGCCTGCATCGACAGGGGCATCCTGTGCCAGCTCTCCAAGGCCGCAATGTAATGTGAGAACATACCGTTAACGATGCAATAGTGGGTAACTAGGCCGTGTCCGTCTAACGCCAGCACGCCGAATTGGCCGCCGTGATATCGGATGGCTGCGACCCGCTGGACCTGCGCGTCACCGTCGATCCGCACGTTGAAAAGCAGGCTGCCGCGGCTCCTGGTGGCTATCTCGGCGGCTTTTTCAGCGAAGCTCAACGAGAGCGAGCGGACGCTTTCGACTGCCATCTGTAAAACCATCAAGTTCAGTTCATCCACTGCCATAAGGTACCTGTGCGCAAGACATGGGTGATTGCAATCGACCACACCGCTTGTTCACAGATGTCGGCTCACGACCGGTTATTCAGGGTTCGCCGGTTATCCATTGAGGGCGTGCTCATCAAAATGATCCTGACGTGGAATGCGCTGCATCTACGAAGCGCGAGGAGCAGGCCAGCCAAAGCTGTCGCGACAATTGATCTCATAATCCACCCCGATATCTGGATTTCGGCATCGCTGAACATCCCTGGTAAGTGAGCTGTTTGCGGCAAGCCCATCTCGGCTTTGTACTCCGAAACCGTTGCAATGGCGTCGCTCGGCGCTCGGGACCGACAGGCTCTGCTCGTCGAGAACTTTGTCCCCGAGAAGCGTTCGACTTTGAGCATTCCGCTGAAGGGTGACGTCTCGCCAGTCCGTGTCCTTGCAGCTCACCGCGATGGCTTTTTGCGCATCGCACGCAAGCGCACGAATTGGTCTCCGTTCACTTCACAAAATGGTTTTCCTGAAGTACTGGAGCGCAGAGAAATCTCCGGTCGCAGCCTACCCGGTTAAAACAAGGACCCAACGATGAAGACTCTCGTCGTCTGCTCCGGCGGATTGGATTCCGTTACTCTTGCCCACAAGGTGGCAGCGGAGCACCAGCTGACCGGCCTGCTATCGTTCGATTACGGCCAACGGCATAGGAAGGAATTGGGCTTCGCCACCCTTTGCGCGGAGCGCCTGAGTGTCCCGCAGCGAATCATCGATATCCACGAGATCGGCGGCGACCTTTCCGGCTCCGCGCTGACCGACAATGTGGACGTGCCCGACGGGCACTATGCCGAAGACACGATGAAGATAACGGTGGTGCCCAACCGGAACGCCATCATGTTGGCCATTGCCTTCGGCCTCGCCGCAGCGCAAGACGCTGACGCAGTGGCGACGGCCGTGCATGGTGGGGATCACGTTGTCTATCCCGATTGCCGTCCGGCCTTCATCGACGCTTTCCAGATGATGCAGGACCACGCGCTCGACGGCTACGCGCAGATTCGCCTTTATGCACCCTATGTGAACCTGACGAAGGCGGACATTGTTACGGATGGAGCCACATACGGCACGCCGTTTGCGCAGACCTGGTCCTGTTATAAGGGCGCCGAGCGTCATTGCGGGAGGTGCGGGACCTGCGTCGAGCGGCGTGAGGCGTTTCACATCGCTGGGCACCCGGACCCAACCGAGTATGAGGACTCCGACTTCTGGCTCGGAGCGCTGCGAAGGACCACCGCGTAATGTTCCGCATCACCAAGGAATTCCACTTCTCAGCCTCGCATCAGCTCACCTCATTGCCACCCGATCACCAATGCGCGCGCCTGCACGGACATAACTACATCGTCGAAGTGGAGCTTTCAGCGGATGGACTGGACGATCACGGCTTCGTGCGCGACTACCACGACTTGGCGCCATTCAAACGCTACATCGACGAGAGCTTCGACCACCGGCATCTCAACGACGTGCTGGGACACGAGCAAGTCACGGCGGAATATCTGGCCAGACATTTCTACGACTGGTGCAAGGCACGTCTGAGCGAAACCGCGGCCGTGCGGGTGAGCGAAACGCCGAAAACCTGGGCGGAATACCGGCCATGACGAATACTCATCCCGCAATCCGCGTTAGCGAGATTTTCGGGCCGACGATCCAGGGCGAGGGCGTGCTCATAGGTTTGCCGACGATCTTCGTCAGAACCGGCGGGTGTGACTATCGCTGTTCCTGGTGCGACAGCCTCCATGCTGTGGACAATCAATTCCGGCATGAATGGGAGATGATGTCCGTTGGGGCGGTGTGGAAAAATGTGCTTGCCCTTTCCGGTGGCCGCCCGCTGATGGTGTCGCTATCAGGCGGCAATCCGGCCATCCAGCCGCTCGGCGCGCTCATCGACCGGGGCCATGGTGACGGTTACCGTTTTGCGCTGGAAACCCAAGGGTCTCTTGCCAGGGACTGGTTTGCGCAGCTTGACGTGCTGATCCTCAGCCCAAAGCCGCCGTCAAGCCGAATGACGACAGATTGGGCCGCTGTCGAGGCGTGCCTCCAGGCGGCACAAGGCAAGCCCCAAGTCGTGCTCAAGCTCATTGTTTTCGACGAAAGGGACTACACCTACGCGAAAGACGCCGCTGCGCAATTTCCGCAACTTCCGATCTATCTGCAGCCCGGCAATCACACGCCGCCACACCCCACAAATGATGACGCGCCTGTCGACCTTGACGGAATATTGAAGCGCATGGAGTGGCTGGTTGACAGCGTGACCCGCGACAGATGGTTCGAGGCCCGCGTGCTGCCGCAGCTGCACGTTGTGCTCTGGGGTAACAAGAGAGCCGTCTAGCCCAGGCCCTTTCCACTGGAACTGCGCCGGCAGAATTCGGGTGAACGGGTGGTTCAGGTCGAAGGGAGCTGTCGCCGACAACCATGATCCGACAGGCAGGGCTCGAGCGGACGATATCGTCGCTGCGCCAAGACGCGTCTGGTCCGCTCAGAATCTTGTCTCGATAGACGGTCGCCGATCAACAAACGTACCGCGGTCCATGATCGACTGAGAGGCATGACCGTTCCTCTGAGTGCTCAGACTGCCGCCGAGTGCCTGGCCGTTCCAGCTTCGAAATATTTGTCGAACCTGGCCGCGATGCTTCGGACGAAAGGGCGACTTTCAGCCGGCACAACGAATCTGTCGCCATCAAGTTCAAGCAATCGAACCGGATCGTGGAGGGCCATGGAACTTGACTGAAGGAGGAGCCTCTGGCCGGCCTCGCCGAAGCGTTCCACCAGATCGATGGCCGAGAAGGCGAAGTCGCACATCAAACGTTCGATGATCCAGCCGCGAACGCGGTCGTCGTTGGAAAGTGCGATACCCCGAACAGCGGCCAGTCCACCGTCATCAACCATGCGTCTATATTCGCTGGTTGAAGGCATGTTCTGCGCATAGCCTTGCCGAAACTGGCTAATGGATGACGGGCCGAGCCCGATCAAGATTTCGCAGCAATCGTCCGTGTAGCCCTGAAAGTTCCGGTGCAAAGTCCCGGTGTGTGCCGCAATCGCCAGCGCATCGCCTGGTTTGGCGAAATGGTCGAGCCCGATTGCCTCGTATCCATTGTCTACAATCGCCTGTGCAGCCAGTTGCGACTGGGCAAAGCGCTCCGCNGGACCCGGCAACCAGGCCTCGTCGATCATCGTCTGATGTTTCTTGAACCACGGTACATGCGCGTAGCCAAACAGTGCGATCCGATCCGGTTCCAGGGTCAGTGCCTGCGTGACCGTAGAAGCGACGCTTTCCCTGGTCTGGTGCGGCAGACCATAGAGCAGGTCCAGATTGACGGATTCGACGCCGCGCGAACGAACGCCGTCGACGACCGTCTTGGTCTGCAGGAAGCTCTGCTCGCGGTTGATCGCCTTTTGCACCTTCGGATCGAAATCCTGAACGCCGAGGCTCGCACGGGTCATGCCGATTTCGGCAAGCGCATCGAGGCGGGCATCGTCCATATCGTTGGGTTCGATTTCAACGCTGATCTTGGCGCCGGGAAGAAAGCCGAAGCTGTTGCGCAGGGCGGTTCCCAGCGCCACCGTATCTTCGGGCTTGAGCATCGTCGGCGAACCACCGCCGAAATGGACGGCACGCACACGACCTTTGCCTGCAACAAGACCGGCGACGGTNTTCGTAATGGCGTGTCTGCTTGGTATGGCAGGCACAGAACCAGCAAAGCTTGTCGCAGTATGGGATGTGCAGATAGAGCGAGATTTCGTCGCCCTCGTCGAGCCCCTGTAGCCAGCCACGACAAACGGTAGCGTCAACGCTTGCATTGAAATGCGGCGCGGTCGGGTAGCTCGTGTAGCGCGGGACGTTCTCGCCAAATCTGGCAACTAGCTTTTGTCGCATGTCGTGGTCCACCGTGTTTGCCTCGCCCGAACTGTGGATGCTTGGATGAGCCTAAGCCCTGATTTCGATCAACCTTCAGCACGGACAAACTGCCGCAAGGATTTTTCTACCGTGGATGCTATCCTGCCCGCACGGAGCGGTAGAGCGATCGAATGACATTACGGCAGGATATTCACAGTTCCGGCATCCCCGTTCTTTGCCTGTCTTGCGAGGCACGGCGCCGCGGTGTCTGTGGCGCGCTAGAGCCAGACCATTTGGCTCAGCTCGCCAAGACGTCGTCGCGGCACAATATCGAGCCGGGGGTCGAACTGATCGGCGACGCCGAGGCGGTCGACTGTTATTCGAACGTGCTTTCAGGCGTGGTGAAGCTCACGAAGAGCCTGTCAGATGGACGCCAACAGATTGTCGGCCTGCAGTTCGCCCCGGATTTTCTGGGTCGGCCCTTCAAGATGAAAAGTGCGATTAATGCGGAAGCGGCAACAGCTGTCTCGCTATGCTCGTTTCCCAGAGCGGCCATCGAACGGATGATGAAGCAGTCACCTGAATTTGTGCATCGCCTGCTCAAGCAGGCGCTGAACGAACTTGACGAGGCACGCGAATGGATGGTGACTCTGGGGCGCAAGACCGCACCAGAGAAGGTGGCGAGCTTTCTCCTCATGATTGCCCGGAACATCGACTCCAATGTTGACCCGACGGCTAGCTCGACGTGCTTCGAGCTGCCGATGACGCGTGCCGACATTTCTGATTTCCTTGGAATCACAAACGAGACCGTGAGCCGTCAGCTGACCAGCCTGAGAATGGACGGCGTGATTCGGATCGAGAACAACCGCCGCGTCACCGTGGACAGCATGAGCCGGCTGGAACGGCGCTGCGGCGGCCGAGGCGCTACAGCCGTTTGAATGACGCAGAAGCTGCATGGCCCCCGTCACTTACTTCATTCGGGGCAGGGCATGCTCGCGTTGGGCTCAGAAGAAGTCGCGTAGCGACAGCCCGTTCTCCATCCGATCGTATGCGCCAGTTGCCTTTCGGCTCGTCGGCGAAGCATCCACACTTGGCCGAAGTCAATACGCCTCATCCGCAGGGGAAAATCGCCGTCTCCCCAAGCCATGAATGTCACGACGGCAGCGTAACGCTGGCGCTGGCTGTTCCAAGGCATTGAACGCGGGGTTCGGTAAGGCGTCGACCTGCTTTCCAGCGTCGCAGAAGGTGCGCTCCCCCACACGCCCGCGGTCGCCTCCGCACCCGGGGCCCGACCGGGGACGCCAGGCCCCATCCATAAACGGGCGGCCGGTGGTGCGGGTAGTGTGCTGAGAGTTCTGCAAATTCGCTGAGAGGGGGCGGTCATGGCAGGCTGGTGATTGTTCACGTCACCTGATT
>NZ_AYXE01000038.1:0-13532 GCF_000502235.1 Mesorhizobium sp. L103C119B0 | reverse complement strand
GCAAAATCTGGACAAAAGAGCCCGAACGATTCAGGCTCGATCCAACCCATCAAACCTTGGGACTAAACAGCTAGGCTGCAATCTCGTATGGCTTCTATGCGCCGTTCTCTTGGAGCGTGTTGCGGGCTTGGTCTGCCCAACCTCGGAGCTCAACGCTTCACGGCGTTAGGATGAGCGTTCGAAGCGCAGGATTACTGCCGACACTGCTCTTCTTGTTCGCATTGGGCAGTTCCCGTTGGAAGCTTCCATCTTGCCGACTGCTGAGTTTGGAGTCGCCGTAGCTGTGAAATCGAAAAGAAGCCCATAGGCAACGTTTGCCGCGACGCTACTGAGAGCTGGTCACCGGGAGAGCCGAAGGTAGAACGAAGTTGTCTCGTTGAGCTTGTATGTGGCGCCAGCATAGAAGGCCCAGTTCCCACCCCAAGGCTTATACAAACGCCCACCGTTAGCGCCGATCGCGTTCATGGCCTCGTCCTTTTGGCAGAGATCACCACGGTCGCTAGCTGGCGAGCAAAGTCCGTCCCAGCGCTGCATTATCTCGTCGGATCCGGCAAGCTGGCAAAATTTCCCAGGCGGAGCTGACTGGTTTGTTATCACCGTGGGACGCCTGCCGCGTCAAACGGTGGTGTCGTGGGTCGAGACGGCGAGGGCAGCGGTCGCCATGCGCCCCGACCGGCTTGCCAGCGCTGCCCGCGCTGAACAGCATGCGGCTGTCGCCGTGACGCTGATTGCCGCCGGCTACCGACAGATCGGGCTCGACCATTTCGCTTTGCCGGACNGTTGGGCTACTCGGCGGATACCTGCAGAACCCTGATCGGTTTCGGCGCGTCGGCTATCGGCCGCATCGGCCAGGGGTACGTTCAAAACGAAGTTACACGGGATATCTACATCCAGCACATCGCAGTTGGCCGACTGGCGACATCGAAGGGCCATCGCCTCACAGACGACGACCGCGTGCGAGCCGCAATCATCGAGCGATTAATGTGCGATTTCGAGGCTGACGTGCCGGCAATCTGTGTCGCCCACGGATCTGATCCGNGCAATCATCGAGCGATTAATGTGCGATTTCGAGGCTGACGTGCCGGCAATCTGTGTCGCCCACGGATCTGATCCGATCCGTCTTCGCGGTTCAGATGAGCGTTTGGCGATGCTGGCCAAGGACGGACTAGTGGACTTCGAAAACGGTCTTGTCCGCGTACGGCGGAGCATCGCTTGGGATTCGCGCTGTTGCTGCCGCATTCGATGCTTTTAGGGATGGCCTTACGTATCCCGCAGTTGAGGGCAAGCACACAACACGGAAGCTAACACAGGGAGTACCTTTTGCCGGAGAGAACGAGCTGCCATCGTGCGGTGCCCGGTTAGTAGTGAAGCGCCGTAAAATGTCGACATAGGCGTTGGTGAACTGGACCGAACGACGAGAACGGCCTATCCAGTGTGTTGTCGGCAGTTAGTTCGAAAGTCCTGCTACACCCGATCCGATGCCTCTCAACGCCGAGGCCGCACCTCCGTGCCGAAGCCGGCCTTCCCAATGGTGGGTCGAGCCGTCGCTTACCCCGTGCTTGCCTCACAGATCCGCGACCGAGAACCCAGCCACATGCCTGCCGGGGCCTAGGTCCATCAAGCATGAAAGGAACACGTCGGAACCTGGGATATCGCTTGCCCGGCCGGGCGGCGATAGCCTTGTCGGGGCAGCGAGGAGCCGTGGCCGATGATGAACGCACAGGAGAAGTCTGGCGTGAATGGGGCGATGATTGTCAAGCTTTGCTCTCGAGTCATCTCGTCAACCATCTTGCGTGACCGATTGGCGACCATCTCCTCGTCCCGACCTTATATTGCCCGTCGCCTGTCGCCGCCAGCGCGCAGTGACTTCAAGTATGGAGGCCCGCAGACCCCATCGCGCGGCGACTTGTCCTTGACGGTCACGAGCACGGCGGCAGGTTTGCCGTGGTCGGGGAGCCTTCCTTGAGCGGAAGCCGACGACAGTGTTCGAGGGGAACTCGCCATGAGCCGGGTGCGCAGAGATCGTCCGACGCTCTTGTATTTGCTGGATCCCAGCCGGCTCCGCCTCCGACTGCCTCGACAGCTCGGTATCCTGAGCGCGTCGGCGGCATCATGCCATTATCATCCTACGAATTGCATGCTCCATCGTCCTGGACGAGACCGGTTTGGCTAGCCAAAGGACGAAGGTCTGATTACCAGATGTGATCGGCATTGGGTCGCTTCCACCAACGACGATGATGGGCACCGTCATCAGGGTGGTACGTACGGCTTCGGGCTGTCCTGGCCCGAGGAAAGTCGCTTTATCGAAAATTAGGAGGTCGGCTGCCTTCCCGCTCTCGATCCAGTCGCAAAGACTCTCGAAGGTCGCGAAGCCGACCGGCTTATAACCCAGCGCGGCGATCTTATCCTTGTAGATCTCCAACGCTGCTGGATCGGGGTCAACGACTGCAATGATTTCTCCGTTGCCAAGTGATCCATCGCATGGGCCGAAAGCGCTATCAGCTCTGACCTGCTCCTCAGCGCAGGCCGGTAAGTAGAGATCGAAGCGTGTACCTCGGCCAACAGCCGAGGTGACGTCAAGGCATCCTGCGAGCGCGCTCACATGGCGGTCCACTGCAGCAAGACCCAGTCCGGTCCCGCCGACGCGAGAGCGCGTGGTAAAAAAGGGCTCAAAGATATGCGGAAGCACCGAACTTGCGATTCCTTGGCCATCGTCGCTGATGGAGAGGAGAACGTAATCTCCCGGTTTCAAGGTGCCCTTAGCCACGGGCTTCGTTTGACAGACGTGAGCGCGAGAAACGCTAATCTCGACACGGCCCTCATTCAAGAGAGCCTCCGATGCGTTCTTGCATAGATTCATAAGGATCTGCTGTATCTCGGTCGGGCTGCCCTCGATCACCGTTTGCCACTCGTTGATCTTGAAATTCAACTGAACATCCGCACGAAGTGTAACCCGCAGCAATGGCGCGAGATCCATTAAACTCTCCGAGACGTCGAAAGGCATCGTCACGCGCTTCCGATTTCGGCTTAGTGACAAAATTTGATCAATAATCAGTTTGGCTCGGTTGCTGGCCAAGATAATTTGGCCGATGTGGCCCCGAATTCTCGAGGGGCGACGCACAAGACCTTTAGCCATCTCTGCGTAGCCGACTATTGCTCCTAGAACATTATTGAATTCATGTGTAACGCCGCTTGCGATTGTGCCGACAGCCGTCAGCCTTTCCGCATGCTCCCATCGACTCTCAAAAAGGTTACGTTCCGTGTGTACACGTTGCATTTCAAGATGGTTGCCTAAACGCACAGTAGCGCTCGCTAGAACCAGGAGGTCGTCTGTGGAGGGTGGTGAGCGATCTCCTTCAAAAACAAGGATACAAACCGCAGCCTGCTGATCGGAGGCCCGGCAACCAACAATTTGACAAACACCGGTAGTGCCTACGGCAGTCCGAACCACTTCCGACGCCGGAACGACGCGAAACACTGGCTGTTCCGGGTGTACAAGTGAGACGACTTCATGGATTAGCGTGGCGTTCCAGACGCGCATGCGCTTGTTCGCGACAAAGTACTCGGTATTCCTGCTGATACTCGGATCCACCAGAGCAAGCGCGCATTGATCCGCATCGAAAACGCATTGAATGAGTCTAAGCGCTGCTTCGGTGGAGAAGCGCCGCGAAGCCTTCGTTGCTTGACTGTCGATGAAACAAGCTTCGATCTCACTCATCGCCGCTTCAAGCTCTAACCGCCTTTCCAACCGGTTCGTCCGCACATGCAGCGTGGAGGCTCGAATGGTCGCAAACAAGCAGAGGCATATGGACACCAAGCCAAAGAAAAGTCGTGTACGCTGCGCTTGCGCGCTGGCGAAGCTGTAGGCTTTCAGATGTTCTCGCTCCAATTCGGCAGCCTTGGCGAACGTGTCGAAGGATGGGATCCGATTGACAGCGCGGTCCAACCTCAACATTGAGGACAGGATAGCGCGGCCCTCGCGGGCAACATCCTCCGTGACTTGGTCCTGGCTAGGAGGAAGTCGGCGGAGAGACTGATCGATTTGTAATGCGAGGCTGAATCCCGGTCTGGCCGAAAATTGAAGGATCAGATTGGAAAATTCAGGCCTGTTCGACACTCCCCCCCGAAGGCGATTAGCCGAGCGAGCAAAGCGTACCAGAGAGCTTTGCAGAAGCTCATTTTGCGCGGCCGAGGCCGAGATGGCAGCTTCTGTGTTTTCGAGGGAATTTTTGAGCTGTGCAACCAACCTGGAGTGCACCCCGGAGCTCTCATTGGGCGAGATCTCAACAAGGCGTTGGTAGTTTTGAAGGTTCCTTTTTAATGCTTGCCCGGTAGAAGCAACGGAACGGAAGTCCAATACCATGTCTGCGCGGGCGACGTCTCGCTGGAGCAATGCGTAGTTGATCTGAATCGTCCGCAGTTCGCTTAGGACCGCCTCGTTGATCTGGGGGTCTTGCCACTGTATCGCGACCAAGAGCGCGACCGAGGCCACTAGGGCCATTACAGAAGCTTTGTCGGTACTGAGCCATTTTTCCCAAACGAACGGCGTTTGATCCGCGGTGCGTGCCTTGCGAAGGTCCGATTTGAATTCTAGCTCCCCATCGCGTCGGTGTGCGGCCGGATGCTGCTGGAACAGGAAAGCCAAGTGTACCTCTCCCCTCAAATAGGCGGTGTAGACGCCGTTGCACTCTGCCCCCATGGCCCGCTGACCTTCCATTGATTCGCGGGCGTTTCGACCTCGACGGCGAGGCGGCAGCACAAGGCGGGCAACTGATCGCAGTTTTCGGAACTGGTCTTCCGAGAGATCATCGAAGGGGCATACAAGCGCACGCCTGCAGCAGCCGAGGATGATACCGGTCGGTCAAACGCAACTGGCGAGGGCCGGATCTGCTGTTGGCTGGCAGCTAACACTGGCGGGGCGGCGGCCTCAACTCCGGCGTGCCTAGAGCCGGCTGCTGCGAAAGCGTCCGACACGCTTCCCTTGGGGTCATCCCGTCCAGCGGGCATCCTTGGATCGCTGAAAAAAGACGAGGCGGCTTGATGATCCTGCCCTCGCTGAAGCACCTCGCGAAACCCCTTTTCCAGTCGCAGAAGCTCATCTGGACCGGTAGGCGGCTCGTCAGCTCGACCATCGAACAGCGGCCGGAGCGCCTCGGACACGTGCTGCTCAAAGTCCACTCGCCGGGCCTGGACCGCTTGCCCGTCTTCCAAGCCGGCGTCCTGCACCTGCGACAAAGCTGTTACACGGGATGGATTACTATTTCGCGGGTTCATACTAGCCTCACATCAAACTGTATCGTCAAAGTCCTGCGCCAATTCACACAGCGGGTCATCGAGTTGAGATTCTGCGGAGAGCGCCTCCTCTGCTCCCGTCAAGGGCGCCGGCTCCGGGAGGGCGCCTGTCTGGCTTTCAAAGATGCGTTTCAGAATGCGATCCGAAAATATCGCACCTTCCTCAATTTTAATGGTGGCAGACCTTTGATGAGAACAATCTCGTAGTCGTCATCGAGCAGCCGAANATCGCACCTTCCTCAATTTTAATGGTGGCAGACCTTTGATGAGAACAATCTCGTAGTCGTCATCGAGCAGCCGAACCTGTTCGGGACGCAATAGCGGTGCACCTTGATGTGAATTCTGAATGGTCCAGTCGAACGTTCGCGCCTGGCTGTGGGAAATCGATTTGGCTTCAAACGTGTATTCACCGATGGCCTTGGAAATGTAGTTCGGAGTTTCGTCATCAGCCGTGGCCATGAACACTTGCAGTCCGGTATTGCTGAGAAAATTCTGCTTGCCAGCCTCTCCATAAGCCCCCGTCAGTGCCGAAAGGCTTTGGATGATGAGCATGAAACGCCCCTTGTAGCCCGCGATAGTCGTGATTGCGGTCTCGATCGCCTCCAGCTTACCCAAGTGCTTGAACTCGTCGAGCAGGAAGAGAACCTCGTGCTTTTCATCCCGGCGGGCCAGCGACCGCTGCAGAATTGAAACGATTTGCTGAAAAAACAAGCGTATCAAAGGCGCGATCACCTCAAGGTCGTTCGGACCAACGCAAAGATAGATGCACGTTCTGCGACGGCGAAGATCATAGACCGAAAAGTCCGAGCGACTTGTGGCCGCCTTTACAGCGGGATCCGCCCACAGGTTGAGCCCGCCATCGCCGAGCACGGAAGTGTAGGAGGTTAGGATTTTCGTATCGTTCCCCGCCATGTCGTCGAAGATGCGTTGTGCCTCTTTGTTCTGAGTCTCCATAGCGAGTCGCGCGAAGAGCTTAAACTTCTCCCCCGGCTGGGCGAAGAGGTCGTAGACGGCGCCGATTGTTGGCGTGCCCCGCTCGATGCAGGCAAGGATTCCCGCGACAAAGATATCTCGCGCGCCGCTGACGAAACCTTCCGCGCCCTCCCCCTTGGCCGTAATCAGGTTTGCGGCCAAGCGGCGGGCCTCGGTGAATTGCTGCTGTGGAGGCAGCGCTATAAGATCCAACAGCGGATTGTAGCAGTTTGTGCGCCGCTCCGAATCCAGCGGCGCGAATTTAAACACGTCGTCACCTGCGGCTTTGCGCGCCCTCGAGGTGAGCTCAAAGAGCTCCCCCTTGACGTCCAGAGCTATCACCGAGCCTTTGAACGTAAGTAGCGTTGGAATGACTATGCCGACGCCCTTGCCAGCGCGGGTCGGTGCAACGATGAGGCTGTGAGGCTGCTCGCCATTGGTCAGGTAGTAGCCAGGCCAGAAAGGGCCACTTGTCTTCCCAAACACCGGCCCTGTCACGCCACGGTATCGTCGCAGATATCCCGTGCGTCGCATTTCATCCACTCGAGCCCAACGAGCCGTCCCGTGGTGTTCGAGCTTGCGGCGCAATACGATCTGCTGAATCAGCAAGACGACCGCGGACGTCGAGAGCACGATAGCCGCGCCCCGATAGAAAACGGGGGTTGCGAAACCCAAATAGAAGGGCGTCTCAAACCAAAAGGCACGGACATCAAACGCCATCAGAGCCTCGCCGCTGCCGCCGTGGCGGAAGGTTGCGTAAAGACTTGCCGCACAGAAGCCCACGGCGAGTGAGCACGCGATGCTAATGGCTATGTTGGGGGGCGTCGTTTTTGTTGAAAGCATTGTTCCATTGCCGGATTAGCCGTAGCTAATGCTGCGCGTGCTTCAGAGACCGAACCGGCGTCGCGCGATGTCGCCGCTCGACAGATCGATGCCGCAGTGGGTGGTGCGATGCTTGCAGCGCATCACCCGGCAGACGTGGTTTTTGTACGTCAACGGCCAGCGAATTGGAAACGGCAAGGCCGTAGACGGAATTCGGGAGAGAAAGCGTCACTGTACCATGGCCGAGACATCAACGGCCGGAGCGATCTCTGCTTCGGGTGGCCTCCATTAGGTCCTCTCGGGCGTGAT
The DNA here is from genome assembly GCF_000502235.1 of Mesorhizobium sp. L103C119B0. NCBI lineage: Bacteria > Pseudomonadati > Pseudomonadota > Alphaproteobacteria > Hyphomicrobiales > Phyllobacteriaceae > Mesorhizobium > Mesorhizobium sp. L103C119B0. The sequence goes on along the minus strand of NZ_AYXE01000038.1, from coordinate 6,137 downwards.
TGTAGGCTTGGCTTATGGACCGCCCGACTTGAGCACCCCGCTGCAGCTGTTCATAGGAGGTTTGCGGGCCTACTGTATCACGGACTGCAGCCTCAATACCTGCTATGTGGCCGTCCAGATTCGCACTCCGTTCCTCTGCTGCATGCTGCGGCGGCGGCATGTGCGGCAAGATGTCTTGCATGCCGGGAAAAACTGAGTGAGCTTGGGCCTGTTGATTTGCGTCTAACTGTTGATACATGTTGAGAATAGCATTGGATGCCATCATCCTGACATTGCCATCCGGATCAGAAGAAGCCAATCCAATGGCCTGATCAAGAATGCGAGATTTGTTTTCGTCAGTAAACTTACTGAAGTGTGGCGCAACGTAATAAGCTCCGAGAGCTTGCGACGGCGGATCCATGTTGCCAATGCGATTAACAATAGCATCTTGCAGCCCTGGCGTTAGGTAATCGCCTAGATTACTGGCCGCTCCGACTTTCTGCAATGCTATGTCATCCGTGCTGTACCCCAATTCGGCTGTTAATGTCGCGGCCAGATTGATGGCTGATCGTCCAAGCCGATTGGTCCGCCTTTCAAATCTCGCGAGGTCAGTTTCTGGCCCGGGTTGAGTGCCCCGAACGGCTGTTCGCTCGTGCGTCCCGAGGCCTTTGAAGCCCCCAAGATTTCGCGCTGTATCGCGCGGGTTAGCGGTTACCAGCCGTTCTGCAACATCGCTCAATGGCCCCTCTGGAACGTCACGGAGGCTACTGCTCCCCCCGCCTTGAGATGATCTTGCAGCTGCACGTGCCCGTTTGTTATCGCGATCCATTGCTCGCCTCCAAAGTAGTTATTCTACCCAATGAGGTTACCACCGAAGCTTGACCTGCTAAACCGATATGATGTTACAGTTGTAGTATGGCAAAGGGTTCCCAGCTCTGTGGGTCTGCCAAGTGCCCGTCCAAGCCGAAGAAAATACGATGAAGCTGGCATCAAATGCGATGTGAACTGCCCCGGGCATTCCGGAGGCCGTTTCGTTTGAGTCACGCGGCTATGGCTGGTCCATCCAACATGGCATAGTAGCGTTCCTCGGCTTCGGCCGGCGGGATGTTGCCGATGGGCTCCAGCAGCCGGCGATTGTTGAAGCAGTCGACCCATTCGAGCGTGGCGAACTCGACGGCCTCAAATGAGCGCCAGGGTCCGCGTCGATGGATCACCTCGGCCTTGTAAAGACCGTTGATCGTTTCGGCGAGAGCATTATCGAAAGAGTCGCCGACACTGCCCACTGCGGGTTCGACGCCGGCCTCCGCCAAGCGCTCGGTGTATTGAATGCTGACGTGTTGGGCGGATTCAACCGGTCGTCGCAACACCAAGGGTTGGAGGTTGCAATGACGGTTCACCAACGCGCTTAGATCGGTGCACTCGAAAGAAGCTAGATTCGCCCGGGCGTCCGCCTGCCTGGCAGCGTGAGAATCGCTTCCGGTTCTGGCAAGCTATTGCCTTGGGACGTTCGAGCGAGGAGGCCGCACTGGATGCCTGTATATCAACGCCTCTTGGTCCGCGCTGGTTCGGAGTGCAGGAGGGATGCCGCCAACGCATTTGGCGCCGTGGGCGAAGCCGCCTTCGGGGCGATATCTTTCTTTCGGGAGCGCGAGGATATTGCGCTTGAGCTTGCCAAGGGAATCGGCATCCGGGCCGTTGCTCGTAAGCTAGGTCGGCCGCCGAGCACAATCTCGCGGGAGGTCAGGCGCAATGCCGCGACGCGCAGCGGCAATCTGGATTACCGGCCAGTGCCGCCCAATGGCACGCCGATCGTGAGTCCCGGCGGCCTCCTGGCAAGCTGGCGGTCAATCCGGCTCTGCGTGAATGTTGAGGAGCGCTTGGCCGGCAAAGTCACCAATCCCAATGGCGCCTCATTCGAGGGCCCCAAGGTGGGTATGGAAAAAACGACAGAGCCGGAGGTGGTCGGCAGCCTGGAGCCCCGAGCAGATCGCTAAATCGGCTTCAGATCGATTACCCAGAGGATCAAACCATGCGGATCAGCCACGAGACGATCTATCAGTCCTTGTACATTCAAGGACGCGGAGCATTGCGCCGAGGACTTACCGCATGTCTGCGTTCAGGCCGAGCGTTGCGCGTACCGCGCGAACGGGCCCGAGTTCGCAACAAGTCCTTCATTGGAGACGCCGTTATCATAAGCGACCGTCCGGCCGAAATTGCCGATCGGGCTGTCCCCGGACATTGGGAAGGCGACCTCATCCTTGGCCTCGGAAGCTAGGCGATCGGTACGCTCGTGGAACGAAGTTCACGCTTCACAATGCGTGCTTCACCTGCCGCGCATGCATGGCTATCAGCAGAGCCTGCGCATCAAGAACGGTCCACCACTTGCCGGCCACGGCGCTGAAGCAGTCCGCAGAGCCATAGCCCGATCCATGGGCAAACTTCCCGAGCAACTGCGTCAGTCGCTGACTTGGGACCATGGAGCGGAAATGGCGCAGCAGCCGACCTGCGCATCGACACCGGGCTCGAGATTTACTTCTGCGATCCCCAAGCCCGTGGCAACGAGACTCCAACGAAAACACCAACGGCTTGCTGAGACAGTACTTTCCAAAGGGCACGGATCTCAGTCGGCACACAGCCCGGGAACTGGACGCAGTTGCCCATGCTATCAACACAAGACCGCGCAAAACGCTCGGCTGGAAAACACCTGCCGAACTCCTCGACCAGCTCCTTGGGGGTCAGTATGATGCCGGTGTTGCGACGATCCGGTTGAATCCGCCTTGGCTGCCTCTATCGCTGTGATGGATGAGCCCGCCTCCCCGCGCGGGCCGCCGATCATGGAGAGCCTGTTCCAGGGCATCGAGAACGAAGGCTGCATGCGCCGTCCGGCTCACCCGCCAGCCGACGATCCGACGGGCATAGGTGTCGACAAACGCGACATAGACGAAGCCCGTCCAGGTCGCGACGCAGGTGAAGTCGGAGACCCGCAGCATGTTCGGCGCCGGAGCATGGAACTGGCGGTTGACGTGGTCGAGAGGGCAAGGTGCGGCCTTGTCGCTCACCGTAGTGCGGATCGGCTTGCCGCGGACGATGCCTTCGAGGCCCATGGCCTTCATCAAGCGGGCAACCGTGCAGCGGGCGACCTCGAAGCCCTCGCGACGCAACCGCCGCCAGACCTTGCGAACGCCGTAGACGCGGAAGTTCGCCTCAAACCGTCGGACCTCATCCTTCGAGGCTGTATCCCATCTTGCCCGAGCCGACAGCCGGCAGGGGTCGACGCGCTTGGCGACATGGTCGTGGTAGGTCGACGGGGCGATCGGCAGCACCTTGCAGATCGGCTCAACCCCATGCGCCTTGCGGTGATCGTCGATGAACGCGATCGTGGCCTGAACCGGCGGTCAACGAGCTTCGCCTGGGCAAAATACGCGGAAGCCTTGCTCTCGTTGGCCTGCGAAGCTCGCGGCTCTCGCGTTCCAGAGCCTTCAGTTTCGTCGCAGCATCCGTGGGAACTCCGGCGCGCACGCCGCCGTCACGCTCGGCTTTCTTGCAGCCGATCTTGGCGGCGATCGATGAAACCGCCGCCCACCGCGACGTATGCTCGCGTTCGTGATCCAGAACCAGCCGCACCGCGGGGGGTCCGGACCTCGGGAGAGAACTTGTTGGTCGCCTTGCTTGTCATGGTTTCACCTTCTCAGGAGTTGGAGCCTCCGATCAACCCGCGGCGGTACACAACAAGGGTCACGGATCATTCTGGGCGGGAACCCTAGAGAATCAGCCCTCAGAGCCTTTGGTAATAGACCGACCCCTCGCGCCTGTTTGGGCTGGGTGTACAAGTCAGGTTTTCATCAGGTTGGACGAGTATGTCTGGCAGGAGAGCGCGACCACTTCCGTGCCCGCCCGCTCGTCTGGCAGACACACAAAGGAGAAAGATATGCCGTCAGCTACAAGCAGCGCCATCGTTTCCTGCCGCAGATCATCGCCCATCCGGTCTGGCCCTCCTTCAGGTCCCCTTGAGCCTGTGTCTCGTCGAGGAAATGGCCTGGGAGCGGGATCGTGGTTTCGTATGAGACAATCCGCCGGTGCGGCGACAAATGCGGTCCGCATACGGAGCCATTACGTCGCGGCACTTGATATTGCAGTGCAGCAAAGGTAGAGGGCCGCCCCTTATCGGAGTGTCGTCCATGGCCCTTACCAATGCTGGTAGCGAGGCAGAACCCGTCGAACAATCGAGCCATCCCGAAATCGAACAGGACAGCACCAAGGTGCTGATGCTAGGCGCGCTCGGCGTTGTCTATGGCGATATTGGCACCAGCCCGATCTACGCGTTCCGTGAGGCGCTGGTGGCGTCGTCGGGCGGCAATGTCGCCGAGCGCGGCGATATCCTCGGCGTGCTGTCGCTGATCATCTGGTCGCTGACTATCATCGTCACCATCAAGTACATCATGTTCGTGCTGCGCGCCGATAACGGCGGCGAGGGCGGCGTGCTGTCGCTGATGGCGCTAGCGCGCGGCAGTTTCCCCAAGCGGTCGGCGGTGATCCTGGGCATCGGCATCGTCGGCGCCTCGCTGTTTTTCGGCGACGCGGTCATCACGCCCGCGATTTCGGTGCTGTCGGCGGTCGAGGGTATGAACGTCGTCACGCCGACCTTCCAGCCCTATGTGGTGCCGCTGACACTGGTCATCCTGGCCATGGTGTTCGCGGTGCAGCGCTTTGGCACCGGCGGGGTGGGATTGGTGTTCGGCCCGGTGACCGCCGTATGGTTCCTGGCAATTGGCCTTTCCGGTCTCAACCACATCATCGCCGATCCAGAAATCCTGTGGGCGGTGAGCCCGCACTACATCGTCGCCTTCCTGATCAATTNCAACCACATCATCGCCGATCCAGAAATCCTGTGGGCGGTGAGCCCGCACTACATCGTCGCCTTCCTGATCAATTCGCCCGACGTCGCTTTCGTGACCATCGGCGCCATCTTCCTCGCCGTCACCGGCGCCGAAGCACTCTATGCCGATCTCGGCCATTTCGGATGCAGGCCCATCGTGGTCGCCTGGCTGTGGATCGTGTTTCCCTGCCTGCTGCTCAACTATGCTGGGCAGGGCGCTTTCGTGCTGGCGAAGAACGGTCACGTCGGCCACCCATTCTTCGAGATGAACGAAGGCTGGACGCTGATCCCGATGGTGGTGCNTGGCGAAGAACGGTCACGTCGGCCACCCATTCTTCGAGATGAACGAAGGCTGGACGCTGATCCCGATGGTGGTGCTGGCCACTGCCGCGACGGTTATCGCCAGCCAGGCGGTGATCTCCGGCGCCTTCTCGCTGACCCGGCAGGCGGTGCAGCTCAATATGCTGCCGCGGCTCGAAATCCTGCACACGTCGGAACGGCAGTCGGGCCAGATCTACATGCCGCGCGTCAATGTTTTGCTGGCGTTGGCGGTGATGTTGCTGGTCGTCGGTTTCGGCGAATCGAGCAAGCTCGCCTCCGCCTATGGCATCTCGGTGACCGGCAACATGTTGGTGACGACGGTGCTGCTGTTCGTCGTCATGACCCGCATCTGGAAATGGCGGCTGTGGGTGGCGGTCGCCATGACGGCGCTGTTCGGCTTCATCGACATCGGCTTCTTCGCCTCCAACATCGTGAAGGTGTTCGAGGGCGGCTGGGCGTCGCTTGCGGTGGCCTTCACCATCGTTCTGGCGATGTGGACCTGGGTNAGGCGGTGCAGCTCAATATGCTGCCGCGCCTCGAAATCCTGCACACGTCGGAACGGCAGTCGGGCCAGATCTACATGCCGCGCGTCAACGTTATGCTGGCGTTGGCAGTGATGTTGCTGGTCGTCGGTTTCGGCGAATCGAGCAAGCTGGCCTCCGCCTATGGCATCTCGGTGACCGGCAACATGCTGGTGACGACGGTGCTGCTGTTCGTCGTCATGACGCGCATTTGGAAATGGCGCCTGTGGGTGGCGGTGGCGATGACGGCGGTGTTCGCGTTCATCGACATCGGCTTCTTTGCCTCCAACATCGTCAAGGTGTTCGAGGGCGGCTGGGCGTCGCTTGCGGTGGCCTTCACCATCGTTCTGGCGATGTGGACCTGGGTGCGCGGCAGCCGCTATCTGTTCGACAAGACCCGGCGCAACGAAATCCCGCTCGATTTCCTCGCCGGCAATCTG
>NZ_AYXE01000037.1:0-12902 GCF_000502235.1 Mesorhizobium sp. L103C119B0 | reverse complement strand
GGATTCAGGCGCCACCTGGCGGAGCTGAAACTGCAGCTTGTCGATCAGGGTTACAGTTTCGTACCCAACATGACCGCGAATGATCTGCCCGTCCGAGGACCGATATCTGAGACCAAACGCCGTCTGGTTGGCTCGCGCCAATTCAGCTGTTCCCACCCATACTGGCGCGATGAATGACTCCACGCGACGGNTCGATGACCGTGAACTCGAACGGCAGCTTACCGACGAGCGCTTCCTAGAAGCAGACCGTCCGGATACGGCTCCGAAGCTGCCGGACCGCTTTGCGGGTCATCTCAGTCGTAAAGTTGCATTTTCGTTGCCGGGAAGCAGACATTTTCTGCAAGGCGCTTCGAAGGGTTGGATAGGCTAGGCTCACGCGGACCTAGACCAGGCGAAGTTTATCTCGAGCGATCTGCCACGCCGATTCGACATGTCGCCGTGCCGCCGCTTCCGCTTCATCGGGCTTGCGCGCCCTTATCGCATCCATGATCTCATTCATCTCGGTGATCGCCGNCCGCCGCTTCCGCTTCATCGGGCTTGCGCGCCCTTATCGCATCCATGATCTCATTCATCTCGGTGATCGCCGCTTCGCGCCGGTTGGTCGAGACGATGGTCATCGAACGAAGCTGGTTGATGCGGACATTCAGCCCGGAGACGATTTCCCAGGCGACACGCTTGTCGGCGGCCTCGAACAGCGCCTCGTAGAATTTGGTCGTCGCCCGCATCACCGCAGGCGGCGTCGCCGACGCCCACGCATCGAACAAATCCGCCAGCGCCCCTTCGAGCCTTGCCAACTGCTCGCCGGTGGCCGACAGGGCACAGGCTCGGGCCGCGATGCCTTCAAGCAGAGCCCGAAGCTCGTAGATCTCGTCGGTACGGCCGAGGTCCGGCCTGGCGACGGCCGGCCCATGCCCAGGGATCATCTGCACGAGCCCCTCTGCCTCCAGCTGCCGCAGAACCTCACGCACGACGGAACGGCTGACGCCGAGCTGGTCGCAAAGCGGCCGTTCGACGAGCCTTTCGCCAGGCTGGAAATGGAAATCCATGATCGCTTCGCGCATGCGCTCCAGCGCCAGCGTCCTCAAGGTCTTGGCGCTGCGGTCGATGCGAAGCGTGTCGTCTGGCATGTATGCCTCCTGCGCCGCTACCAAAACAGATTCGACGCCCGGTTGACAAGGTACTTGGCGCTCCATATCATGGTATACCATAAGATGACAACGGACGTCCCGAGGCATTACCTACCGAGGAATCGATGCAGCCCGCCATTCGTAAGATCGTGACTTATACCGAGAACATGCTGATCGAAGGCGGCAAGGCCGCCCCCCGGCCGCTGCGCCTTATNCGTAAGATCGTGACTTATACCGAGAACATGCTGATCGAAGGCGGCAAGGCCGCCCCCCGGCCGCTGCGCCTTATCGGCGTCGCCGCGGTGCTGACCAATCCCTGGGCCGGTCGCGGCTTCACCGACGATCTGTCGCCCCAAATCCGAGCCTGTGCGCCGGTGCTGGGGGAGATCCTGACCCGCGAGATCGTTGCCGTCGCCGGTTCCGGCGAGGCTATCGAGGGCTATGGCAAGGCCGCCATCTGCGGTACGTCGGGCGAGATCGAGCATGCGTCGGCGCTGATCCACACACTCCATTTCGGCAATCATTTTCGCCGTGCCGTCGGCGCCAAGACCTACCTTGCCTTCACCAACCTGCGCGGCGGGCCAAACACGCCGATCATGATCCCGCTAATGGACAAGAATGACGAGGGACGGCGCTCGCATTACCTGACCGTTCATTTCCAGATCGGCGATGCGCCGGCGCCGGACGAACTGGTGGTCGCGCTTGGCGCTTCGATCGGCGGTCGCCCGCATCACCGCATCGGCGACCGCTATCAGGACCTCAAGGAGCTTGGGGACGTGCATGGCTGATGCTTCTGCATGGGCTCTACAGGGCACGGCGCCCGACGGCACCGGCTTCATCCGGGCCGGTGTCGGTACCCCAGTGCTGTTCATCCATGGTGTCGGCATGAACGCTGCGATCTGGCAGCCGCAGCTCGAGCGCATGGTTGGCCGCTTCGACGCGATCGCCATCGACATGCTCGGCCATGGTCAGTCGCCGCTGCCACCTCAAGATCCGGAACTGGCCGATTATGCCGACCAAGCCATTCGCCTCCTCGACCATCTCGGCCTCGACAAGGTATCCGTCGTCGGCCACTCGATGGGTGCACTCGTTGCTCAGGAACTCGCGCTGCGCGCACCGGAGCGCGTCCGCCGCATCGTTTCCCTGAATGCCGTGTTCCGGCGTCCACCTGAACTGGCCGAAGCCGTTCGCCAGCGCGCGGTCGCGCTCAACGGCCGCAGCGATACGGCCGGCACGGCACGGACCATCGCCCGCTGGTTCGGCGATCCGGTGCCGGCCGAGTTGGAAGCGGCAGCGCAGAAGACGGCATCCGCACTGAGCGCGGTCGACCCGGAAGGCTATGCCCGCACCTATCTCCTGTTCAGTCGTGCCGACGGCGATCATGCTGATCGCCTGCCGACGCTGGCCGTGCCGGCCCTGTTCATGACCGGCTCCGAGGACAGGAACTCTTCACCGGCAATGTCAGCCGCGATGGCACGCCTGGCGCCGCATGGCCGCTGCACGGTACTGCCAGGTGAGAAGCACATGATGGCGGTCGCGGCACCGGACCTCACCACGCGCTGCATCGTTGACTTCCTCACAGAGGACGAAGCGACCGAACAAGACGGCCCTGCGGAAGCAAATACCGGGTTCGACAGCGGCGAATTCCGCCGTGCGCTTGGCTCCTTCCTCACCGGCGTCACCATCGTCACCACGATCGGCCCCGAAGGCGAGCCGCGCGGCTTCACCGCCAACTCCTTCACCTCGGTGTCGCTCGATCCGCCGCTGGTGCTGGTCTGCATCGCACACAAGGCGCTTGGCCATCCCGTCTTCGCGACATCGAAGAGCTTCGCCATCAACGTTCTCAACGAGGGTCAAAAGGCAGCGTCCGGCATCTTCGCCTCGAAAGTGGCCGACAAGTTCGCCGCCGTTGCCTGGCGGCCGGGACGGACCGGCAGCCCTGTGCTGGACGGCTCCGTCGCGTCCTTCGACTGTGACATGGAGCGACTGGTCGAGGCCGGCGATCATTCGATCCTCATTGGGCGCGTCCGCGATTTCGAGCACAATTCCTCGCAGCCGCTCGGCTATTGCCGCGGCGCCTATGTCGCACCCGGCCTCAGCCAGGACGCGCTCGCCGCAACCCAACCCGGCACCGATGTTGGCGCCATCCTCGAAAATGGCGGCCGGATCCTGTTCGTGGAAACCGCGGACGGTTTTGAACTGCCGCGTGGCCGAGGATTGGGCTCGGCCAGCGACGGCAAAAGCCTGCGAGGGCTGCTTGCGGCGAAAGCCATCGAGGCTCAGCTCGGCTTCCTTTTCGCCGTCTGGGACGATGCCGGACCTGTTTCACGTACGCATGTCTACTATCGCGGCACGTTCGACGTGCCCGCTTCCAGCGATCGCGGCATCCGGCTGATCGAGATCGACGCGATCGAAGGATTGAAGATCGCCGATCCGGCGATCCGCTCGATGCTCGCGCGCTATGTCAGGGAATGCTCGGTGGATGCATTCGGTGTCTATGTCGGTAACAATGTCGAAGGCGAGGTCCGGCCGCTCGCCAGCGCCGGCGCTTCCGCCGTCAATACAGGTGACCAGCGATGAAATTCTCGCTTTTCGTGCACATGGAACGATCGGACCTGGCCAAGCCGCATTCCGAGCTTGTGACCGAGCTAGAAGAACTGGTCCTGCTGGCCGAGCAGGCAGGGTTCGAGACCGCCTGGATCGGCGAGCATCACGGCATGGAATTCACCATCTCGCCGAACCCCTTCATCAACATCGCCTATCTCGCCGCCAAGACCAGCCGCATCCGCCTCGGTACCGGAACCGTGATCGCGCCCTTCTGGCACCCGATCAAGCTTGCCGGCGAAGCCGCGATGGCCGACGTAATCAGCGGCGGCCGGCTCGACATCGGCATCGCGCGCGGCGCCTACAGCTATGAATATCAGCGCATCTTTCCAGGCCTCGACGCCTGGGGGGCCGGCCAGCGCATGCGCGAGATCATACCGGCGATCCGCGGCCTCTGGGACGGCGACTTCGAACTCTCCGGCGAGTTCTGGCAATTCCCGGCCACCACCTCCTCGCCCAAGCCGCTGCAGAAACCCTACCCGCCCATCTGGGTGGCGGCCCGCGACCCGAATTCGCATGATTTCGCCGTCGCCAATGGCTGCAAGGTCCAGGTGACGCCGCTGGCTTCCGGCGATCACGAGGTGACCAGCCTGATGCAGCGCTTCAACGGCGCCTGCACCGCGCATCCCGAGATCGAACGACCGGAAATCATGCTTTTGATGCACACCTTCGTCGCCGAAGACGCGACCGATGCCGATCGCCTCACCCAGGACCTGTCGACTTTCTACTGCCAGTTCGGCGCCTGGTTCCAGAACAAGAAGCCGGTGCATCAAGGCATATTGGAGCCGCTGACGGCGGATGAGATCGCGGCCATGCCGCAATACGCGCCGGACAAGATCAGGCAGAACCTGGTGATTGGCGAGGCTGATGAGGTCATCGCCCGTTTGAAGGCTTATGAGGCGCTCGGCTACGACCAGTATTCGATCTGGATCGACAGCGGCCTTTCGCACCAGCGCAAGATGAAATCGCTGCAATTGTTCATCGACCGGGTGATGCCGGCCTTCCTCTGATCGCGAGCCCATGACCGACGCTGTTTTCAGGAACTTCATCGACGGCCGCTTCGACGAGCCGTCCGCCACGTTCGACAGCGTCGACCCATCGGCCGGGACGGCCTGGGCCAGGATGCCGGCGGCGAGCGAAGCCGATGTCGACCGTGCCGTCGAGGCGGCGCACCGCGCGCTGCGCTCAGACCTATGGCGAAGGATGACTGCGACAGCGCGTGGAAAACTGCTGGTCAAGCTCGGCGACCTCGTCGCCGCCAATGCCGGGCGCCTTGCAGAACTCGAGACGCGCGACACCGGCAAGATCATCCGCGAAACCCGCGCCCAGATCGCCTATGTCGGCGATTACTACCGCTATTATGGCGGGCTTGCCGACAAGCACGAAGGCGCGCATGTGCCTGTTGACAAGGCGGATCTCGACGTCACCATACGCCGCGAACCGATCGGCGTCGTTGCCGCGGTGGTGCCGTGGAATTCGCAGCTCTTCCTCTCGGCCGTCAAGCTCGGCCCGGCGCTCGCCGCCGGCTGCACCATCGTGCTCAAGGCCTCCGAAGATGGGCCGGCGCCGCTGCTTGCCTTTGCCGAATTGGTTCATGAGGCCGGCTTTCCAGCCGGTGTCGTCAACATCCTCACCGGCTTTGGCCATGATTGCGGCCGGCGCCTGACCAGCCATCCGCTGGTTTCGCGCGTCGCCTTCACCGGCGGTCCGTCGACGGCGCGCGCCGTCGTCAGGAACACGGCGGAAAACCTTGCCTACACCACGCTCGAACTCGGTGGCAAAAGCCCGGTCGTCGTCTTTGCCGACGCCGACCTCGACAGTGCCGCCAATGCGGTGGTCGCCGGCATTTTCGCGGCGACCGGCCAGAGCTGCGTCGCCGGCTCGCGGCTGCTGGTTGAACTTTCGGTGAAGGATGAATTCCTCGCTCGCCTGAAGCGCAAGGCCGAGGCGATTCGCATCGGCGATCCGCAGGATCCGGCGACCGAAATGGGTCCGCTCGCCACGCTGCGGCAGCGCGACTGGATCGAGAAGGTTGTCGCGGAAAGCCTCACCGCGGGCGGCATGCTGGTCACCGGTGGAACACGGCCAGTCGGCAGCGGCTTCTACTACGCACCGACCATCATCGATGCCGGCGGCAGCGATCTGCCCTGCGTGCGGGAGGAATTGTTCGGACCGGTGCTCAGCGTGCTTGCCTTCGACAGCGAAGCGCAAGCGCTGGCACTCGCCAATGACACGCCGTTCGGCCTGGCTTCCGGCGTGTTCACCAGCAATCTCGGCAAGGCGCATCGCATGGCGCGCGACATCCATGCCGGCGTTGTCTGGGTCAACACCTATCGCGCCGTATCGCCGCTCGTTCCCTTCGGCGGCTACGGCCTGTCGGGCCTCGGCCGCGAAGGCGGTCTCGACGCCATCAGAGACNAGACGTGTGCTCTTCCGATCTGCTCGCGGCGACAGCCGCCAAGGCCGATGAGATGGCGTTCACCAGCTGGGGCGGCACCACGCAGGAGGCGCAGACCAAGTCCTGGGCCGCCCCCTTCGAGGCCAGCTCCGGCATCAAGGTTTTGCAGGATGGACCGACCGACTACGGCAAGCTCAAGGCCATGGTCGACGCCGGCAACGTCACCTGGGATGTCGTCGACGTGGAGATGGATTTCGCCATCAAGGCCGCCAAGGACGGACTGCTCGAGCCGATCGACTATGCGGTCGTGCCCAAGACCGATCTCGACCCGCGCTTCAGCAATGAGCATGCCGTCGGCAGCTTCTACTATTCCTTCGTGCTCGCCTGGAACAAGGGCGCCGTCCCGGGCGAACCGGCCGGCTGGGCCGACATGTTCGACACCAAGAAGTTTCCCGGCAAGCGGACCTTCTACAAATGGTCGGCGCCGGGCGTGATCGAGATCGCTCTGCTGGCCGACGGCGTGCCGGCGGACAAGCTCTATCCGCTCGACCTCGACCGTGCCTTCAAGAAGCTCGACACCATCAAGTCCGACATCGTCTGGTGGGGCGGCGGCGCCGAGTCGCAGCAGTTGATCGCCTCCGGCGAGGCCGCCTTCGGGCAATTGTGGAACGGGCGCGTCTTCGCCCTTCAGCAGGACGGCACCGATGTCGGCGTCTCCTGGAACCAGAACCTCACCGCCGCCGACGTGCTCGTCGTGCCGAAGGGTACCAAGAACAAGGCCAGCGCGATGAAGTTCCTTGCCGCCGCCACCAGCCCGACCGGCCAAGCGAAATTCGCCGAAGCAAGCGGCTATGCGCCCATCAACACCAAGGCCAAGGCGGAGATGCCGGCCGATGCCGTCAAGGCCCTGCCAGATGCCCATGTCGAGGGCCAGATCAATCTGGACATGAACTACTGGGCCGAGCATCGCGACGAGATCGCGACGCGCTGGTATGCCTGGCAGACCAAGTAACGCCGTTGCAGACCCACGGGGCGCGGCTTGCGCGCCCCGTTTCGAGACAGGACCGCTCGATGCAAGGAAATTCTCCTAGACGCGGCTCGATCGTCGGCCTCCCGGCCGGCAGTGGCAGCGCCTTGCCGGCCCTGCTCCTGGTCGGGCTGTTCTTCATCGTGCCGGTGATCGCCCTGCTGCTGCGCAGCGTCACCGATCCCGAACCGGGCTTGCAGAACTACGCGGCGCTGTTCGGCAGCGGCACCTATGTGCGGGTGTTCCTCAACACCTTCCTGGTTGCATCGGTCGTCACCGCCGTCACCATCCTGGTGGCGTTCCCCGTCGCCTGGATGCTGGCGATCATGCCGCCCGCCCTGGGCTCGATCGTCTTCGGCATCATCATCCTGTCTATGTGGACGAACCTTCTTACCCGCACCTATGCGTGGATGGTGCTGCTACAGCGCACCGGTGTGATCAACCGGGCACTGATGGGCCTGGACATCATTCACGAGCCGCTGCCGCTCATCAACAATCTGACCGGCGTCACCATCGGCATGGTCTACATCATGCTGCCCTTCATGATCCTGCCGCTGGTCGGCACACTGAGGGCGATAGACCCGATGACGCTGCGCGCGGCAGCCCTTTGCGGCGCAAGCCCGTTCGAGGCCTTCCGCCGCATCCTCTTGCCGCTGTCGCTGCCCGGCGTCGCTGCTGGCGGCCTGATGGTCTTCGTCATGTCGCTTGGCTACTTCGTCACCCCGGCCCTGCTCGGCGGCACATCGAACATGATGCTGGCCGAGATGATCGCCCAGACGGTGCAGTCGCTGCTCAACTGGGGGCTCGGCAGTGCGGCCGCCTTTGTCCTGCTTGCCGTCACCATGGCGCTATACGCGATCCAGCTTCGCCTGGTTGTTGCCAGGCGCGCCGGGGGAGGGACCTGACATGCTGCTCGACTATGAACGGCTCGGATGGCTGCGCATGGTGCTTGGCGGCTTCACGGCGGCCGTCGCGGCTTTCCTGCTGCTGCCGGTGGTCTTCATCGTGCTCCTGTCATTCGGCTCGTCGCGCTGGCTGGCCTTTCCGCCACCCGGGTGGACGCTGAAATGGTATCAGCAGTTGCTGGGCGACCCGACCTGGATCGATGCCGCGCTGACCAGTGCCCGAATTGCCGCCATGGCCGCTATCCTCGCCGTCATCATCGGCCTGTTCGCCTCCTTCAGCCTGGTTAGGGGTGAGTTTCGCGGACGCCAGGTCCTGCGCGGCTTGCTGTTGACGCCGATGGTGCTGCCAGTGGTCGTTTTCGCCATCGCCATCTACGCCTTCTTCCTGCGCATCGGCCTTGCCGGCACCACGGTCGGCTTCGTCATCGCCCACACCATCTTGGCGCTGCCTTTCGCGATAATTCCGATCACGGCCGCGCTCGAGGGTTTTGACAAATCCATCGAGGACGCGGCCATCGTCTGCGGCGCCAGCCCGCTGCAGGCGAGGCTTAGGATCACCTTGCCGTCGATCAGGATCGGCATCTTCTCGGCGGCGATCTTCTCTTTCCTGGCCTCATGGGACGAGGTCGTGGTGGCGATCTTCATGGCGAGCCCGACCTTGCAAACCTTGCCGGTGAAAATCTGGGGCAGCCTGCGCGCCGACCTCAGCCCGGTCGTCGCCGCCGCCTCCAGCCTGCTTGTCGGCTTGACCTTGTGCCTGATGATCGTGACCGCACTCCTTCGCAGAAAATTGTCCAGATGATCCCTCCCTTCCTGTCCATACGCGCAGTAAGAAAGACGTTCGGTGCCTTCGTCGCCGTCCACGACGTAACCATCGATGTGCCCAAAGGTGAATTCCTGACGTTCCTCGGCCCGTCCGGCTCCGGCAAGTCGACGACGCTCTACGCCATTGCCGGTTTCCAGGATCCGAGCTCTGGCGATGTGCTTCTGGAGGACATGTCGCTGCTTTCGGTTCCGTCGCACAAGCGCAACATCGGCATGGTTTTCCAGCGTTACACCCTGTTTCCGCATCTGAGCGTCGCCGAGAACGTCGCCTTTCCGCTGCGCGTGCGCCGCCGGCCCGACGGCGAGGTCAAGCGCAAGGTTGCCGACATGCTGGCGCTGGTGCGCCTCGAAAACTTCGCCGACCGCCATCCGGGCGCGCTGTCTGGCGGCCAGCAGCAGCGCGTGGCGCTTGCACGCGCGCTGGCCTACGACCCACCGATCCTTTTGATGGACGAACCGCTGTCGGCACTCGACAAGAAGTTGCGCCAGGAGATCCAGGCCGAGATCCGCCGCATCCACCGCGAGACCGGCGTCACGATCCTCTATGTCACGCATGACCAGGAGGAGGCGCTGCATCTTTCCGATCGCATCGCTCTGTTCAGGGAAGGCCGTATCGAACAGATCGGCACCGGTGAGGATCTTTACCTCCGGCCGGCGAGCGAGTTTGTCGCCGGCTTCATCGGCAACTCGAATTTCTTGCCGGCCGAGCATCTGCTAACCGCAGGTGGTGCGTCGACGGTCCGCCTGGTCGACGGCTCGATCGTGACCGGCGTAAAGACGACAACATCCTTTGGTCAAGGCCAAAAGGTGCGCCTGATGGTACGCCCCGAAGCCTTCCGCCTGACGCCCGGGCCAGCGAGCGCAGCACTCGCCGTCGAGATCGTCGATACCGCCTTCTTCGGCGACCGCCGGCGCATCGTGGCGCGCACGGCGGCCGGGGAAGATATCGACGTCAGGCCAACCTCCGATGCAGAGGAAGCGGACAGCGCCATCGCACCGGGTCAACGCATTTTCTTCGATCCTGCCTCGGCATTCCTGTTCCCTGGCTAGGGCTTGGATTGCGCCCTGTCAGGTCGATTCCATTGCGGCATGAAAGTCCGCTTGTGAAAATTCATGCTTAGAAGCTGACAGTCCCATTTCGGCCCCAAGCTGTTATGCTGGCGATCCCTGTTTCTCCTATGGCCCGGCCGCTTCCGGGCGGCGGAGCTGGGGAAGCGGACATCCGCCGAACTTCGTAGACGAGGCCCTTTCATCTCGGCCATTCAGTAGCCGCCAGGGTTCCTGGATGCCGACGTTGCTTATAGCAGCGAAGCAATCGATACCGCCGCTCTTGCCACCTCGTATCGTGATGACGGTTGCGAGGGAGAATGCAGCTAGTGCACAGTAGCCTCGGAGGTGAAGATGTTGTTCGCGTCACACTCCGATCATGTTCGTGCCGCGCACGAGGATCCTCACATGGACAAAGCGACGACCATCGTTGGAATAGACTGTAGCCCACGCGCGTCCAGTAACTCAGGGCGGATGCTCGGCGAGGTTCTTCGCTCGCTCGAGAGAGATCGGCTGGTGAAGGTCGTGGAACAGGTGCGTCTGGCCGATGAGCGTATCGACTGTCTCGGGTGCGAGCAGTGTTATCAAACGTTCGGATACCACGGTGACGGGATCGATCGTGTTCTGTCATTCATGAAAGAGTCGGACGTGATTCTGATGGCTACTCCCACCTGCTTCGGAATGCCGCCGGCCCTGGGCGTCGTCTTGCTCAACAGATCGGATCCCCTGTGGCGCGACGGACAACAGCTCAAAGGAAAACTCGGAGCGGTCATCGTCAACGGCGCCAGCGATCCCTCGGACGATCCGAGTGTGCGCCTATGCGCGGACAACATGATCAAGTTTCTCGAGCAGCACGAGATGCCCTGCGTCCAGCCGGTCCATCTGGGCGGAACGCTCGCGTATCCCGAGCAACGGTTTCCAGACCCGCTCCCCGCCGGTACAACAGGCGTTCTCGGTCAATTGGCTGACGAGATCCGGCAGTGGGTCGGGAGCAGGTGATGCCGGCACATCTCTTGCTCAGTATTCTGTGCGAGAGTCGTTGCTCAGCTGGTCCGCGCTGCACTGCCGCGGAGGAACCGTGACGCCAGAAAAAGACAGCTTTCACATCGACAGCGTCGACGAGGTCGTAAGACGCGGTCGACATCAGCCCAAGCTGAGCGGTAGCAATTCGATCCTCGAACCCAGAAGCTTGGTCCGCGAACGGCCAGTTGGGCCTGCAACGGCAGCTTCGAGCAATCGTCGGCGACAGCGGAGCGACTGGAATGGGATCGGCAGCAGAACGGCAGCTTCTTGCAACTTCCCGGCGAAAAAACCGACGGTATCGGCCTCGTTCCAGCTGTCACGGGTCCGGCCGGTAAGAGCGCCCGCTAAACTTGGTCGTCAAAGCCGCGTTCGCCGATCTGCTCTGCGCATTGAGCGAGTTCCGATTGCCGCGACGCTCGTAACTAGTCTTACCGTGCCCGCCCTATACCCTCGACTGGCCGGGGGCTCTCGTGCCGGCGCCGAGCCGGAGCACTATGGCGGACAAGGACACCAGGGGCGGTCACAGTCCCAGTGCCGCAGCGAACCGTTCCTGGAAATACTGCACTCCCCGCTCATGCCGCCCCGAGAGCGGGCCGGAGCTATATGCCCCTGCGGCATAGTTGCGATGCGTATCGGGGCAGATGGTGTAGTCCTCGCGTACCACGGCCAGAGTGCCTTGCACGGATTTCGCCCTGCTCTCGGATGCTTCAGCAGCGATATCGGCAAAGAAGAAATGGTAATGCTGGTCTGTGTGATGCGGTGAGGTCGGATTGATCCGGCTAACGTTCATGCCGCCATCGAAAAGCGACAGCGTCCAGTTCGGCCACATCCAAAGCCATTTGCCGCGATAGAACAGATCGTCTTTCGGCGGTGCGGTCATCCGGACTAACCGGGATGGGCGGTGGTCTGGAAAGCTTCGAAGTCGATGGCAGCGTAGAACGAGGGATGCGTGCCAGGGGTGTGGTAGCCTTCGACGAATTGTCGGTGTAGATCTTCCAGTTCGCCGCAAAGCTGACCGTGGCCTGATCGGTGGCGGCATAGGTCTCCAACGGCTCGTCCGCCAGTTCGGCGGGCAGAGAGCCAAGTTGATCCAGAAGACTTTCCTTCGGGTCAAGTGCCGCGAAGAGCAGCCCGCGCCATTCGGACAACTGCACCGTGTCCAGCGGCCAGTCTTCAGCGATGATCGCGGGATCCTTGCCATACCATGGGGCCTGCAGCAGCCGCCCGGTGTCGGCAAAGGACCATTTGTGATAGGGGCAAACGATCAGCCCACATTTGCCCGCGCCATCGGCCAGAAGTTTCGCCCCCCGGTGGCGGCAGACGTTCTTAAATCCGCGCAAGGTCCCGTCCCGGCCCCGGATGGCAAAGATCGGCGTGCCGGCGATGTCGATGGCAAGGTATTGACCGGACGTCGCGACCGAGGCGACAGGGCCCATGAACTGCCAGGTGTGCGCGAAGATGTTGCACCGCTCCTGCTGCCAGATATCATCGCGGACATAGAGCGACGGGTCCAAGTTCAGGTATTGCACGGGCGGAGTGTCGAGTGGCGGGTGGTCGGGGCGCAAGGTATCTGGCGTCATAGGCTAACCTCCAGTTCCGGCAATCCTGTCGTAAGCGGGGCGACATCCCAAGGGAACTGGCTCTGCTGCGCACAGCCTGTAAGCCGGGTGCAATTTTGCTCTAACGCAGATTTGCTGGAGTTGCGGTTCATTTCCAATTCGCCGACCTAGTTGTCGACCGCGATCAACACGTCGGATGCCATAACAGCAGCATGGGCTCCAGGCCGACCTCGAGCCCAGTTCGTCGCCTGATGAACGGCGGGTCAGAATGGTGCGGTTCGCGCGCGAACGACGCGGATGGGGTCGGTTGCCGAGGTTGTGTGCGTCAAGTTCTGCAAAATGGGGCAGCCATGATGCTGGTCATGCGGCTTGGCGCAGAGCGAGCTT
>NZ_AYXE01000036.1:0-33329 GCF_000502235.1 Mesorhizobium sp. L103C119B0 | reverse complement strand
TGAGCACGGATTTCACGGGATCATGAGCAACGATTTCAGACGATCGTGAGCAGCGATTTCAGCGGATCGTGAGCACCTTTTCGGAGGTGCGGGGCGCTTCGGCCCGACAACTCAGCCAGTCTACAGGATGCCTCGTTCAAAACGAGGAAGCCTGATGCCAACCCAGAGATTGTCGATGCGCCGGATCAGAGAAGTTTTACGTTTAAGGCATGTCCAGGGCCTGACCGAGCGCGCCATCGCGCACACGCTTGGGGTGAGCAATGGCGTCGTGCATGGTTATCTGCGGCGCGCCCGTCTTGCCGGGCTGAGTTGGCCGCTGCCGGAAGGGATGGATGACGAAGGCCTCGAGCTGCTGCTCTTCCCGGCGCCGAAGGCGGCGTCGCAAAGCCCCAGCCGGCCGGTGCCCGATTGGGCCTATGTGGAGAAGCAGTTGCGCCGCCGCGGCGTAACGCGGGTGCTGCTGTGGGAGGAGTATCGCGCCGCCAATCCCGACGGCTTTGGCTATACCTGGTTTTGCACGACTTTCGAGGCCTGGAAAGAGCGCGCGCGCCCGACGATGCGCCAGACACACCTGGGCGGCGAGAAGGTGTTTGTCGATTTCGCCGGCGACACCATCGACCTCTTCGATCCCGTCACCGGCGAAGCGCACCCCATGAAGCTGTTCGTCGCAGCGATGGGCGCCTCGAACTACACCTACGCCGAGGCGTGCCCGAGCGAGAGCCTGCCTGACTGGATCGGCGTGCACACGAACCTCTTCACCTTTCTGGGCGGCGTGCCGAAGTTCGTGGTCTGCGACAATCTCAAGGCCGCCGTCACCAACCCCGATCGCTACGACCCCGGTCTCAGCTTGCGCAGGAACTCCGTCCAGATCGGTTAGGATTCCGAGGTGCCGATCGCCATGCCGAGCACCTCGCGCCGGCCGTCACTGTTGACGCCGACGGCGATGATGACGGGGACCGAGACGATGCGCCCGCCGCGGCGCACCTTGAGGTAGGTGGGTGGAGTAGGCGATGTGCGCCTTGCCGCCTTTCGACGACAGGTTTCACATCGCCTCTCGCCGAACCGGACGTGCGTCTTTCGTTACGCATCCGGCTCTCCAGAAGACATGGCAAAGTCAGGCGTTCCCATCCATGCTAGCCTGAAAAATTCACGGTGGGTTGGCGGATGTGGTTCAACCCGTTGAAATGACGTAGGATTTGGTTGCTAAGGCCGATCCGAATCATTTCCGGAGACCACACCCGCCATGAATGATCTTACGCTGCCGCTGAGCGGCTTGTCATCTGTCGGCGGCAAGTCCGTCGTCGCCCGTTTCGACGGCGGCATGCTGTCGTCGGACAGTGGCGTTCTGGCTCTAGCAGAGGTGGAGAAACGACTGCGGGTGGCCGACCGTCTGGCGCGCTGCATCGATGATCCACGCAGCCCGGACCAGGTCATCCACAACTTTGCAGATATGATCGGCTTCCGCATGAAGATGATCGCCGCCGGTTACGAGGATGGCAACGACGCCAACCGGCTGCGTTCCGACCCGGTCTTCAAGATGGCCCAGGATGCGCCCCCTTCGGGTCGGGATCTGGCGTCGCAATCGACGATGTGTCGGCTGGAGAACCTACCCGATGTGCGCTCGCTGCTCGCCATGGGCCGGACGATGGTCGACCTCTACTACGCCTCCTTCCGGCAGATTCCGAAGCGGATCGTGCTCGACATCGACGACACGTTTGACGCCGTGCACGGCAACCAGCAGCTCCGCCTCTTCAATGCCCATCACGACGAGTACGGCTTCCAGCCGATCGTTGTGTTCGATGGCGACGGCCGGTTCGTGGCTGCTGTCCTGCGACCGGCCAAGCGGCCAAGTGGGGCTGAGATCCGCGCTCACCTGCGCCGCCTGGTGCGGGCGATCCGGAGCAACTGGCCGAACATCCGGATCCTGATCCGGGCCGACGGTCACTATTGCAGCCCGCAGATCATCGACTGGTGCCGTGCCAACGATGTCGACTTCATCCTCGGCGTACCGCCCACCACGACCCTGCGCAAGCATGTCGCGGACCTGGAAGCCCGCACGACGGCGCGCTTTGAAGCGTCACCGAAGACGAACAAGGTCCGCAGGTTCAAGGAGTTCCTGGATGGGGCCGCCAGCTGGAGCCGCGTCGAGCGCATCATAGCGCGGGTCGAGGTCGGCGCCCAAGGTGCTGACACCCGCTTCATCGTCACCAACCTCGCCGGTGGAAAGGCCAAGGCGCTCTACGAGGATGTCTACTGCCGGCGCGGAGCGGCCGAGAACCACATAGTCCTGGAAGACGCATCTCGCCGCCGACCGAACGTCCTGCACAAGAGCGACGGCCAACCAGTTCCGGCTGTTCCTGCATGCCGGCGCCTACTGGCTCATGTGGGGCCTGCGCGCTGCGATGCCGAAACGCTCCAGCTTTGCCGTCGCGCAATTCGACACGCTGCGTTTGCGCCTCATCAAGATCGCTGCGCGGGTGGTCGAGATGAAGACGCAAATCCGCCTGCACCTGCCGACATCCTGCCCCGACCAACGCATCCTGCGCATCGTCCTCGATCGCATTCCGCGGCTCGCGACATAACCATGGGGCGCAGACGCCCCGAAACGAACCCGCCGACCGCAACCTGCAAACCCCACCTGCCATCACGACGGATCACCGCCGGCGCCTGACGAGGTTCGCGGAAAAGCGCCCAACAGCGGCCACATCGCCGCTTCAGGCCGCCAAAACCTCATCGCCGTGCATCAAGGCGGCTAGGCGGTGCCGGCCAACGGGTGTCCAGCCAAGTAAGTGTTGCTCAACAGGGCCGTCACGCCAGAGCCGTCTTGTGGGGCAGCGACTGCTGGGCTGTTTGGAGCCCCACAGTTCACGCACCCCTGCTTTAGGGCGTTTCTTACGCAGCCAGCAGTACAGACGCAGACCAATATACCAGTCAAGGTTGACGGATACACGGCCTGCTCCTGTGATTTTTCATGGAATGAGGACCCCGTTTGAGGGGTGATTTGCGTCCAAACGGGACCCCTTAACGGTGAGGTCTTCAAAGTGCCTCCGGTTTGATCGGAGGCATTTGTGTTTTGGATGTTAGTTGTGGAGACAATTGCAAAGATACGCCGGCTGTCGCTCGTTCAGGGGAAGTCTATCAAGGCGATCTGCCGGGAACTGGGGATCTCTCGGAAGGTGGTGCGCAAGATTCTGCGTTCGAGCGAGACGGAGTTCCGCTACGAGCGCAAGCATCAACCCTATCCCCGGATGGGCGCCTGGCGCGAGGAACTGGATCGCCTGTTGTCGGTGAATGCGGCCAAGTCTCAACGGGAGCGTCTGACGCTGATCCGGATCTACGAGGAGCTTCGCGGCCTCGGCTATGACGGCAGCTACAGTTCGGTGTGGCGGCATGCACAGAATTGGGAGGCGGATCGCGGCAGCGCTGCGGCCGAGGCCTACATTCCGCTGAGTTTTGCGCCGGGTGAAGCCTACCAGTTCGACTGGAGCCACGAGATCGTCCTGCTGGGCGGCGTGACTGTCACGGTGAAGGTCGCGCATATGCGCCTTTGTCACAGCCGCATGTTCTTCGTGAGGGCTTATCCGCGCGAGACGCAGGAGATGGTGTTCGACGCGCATGACCGGGCGTTCGCCTTCTTCAAGGGAACCTGCACGCGCGGCATCTACGACAACATGAAGACGGCGGTGGACGCGGTCTTCATCGGCAGGGATCGACGCTACAATCGACGCTTCTTGCAAATGAGGGGACACTACCTTGTCGAGCCGGAGGCCTGCACGCCGGCGGCAGGCTGGGAGAAGGGTCAGGTCGAGAACCAGGTTGGGCTGGTGCGCGAGCGCTTCTTCACGCCGAGGCTGCGCTTCAAGACGCTGGAGGACCTGAACGGCTGGCTGACCGACAAATGCGTCGCCTATGCAAAGGCGCACCGGCATCCCGAGCAGGGCGAGCGCACGGTGTGGGAGGTGTTCGAGGAAGAACGCGCCAGCTTCATCCCCTATGCCGGGCGCTTTGACGGCTTCCATTGCATTCCCGCGTCAGTGTCGAAGACCTGCACGGTGCGCTTCGACAACAACAAATACTCCGTCCTGTCGAGTGCCGTCGGCCGACCGGTCGAGATCCATGCTTATGCCGATCGGATCGTCATCCGCCAGGATGGTGCGGTGGTCGGCGAACATGCCCGCTGCTTCGGTCGCAACGAGGTGATCTATGATCCCTGGCACTATGTGCCCGTGCTGGCCCGCAAGCCCGGCGGACTGCGCAACGGCGCGCCGTTCCGCGGCTGGGTTCTGCCATCGGCCATGGAGAAAGTGCGCCGCAAGCTCAAGGCCGCCGATGACGGCGATCGGCAGATGGTGTCGATCCTCACTTGCATGCTGAGCGACGGATTGAACGCGGTCGAGGCGGCCTGTCAGGAAGCCCTCGATCATGGCGTCTCATCGGCGGCGGTGATCCTCAACATCCTGGCCCGCAGCCGCGATCCAGAGCCGGGCACGATCCTTTCCATTCCCCAGGCGCTGAAGCTGGCTCACGAGCCGATCGCCGACTGCGCCCGCTATGACAGTCTCAGGAGAACGAACAGCCATGGAACGCACCGAGGTTCTGGAACTGATGGGAGCGCTGAAGCTCTTCGGAATGCGCGCGGCCTATGACGAGATCATGGGCGTCGCCATCAAGCGGCAGCACCAGCCGCCGAGGATCGTCGGCGATCTGCTGCAGGCCGAGATATCGGAGAAGCAGGCGCGCTCCATCAAATACCAGCTCACCGTTGCCAAGCTGCCGCTGGCCAAGGACATTGACGACTTCGACTTCACCGGCACACCGGTCAACGAGAGCCTGATCCGCGACCTCGCTGGCGGCGTCTTCGTTGCCGATCAGCGCAACGTGGTCCTGGTCGGCGGTACAGGCACCGGCAAGTCGCATCTGGCCATCGCCATTGCCCGGGCGCTGATCCGCAATGGTGCGCGCGGTCGCTTCTTCGACGTCGTCGATCTGGTCAACAGGCTCGAGACCGAGACCCGTGCCGGCCGACAGGGACGCATCGCCGATCACCTGACCAGGCTGGACTTCGTCGTGCTCGACGAACTCGGCTATCTCCCCTTTGCCCAGGCCGGCGGGCAGTTGCTGTTCCATCTGATTTCGAGGCTCTACGAGCGCACCTCGATCATCGTCACCACTAATCTCGCCTTCGGCGAATGGCCGAGCGTCTTCGCTGGCGACGCCAAGATGACGACCGCGCTGCTCGATCGCCTTACGCATCATTGCGAGATCGTTGAGACCGGAAACGAATCTTGGCGCTTCAAGAGCCGGTCTCAAAGCTAAAGCCGAAAAGCCAATCAGCCGCGCCCGATCAGGCTGCGCAACCCCGACCAGCTTCGCCTGATCGGCCGCTCATCGGCGTGCCCTTCGCCACCCAACCGGGGTCCCTTTTGCGCGAAAATGCGGGGTCCCGATTCCACGGTCATTGACACTCCTTGTCCAGCTTGGCCTTTTTCCAGTGCCGCCAATTGGCTCTCGGTGAGCACGATACCGTCTTGGGCGACCTTCGCCTCCAGCGCCTTCAGCCGCTTCTTCATCGTCTCCAGATCGTNGCGCTGCGAACCCTGACCACTCCGCGCCCGGCCTCGGCTCAAGCTTCAGCCTAGGACACCGTCTGTCAGATAAAGTTTAAACTTTTACAAAATAGCGCAGGAAGGCGCGCACCACCCCGCAATCGCCTTGCTGCTGTCGGCGGAGCCATCGAGAGCATGTCGCTCGACATAACCGATGACGATCTCCGGGGTGAGCGCTGCAAACCCATCTGCCCCAGCCGGACAGACCTCCTGTAGAAATCGGCGTGACAGCAGCTTGTGGCTTTCCACCGTCGAGGCAGCGAGCCCTGTCTCTTTGGTGAGGTAAGCCGCGAACACATCAACAATCTGCCTCGTGCTCCGTGCGCTCAATCGGAAGGGCGGCTGGTATTAAGCCTTCTTCCCGCAATGCGGAAAGCAAGCGCCGGAGCGCCGATCGGTCGCCCGAGTCGAGGCTCCAGTGTTTGGAACGGTGCTCAAGAACCGGTCGACGTGAACTTCGCTTAAATCCTGCGGATCGTGCCCGTTGCCAACATGCCAGTCCATCAGCTCGCGAAACAGGCTTAGTGATCGCCAGATGCACTGCCGAGCAAAGCCTTGTCCGACAATCTCGCCGCGTAAACTCTTGAAAACGCGCGATAGGGGCCGTGAATCAGCTTCCGATAAAGCGAGCTGCGTTGCAGACACCGCACAGTCGCGGGCCATGAGACGGGGAACCACGCTGACCTATCTTCACGCATATCTTGAACTGAAAGAATTCGCACTCGCCAAGCTGAAGCCGTAGAACGCGTCAAGGCCGAACGATTTCGACCAAACGACCGGCTTGGAATTCCTTACCGCCGTTTGAGGGTGAGAACTGCGCCGAGTGTCAACGACCAATTCGGCGGTCTATGCCGACCGCCGAACTTGGCGAGCGCCTGGCTCACGCACCCTCGAGCGCATCGCGCGGGGTTGGCCGATCAATCGAGTCGACGAGTTCTTGCCGTGGGACTTCGGGGCTGCACGGCCTCAGCTATTTACGCCGTCCATCTAGTGCGCCTGATGCAGGCCCCGTGTCGATTTCCTGCGCCGAAAAGAGTTTGCCTCTGACGTTGCCATGTTTCCTCTCGATTTAACCGCTTCACTCGCGCCATGCCACTTGGGCTCAGTTCATGGCCTCGCTCCTTAGCCCTCCAAGTGCCGCCAGTCGCCTCAGGTGATGATCTGCATCACCAAAAAGCGTGTCGATCATCACGACGCGCTTGAAGTAGTGACCTATGCTATATTCCATCGTCATTCCGATGCCGCCATGAAGTTGGATTGACTGATGGCCTATGGCTTTGGATGACCGACCGATCTGAACCTTTGCCGCCGAAACTGCGCGCTCGCGCTCAATCGTGTTGTCTTCGCCCACTATCATTGCGGCGTACAGGGTCATCGATCGAGATTGCTCCAACTCCACAAGCATGTCGACAGCACGATGCTGCAGCACCTGAAAGCTGCCGATCTTCGTTCCGAACTGTTCACGCGTCTTGAGGTAACCGAGAGTGATAGCCTGCATTTTTGTGAAGCAGCCAACGGCTTCTGCACAGAGTGCAGTGACAGCCTCATCAGCCACCCTCGAGATAACTGGGAACGCCCCTTCTGGGTCGCCAATCAAATTACTCTCATCAACGCGTACATTCTTCAGTGCAATTTCCACCCCGCGCAGACCATCCTGTGTCAGGAAGGGGCGGCGAGTGAGGCCCGGCGCATGAACGTCAACGAGGAAGAGCCCGATCCCATTCTTCTCGCGAGTGCCTCCGGCTGTCCGGGCCGAGACTATTATCTTATCGGCCACGTCGCCGTGAAGGACGAGAGTCTTGACCCCGCTTAGAGCCCAAAAGGTACCTTGCTTCTTTGCTTGTGTCTCAACGTGGAAAAGATCATAGCGCGACTGTGGCTCGGCATATGCAAAGGCTAGTTTGGCTCTACCGTTCACAATCAGGGGGATTAGCTCTGTTTTTTGTGCTTCATTCCCACCACGGCGAAGCAAACCACCGGCAAGGACTACCGTTGCGAGATAAGGCTCTAAGATCAAGCTCTTGCCGAAAGCCTCCATCACGATCATTGTTTCGATCGGACCGCCGCTGAAGCCGCCATATTCCTCCGAAAACGGCAACGCCAGGAGACCGAGCTCAGCATAGCGTTCCCACATCGCCTCGCTGAAGCAGGGGTCCTCACCTCCGTACTTGCGGCGATCGCCGAAGCCATAACTGTCGAGCATAAGTCGCTCGACGCTTTCCGTTAGGAGCCGTTGCTCTTCCGATAGATCGAACTTCACTGCAAATATCTCCCGAAATTTACGCGCTGCCAGTGACCACGATGCATCAAAGGCCGAGGATCGCTTCGGCGATNACTGCAAATATCTCCCGAAATTTACGCGCTGCCAGTGACCACGATGCATCAAAGGCCGAGGATCGCTTCGGCGATGATGTTCTTCTGAATTTCACTGGATCCCGAATAGATCGACGCCGCACGGCTATAAAAATAGGTGGGGGCGATCTTCGAGGCCCATCGCGGGAGGATTGGCGGCTCGTTGCGGCTCCCAAGCTCCTCGTCCGGGATGTAAGGCAATGCGTTAGGTCCCATCACAGCCATTAGAAGCTCCGCGGCGGCCTGCTCAACTTCCGAGCCCCTCAGCTTTAGGATGGAACTTGCGGGATCCTGTACTCCTTGTTGCTGCTTTGGCGCATTTGCGATTGCGCGGAGTTGAGTGATCTCAAGTGCTTTCAACTGAACTTCGAGTTCGGCGACCTTTTCACGAAAAGAGGGTTGATCAATAAGTCGCTCGCCGCCAACATAGGTCTGCGCCGCAAGTTCCAGCGCCCGCCGCATACGCTCCTTGGAAATGCCTACGCCAGCATCGCCGAACCGCTCTTTACTAAGCAGATACTTCGCGTAGCTCCACCCTTTGTTCTCTTCCCCAACTAGATTCTCGACCGGCACATGAACATTATCAAAGAATACCTCACTGACTTCGTGACCGCCATTGATCAGGTGGATCGGGCGCACAGTGACGCCCGGCGACTTAATGTCGATGAGAAGGAAAGAGATGCCTTGCTGCTTTTTCACATCTGGATTGGTCCTTACCAGACAAAAGATCCAGTCGGCGTAGTGCGCCGATGATGTCCAGATCTTCTGGCCATCGACGACGTAATGGTCGCCATGGCGAACTGCCCGTGTCTTGAGTGAGGCCAAGTCGGAGCCAGCTCCCGGTTCCGAAAAGCCTTGGCACCACCAATCAGTTGCGTTAGCGATGCGGGGCAAATAGTACTGTTTCTGCGCCAGATTGCCAAAGGTGTAGATGACTGGACCTACCAAGTCCTCACCCATACCGAACTTGACTAGTGCTGGAAAGGCCCGCACCTCTTCTTCGAAGATGTACTGCTGCACGAGGGTCCACCCCGTGCCTCCATATTCCTGAGGCCAAGTTGGCACACCTTTCTTGTAAAGGTTCCGCGTTCCAACCGCGATCTCGTCTTTCGACAATTTTAAGCCTTCGGCCAATTTTCGGCGTATTTCCGGGATCGTATTGTCAGATAAGAACCTGCGCACCTCCTCCCGGAAAGCCCAATCACCTTCTGTGAACATAAGATCCATGGGGCTATACTCCATTGCTAAACAAGAGTTGCCGTTGCCCAAGCTGCCGCTTCCCTTCCCGTGGGGGAAATCGTCTGGAGATAAGTATTGCGGCAATGACCATTATTTTTCCTTCCAGACGGGATTACGCTTTTCGGTAAAGGCACGGGGACCTTCAAGTTTGTCCTCTGACCGATGAAGATTGTCGACCGTCACGAGCTGATTGCTTTTCACGCGGTTTATCGCGTCCTGGAAGCTGAGGGCTTCCGCCACGCGCGCCGTCTCCTTGATCGCGGCGAAGACCAGCGGCGGGCCCCCGGCTAAAAGCCGCGCGATTTCCCAGACGCGGTCTTCAAGCTTCTCTTTGGGCAGCACCTCGTTGACCAGGCCCCAGCGATGCGCCTCGGCCACGTCCATCCAGCGGCCGGTGAGCAGGAGGTTCATGGCGACATGGTATGGGATGCGCTTCGGCAGTTTGATGGTGGCTGCGCCGGCTAGCGTGCCGGCGCGGATCTCGGGCAGCGCGAAGGAAGAATGGTCCGAGGCATAGATGAGGTCGCAGGAGAGCGCCAGCTCGAAGCCGCCGCCCACCGCCATGCCGTTGACGCAGGCGATCACCGGCTTGTTCAAGTCGCGCAGTTCCTGCAGCCCGCCGAAGCCGCCGACGCCATAGTCGCAATCGGTATCGCCGCTTGCACCAAACTTGAGGTCCCAGCCGGCACAGAAGAATTTGTCGCCGGCGGTCTTCAAAATGGCGACGCGAAGTTCCGGGTCGTCGCGGAACGCCATAAACGCTTCACCCATCAGGCGGGACGTTCGCGGGTCGATGGCGTTGGCCTTGGGCCGGTCGAGAGTGACTTCGAGGATCACCCCTTCGCGGCGGGTAGTGATGACGTCAGCCATTCTTCTTTTCTCCAAGCACCAGCAGGGCATCCGCGATCCAGGCGCCATTGCCTTCGGCGCAGACGATCAGCGGATTGATGTCGAGTTCCTCAATCTCATCGGCATTCTTCTGCACGAAGTCGGCAATGCCGGCGATGGCGTCGATGGCGGCCCTGACATCCGCCTTCGGTCGGCCGCGATAGCCCTCCAACAGTGGGTAGAACTTCAATCCACGCAGCGCCGCCTCGATGTCGTCGCGCGTCGCCGGCAGCATCAGGATCACACTGTCGCGCAAAAGCTCGACCAGCACGCCCCCGGTGCCGAGCGTCATCACCGCGCCGAACTTCGGGTCACGGCTGAATCCGACGATCAACTCGGCGACACCGTCTCGCACCATGTGCTCGACATAGAGGCCAGTGCCGAGCGGCAGGAGGTCATGTGCGGCATTGCTGACGGATTCAGTATCCTTCAGGTTCAGCCGCACCGCGCCCACTTCCGACTTGTGGGCGACGCCCAGCGCCTTCAGCGCCACAGGAAATCCGAGCGCCTGGGATAAGCTAGCTGCCTCGACCGCGTTGTTCGCACGCTCGCCCTTCGGTACCGGCAGGCCGGCTTTGATCAGCCTCTCTTTGCCTTCAGCTTCGTCGGGTGTGAAGCGCTTGGTGCCGGATCTTCCGACAGCCGTGGTGTCGACTGGCTGCGCGAGCGGTTCGCGCCAAGCGTTGCCGATGAAGGCTGCGGCCTGTGCGGCATCCATAGCTTCCGGGATACCGAACAATGGCGCGACGCCACGAACGATCAGTCGGTCTGCATGCTCCTCCGGCAAGTTCTCGGGTATGGAAGAAACAATGGCGCCGTTCGCCTTGTTGGTCTTGAGCGCGGCTTCAAAGGAACGCAATGTTGCCAGGCCCCACTCGTCGACATCCAAACAGCGGTCGCGACGCGGAAAATCGATCGCCAAAATGTTGAGGTCGAAGCCGCCGGACACCATGGCGGAGAAAGTGGCCGTCATTGCCGGTTCGTCGTTCCAGATGAAGGTATGGTAGTCGAGCGGATTGGCAACCGCCACTAGGGGCCCGAGAGTCGATTTCACACGGGCACGATGGTCAGCTGCCAGCACTGGGAAATGCACCGAGCGCCCTTCAGCGCTGTCGGCCATTATGGAGGCCTCGCCGCCCGAACAGCTCATCGACGATAGCCTGCAGCCTGGCAGCGGGCCGGTTATGTGTAGGAGCTTCAACGCCTCGATAAAGGCTGGGATGGAATCAACGCGCGCGATGCCGAGTCGCTTCAGGAAGGCGTCGGAAGCAGCATCCGAGCCGGCGAGCGAGGCGGTGTGCGACACTGTTGCCTGCCGTGCCTGTTCTGAGCGCCCGACCTTCATGGCGATGATCGGCTTCTTCAGCTCGCGGGCTCTTGCCGCTAGCCTCTCGAAGCCGGCGACCGAGTCAAAAGCCTCGATGTGTAGGCCAAGTGCGGTGACGCGCTTGTCCTCGATCAGGTCCAGCGCCATTTCTGAAAGGCCGGTCTGCGCCTGGTTGCCGGCCGTCATCAAGAAGGCGAGCGGAAGACCGCGCTTCTGCATGGTTATGTGGATAGCTACACTAGAGGACTGCGTGACAATGGCGACACCCCTGCCATCTTTTGCCAGTTTGACACCGCCATGGTTGTCAGGCCACAGAAGCGCACCGTCAGCATAGTTGATAAGGCCATAGCAGTTCGGGCCGATAATCGGCATCTGGCCGGCTGCGGCAACGAGTTCGGCCTGCAACCTCTCACCGTCCGCGTCATATGCGCCGGTCTCTAGAAATCCTGCTGCATAGCAAACCGCCCCACCGGTGCCACGCTCGGCCAAAGCCTTCACAACGTCGACCGTGAGGTGACGATTGACACCCACAAAAGCAGCATCAGGAGCACCGGGCAATTCGGCGACTGAACGGTATGCCTTGTAGCCATCAACATCAGCCTTGTTTGGATGCACAGGCCAAATTTCGCCAGAAAAACCAATCCTGCTCAACTGAGTGACGACACGAGCCGCCTGTTTGCCGCCGAATACAGCGATCGATCTCGGACGCAGAAGTCGCTCGAGTTTATGCATGATCATCATCTTTTCGTTTAAGCGCGTTTTCCAGAACCGGATTCAAGCGTTGCGGCTTATCGCCGAAATGACCCCATTCAAGATTCTGTACCAATCATCATGGTCACCTCCGCTAGTTGTGGGCTTGCCGCCAGACAGGCTTCTAGAGTTGGCTGTGCAAATGGCGTGCCATCCTGACAACCCAGCTGCGGCTCGACGCTCAAATGTGCCGGCGGACCTTTGTTCGCGCTTCCTTCCCTATTTTGTCTGCGTCAAGCTGAGGACGAAAAGCAAACGTTTCGGCCAAAGTTCGTCTGTCCGTCTCGCGACAGTTTCGTTCAATGGCGACAGCTTTTTGTTTGCTATGAATCTCGACATTGAGACATCATGCAGCGGCACCGTTCGGTGCAACGCCTTCATATTGGTCACGAGCGAGGTCGGGCATGCCCTTGGATACGGCCCAGACTCGTCATCCTCAGGGCCGAGGCGGTCGTCAGGGAATTTGAGACAACTGGCGCTCTGATTTAGCGGAGGCTCTGGCGCATCTCGGTTGTCATTTTAAGCGGCGTCTCTTCGGTGTAGCAAGCGCCGTTGTTCAATGGTCTTTCGCTTGATCCTTTCTCGTTGCAACAGGATGGTGTGGCCGCGCCCGCAGTAGACGTCGGCCGGGGTGAGATTGTCGAGGCTTTCGTGGTAGCGCCGGTGATTGTAGTGCTCGATGAAGGCGGCGATCTGCCTGTCGAGATCGCCGGGCAGGAAGTAGTTTTCGAGCAGAATACGGTTCTTCAACGTCTGATGCCAGCGCTCGATCTTGCCCTGGGTCTGGGGATGGCTGGGCGCGCCACGGGTATGCTCCATGTTTTGATCCGAGAGCCAGTCGGCCAGGCCGCCGGCCACGTAGCACGGACCGTTGTCGGAGAGCAGCCGCGGCCGCTGATACACCGTCGCGCTATCGCAGCCCGATGCTGTGAGCGCCAGGTTCAGCGTGTCGGTGAAATTCAGAAGAACATCATCGCCGAAGCGATCCTCGGCCTTTGATGCATCGTGGTCACTGGCAGCGCGTAAATTTCGGGAGATATTTGCAGTNATCGCCGAAGCGATCCTCGGCCTTTGATGCATCGTGGTCACTGGCAGCGCGTAAATTTCGGGAGATATTTGCAGTAAAGTTCGATCTATCGGAAGAGCAACGGCTCCTAACGGAAAGCGTCGAGCGACTTATGCTCGACAGTTATGGCTTCGGCGATCGCCGCAAGTACGGAGGTGAGGACCCCGGCTTCAGCGAGGCGATGTGGGAACGCCATGCTGAGCTCGGTCTCCTGGCGTTGCCGTTTTCGGAGGAATATGGCGGCTTCAGCGAACCCTCTGGATCGCTTCGAAAGGTTTCAGGTTACACATCTCCCGCCAGATTGCCGGCAAAGAGGAGTTCGAGACGATCTTCAAATGGCCGCTCTACCAGGCATCAAGGTCTCGCTGGCTACGACGCTGCAGCGCTCAAAAGGCGGCCAATTCGCCCTGGACGCGAAAGCACTGCCGGGCAATCCCTATGACGGCCATACGCTGGCAGCGATTATCCCCGACATGGAGAAGACCATCGGCAGCGAGATCGGCCACATCCTCGCCGATGCAGGCTATCGCGGCCACAACGCGCCCGACAGCAACAAGTTCAGGGTCTTCACCGCCGGGCAAAAGCGCCGCGTCACGCCGGCCATCAAGCGCCAGATGCGCCGCCGCTCCGCGATCGAGCCGGTCGGCCACATCAAGGCCGAGCACCGAATGGTCCGCAAATATCTCGCAGGCGAGCAAGGCGACGCCGTCAACGCCATCCTGGCCGCCGCCGGCTACAACTTCTCGCTGCCGCAAAATTGGTTCAGGCAGCTTTTGTGGCTGCTCATCGCGGCGCTAAGTTGCCCGACAAAACCTGTCGCAGCCTGATCTGCCTTCATTGTTCACGGACGACGAATTCGTCTCCGGCATCGCCAACGGGGCCGCGTTCAAGTTGAATATTGCATGTGAGAAAGCTCCGCAGTTCTCATCTTTCAATAAACAGGACGCGGGCATGGACAGCCCGCCGATCGTCCAGATCGCTCCCGACATGGGATATCTCGAACAGGCCTATGAAGAGGCAAAACCCGGTTGGTATTCTTCGCGACCGTCCATGATCATGACGATCCCAACAGTCCTCGAACCTAGCCTGGCCCCGAAAGGAAAGCATATTGTTCAAATCTATGGCGGACATACATCATATGAATTGACGAACGGCTCTTGGGGACAGGAGCGCCCGAGATTCCTGAAGTCTGTGCTCGATACCATCGACCACTTCGCACCCGGGTTTTCCGACGGTGTGATCGATACGCAGCTCCTCCTGCCCAAGGATATCGAGGAGCAGCTCAACATCCCTAACGGCCATATCAATCACGGGGACATGTCCCTTGATCAGATGTTCTTCATGCGGCCCGTGCCTCACTATTCGGACTATCGATCGCCGATCAGAGGACTCTATCAATGCGGAGCGTCGTGCNTCATGCGGCCCGTGCCTCACTATTCGGACTATCGATCGCCGATCAGAGGACTCTATCAATGCGGAGCGTCGTGCCATCCCGGAGGTGGCGTCTCCGGCGTGCCCGGCCACAACGCGGCGCGGGAAATCCTGAAGGATCTTGGGAAACGTCCGGCGCGCGCGGCATAAAATGCTTAGATGACAGTTCAGTCATTTCCGCGCCCCCAGAATGTCGCGGGTTGTGAATCAACGCAAAGGTTGCCCCCGAAGCTGATCGCCATGAAACGAATGACTTTATTGGGAAATTCATAACATCAGAGGGGGCATTGCCGGTGCCGATCGAGCCCGCTCCTCTCTTTCATATTGCGGGCAAATCATGTGTACGGTTCACGTCTGGAGAGTCGATCGGGATCAATCCTTCGGCGCTGATCACAGCTCACTTTCGGCGCGAGCCGCGGAAGGTTCGAAGGGTCGATATGGATGCCTCATCAGACCTTCCCTTCCGGAACAAGTAACCAATAGGTGGTCGCGCAAAAGACAGCATGCGGGGCCTGGGAAAAGATGAACCTGATCCTATCACCTGCCCAAGGCCGTCGCGCCGGGATCATGCAAGCCAACGGGGGACCGATAGAAGCAAGGCAAAGGCATTGAGAAAATGAGCAGCGTGGCGGGCGCAGATGAGGACCCAGTTTCGCCAGCGACGACGCGATCCTTGACCGTGGGAATGCCCAGGGGTCGGAATTGCCCTGGTTTGCCGGCCTTGGGGATGAGCTTGCGCGGCGCGGGACTTGGTCGGTATGCGCCGGAGCGCAACTCGGCCTGAAGCCCTTCGAGGAAGCGTTGCTCACCGATCCCATTCCGGATGCGGCCCACGGTCATCCCGTCGATCCCAGCCGTGCGTCGGCCTCGATTGGAGGCTACGCGCTGCCAGGCGTGACGCAGCACGCGCAGGTCGGTGACCCAACCCCACATGTCCCGCCACGCGTCTTCGGGATTTGCCTTACTCCACTGATAGAGTTTGCGCTGAACGCCGAGTACGCCAGGCCTCGTCGGTCTGGTGATCCATGTCCACAGATCACTCCTCCGTCATGCAAGTCTACCGTCTTCCTGCTTCCCTTCGCCCTGTGCACGGCTTTCCCACGCTCCGACTACTACGGAAGCTCCGCCCTGTCGTCCATCTCCGGCCGTCGCGGCGAGCCCAGTTCCATACCGGGCAGACGATCCGAGTTCCCGTGTTCCGATTTCCAACCTTCATACCCATAGGCGGTGACCTTTACCCCAGGCGATACAGGAGACAGGGCCGTGAGAGCCTCCCCGTCTCGGGTGCGTTCCGCGCACCCAGCAGTGGAGATCGATGA
This sequence comes from Mesorhizobium sp. L103C119B0, assembly GCF_000502235.1. Classification (NCBI taxonomy): domain Bacteria; kingdom Pseudomonadati; phylum Pseudomonadota; class Alphaproteobacteria; order Hyphomicrobiales; family Phyllobacteriaceae; genus Mesorhizobium; species Mesorhizobium sp. L103C119B0. Next base: position 17,351 of record NZ_AYXE01000036.1, on the reverse strand, counting down.
GCCCACCGCGTCTGATCGCTTCTTACCTCCCACGCCATCGCGCGACTTGGAGGCGTTACCGGTTGAATCCGAGGCTTCCAGCGCTCACTTAGTTTCTCGCCATAGACATTGTGGTAGCCCGGCCTGCGGCCGATGGTCCGCACCCGGTACAGTTCAGGCCGATCTGCTTATGACACCCAACCCGCGACGCCCGGTTGAGCTTCTCGGCCCCCTTCCGCCTAATGCTCCTGTAGGCGGGGCGGCATTGCAGCCGCCGGTCGAAAATCAGCAAGCTTGAGAGGTGGCTATTCCATGTTCACCCCCCGCGCCGTCACGGCGCACCGTCGAGACCGATATATTCTTCCATGGCTGTTCTCCATCAGATGCTTGGGCCCGGCGTCAGGCCGAACGTCCGAGATCATCATCTATCGGGTCGATGCGAGACCAACCGAGCGACGTCAGGCGCGCATCGCATATTGCAGGCGCTGCTCTCGCGATTGTGCAGGACCTGATGGGCTGACGACTGCCACACATACAGGATCGCCTTGCGCTCCAGATGGTGCGGTCTGATCTTCTCATGCCATCATGACGCACCTCCTCCCGTCCGGGAGAGCGGTCGCCGTCGACGTGATCGAGAATCAGGCTGACAATCAGCTTCGTCACTGATCGGCGCGTCTCGGCGGGCAGCGCCTGCCATTGCGGCGTCTGCACCGTCTCGGCGTCGTTCAGCTTCGAGAACAGATCGAACTGGTATGTCGTGGGCTGGCGCGGCATGGACATCTCCCCGATTCGCGTCGTGAGAGCCCAATGCTGCGCCCATCTCCTGCGATTGCGATGGCGCACCCGTATCCCGGAGCAGTGCCGCCAGGGCGCCAAGCGCGGCAAGGTCGGCGTGCGGAGCAGTAGTGATACGCCAGCTCGCGCTGGGGCTCGATCGAACATCCACGTCGGAACCTCCAACCACCGGTGCAATGGCTGGTCAGAAAGGGTGCAGCGGAAGACCGACGCGTCACCCTTCTCGATCACTTCATGGATAAAGACTTGCCGCTCAGCCCAGGGATGCCATGGATAAAAAAGCTCGCGTTGGTCGGTCCCGTGGGTGTTCCGTCGCTGAGTTGTTCAACACCGTGAGGACCGCATTCCTCGCTCGGCTACCAGACCCCGGCGGCCTATGCCGAGGTCATCACCGCAACCGGTTCCGACGCTGCGCTTATCGCAGGCTCCGCGTCTTCGCCGGTTGCTCAACCCGCGCCCTACGGCGTACCAGAAGTGGCCGAGGCTCTAATCGCCGCCGGACTGAAAATTCCGTGGCAGGTCAAATCCCCAACGATTCCGTCACAACTCGATCTGCTCTGACCTTCAAAATCGAGGGGCGTACTCCGATCGCGGCGTGCCTGACTCTGAATTGCGGAGAACTACCAATGTTAGTAGGTTCGTTCGTTCCGGTTGCCAGAGTAGGTTAACAGAGCCGTTCTGGGTAGGACGACCGGGCGACAAGCCCCACTGAGGGGCGCGGCACGTTCCAATTGTGTCAATTCGCAATCTGTAAAAGCGTGCTTGCTTGTTTAACCAGTTACTTGCGAAGGAAATGACCATGTGTGGAGCGATTGGCCGATCACGTAATATGCAGGCTTTCGGCACCCTAGAATCAAACGTCCGGTTATACTCACGTTCCTTTCCGACTTTTTTCAGTCGAGCGCGCGGCTCCATTATGTTGACGGAGGATGGTCGAAAGGTCATTGATTTTTTCGCTGGTGCTGGAGCACTGAACTACGGCCACAACAACCATGGGATCAAAGCGGCTATTACGGAGTACCTGGCGTCGGATGCTGTGGTTCATGGGCTTGACATGGCCACTCCTGCAAAACTCAAATTTATGGAGACCTTCAGCTCTGTCATACTTAGGGAACGGGGCTTGAAATACCGATTCCAATTCACGGGGCCAACAGGTGCTAATGCTATTGAGGCAGCTTTAAAGCTCTCACGCAAAGTCACAGGACGTCAAAATATTATTTCGTTCACGCATGGATATCATGGTCTGAGTTTAGGAGCGGTTGCTGCGTCCGGTAATCGTTTTCATCGCAAAGCCAGCGGGGTTTCTCTGTCTGGGGTCACTTTCATGCCCTATGACGGCTACTTTGGGCCAGCTGTCGACACGGCTGACTACATGCGAAAGGTATTGCTGGACATGGGCAGTGGCATTGATTCTCCAGCTGCCATTCTCGTCGAATCTGTGCAGGGCGAGGGGGGTATAAACGTAGCTAACAAGGAATGGTTGCAATCAATTCAAGCCATAGCAAAAGAAACTGATGCCCTTTTCATAGTTGATGACGTCCAAATGGGTTGCGGCCGCACGGGCGAATTCTTTAGTTTCGAATTCGCGGGGTTGTCGCCAGATATTGTCGTATTATCGAAATCGGTAAGTGGATACGGTCTGCCACTATCCGTATTGTTGATTAAAGAGGAGGTCGACGCATGGCAGCCAGGAGAACACACCGGCACGTTTCGAGGAAACAACCTTGCACTTGTATCTGCAACCGCAGCTATAAACATCTATTGGCGGAATCAGATTTTCTCGCAGAGTGTTCATCGCACGGGAGAACTTATGCGGCGCCGGCTTGATGCCATTTCACTCAAGCATGGAAACAGTTTTGCTGTTCGAGGGCGGGGCATGGCGCTGGGATTTGATTGCCAAATGGCCGAAATCGCAGAGGCTACGGCACACACGGCGTTCGAGAAGGGATTGATCATCGAACGATGCGGACCCGTTGGTCAGGTCATAAAATTTTTGCCTGCACTTACGATCGACTCTGAGACACTAATCCAAGGCCTTGAAGCATTCGAGGAGTCTTTGGCCGAAACACTGAACAAACTGGCCCCTTTACCTTAAAAGGAAGCCCTTTATACTAGCGCTCAGTGACCAGAACCCATGAGCCCAGTTCCTCATGCCAATGGTCATTAGTGGGCCCGTTGGACGGACAAACCCGCTTGCCGCTTGACCAGCCGTATCGGCGAGGCGCGCGGGGTCCAGACGACTCGACCAGATCCGTATCTTCATGGGACCCTTAGAAACTTGTGGCTTTGAAGGTCTAAGCGCCGGCGTGCGTTGGCAAGAAAAACCTTCGCGCCAGTTCGGTATCACCGCCTACTCGGCGTTTGCCGAACTCATCGCCGGCAAGACCGTCGATGAAGCCCTTCAGATTGCTAATCAGGCCATAGCGGGCTTCCTCGGCGCCCGCCCCCACAAAAGATGCTCTTCTCGGTCGACCGCCTCCTGCTGGAGCGCGGCTTGGATCTGATGAGCGAATTCTTCCGTACTGTGAAGCAGGCCTTCAGGGAGTCATCAGGGTTGTCACGCCTCGTCTTCGTTAAGGCGTCCCCATGAGCTACGTGATGCAGGCGCTTCACGTGATGAAAGGCCCAGAGGGCAGTGAAGCCATTGCGGCGGCCTCCACTCGCTGAAAACCAAGACTGCGTGGAGGCCGCATAAACCGCCTCAAAGACACCCAAGCGTCAAATGTACGGAGGGCCGGATACGAGCTGTTGCGAAGCCGCCTGAACGTGGCAGCCGCCTGAACGAACCAAGCAGAGATGGCGAGGCCGGAAGCACTGAACTGCACCAAAAGTGCGGATGATCCCATCGAGGTTGAGGAGATCGTGCGCCACCGTCCGGAGGGATGAAGTTGAAAGGAGCTGCGTACATGTCTGGTAGACGCTGATCCACATCGACGCCGAGGTGTATCAGGCACCGTCAGGCTAGTTCTGTTCTCTCGTCACCAGTTCGACCCATAGCGCGATGCCGAGGGGCAGAGCGCGGTCGTTGAAATCATANGAGCCTTAGTTCTGTTCTCTCGTCACCAGTTCGACCCATAGCGCGATGCCGAGGGGCAGAGCGCGGTCGTTGAAATCATATTCGGGATGATGAAGGGGGGCGGTCATGCCGTTGCCCATAAAGATGAAAGCGCCCGGGCGGGCCTTCAGCATGTAGGAGAAATCTTCCGCGGCCATTATGGGTGCCATGTCGCGCTGCACCGCGGCATCTCCAACAACGCGTGCCGCGGCGTCGCCAAGAATGCGGGCCTGGACAGGATGATTGACCGTCGGCGGGTAGCCACGGCGATAGTCGAGTTCGACCTCAGCGCCAAACGCCTTGGGAATGTAGTTGGCTATGGTCTGGACGCGGCTTTCTACCTTATCGCGGCTGGTCTCCGACAAGGTGCGGGCGGTGCCCTTCAGTACAACCTCGGACGGGATGACGTTGTAGGCCTCGCCCGCGTGGATGGATGTGACCGAGAGCACGACCGGGTCATTTGGGTCGACGCTCCTTGCGACGATCGTCTGCAGTGCGCTGACCACGTGGTTGGCAACGATGATCGGATCGATGGTTTCATGCGGCCGGGCCGCATGTCCGCCCTTGCCGAGGATCTTGATATCGAAGCGATCGGATGCGGCGAGCATGACATCGCCCGACAGGGCGAATGTACCGACCTCCATACCGGGCATATTGTGGAGTGCGTAGACCTCCTCGATGCCGAAGCGTTCGAAGAGGCCGTCCTCGAGCATCACCTTGGCGCCGCCACCTCCCTCCTCCGCAGGCTGGAAGATCGCGACCACAGTACCGGAAAAGGCGCGCGTCGCGGCAAGGTACCTCACGGCGCCAAGCAGGATCGCCATATGCCCGTCATGCCCACAGGCATGCATGTGTCCGTGCGCAGCCGAGGCGTAGGGCAATCCGGTCGCCTCAAGGATGGGCAGAGCGTCCATGTCAGCGCGGATGCCGATGGTCCGGCTCGCCGGTGCGGTTCCGCCCCGGATCACCGCAACGACCCCGCTTCGACCGATGCCGGTCGCGACCTCGTCGCACCCGAAGCTGCGGAGGAGGTCGGCAACGCATGCGGCCGTGCGGTCGACGTCAAACAGAAGCTCAGGATAGCGATGAAAGTCGCGGCGCCAAGCAGTCGCCGCTGCTAAGAGGTCCTTGTCCGGCGTCATCCCGGCAATGCGAGCCTGTGAGGGCAGAGGTAGGGGGCCTTGCACATCAAAGGCATCCAACGTGGATTGCGTCGGGTCAGGATGGAGACAAGCGGGCGTCATCGGATCTCGCTCTCAAAAATCCGGAACGCCTCTGTGAGAAGCTCCATGAAAAGGTCGATTTCCGGCTCGGTTATGATGAGCGGCGGAGCTGCCATGAACCATTCTCCGAATTTTCCGCTCGCGGCGCGCCGCGAATAAATATGGAGGCCAAGATCGCGGGCGATCTCTGAGACGCGGTAAGAGGCCTGCTTAGCGGCGGGGAAAATTGCCTTAGTAGCCTTGTCCTCGACGATCTCTACTGCGTTCAAAAGCCCTATGCCGCGCACGTTGCCAATAGTGGTGCTTCTGTCCTTCAATGCGTTTAGCTTTTGACGAAGGATGACGCCCATGCGCTGGGCATTTTCCATCAGATTCTGGTTCACCAACTCACTGAGAACCGCAACTCCGATCGCCGAGGAAAGGGGATTGCCGGAATAGGTGTGGCCATGCAAGAAGCCACCAGACTCGACGACCTTGTCGACGATCCTGTTGGGCGCAATCATAGCGCCAAGCGGCGTGTATCCGGCGCTCAAGCCCTTCGCGCAAGCGACAAGATCGGGCAGCGCGTCGGGCCAGTGATGAGCGGCCAGAAAAGTTCCGGTCCTGCCCGCGCCACACATGACCTCGTCGAAGATCAACAGAACGCCGTAGCGGTCGCAAATCTTCCGAATCTTGGGATAGTAACTGTTCGGTGCGACCAATGCGCCGGTGGCGACGCCGCCGACCGGTTCCATGATGAAAGCGAGTACCGTGTCCTCACCTTCCGCGAGAATCTGTCTTTCGAGCTCGTCCGCGCAGTGGTCGGCATAGGAGTGGAGGTCGTAGCCCTCAGGGATGCGATAGCTCAATGGTGCCGGGATCTTGGGCATTACCCGCATAATCGGGCCGAACATCTGGTCCCGATCCGGATCGCCGGTGACCGCAGCGGCGCCGAGTGTGGAGCCGTGATAGCCTGGCATACGCGCAAGGATCTTCGAGCGCTTCGGTTGACCCGTAACCACGGCGTATTGACGTGCAAGTTTGAGGGTGGATTCGATGGCCTCCGAACCGCCGGAGACAAGAAAAGTCTGGTCAAATCCCGGGCCCGCAAGCTCCGCGATCATCCTGGATAGCGTTTCGGTTGCTTCGCTGGTGAACGCCGTGCGGACGACGTAGCTAAAGCGCTTCGCTTGTTCAATCATGGCGTCGCATACGCGCTCGTTGCCATGGCCGATATTGGCGGCGACCGCGCCGGACGACCCGTCGAGATAGCGCTTGCCGTCGGTATCCCAGAAGAAGATGCCTTTGGCATGCGAGATCATGGGCGTTTTGGTGACGCCGCGCCCAGCGTAGAAGGCCCCGCCGGAAGACTCCTTTTGAACGGTTTTAGGCTGCGTGCTCTGTATGGACATCTTGCTGCTTATTCCTGATTTGTTGTTGGTTTCGGAAAGCGGAGGGCGGCCTCTTCAGCCGCCCGCACCTATGCGCGACGCTCACGCCACGGCGCATGATTTAAGTGCGTCGCGGACGGAAAGAGACTCCAGTTCGAGGAGAGCTTCCTTCAGACNGATAATGGGGCTTGTCAGAGTGAGGAACTTGGCTTCCACCTCCGACGGCCCAAAAGCCGGCCCGCCGGGCCCACATATGACGAGCTGCCGGTACACGTGCGCGGTAAGGTCACACTCCCACGTTCCAGACCATCTCGGCTGGATGATCGCGGGAATCACGACACGCGGAGCCGGCACTTGGCGCCGATTTCGGCGGAGTTGCCGGTCGGGACCACGACACCTTGAGGTCGGTTGCGTTTTCGAAGGGGCGAGCCAGTACTGACGGATGATCTTGTCATAGACGCTGCCGCTGGAACCTGAGGCGACCTCGCGGTCTTGCGCCATCGCGGGGGGCACTGTCGGGCCAGTGAGAATGCCACGAGCCCCGTGTCGGCTAATCACCAATTTGGTCTTCATTTCAGTTTCTCTAAGGTTTTATATTCGTCGAAACAAAATGGCATTGTGATCACGGGGGAGGTCCGAGGACACAACCGTCTTTTCGGAATGCGGATATCTGACGCCGGCGTGACATGCTGCTTTGTTTCTTTGTTCCCGCGATACCACCTGCGGGATGAATATCGCTTGGTACGCTTCCGCCGCGTCGCGACGAAGTACCTTCAAAAGTCGTGCCAACTACGCGAAAATAGCCTCAGAGGATTTTTTTACGTGTTGGCCAATGACTTACAGCGTGCCGCGGGGAGTGACGCCGATGACCACCACCGTGTCGCAGACTCGACAACCGCGACGAGGTTACGATTGCCCGACAGCCCCGCGAATGGCGGACAGGTTTCCTCCGCGGGGAAGCGGAATCCAAGTCATCATTGCAGCGCGTTCCGCGATGTCGCATGTCCGACGAATGTCGGACTAGGATCTCACGATGTTGGCGCGACCCCATTGTTTTGACGTAATTTTTTCCTTTGGCACGAGACGTGCCTCGTCATCCGCAAACGCGTCACAGACCGAGGAGAAATCGTCCATGATCACGCTCACCGACAACGCTGTTGCCGCCGTCAAGACCGCTCTTTCCCGCGCCTGCGAGCCGGCGGAAAGGCTTCGCATCATGGCCACGGCCGGCGGCTGCGCTTCAAATTACCTAATGGGCCTGGAGAGCGTCTCGCGCGAGGGCGATGCGATCGTCGAGAAAGACGGGGTCAAGGTGTTCGTGGACGTAGGCTCCCAACCCCATGTCGCCGGCATGAACCGTCGATTTCGTCACGGGGCTCGGATCCTCCGGCTTTGTCTTCGACAATCCCAACGCGCGGGAGAAGTGCGCCTGCGGTCCTGCGGCTGATCGCCCGAGAGAAGGAGAAGGGCCATGTGGGACTATAGCGACAAGTTAAAGAATACTTCTTCAATCCGCGGCTGCGAACTCAGCTCAACGAACCATTATCCTTGCGGGATGGCAGCTTCCATGGGCGCTACTACGAAACCAAGCAGAGGCCAATACGACAGGGCATTGGCAATGTTATTTTTACTCGAAGATTGATAAGTGAAGGAGAGATAAATAAAATGCGCACTTATACTCTCAATACGTGAAATAATTATGTTCAACAGTCGAGATCATCAGCGAATGATCATGGAAAAGCACATGAAACACCAGGTCAGCGCCCCCATTTCTTTGTCCGAGCTTGAAACGTATTTCAGCGAAGATTACTTGCATTTTAGCGGTTTGGTCAATCCGCCGGAGAAAAGCGACCGTGAAGTAGGAGCAATTTGGGAGCTTCTTTCACTGAGGCAAGGCAGCTCAGTTCTTGAACTCGGATGCGGTTATGGGAGGATTACCAACCGATTGGCGGAAAAAGGAGCCCGGGTAACCGGACTCGATATCTCGCCGATCGTCTTAAGAAAAGCCGAAGCAGATGCGGCCGAACGGCAGGTAGATGTTGAGTATGTTCTTGGCGATATACGTTCACTTCCCTGGAGAGAACGCTTTGACGCGGCTCTTCTGTGGTACACGACGTTTGGCTATTTCGATGAAGCGGACAATGAGAGAGTTGTTCGTGAAGCCGCTTCTTCACTCCGTAAGGGTGGGCGTCTGCTAATCGATCAACTCAATCGCTTCGCTTTGCTACGCGACAAGTCGCCTACCTGCGAGGTCGTGCAGCGTAACGACGACCTACGAATCGATATAATTGAATACGACGCGTTAACGGATCGTCGAAATTCCGAGAGGATCGTCGTCCGCAATGGATGCGTTAGACGAACGCGTCTTTCTGTCAGACATTATGGGTTTTCTGAATATGTTCGCATGTTACGAAACGTTGGGTTCGAGACTGTTGAAGCCTATGGGCAGGAAGGCGGAGAGTTCACACCCTATGGCCCGCGCCTCGTGGTTGTCGCGTACAAGTAAGTGGGCCTTCAGGGCGATAGACGGTGATCGCTTCCTTTAAGGACTTGCCCGGCGATGCTCAGGGCAAGCACAATCAGTATTTTATGCCGCGCGCGCCGGACGTCTCCCAAGATCCTTCAGGATTTCCCGCGCCGCGTTGTGGCCGGGCACGCCGGAGACGCCACCTCCGGGATAGCACGACGCTCCGCATTGATAGAGTCCTCTGATCGGCGATCGATAGTCCGAATAGTGAGGCACGGGCCGCATGAANGGAGCTGCGTATCGATCACACCGTCGGAAAACCCGGGTGCGAAGTGGTCGATGGTATCGAGCACAGACTTGAGGAATCTCGGGCGCTCCTGTCCCCAAGAGCCGTTCGTCAATTCATATGATGTATGTCCGCCATAGATTTGAACAATATGCTTTCCTTTCGGGGCCAGGCTAGGTTCGAGGACGGTTGGGATCGTCATGATCATGGACGGTCGCGAAGAATACCAACCGGGTTTTGCCTCTTCATAGGCCTGTTCGAGATATCCCATGTCGGGAGCGATCTGGACAATCGGCGGGCTGTCCATGCCGGCGTCGTGTTTGTTGAAAGACGAGAACTGCGGAGCTTTCTCACATGCAATATTCAACTTGAACGCGGCCCCGTTCGTCTTGAACTGCGCGATGTCCGAGGCGAATTCACTTGGAAGGTCAGTTGCCGCGACGAGCTTTCCGAACAGTAGTTTGGCGTTCACATTCCCCACAACAGTTCGGGCGGTGTACTCATCTCCGCGACTTGTTACGACGGAATGCACTCGGCCGTTGCGCGTCTGTATCTGCGTGACATCGCTATTGAGGCGAATCTCGACGCTATGATCCTGCGCGCATTGAGCCATCGCCTTGGTGATGGACCCCATTCCACCGACGATCTGGCCGCTGATCGCATCTTCCTCTGCGCGGCCCGTGCTTCCGCCGTGCAACGCAAGCCAAGCGGATCCGGGAGTCTTGGGGCCGATCAGGCTGCCGCCCACCGCAAACGCGAACGCGGCCTTCACTTCACTGCTTTCGAACCAACGGCTCAGATATTCATCCGAACTCTGTGTGAATAGATCTATGAGTTTATAAAAATCGCCACCTACATTACGGTGGCCCCACAGGAAGTTCGCCGTCTTCAGCCGGGAACTCAACGAAGTGGCAACGATGTCAATTGGCGTCTGCAGCTTGAGGTCGTGAACAAATTCCGAGACGCCCGACAGATACTTGCGGAATTCCGGGTACCGCGCGGCATCGGCCTTGGAAAACCGGGCCAAGACCGCTTGCATCTGTTTAGTGTCGCCCCCTACCATCATTGAGCGCTTTTGGTCCACGGGGCGGAACATGCGATAGTCTGCCTTGAAGGATCGAAGTCCATATTTCTTGAGTTCGAGGTCGGAGACCACCTTAGGATGAAGCTGGGCGGCGACATAAGAGAAAACGGAGAAGGTGAAGCCGGGAATAATCTCCTCGGACAAGGCCGCGCCACCAACGACATGGCGACGCTCAAGCACCAGCACTTTCAGCCCGGCTTTCGCCAGATAGCAGCTGCAGGCGAGACCGTTATTGCCGGCCCCAATTACGATGGCATCAAAAACTTTGGACATGGACCGTTTCGGCGCTCCCACTAGTGCTGAGTTCTTTGACTATAGTCGATCTGAGCGCTCAGTTAGACAGACTGGCTGCCAAAAGATCGCGCTGGCGCACCGCCTCGGCGAGGATCGCATCCTGATCCATTGTGGTGAGGCGGCCCTTTTCCATCACAGTCTTGCCGTCGATTATGACAGTGTCGACAGGGATCATGGATGAGGATAGCGACAACAAGATTCCGGTATCGTCACGCCAGGACAGGTGGGTGATGTCGCGAACCTCCCTTATCACCACGTCCGCGCGCTTGCCGACTGTTAGACTGCCAAGCCTGTCGCCGAGGCCCACATTATTCGCCGCGTCGATCGTTTGCATGTAGAAGGGGTCAGCGTCGTTTAGCCGCTCCCCGAACGACGCGGAAAGATAAAGACTGAGAAGCCCAGCAATTCCGATCGGATGGATAACGGTTGTATCGACGCCCAGCGATACACTTACCCCGTTTTTGTAGAGATACGGAAACCAGCATTTGTTCGGCGGCGTTATTCGATAACCTAACGCATTGTTGGGACACCACGACAGACCGGGCTTCTTTAGTAGAATGAGCTCGATATCCTTTTCATCTAGGACGTTCATATGCGCCAGCGTGGTGTTGGGATTCAGAGCACCTAGCCTGTCCATACGTACAGCACCGGTATCGCCCCACTTTTTCTTTTCTTCGACATCGAACTCGGCATTGAATGACTGGTGCTGCCAAAAAATGGCTTTTGATTCGGCAGCCAGCTTCACGGCTTCTCGCGTGAGGTCGTCCGTGGCTGTAGCTTCTCCGTAAAGTCCGACATATCCGCGTACGAGAGCGTTTTCGTCCTTGTTTCGGGCAATCTCGCGCTTCCATTGCTCAATGACCCGGCGGGCATCAGCGGGAGCGCGCTTTTTTAATGCATCGGGCATCATATGAGGCCAGAGTTCTTCATAAGTCGACAAGTCGTCCCAAGCGAATGGGGCCGAGACCATCGCGCGGACTCCGCACTTGGTCATCGATTCGGCGAAAGCATCCGTCTCAAAAACCGTGCCGGCTTCGAAGAACAGCGTAAATCCACGTTGCAACATCGAACATGCAGCTGCGGCAGTATACGCAGCGGTAATTGTCGGGTTGGTTGCACTCTTCAGCGTGGAATAATTCACCTTTGTTGCGGCGGTATTCTGAGGTGAAAAAGGAGCGCCGTGATACGCCATGGCCGTCATATGCAGGTGCGTCTCGATGAATCCGGGATGCACCAAAGCTCCCCGAGCATCTATCTTCTGAGTACTCTCGTAAGAGGACAATATTTCGGACTCCGGACCAACGCCTACAATGACGCTATCCTTAATGGCAATCGCGCCGGGTCGGTAGTGCGGCTGATCCCTGTCTCCAGTGAAAATGTCCCCATTCACGATCAGGGTGTCGACGGTCTTCTTGTGCATGATGTAAATCCTAGGCGCCTATTTCTTTCTTCGGTACCGCACATTCGATTGCCGAGTTCCATACCGGCCTGCGAATTGCTCGGCGGCAGCAATGCCCAGTTCAGCAAGGCGAGTTGGGCGGGAGCAAAAGCGCTCCCGCCATCGCGATTTGTGAGTTTATCCGCTGATCCACACAGTCCAGCGCTCAATGAGCTTCTGTCGATTTTCCGCCAGCCAGGCCGGATCCGCCTTCACGGTTGTGGGCAGATGCGCCGTCACGAGCGTCGACTCGAAATCGTCGTCCAAGAATTCGCCGAGATGTTTGTTGGGCGGCGCATAGTTCAGCCGTTTGGCGTGTTCGGCGTGCGCCTCCGGACGCGTGTAGAGGTAGTTCAGCAGCGCTTTGGCTGCGATCGCATGTGGCGCGCCCTTGGTGACGGCGAGTGCGGTCGCGTCAAACATCGCGCCGTTCCACACGATGGAGATCGGAAAGCCTTCCTCGCGCAGCTTTACGGCACGTCCATTCCAGACCATTGTTGCAACCACTTCCTTCGTCCGGAACAGTTGCTGGCTCTGGTCACCGCTGGTCCACCAAGCGACGATGTTTGGCCTGAGCTCGTCGAGCTTCTTGAACGCGCGGTCGAGGCCGAGTGGATAGACGTCCTTTGGCTCGACGCCGTCCGCGAGCAATGCGGCGCTCAGCACGTACCAAGGGCTGCCGTAGTTTGGGAGCGCTCGGGGCCCTGGGAACGCCTTGACGTCCCAGAAATCGGCCCAGCTCTTCATGCCGCCGTTCGGAAACGCGCTTTCGTCGTACGCGAGGACCGAGCCCGCTGCGTCGAAGAGAACCGCGTTCCCAAGACATGACCCGTCGATCCCCTCGGACACAACGTTGGACAACTCCGAACAATCTCCCAAGTCTTCGGTATAATTCACGAGCTCCGGCGACCGCACGGAATCATTGGTCGTCGCAACGATGTCCCACTGCATCGTGTTCGTTTCGCTCATGGCGCGCAGACTTGCTATTCGCTCCGAATAACTGCCGCTGACAAAGGCCGTCTCAATGCCGGTCTCGGCGGTGAAGGGATTGAAGAACAATTCCTTTAGGGTATCGAGGTAGACGCCACCGCCGATAGCGACGACCACCTTCGTCTGTCCGGCCGCTTTGGCGGCCGCAACCAGTTCGTCAACCGAGGCGGCCGCCGCGCGCGAAGCCCAAAGGCTGGATGCTGATGACATGAGCGCCAATCCTGCGGCGCTTTTGATAAAATGACGTCGGTTAGGCATCGGGACACTCCCCTTGGTTTTGTTCTGACGGCTACAATCCAGGGAAACGAAGAGTCAGGGAAGGCAAGAACTGTTATGCGCCGTGACGTATCATTTTGCGGGGGGATACGATTTGGGCTCCGAAGCCTTTGCGTCGTAACACACTGGCCGGGCATGCTTGCCGTCGCCTCGTTCCAAGACCGGCGTCCTTCCGTGCATATGATGTTTCCCGTCGATCGCACCCTGATAAGTACGCTTGCCAACGGTCAACGTTCCCAGCTCGGCCAATCCACGCCGCGTCGGCAGCTTGCAAGTAGAATGGCTCCGCGCCGTCCGACGCTGGGAGCATCCGCAGGCGGCAAAAAGTTTACCATGGGCGCCGCTCGCACGGTATGAAAAAAACATTGTCGTGTTGACAAGAAGGGGAGACGCTTTCCCTCTTCGGCTATGTTCGGCGAGCGGCAGGGGCCCGCCGTCTGTCATCCAGTACAATGCATATGCGGTCCTTGTTGACGCTCCCACACTTTAGCCGTAGAAGTATCGCAACTAGAATAACGGGACGGAGCGATATTTTCATCGACCCTCCTCAACCAGTCGGCGGCCGTCGTACGCGTTCCGTGGTCATCCGATGAGGCCAGCACTTGATCAACACGGATGAATTTGTTCGCCGCCTGAACGACGGAAGCCGTTTCCGCATCGAGCGTGCCGACGGAAGAGAAGCGACCGGCACCTACCGCCTCCTGCCTCCCGTGGAGCACGCCCTGGGTCAGGTGGTCGGCTATTTTGACTATGAGAAGCCCTGTCTGACAATCCGCAAGCTGCAGGCCAAGGACGAATTTCACGACGACGAACTAGGCCTTGGGCGCATGGTGTTTCTGCTCCACCTGTCCGGATCGCGACGGATCGAGCTTGGTAGCGCGCATCAGCATGAGTTGACTACGCCGACGCTCGCCGTTTTTTACCAGCCGCGGGGACTTAACAAGCGAAGTGTCTGGACCCGCGGCGCCAACGAGTTGTCGCTGTCCGTCGGCGTTTGGCCAGATAGACTGTCCTCGCTGTTCGGTTTTTATCCGATTTGCTTTCCGAATTTTTCAGGCCTTGACGGTGATAAGGCCGAGGCATTCTGGTATTCACGACCACTCCCGTATGCGCTTATGTCGGCGGCCGAGCAGTTGCTGAACCCCAGCATTCATCCATTGCTCTCCAAAAGCCATATCTCCATCAAGTCCCAAGAGCTGCTCTGCCTCAGCCTAAGCACGCTCCTGTCCGATGGCGAACTCCTGTCCCGTTCCGACCTGGCCTTGAATCGCGTCGAACACGTCAAGACCATGGTCGACGCAAACCTGAACAACCCGCCCTCTCTGGCGGAGCTCGCCACCACACTCGGCGTGTCCACCCAGGACCTGTCGGATGAGTTGCGCAAAGAAACGGGTATCAGTTACGCCCAATATATCACCGAGCGCAGAATGAAGCGGGCGAGATTGCTACTGGAGGGCGCCGATACCCCCCTCAAACGGGTCGCCTACGAGGTCGGCTACGCTCACGCCTCAAATTTCTGCACCGCCTTCAAGCGACAATTTGCAACCACGCCAAAAGGCGCACGCGGGCGCTAGACATAGGAACGTCTAAGATTCAACGAGTGATGCTGTGGGCCGCCGTGTACGTCGGTCGAGCGCAAGAGTCGGCCCGGGCTGGCCATGACCGGCATGGCGCGACCCAGGCTGATCTGGAGCACGACATGATCGAGCCAATGCCGTGGATTCGAGTCTCCAAGGTTTCCTCCAGGGCCGGCCGGTCGACGAACCTTACCCATAGGCTCGAGCCCGAGGCATCATAGTGAACGCCGTGCCTCCCGCGGCGGCCACGGGTGCCCCCAATCTGGTTGCGATTCTGGCCTCCGACCGGCGAGTTGGTGGCCGAACACGCAACTCCGTATTCGGCGGGATAGTCATGATTTAGGCGATTGGAGCCTGATCATAAATCTTCGCCCCCTGGCATAACTCTCGCGGCTCGCACCCCGAATCGCATTCCGATTAGATCATCCAGTTAGACCACTGGAGCGATCTCATGTCCGCTGGACGCAAAGTCATCATCACGTGCGCGGTGACAGGCGCGGCGCACACGCCAACAATGTCACCATATCTACCGATCACTCCGGAGCAGATCGCCGAGGAGGCCATCGGTGCGGCGGCGGCGGGCGCGGCCATTGTCCATTTCCACGCCCGCAATCCGGAGGATGGCCGTCCGACACCGGATCCGGACGTGTATGCGCCGGCAATCGATCGAGTGCGCCGCGAGTCCAACGTGATCGTCAACATCACGACGAGTGGTGGGCCAAAGGCGACCGTCGAAGACAGGATCGCGGCCGCCCTACGATTTAAACCGGAGATGGCCTCGCTGAATATGGGATCGATTTCTCCCTACGGACGGCAAAGGATTCTAGAAAAGTTCGAGCATTGGCAGCACTCTTGGGAGCAGGAACTGTTCGCCGCAGCGCCGTCCCGGGTCTATCCGAATACCGAGGACATCGTCACACGGACAATCAAGGAAGTCGGTTCTGGCGGCACACGCTTCGAATGCGAATGCTACGACGTGGGGCATTTGTACAACGTCGCCTACTTCGCCGATATCGGCCTGCTGACGCCGCCCTTCATCATCCAAACAGTATTCGGGTTCAGCGGCGGCATCGGCCTCGATGCTGACAACATGACTCACATGCGCAACGTCGCCGACAGGCTGTTTGGCTCCGGTTATCACTGGTCTGTCCTTGCGCCCGGAAAGCATCAGTTCCGGCTGTGCACTATGGGGGCAACCATGGGCTCGAACGTGAGGGTGGGGATGGAAGACAACCTCTACCTTGAGAAAGGCAAGCTTGCCCGGTCCAATGCGGAGCAGGTGGCGCGGATGCGGGACATCCTGACCCTTTTGTCCTTCGATATCGCAACACCGGACGAGGCCCGCGAGATGCTGGAGCTCAAAGGGCAGGGGCGTGCCGATGGTTGAGACGCCAAAGGTGGTAGAGCGCTTAACGGTCACGAGCGCAGTTGAAGTCCCCGAGGCGCCATACACGGCCAAGACTCCCAAGAGCCACAGCCGATTCCTATCGGCCTCCGGCCACCCCTTCCTCCTGTTTGTCGATCGGCCAACGGCAACCTCGTCAGGGAACGATCGACCTTTCCCCTCAGATCAGAGCACGGCGGAAGGCTGTGAAGCTTTGGTCGACGCGTCCGGAACGTCCGCCGCGCTAGCTATGGTTGGTTTTGCCACGGCAATTGATCGCTGAGCGCCTACGTGAGGGGGAGGGCCAATGTCTGAGGAAGCGACTTTCAATCCCATCCGGACTGTACCAGGGCCTTGGAGCGACGAGGATATCAGAAGCATGCCGACCCGAGGGTTTCAGAAGACTCTTGGGATTGAGCTCGACGAGGTTTCCCCGGAATGCATCACCGCGCATATCGACATCGAGAACCGGCACATCAATTCTGTCGGCGCGGTGCACGGCGGGATACTTATGTCACTTGCGGACAGCCTTGGCGCGATGGGGGCGTTGCAAAATCTCGGACCGATGCAGAGAACGGCGACGCTCGAATCCAAGACGAATTTTGTGCGCCCCTGCGCTGGGGCGAGAATTACCGCCGAATGCCGACCGCTTCACTTGGGCCGGCAAACATCGGTATGGCAAACGGTTGTGCGGGATGAAGACGGAAAGATCTGCGCATATGTCTGGCAGACGCAGATCCACGTTGACGCCAGGGACTGACGAGCATGGATGGGATCGTGCAGGCCGACAGTGAGCTGACCGACACCGCACCGCGATGCGCTGGTGCCGCAAGTGACTGACGAAGTCCGCACTCGTGCGCGCAACTTCATCCAAACGCGGGCGTTTCGACCGGCGCGGCAGCTGACCGCGCCAGATCGCCGAGTTCTTTGTGCTTGCGCTCGCCGATCTGCTCGGGACGCTGGCACGCCGGCAGGCCGTGGATTAGACGTGCGCGGCGTGCCTGATGTGGCAACATGTTCCCCGACTCTTGTTGCGAGTTTCGCTACTCGAACTCCAGTTGACCTGCCACTGAGTTTTTCCTCCATCTGAGATTAGAGTCCGGGCCTTGATCGAAGGACGGACTGATGAAGCG
>NZ_AYXE01000035.1:0-16058 GCF_000502235.1 Mesorhizobium sp. L103C119B0 | reverse complement strand
GGCGGGCGGCGTACCGGCTCGGCCGGGCGCTGCACTGGCGCCTGCGGCGCCGGGCGCAGGGCGCGCGGTTCGGCATTGTCGCCGCCGCGTCCCGATTTCGCAACGATATCCGAAAGTTCCTTGAGCGCGTTGATCTGCTCGGCAACGGCACGGCGGATCGCCGAGGTCGATTCCTTGGCCTCTTCCGGCATCTCGATGACGCCCTTCTTGAGCTCGGCGCGGGTGAGGTCGAGCTCGCTCTTGATCGAGCTTGCGGTGCGCCGCATCTCCTCGGTCGCATCGGCGAACCGGCTGGTTGCCGAATCGACCACTTCCGTTATGGCGATGCGGATCTTGTCGGCTGATGCCAGCGTCTTGCCTTCGGCATTCTGCATCGTCTGGCCGACAAGGTTTTCGAACGAACGCATCACCTTCTCGAGGTCTTCCGACTTCTTGACCAGGCCGACGGCGAGATCTTCGAGCGACGATTGCCGCTCAAGCGTGTGCTCCAGATTGCTCTGCGCCGAGCTCAACAGATCCGAAGCCGAGGACAGCAAGCGGCTGTGCTCGTCGAACTTGGTGGCGATCGAGGCCACTTCGCGCAGGGTCGACGACGACAGTTCGGTAAGCCGCGTCGTGTTCGAATCGACCAGGCGTGCCGAGCTGGCGAAGGTCTGCGCGGCCTTTTCGGTGGTTGCCGCGAAGCTTTGGGTGCTGCCGCTCAGACGTTCGTCGACCTGGCCGAGGTTGATCGCCGCCTGTTCGATCAGCTCACCAAGCTGCGAGCTGGAGACGCTCATGCGGCCGATGAGGTCGGTGACGCTATCGGCGAGCGACGAGCGCGCGCCTTCGACGGCCGACAGCGTTTCGGCGGTGCGGCTGGCGAGCGCGTTGACGAGGGCGGCATTTTCGCTGCGCAGCTTGTCGGTCGCGCGTTCGGTGACCTCTTCCATGCTCTTTTGCAGTTCCGAGCCGCCCTGGGCGAAGCGCTCGACCAGCGGCCGCGCGGTTTCGTCCAGGATCTTCGCCATCTCGGCCGAACGCGCCGCCAGCATCGTGTTGAGCTCGCGGGTATTGGTGCCGATTGTCTTGGCAGCGTCGTTGGTGCTTTGGCCGATGTGCTGGCCGACCGCGGTAAAAGTCTCCGCAATCGTGTTGGCGCGCGA
The DNA here is from genome assembly GCF_000502235.1 of Mesorhizobium sp. L103C119B0. NCBI lineage: Bacteria > Pseudomonadati > Pseudomonadota > Alphaproteobacteria > Hyphomicrobiales > Phyllobacteriaceae > Mesorhizobium > Mesorhizobium sp. L103C119B0. Next base: position 14,913 of record NZ_AYXE01000035.1, on the reverse strand, counting down.
GATCAGCTGAGCTTCTGCGCTGGAAACCTGCTCGTTGAGCTTCTGGCCCATCGTCTCCGTCGTATAAAGAAGGCGGTTCTCGACGCTGGCGACCTGTTCCTCGACGCGCGAAGCTGCGGACGCAACGCTCGCGGCCAGCCGCTCGTCGGCGCCGGCAAGAGCCTGCTCCATCTCGCGGGCGTGGACGGCAAGTTCTTGGCCGGTCTGGCGTGCGCGTTCGGCAACGCGCTGCTCGGTGCTGGCGAAGGCACCGACGATGTTGTCGGCATGCTCGCCGATCGTCGACGTGGAGTCGGCGATGCGCGACACCAGGCGGTGATCGGCCTCGTCGAAGATGCGGCTGATCTCGGTGGCGCGTGCCGACAGCGCGTCCGAACCCTCGGCAATGCGCGAGATCAGCTGCTGGTCGGCGGCGTCGAAGATGCGGCCAAGGTCCGAGGCGCGGGCGGCCAGCGCTTCGGCGGATTCGCCGATGCGCATGCTCAGCCGCTGGTCGGCGCCCTCGAAGTTACGCAGGATGTCGCCGGCGCGGTCGGCCAGCGACTGCGCCGTCTCGACCGCGCGGGCGACCAGCTTCTGGTCGGCGGCGTCGAACGTGCCGGCGATCTCGCAGGCGCGGGCAGCCAGCCGTCCGGCCGTTTCTTCGGCGCGGGCGAGCAGCGAGTTCGACGTCTCGTCATGCCGGGCAAGCAGCACGCTCGTTGTGTCTTCGGCGCGAGCAAGCAAGGCATTCGTCGTATCCTCGGCGCGAGCAAGCAGGGCGCTCGATGTGTCCTCGGCACGTGCGTGCAGACGGCGATCCGCGTCCTCGAAGGTGCGGGCGATGTCCTCGGCCCGGGCCAAAAGGGCGGACGAGGTCTGCTCGGCACGCTCGGCGATCTTGCGGTCGGCGTCACTGAAGGCAGCACCGGCCTGTTCGTGCAGCGCGCTGGTGACTTCCATCACCTTCTCGCGCAGCGCGCCGGCAACGAAGACGGCGCTCTTTTCGAGCACGCTGCGGACATTGTCGACACCCACCGACAACGCGCGCTCCATGGTTCCGGCGCGCTCTTCGATGATGCCGGTCTGCTTGCTGAAGGCCTGCTCGATCTTCTCGACATCGGCAGCGATTGCCGCCGAGATATCGGTGCTTCTGCCGGCAATCTGGTCGATATGGCCCGACAGCGAGCGGTCGACATCCTTGCGTATGTCGGCGAGCTTTGCCAGATCGTCTTCCAGCGCCTGGGTCAACATGTTGCGGCCTTCGGCCAGCTTGCCGACATGGCCGGCGATGATGTCGTCAACCTCACCGCGGCTTGCCGACAGCTTCTGCAGGTCGGCTTCCAGCGCACGTTTCAGGATGTCTCGGCCCTCGGCCAGCTTCTCGACCTGGCCCGCGACCAGTCCGTCGATGCTCGACCGGCTCTCGGCCAGCTTGGCGAGGTCGTCCTCGAGAGCCTTCGACAGCGTCGCGCGATCCCGGACGAGCTTGTCGCTGTGACCCTCGATCAGGCTGTTGACATTTTCCAAATCCGCTTCCAGCACCCGTGCGAACTCGCCACGGTTTTCGCTCAGCTTCTGCGACTGGTCGGCAATGGCGCTCCTGATCGCATTGAGATCGGCTTCGAGCGCCCGTGTGAGGATGTCGCGGCCCTCGGCAAGCTTCTCGACCTGCCCGGCGACCAGCCCATCGATATTGGAGCGGCTCTCCGCCAGCTTGGCGATGTCGTCTTCCAATGCCTTTGAGAGCGCCGAACGGTCCTGGACGAGCCTGTTTTGATGATCGGCCATGATGCCGCTGACATTGTGCAAATCGTCCTGAAGCGCCTGGGATAGCGTCGAACGATCCTGGACAAGCCGGCTGGAGTGGTCGGTGATCAGGCTGTTAACATTCTGAAGGTCATCCTTAAGCGCCTGGGATAGCGTCGAACGATCCTGGACAAGCCGGTCCGAGTGGTCGGCGATCAGGCTGTTCACATTCTGCAGGTCGGCCTCCAGTGCCCTGGAAAGCTGACCGCGCTCTTCCGCCACCTTGTCGGAATGACCCGCGATGGCACCCTTGATGGTGTTGAGGTCGGCTTCGAGCGCGCGCTTGAGGATATCGCGCCCCTCGGCCAGCTTCTCGACCTGGCCGGCGACCAGCCCGTCGATGCTCGACCGGCTCTCGGCGAGCTTGGCGAGGTCGGCCTCGAGCGTCTGTGACAACAGGCCACGATCGTCGGCAAGCCGGCTCGAATGGTCGGAGAGCAGGCCCCTGATGCCGGATAGGTCGTTCTCCAGCGCCTTGCTGAGTTCGGTGCGGTCCTCGGCCAGTTTCGCCGAGTGGTTCTCGATCACGCCCTTGATGCCGATAATGTCGTTTTCGAGCGCCTTGGTCAGGATGGCGCGGCCTTCGGCGATCTTTTCAACCTGGCCGGCGACCAGCCCGTCAATCGAGGCGCGGCTGTCGGCGAGCTTGCCGAGATCGGCTTCCAGGGCGCGCGACAGAATGTTGCGGCCTTCGGCCAGTTTACCGACATGTCCGGCGACCATTTCGTCAATGATCGTACGGGCTTGCACCAGTTTTCCGGAGTCTTCATGCAAAGCCTGGTTGAGCCGGTTGCGGCCTTCTTCAAGCCGCTCGAGATGGCTTCCCAGCGACGCGTCGATGGCGGCGCGCGACTCGTTGACCTTGCGTAGATCCTCTTCCAGGGCGCGCGAGATCAGGTTGCGGCCTTCGGCCAGCTTCTGCACCTGGTTGGTTACGGCCGCATCGATGCCGGCGCGGCCCTCGGCGAACTTCGCCAGGTCCGCCTGCATGGCAGCCGCCATGCGTTCGCGGCTTTCGGACAGCTTGCGGCTGTGGTTTTCGACGGCGTCCTCGATGCCGACGCGGGCGTCGGCAAGACGCTGGATGTCGGTGTCGAATGAGCGCGACACGACATGGCGGGCGGCTTCCATCCGGCCGGCGAAATCGCTGGCGCGGGCTTCGAGCATCGACGAGGTCGACGAGACGATGTCGGCCATGTCGGCGCCGATCTGGGTCTTGCCCTGATCGATCATGGCCGACAAATGATCCTTGCTCTCGGCAAAGGTGTGGGCGATCTCGCGGGCGCGCTCGACCAGCGTTTCGTTGATCTGGCGGGCGCGCGCCTCGAGCGCGGCGTTGAGCTTCTGCGTGCCGGTATCGAGTGCTTCGGCCCGGGTCTGGAATTCGCTGATCAGCGCCTGGCCGCGCTCGGCCAGCGTCCGCTCGATGCCGTTCAGGCTGGACTCGAATTCCGAGCTCAGGGTGCGGGCGGCGCCGCCGAGCAGCGACACCATACCGGTGGTGCGGTCGTCGAGCAGGTCGGTCAGCGACCGGGTCAGGCCGTCTGTGGTGTCCGTCAGCTTGGCGATGCGGGTGTCGAGCAGCGAAGCAAAGGCTTCGCCCGATGTCGACAGCCTGTCGGTGATTGAATCCAGCCGGGTTTCGACGGAATCGAAGATCGACATCGAGCTTTCATTGATGCGGTCGATCAGCGTGTCGCCGGAATTGGTGATCGTCATCGACAGCTTGGTCGACGCGTTGAGGATAGAGTCGCGAATAATGTCGGAGGCGGCGCCGATCTCGTCCTTCAGCGTTTCATGCGCGCCGGTGATCGAGGCGCGCACGCGCTCGGCATGAGTGACGACGGCTTCGCGCTCGCTGCCCAGCCCGTCGACCAGCGACCGGATGCGCGATTCATTCTCCGAATAGGAGCGTTCGATCTGGTTGACCTCGCTGTGGACCAGAGTTTCGAGCTCGACGGCGCGCGCCAGCGTGCGCTCGATGCCTTCGCCCATCGCCGCCACTTCACGGCGAACGGCCTGGCCGATCATCATCACGCGGTCTTGGGCGAGGTTTTCCGGCTCCGCCAAGCGGAAAGCCACCTCCGTCATCGATTGCGCGGCAATGCGCATTTCCTGCGCGCGGCGGATCATCGCCGCGAAGGCCCAAAACAGGACGACCGGTATGATTGCCGCGATCGCTAGGCCGATCAGTTCAGGGCGGGCCAGGATTTGATCGAACGTACGAATTTTCCAGATGCTGGGGCCAAACAGCAGATTGGCGAGGCCGCCGGCGCCGGCGATCCAGGCCAGCGACACGAACGCCACGACCCAATAGATCGTGCTAGACGCGCGCCGGTTGAGGCTGTGCAGCAGCGTCTTGTAATCTTTCTGGCGGTCATCGTTTGCCGGCTTGAAGCCGGCTGGCTGCGCGCTGTTGCGCGATTCGACCGGGCGCAGCTCGGCGGGCTTGGCTGCCGGCTTCGCACTCTGGTTTTGTTGGACGGGCGCATTTTGAGCGGGGGCGGGCTTCTGGGGGCGGCCTTCGCGCGCCAGTTCGTCCGCGGCCTGCGATATCTGCGCTTCCAGATCTTCCATCGACGCCGCGATATCGAGATCGCCGCTGCCGTCTCCGCTGAGATCGAGGTCTAGTGCCTTTTCGAGTTCCCTGGCTACGTCGCTGTCGAGAGTTCTGGTCGTCGTTGGTTTCTTCGCCATGCCTTCGCTACCCTGTACTAGCTGCCGAGGGACTTCTTATTTTTGCCTGATTCTGGCTCGTCTTATCCCACGCAGGAGGCTGAAAATGGACCTTCGTATCGTAATGACACACAGGGGTAAAGAAAACATGCATTCCGCGAGATACGTAAAACTTTAAATATAAGGTTAACGACAACGTGATCTAACCGCCTCAACGGCAACAATTTTCCAGCCCATTCATTAACGCGTTGGCGACGGAAATCGCCTAGTTTTTCGGCGATCGGCACAAGGAGTTTCAAATTGGTACGCGGTGAAAGCGGCATTGCCTTCTCAATGCCGGGCGGCGATGCGTCGGGACCGGCCCGTTCGCGCCCAGTGGATCTGGCCCATCTGGCCCGTCAGACTATGGGCGATCGCGCCCTCGAACAGGAGGTATTGGCGCTGTTCGTACAGCAGGCGCTTTCCGTCCGCGACAGAATAGTCGATGCCGATGTCAGGGAGCGACTGCTTCTGGCGCATGGGCTGAAAGGTTCGGCGCGCGGGGTCGGCGCCTTTGCCATCGCCGACTGCGCCACCTCGATCGAACAGCAGCCGGAAGATGCGCGCATCCTCAAGCGCCTCGGCACCCTGATCGAGGAAGTGCGCGATTTCATCGCCGCCATCAGCCGGTAATGGCTGCCGCTCGGCAGCGGCCACCGGGATGAATCGACGGGGCCAGGGCGTGCTTTGGCCAGCTTTCCGAAAAAACGTCACAAAGCGGCGCTTTCGCGCCGCAGTTGACTTGTCCGGTGGAGTGATTATCTCGGCTGGGACTCCCTTCAGGTGATAAATGACCAAGCTGACCTTCATTGCCCATGACGGCACTCCTTTCGATGTCGAGGCCGAAAACGGCTCGACCGTCATGGAGAATGCGATCCGTAGCGCGGTGCCGGGCATCGAGGCAGAATGCGGCGGCGCCTGCGCCTGCGCGACCTGCCATGTCTATGTCGACGAAGCCTGGACGGCCGAGGTCGGCGAGCCGGAGGCGATGGAAGAGGACATGCTGGACTTCGCCTATGACGTCCAGCCGAACTCGCGGCTGTCCTGCCAGATCAAGGTGCGCGACGCGCTTGACGGCCTCGTCGTGCGCGTGCCGGCTCGCCAGGGTTGATCTCCCGTAGCATCTGATTTTTCCCGCCGCCGCTTGGCAGCGGGCCAATGCTCATGCAGTCTCGCGCCAGTTTCGCCCCAGTTTGACAATGAGGCTCGCCTGGCATGACCGATGTAATCAAGACGGACGCACTCATCGTCGGGGCGGGTCCGGTCGGCCTGTTCGCCGTGTTCGAACTTGGCCTCTTCGACATGAAGTGCCATCTGATCGACATCCTCGACCGGCCGGGCGGCCAATGCGCCGAACTCTATCCGGAAAAGCCGATCTACGACATTCCAGGCTGGCCATCGATCTCGGCGCAAGGCCTGGTCGACAGACTGCTCGAGCAGATTCACCCGTTCAAGCCGGATTTTACCTTCAACCGCATGGTCTCCAGCCTGGAAAAGCTTGACGACGGCTCATTTCGGGTCACCACCGACGAGAACGAGGTGTTCGAAGCCAAGGTGGTGGTGATCGCCGCCGGTGGCGGCTCGTTCCAGCCCAAACGGCCGCCCATTCCCGGCATCGAGGCCTATGAGGGCAGGAGCGTCTTCTATTCGGTGCGCCGTATGGAGGAATTCCGCGGCCACGACCTCGTCATCGTCGGCGGCGGCGATTCCGCACTCGACTGGACGCTGAACCTGCAGCCGGTGGCAAAAAGCGTGACACTGGTCCACCGGCGCGCGGAATTCAGGGCGGCGCCCGACAGCGTCAACAAGATGTATGCCATGCAGGAGATGAAGCAGCTGGAGTTCCGGGTCGGCCAGGTGAGCGGCCTGACCGGCGCCGACGGCGAGCTGGCCTCTGCTACCATCAAGGGCGGGCCTGACGGCGACATCGAGGTGCCGTGCACGCGCATGCTGCCGTTCTTCGGCCTGACCATGAAGCTCGGCCCGATCGCCGAATGGGGGCTCAACCTTCATGAGAACCTCATTCCGGTCGATACCGAGAAATTCCAGACTTCGGTGCCAGGCATCTTTGCCGTCGGCGACATCAACTGGTACCCAGGCAAGCTGAAGCTGATCCTGTCGGGTTTTCACGAGGTGGCGCTGATGGCGCAGGCCGCCAAGCGCATCATCAGCCCCGGTGAGCGCATCGTCTTCCAGTACACGACGTCGTCGACCAGCCTGCAGAAGAAGCTCGGCGTCGTGGAGTAGGTCCTACAGGGCTTTCCGGATCACTCCACCAGAACGACTGGCGCCTCGGCGTCGTCGCGGCCGCGCAGTGACTTCTCCGGCATCAGCGCCAGCGTCATCAGCGCCAGCACGAGCGTGACGGCCGCGGCAAGGAAGATCATCATGAAGGGCGTCGCCGAGACGATCTGTCCGGCAGCCGGCGCGCCTTCGCCGGCAAGCGGCAGGCCATAGCCGAGCGCGACGGCGCCGAGCATGGCGACGCCGAGCGCGCTGCCCAGCGAACGCAGGAAGGTCAGCACGCCGGTGGCAACGCCGAGATGCGCGCGGTCGACGGCGTTCTGCACCGATACGGTGGCGACCGGGAAAGTGGTGCCGCTTCCAAGGCCGATGCAGATGGTCAAGAGCTCGACCACCAGCAGCGAGGCGCGGCCGGCGACCAGGCTAAGCACGCCAAGACAGATAATGGCGAAGAGAACGCCGACCATGGCGATACGCTTGTAGTGGAAGAAGCGCGGTATCGTGCGGCCGCTGAACGTCGCGCCGGCGACCGTTCCGAGCAGCAGGCCGAGCATGGCAAGGCCCGACTGGCTGACCGACAGGCCGATGATCGACTGCAGATAGACGGGCAGATACACCGACAGGCCGATATTGGCGGCCTGCAGCAGGAACATCGACGCCGTGCCGGCAAGCACGATCGGATTGCTCAGCACTTCAAGCGAGATCAGCGGCTCGGCCGCACGCATCAGCCGCAAAGCGAACGCAGCCCAGAAGACCGCCGAACAGGCGAGCAGGCCGACGATCTCGCGCGAAGCCCATGGATAGGCGCTGCCGCCCCAGTTGAGGGCCAAAAGCAGCAATGCCGTCGCCACCACCAGAAGCAGCGCGCCCGGCGCGTCGATGCGATGCCGCTTTGCGGCGACCGGCAGTTTGCGCAGCGGCTTGTTGATGATGGCCATGGCCAAGATGCCGAGCGGGATGTTGATCCAGAAGATCAGCGACCAATGGAGATGTTCGGCAAATCCGCCGCCGAGCAAAGGCCCGGCGATGCTGGCGACAGCCCAGGTGCCCGAAATCCAGGCGGCATAGCGCGCGCGTTCGCGCGGCGGCACCAGGTCGCCGATGACGATCTGCGCCAGGGCGAACAGGCCGCCGCCGCCCGCACCCTGGATCGCCCGGCCGATGACCAGCACGAACATGTTGGGGGCCATGGCGCTGACCAGCGATCCCAGAAGGAAGATCAGGATCGCCGCATAGACGGTCGGCCGGCGGCCATAGACGTCGGAAATCTTGCCGTAGAGCGGCGCCATGGCCGTCGCCGTCAGGAGATATCCGGTCACGATCCACGGCAGGTAGTCGGCGTGGCCGAGCGAACGGCCGATGGTCGGCATGGCCGGCGCGACGATGGTCTGGTCGAGCGCCGCCAGCAGCATCGACAAAAGGATGCCGGCGATGATGACGTTCTTCTCGCTTTCCGTAAGCGGCGCGGCGGGCGCCACCCTAGCCGGCTTGTCGACAGCCTGGTCCATATCAGTGCATCCACAGTGTCTGCGAGCGATTGCGCGGCGCCAATGGCCGCTCCGCTATACGCCGCCTCGATTGGTCTTGATCTGGTGTTTCGAAGCTCGCGCCTTGCCACCTGACATATCTTGCGAGCCTGACATATGTCGTCCCGTATAGGCCGATTTCGACCTTTGCCCGAAAATTTTCTGGGGCTGGCCTCATGTTTCGGCAGAATTGGCTTGGTATCAGCCCTGTGGTTCAGCCGGGCGGAAGCTGGCCGTTCTGGACGCGCTGCATGCGGTAGCGCAGCAGCCGCAGGATGCGGCTTTCGAAATTCACGCCTTCGACGCGGTCGAAGCGCAACTGGTCCTGGTCATGCCTGGCGAGTTCGGCCGCGGTGATCTGCGCCGCCTTCGCCTTTGCCCCGGCGCAGGTCTTTTGCGCAAAGCTAGCGTTCAGCGCGTCTTCGAGCAGGCGGCCGTGGTTCTTGGCGATCTCGACATGACGCTCCTCATGGCGCTTGATGTCTGCCGACAGCGTGTCCCAGAACAGCCTGACATCGGGATCGGCCTTGCGCGGCCGGCGCCACTCCGGAAGGATGACCTTGACCTTGACGGTGACGGCAGCCTTGGCGATGCGGCAGGTGTCAGCGGTTTGCGCGTAGCTGATGCGGGTGGTGAACGCCATCTGGGTGGCGCCTGGATGCCGCATCCCGGTGCTTTTCACCTCGGGTCCATGCTTCGACAATTGCGTCTCGATGTCATCGAGCGTGCTGCCGCCGATGGCAAAATAGCTGTAGGTCTTCACCAGATTGGCAGCATTCGCCGGCAGGACGGTCAAAGCCAGCATCAGGGCGCAGAGCAGGGGTCGTTTCATCATGTTGCCTCTTCACTCACCTTGCTTTACGGCCGTTGCCGGCGCAACGGAATTGATCTTCCACCGATCACGCATCGTTGATGGATTGCAAGCGCTCGATGAGCCACATGCCAATGAGCCACATGCCAATGAGACACATGGTTGAAGGACAATGACGACAAGGCGATGGCAACTGGCGCATAAGTGCCATCTCGACCTTGGCGAGAAAGCCATTGTGGTCGGCATTCTCAACGTCACGCCCGACAGTTTTTCGGATGGCGGACTGTTCATCACGCCTGACCAGGCGGTGGCGCAGGCGCACCGCATGGTGGAAGAAGGCGCCGCCGTCGTCGATATCGGCGGGGAATCGACGCGCCCCGGCGCCTCGCCCGTGACGCCTGAAGAAGAGCAGGCCCGCATCCTGCCGGTCATCGCCGCGCTCGCCAGTTCAGGCGAAGCCCTGATTTCGGTCGACACCTATCGCGAGGAAACCGCGCGCCTCGCCGTCGCCGCCGGCGCGCATATCGTCAACGATGTCTGGGGCTTGCAGCGTGAACCCGGCATCGCCCGCGTCGCCGCCGAGACCGGCGCCGGACTGGTCATCATGCATACCGGGCGCGGGCGGCAAAAACTGCCCGACGTCATCGCCGACCAGTTTTTGTTCCTCAAGGCTTCGCTGGAAGTCGCCAGGCGCAGCGGCGTTGCGGACGATCATATCGTACTCGATGCCGGCTTCGGCTTCGCCAAGGAGACGGCTGAGGAAAACCTCGACCTGATGGCGCGGTTTTCCGAGCTTAAGGAGCTCGGTTTTCCCTTGATGGCCGGCACCTCCAGAAAACGCTTCATCGGCACCGTCACCGGCCGCGAAGCCGGCGCGCGCGCCGCCGGGACGGCAGCCACCAGTGTCATTCTGAGGCTGAAGGGCGCCGATCTGTTTCGCGTCCACGATGTCGCAATCAACGTGGACGCACTGGCGGTCGCCGATGCTATGCTGGCGCGCGAAAAGCCAGGACGCTGAGCCCAGGACACTAAGAAATGTACGTCATCCGCATGAAGAACTGCGCCTTCTTTGCCCGGCACGGCGTGCTGGATGAGGAAGAGGCGCTTGGCCAGCGTTTTTATGTCGATGCCGAGTTGACGGTCGAGCCCAGCCGCCCACTGGAGGATGATTCCATCGAGGACACCGTCAATTACGGCATCGCCTTCACGGTGATTGAAAAGATCGTCACTGGACATCGCCGTTTCCTGATCGAGGCGCTGGCGCTCGAAGTAGCGAAGGCGCTGACTTCACGGTTTCCGCAGATCAGGAAGGCCGAGATCACCGTGCGCAAGCCCAACGCACCGGTGCCCGGCGTGCTCGATTACGTCGAGGTGACCGTTGTCTGGCCAGAGTAGCAATAACACGGTCTATCTCAGCCTTGGTGGCAATCTCGGCGATCCCTCGGCCTCGATGGCCACGGCGCTGCGCCTGCTAGACGCCGACGAGAACACGCGTGTCATCGCCGTCTCCTCGCTCTATCGCACGCCGCCCTGGGGCAAGCTCGACCAGCCGGATTTCCTCAACGCCGCTGCCGAAATCTCGACCGCGCTGGCGCCAAGGGCGCTGCTCGACCTCTGCCTCGAGGCCGAGCGCAAGCTGAAGCGGGTGCGCGAGGAGCGCTGGGGTCCGCGCCTGATCGACATCGACATATTGGTGTTCGGCGACCGCATCATCCACGAAACCGGGCTGGAAGTGCCGCATCCCCGAATGGTGGAGCGCGCCTTCGTGCTGGCGCCCTTGGCAGAGATCGCGCCGGATCTGGCGGTGGGCGGCAGGAGCGTGACCGAGCGGCTCAGCGCCGTCGATACGTCAGGCATAGAGCGGCTGGCTTCCGGCCGCGATTGGTGGCTGGGTTAACCGGAGAAGCCGCCGCCATCGAGAAATGCCTGTTCGTCCGCCGTCGTCTCGCGGCCAAGCATCTTGTTCCTGTGCGGAAAGCGGCCGAAGCGCTGGATGATGTCGCGGTGCTCGATGGCGTATTTCACATACTCCGGCGCCCTGGCGGTGGTGAGCTCGACCGATCTGTCCTGGTCGGCGGGCAGTTCCGAATGTTCGTAGGGCAGGTACAGGAAGACGCGCAGGTTTTCTTCCAGCGAAAGGTCATGGCCGGCCGCAATCGCCTTGGCGGCAAAGTGCCGTGCCAGCGGATCGGTGGCGTACATATGGCCTGAGCCGCGAAAGCAGTTGCGCGGAAACTGGTCGAGCAGGATCATCAGCGCCAGCGAACCCTCGGCATGCTCCGACCATGCGTCGCACTCGCGCCGCGCGGCGGCAAAGTGCAGGTCGAGAAACCTGCTGCGGAAATCCGCGTCGAAGACGTCGTTCTTCTCGAACCACGCGTCTTCGCCGGCCTCGCGCCAGAATTTGGTGACGGCGAGCGCGCGCTCATCCGATGCGGTCATCAGCTTTCCCCCTGATCGGCGGGCTCGGGCTTGTGCAGCACGCCGGCCGTCTCTTCGTTCAGCGCCTGGCCGGGCCGGCGCGGTTGCGTCAGCGGCGTCGGGATCGGCGTGCCGGTATTGCCCCTGAGGAAACGTTGCCCGGCGCGGACGCCTTCGGCCAGCTGCGTCTCCAGTCGGGCATTGTCGCGCCGTCGCACATCCTCGATGACATCGGCGACATCTTCCGGCTCAACGCCCAAAACCTCGAGCGCGGAACCGCCGAAGACGAGGGCCGATTCGAAGGTCTCGCGCAGCTGGAAGTCGACCCCGGCGCGGATGAGCGACAGCGCGGTGCCGCGATCGTACGCGCGTGCCAGGACGGTCAGCAGCGGGAACTCCGCCTTGATCAGTTCCGCCATGCGCACCGTGGCGTCCGGCTTGTCGACGCAGATCAGCACGGCGCGCGCGCGGCCTGCACCTGCGGCGCGCAGAATGTCGAGCCGCGTGCCGTCGCCATAGTAGACCTTGAAGCCGAAATCGGCGGCCGCCTGTATCATTTCGACATCATTGTCGATGATCGACACATCGATGCCGCGCAACAAAAGCGGCTGGCTCGCGATCTGGCCGAAACGGCCGAAGCCGATGACCAGCACGCTGCCGGTAAGGCCGTCGGCGATGTCGACGCCTTCAAGCGACTGCTCGTCGCGCGGCGTCAAATATTTGAGCGCAATGATGGCCAGCGGCGTCAGCACCATGGAGATGATGATGATCGCGGTCAGCGTTGCGTTGGCCCGGCTGTCGATGATGCCAACCGCCGCCGCGGCCGAATAGAGGACGAAGGCGAATTCGCCGCCTTGCGCCATGATCACGGCGCGTTCCAGCGCTTCACGATGACCGCTCTTCAGCAAGCGGGCGACGAGGTAGATGCCGAGCGCATTCATCGCCATGTAGGCGACGACATAGACGGCGATCAGCCGCCAGTTGTCGGCCACCACATGTAGGTCGAGCGACATGCCGACGGCGAGGAAGAAAAGGCCAAGCAGGATGCCGCGGAATGGCTCGACGTCGGCCTCCAGCTGGTGGCGGAAGGTCGATTCCGACAACAGCACGCCGGCGAGGAAGGCGCCCATCGCCATCGAGAGGCCGGAAAGCTGCATGACCAGCGCCGACCCCAGCACGACCAGAAGGGCTGCCGCCGTCATGACTTCGCGCGCCTTGGCGTCGGCCAGGATGCGGAAGAACGGGTTGAGCAGATAGCGGCCGGCCACCACCAGCCCGACGATGGCGCCAAGACCGATGCCGATTTCGGTCAGCCTTTGCTGCAGGGTCATCTCGCTGCCGCCCGGCGCCAGGAAGGCGACCAGCGCCAGAAGCGGCACGATTGCCAGATCCTCGAGCAGCAGGATGGACACGATGCGCTGGCCCTTGGGGCTGGCCATCTCGCCACGCTCTTCCAGAAGCTGCATGACGATCGCCGTCGAGGTCAGGACAAAGCCGGCGCCGGCAACGAAGGATTGCGCGATCGGAAAGCCGCCGGCGAGACCAACACCGGTGAGCAGCAAGGCGCAGACGCCGACCTGCAGCGCGCCGAGGCCGAAAATCTCGCGGCGCAGGCCCCATAGCCGCGACGGCTGCATCTCCAGCCCGATGATGAACAGGAACATGACCACGCCGAGTTCGGCGACATGCAGGATGGCTTCCGATTCGGAAAAAATGCCAATACCGAACGGGCCGATGACCACGCCCGCGGCGAGATAGCCTAGGATCGAGCCCAGCCCCATGCGTTTGAAGATCGGAACGGCGACGACGCCTGCGGCAAGCAGCGCCACCACCTGAATGAGATCGCTGCCCGATGCTTCCGCTGCCATGCCTCTTGTCCCTGTGTCCGACAGCACTCCTTGCATGCACCGGGAGCGGGAGGCAAGGGCGGGAAGCCTGCCAGGATGGGTAGGGTGCCGTGGCAGCGATTCCCCGGTGGAACAACAGTCTGCGCTTGCCTGTCGGACGGCCGGTATCTATATCTGACAAATGCCTGATTATTCGTCCCGGCCGTCGCCGCTGCCACATATCCCGATGGATGCGCTCAGCGAAGTTCTGCAAGACTTTCGCTTGAGTGGCGTCAACTATGGCCGCTGCGAACTCCGGCACCCATGGAGCATAGACTTTCCGCAACAACAACTGCTTCGTTTTCACTTTGTCGGCCAGGGTCCATGCTGGATTCACACCGAAGCGCAAGGCTGGCAGGAGTTGCGCGATGGCGATCTGGTGCTGCTGCCGCAAGGCATCGCCCATCGGCTGGCGAGTGCGCCGGACGTGGTGGGCGATTCGCTCGAGGGCTGCCAGGTGATCAAGTTGGGCGGCAACGTTTGCGAAGTGATACGGCAGGGAACGGGCGCGACAAGCACCCTTTTCTGCGGCTCCATGTCTCTCGGCTCCTATGCGCTCAATCCGTTGATCACGTTGATGCCGCCTCTCATCAAGGGTTGCGACGTGGCCGGCAATGACCCGATGGTCGGCCCTTTGCTGGCGGCCATGACGGTGGAGGCCGCGCAACCGCAGATGGGCAGCGCCACCATCCTGTCGCGTATGGCGGATTTGCTGACAGCCAGGCTCATCCGGTGCTGGGTCAATTGCAACGGCGCATCGACCACCGGTTGGCTCGCAGCCATCCGCGACCCCCATATAGGCCGCGCTCTGGCGGCCATGCACCGCGACCCCGGCCACAACTGGACGCTGGGAAGCCTCGCCGGCGTGGCAGGCCAATCGCGTTCGATTTTCGCCGAGCGCTTCAGCGCGGTATTGGGGGAGGGTGCCGCACATTATCTCGCCCGCCTGCGAATGCAGCTTGCCCGCGAATTGCTGGGCCAAAACGGCTTGTCGGTTGCCGAAGTCGCTACCCGTTTGGGCTATGATTCCGAGGCGTCCTTCGCCCGCGCGTTCAAGCGCATCACCAATGTCTCGCCAGGCGTTGTGCGTCGCACAATTCCCGGACGAATGGATATGAATTTCGGATTTTTAAGGTACATAACATCCGGGCGGACTCGCCTATCTAAGATCTCCAACTGTGGAGATCTTTCCGTGACGGACACAACATTACAGCTTGAAGACGCCGCAATCGGCCTTGATGCCGATGCACCAGCCGCGTGGAGCGCGGCCACATGGTTTGCGGTCCTATCATTGGCGGCCACCAGCTTTGCCCTGGTGTCAGCCGAGTTCTTGCCGGCAGGTCTGTTGACGCCGATGGCGCGCGATCTCGGCATCAGCGAGGGAACTGCCGGACAGGTCGTCACCGCCACCGCTTCCGTTGGCGCCGTGACGGCCATGTTGAGCAATGTGGTTGTGTGCGTCAAGTTCTGCAAAATGGGGCAGCCATGATGCTGGTCATGCGGCTTGGCGCAGAGCGAGCTT
>NZ_AYXE01000034.1:0-28458 GCF_000502235.1 Mesorhizobium sp. L103C119B0 | reverse complement strand
GATCAGGCTGGTACTGTTGGAAGGCTTGATCAGCCTCGTCACCCCAATCTCCAGCATAGCTCACTGTCACGCGGCCAACGTGCCTCCGTAGCTAACATCTACGTCAGCGTTGAAGAAGTACCCTGCGCCACGGGATGTTTTGACCAGGCGAGGGTTGGCCGCATCAGCCTCCAGCTTTCGGCGCAAGCGCATGATTAGGACATCGATACTTCGATCGTACACCTCTTCTCCACGCACACGGCTCGCGAGCAAAAGCCGTTCTCTGGATAGCACGTTGCGGGGGTTCTCCAGAAATGCGATCAAGAGATTGAACTCACATGCGGTAAGCTTGACCTCGCCACGCTCCGCACAGATCAGTCGCCGCTGCTTCACGCTTAGCTTCCAGGCCCCAAAGCGAAATGAGCGCTGCTCTCTGGTTCGCGGACTAGAAATGCGCTGGCGTAGCGCTACTCGAATGCGGGCCAAGAATTCGCGCATCCCGAAAGGCTTGGGAATGAAATCGGTTGCGCCGAGCTCCAGTGCAACCACTTTTNTGGCTCACGTGAAAGAACATAGTCAAACTGCTTGCTATCGTGGACTGCGGTTACCTTCAGGGCATGCATCGTGAGATACTCGGCGATGAGGCGCCGCATTGCGGCATCATCGTCAATGACAAGAACATGTTTCAACGGCACACCTTCAATCTTGAATCCCCTTGTCTAAACCTGTTGCCGAGCAACCCTGGGGCACCGACCCAGAACAGCTGCTCCTTGATACCACTCGCCGTTGCGTGCGGCCAATGTGAGGCCGTGCTCGTCCTGTTCCTTTCATCCCCAGCGAATTGACCGCACCAAGGCAGCCCGTGGCCACCAGACAGGTCCCAGCGCCGACATGACCCTGCCGTGTGGTCCTTCGCTTTTTCGCTTCGAGCTCCCCCGTTGGTGCAGGCCTGCCAATATCACTCAAGTTCGACCTCATGGATGCCAAGTTTCCTGCTATGCCCTTGCATCCTGGTCATCCTGGAGTTTGCGGACCTGGATCATCTCGATATCCTCCGGCTCGTGGATCCAGCTCGGACATGGTTGAGCAGCGCGGCGTTTGGCTTGATCGGAGAGGCGGTCGGCGGAAGAAGACCGTGATTCGCTGCAGCGGCCTTGTGCAAAATAGTGTGTCTCCTGCCAAGCCGGCTTCGTCCAAGGTGGCCGGCGGCCTCAAATGCTGTTCGGCGACCGGCAGGTCGCCGGTTGCGGTGAACGTCCGGGCTAACATTTCTCAGTTACTGCAACTCCTCCATCTTGAGCGTGTCACTATGCTTGTCCATTGCGCCGTCGGACTGCGTCAATGACGTGCGGTTATCTGCCGATGGGACTGTGCATGATCCACCCTTTGGCGGCGGCGGCCGAACAGCTGAACGAGGCTCGCACCAGGATGGGCTGCGCCGCCACGTCTTCCCAGTTGACCCTCGCCGCCGCGGATTTGCGCCTTCGAGCCAGCTTCGCGGACGAGCTCGCGTCTCAAGCTATGATCTGAGTATGCAGGGCCGCGCATGGCTGCTCTTTAAGGACCGGCAGCATACCGGCAAAGTTGGGCCGCTTTATCGCCTTAGTCGATTCCCCACGGTGATCCCGAGCCTGAACAAGCCCGCCAAGCTCCCCATTTTGTCCTTGGCTTGGCGCTGACAGAAGTACCGTCCATGACGCCAAAGTCGCGGCCCACACTCCAGGAGCAACGGACGGCCGGGACGAGCAATCCTGTACAGGAGTCATTGTACCAAGATGCTCCGGATGTCGCTGGCTGATCGTGCCCGCGCCACCCACGCATGCGCAAGATGCTCACCCACGCTGATACGAACACGGTCTTTGCTTCAATTGAAACCGAAAAGCTGAACTTGAACATCACACAGTAACAAACCTCCCCGATAAGCGCGTGCCGGACAGGGCCAGAACCCGTCCGGCGGCTTGGAAAGGTAGGTGATAGGGAATGTTTATTGCAGCTTGGCCGCTGGCCATCGTCCTGATGACATCCATGTCACTCCCAGCCGAGCCCGCGCCACTTTCTCCGCGTGAGTTCCGCAGCCTGTCGCGCAAATGCGCCCCCTGGGTTGCGCCGTCCACCCTGGCCGCGATTGCCAAGATTGAAAGTGGCTTTGAAACGCTGGTGGCTCATGACAACACCACAGGTGAGCAGCTTCGCTGGATAGACCACCTGGAAGCCACGCGGGGCATCAAGGAACGCCTCGAAGCACAACATTCTGTCGATGTTGGATTGATGCAGATAAACAGCAAGAACTTTGCCATGCTCAATCTCACGCCGGAAAGGGCTTTCGAGCCCTGCGCCTCGCTTTCGGCTGCCGCCCACCTGCTTGAAAGCCGGTATGCCGGCGGCACCACTGCTGTGGCACAGCAACTGGCGCTTCGCCGTGCCATCTCGGCCTATAACACGGGCGACGTCACGCATGGCTTCGCCAACGGTTATGTACGCAAGGTCGAGTCGGCCGCAAAGGACATCTCAAGTCTCCTTGAGAGAACGCTGGAGCCGACTGCTCGAGATGTGCCGCACCTTGAGGCACCCGGTCGGAAAGCCGTGCCGCCTCTGCTCCAGCAGAGCCAACAGGCCAATAGAAAGAAGCAGCCCAACCAAGATTCTTGGGACATCTGGGGCTCGTATCAGCCAGACCGCTCCGGGGCCGATCCCTCCGATCCGACAGGCAGCCAGGCTGCGAAAGCACGGGAACCCTCGAACCCGAACAAACTCGTATTCGATTGAAACATGGAGATGCAATGATGACGCCACTCAAGATACTTCGTGCGCTTAAAACGCGTGTTCCTTCGCCTTTTTCCATGCTGCGCATGGCGGCTGAATATGTACCGGCCGCTGCTGCAGGCGCGGCGTGGACGGTCTTCTACAGCGGGCCAGCCGCGGCTCAGGTGACCGGAGGGACGGATCCTGCCAAGATGGTCCAGAATATCTGCACGTTCATACTTGGCCCCTTTGGACAATCACTGGCCGTGCTCGGGCTCGTAGCCATCGGTATCTCTTGGATGTTCGGTCGTGCTTCACTTGGCCTGGTTGCGGGTGTCGTTGGAGGGATCGTCATCATGTTCGGGGCCAGCTTCCTGGGCAAGGCGCTCATAGGCGGCGGCTGATGAGCGACCGGTTGGAAGTGAGCACCCTCTATGTGGCGGCGACGCGCCCCGCACTGTTTCTGGGGGTGCCGCTGACGCTGGCCGGATTGCTCATGATGTTGGCTGGGCTTGTTATCATTATCCTTCAGAACCCGCTCTACGAAATCGTTCTCGTGCCACTCTGGTTCGGAGCACGGCTGGTTGTTGAGCGTGACTATAACGCGGCAAGCGTCGTGCTGCTCTATTTGCAGACGGCCGGCAGAAGCGTGGACGGGCCGGTCTGGGGAGGCGCAAGCGTCAGCGCCAATCCGATCAGAGTGCCGAAACGCGGAAGAGGAATGGTGTAATGTTCGGCGCCAGCGGCCGGACCGAGAGGTCTGGCGAGATCTACCTTCCGTATGTTGGTCACGTAAGCGATCAGGTTGTCCTTCTGGAAGACGGATCGATCATGGCCATGGCACATGTGAACGGTGTGCCCTTTGATTTGGAAGACGCTGAGATGCGCAACTCGCGCTGCCGCGCGTTCAACACTCTCTTGCGCAACATCGCCGATGACAATGTCTCGATATACGCTCATCTTGTGAGACACAACGATGTGCCGGCGCCGGCGCCGCGCCAGTTTCAAAGTGCATTCGCTGGCAGTCTGAGCGAGGCCTACGAGCGTCGTGTGCTGTCGGGAAAGCTCTTTCGCAACGATCACTTCCTCACTTTGATCGTGTCCCCCCGCACCGCAATCGGCAAGATCGGCTTGCGGATTGCCAAGTCCCGCAGACGGAATGAGCACGATCTAGCCACCCAAATGCGGAGCCTGGAAGACCTCTGGCACATCACTGCTGGCGCACTCGGCGGTTACGGTCTGCGCCGGTTGGGCATTCGTGAGAAAGGCAACGTGCTCTTCACGGAAATCGGCGAGGCGCTTCGGCTCATGATGACTTGCCGGTTTCTTCCGGTTCCGATGGTTACCGGCTCACTTGGCGCCTCGATCTACACTGACCAGGTCATCTGCGGGAAGCGGGCGCTTGAGATTCGAAGGCCCGGGGATAGCTCCGTCGGATCATTGTTTTCGTTCCGTGAATATCCGGCGACGACGCGGCCGGGCATGCTAAATTCCTTGCTGTCCGCCAACTTCCCGCTTGTCCTGAGCCAGAGCTTTTCCTTCCTCACTCGCCCACAAGCTCATGCCAAACTAAGCCTTAAGTCCAGCCAGATGACGAGTGCCGGCGACAAGGCTCTCACCCAGATCAATGAACTTGCCGAGGCAGAGGACGCACTGGCAAGCAACGAATTCGTGATGGGTTCGCATCATCTGAGCCTGTGCGTCTATGCCGACAGCCTCAATAGCCTTGCAGATCGCGCAGCAAGTGCCCGCGCACGGCTGGCCGACGCGGGCGCCGTTATCGTCCAAGAGGGCATCGGCATGGAGGCCGCATATTGGTCCCAACTTCCGGGGAACAACAGGTGGCGCACGCGCCCGGGGGCGATCACCTCACACAATTTTGCCGGGCTCGTCTCATTTGAGAACTTCCCAAGCGGTTCCAGTTCCGGCCACTGGGGCAATGCTGTTGCGCGCTTTCGCACAAACGGTGGAACTTCTTTCGACTACATCCCCCATGAGAATGACGTCGGCATGACGGCAATATTCGGGCCCGTTGGCAAAGGCAAGACGACGCTGATGACCTTTGTCCTCGCGATGCTTGAGCAAAGCTTGGTCGATCGCAATGGTGCGATCGTCTTCTTCGACAAGGATCGGGGTGGTGAACTGCTGGTGCGAGCCACGGGAGGGACATATCTTGCGTTGCGCAGAGGCGCTCCGAGCGGCTTGGCCCCTCTGCGTGGACTGGACAACACCTCCGCCTCCCGGGACTTTCTGCGCGAGTGGTTGATGGCCCTGATCGAGAGTGACGGCCGTGGTCCGATCTCGCCGGAGGAAAGCCGTCGGCTGGAACGCGGCATTGTTCGTCAGCTTTCGTTCGAACCCCCTATGCGCTCACTTGCGGGCCTGCGCGAGTTCCTATTGCACAGCCCCTCCGAGGGCGCAGGAGCACGGCTGCAGCGGTGGTGTAGAGGGGGGGCGCTTGGATGGGCCTTTGACGGCGACGTGGACGAAGTAAGGCTGGATGCCTCCATTACTGGCTTCGACATGACGCAGCTCCTGGAATATGAGGAGGTCTGTGCACCGGCCGCCGCATACCTTCTGCATCGAGTGGGCGCTATCGTCGATGGTCGTCGGTTCGTCATGAGCTGCGACGAATTTCGATTCTATCTACTCAACCCCCAATTCTCGGCCGTTATCGACAAGTTCTTGCTCACGGTCCGCAAAAACAACGGCATGTTGATACTCGCAACGCAGCAGCCTGAACACGTTCTGGAATCGCCTCTCGGAGCTAGTCTCGTTGCGCAATGTATGACGAAAATTTTCTACCCATCACCGACGGCGGACCGCTCTGCGTATGTCGATGGCTTGAAGTGCACTGCGCAGGAGTTCGAGGCAATCCGCCAGGGAATGGCAATCGGCAGCCGCAAGTTTTTGCTCAAGCGCGATAGCGGGAGTATTGTTTGCGAATTCGATCTTGGGCAGATGCGCGAGTACGTAGCCGTACTCTCGGGGCGGGCCAACACAGTGCGCTTTGCCGACCAGCTTCGTAACCAGCACGGAGACGCCCCAAGTGGGTGGCTCGACAAGTTCATGGCCCGGTACCACGAAGTTCAAGACTGACGGAGGAATATTCATGAAATTTGCCAAACTTGCAGTAACGACCCTTGCTGCTTCCCTTCTGCTTCACGGACAGGCCCGTTCGCAATTTATCGTCAGCGACCCTGTAACAGAAACACAAGCGACCTTAACAGCGCTTTCCAATGCGGCGATCCTTGAGAGGTCAATCGAGACGCTCGCTACCACGATTGAAATGGTGACAATTCTAACGTCGTCATTCGCTGTCACGGGACTGCTAAGCTCACTTAACCAAGGAAATCACTACCCGTCGAGCAATAAGCTGGAGGAGCAGATGTTTGATGCTCGGGCGCCAGCTTCGATTATGGCCCGTAACATTGCGAAGGACCCAAATCGGATAGTCAACGGCACCGATTCAGAAGCGAAACTGTTACAGGGACAAATCGCCGGGGCCGCCAATGCCGCAGCTATTGCAGCCGACACTTTGGGCATGATGGACAAGCGCCTTAAGGATAACGCCGGCACGCTTGGTCAGCTTTCCCGCTCGGGAAATATTATGCAGGCCACCGTGACCAACGGTCTGGTCCTCAAGCAGATTCACGATGCGATGATCCAAAATGTCCAGGCCACGAGTCTGCTGACAATGGCCACTGCACAAGGGAGCCTTCACGCCGTGGAGGAGGCCGCCACGCAGCGTCGCGAACATCAGGACACCGCTAATATGTTTAGCATCCTCCCGTAAACCACACAGAGTTCATCAGGCTCAGCTGCGCTGATCAGGGACACATCAGGCTCACGCCATGAATTTCAAAATTCCCGCGCCATTCACGACTATACACACGATCTTTCATGGGGCCTTCACGTCCGGGCTGCACAAAGTGCTTGAAAACGTGCAAGCGGCGGTCAGTGCGCCTCTGGTTGCGTGTGTCACGCTCTGGATAATAATCCAAGGCTGTCTGGTCATGCGTGGTCAAGTCGATGCGCGCGGGGGTATCTCGCGCGTAATCATGGTGTCGATTGTCGTCGCCCTTATCTTAGGGCAGGCCAACTATCAGCAGTACATTGAAGCGCTCTTCGACGACACGATTCCGAGGTTGGCTCACGACATCAGTGGCAGCGACTTGCCCTTCATCGGAATCCCCCAGAAGCTCGATCTTATGTTTGCTTCAAGCCAGTATGTCTTTCAGCTGATTGCTTCCGAAATTGGGCCTATGAACGGCCAGGACATACTTGCTTTCGAGGGAGCGCAATGGATTTTCTACGGCGCGCTGTGGACAGCGTTCGAGATCTACGATGCCGTTGGAATTCTGACGAAGGTGCTCTTGACGATCGGCCCCCTGGTCCTTGTAGGCTACCTTTTTGATCACACTCGAGACATAGCCACCAGATGGATCGGCCAACTGCTCTCGTACGGGCTGCTGCTTCTCCTCCTCAACATCGTTGCAACGATAGTAATCGCTGCCGAAGCAGTCTCGCTGGCAGCCATGCTTTTGATGATCAAATTCTCGGGCACGACAGCAGCCAAGATCATCGGGCTTTACGAGCTCGACATGCTTTTCCTAGCTGGTGACGCTCTGATCGTCGCGCTTCCGACGATCGCCAGCAGCATCGCCGGCGGCTCTTGGGGAGGTGCGAACCGACCTCTTAACAGCCTCAATCGCCACTTTGCCAAAACGGCGGGTGCTTAATCAATCGACAAGCTCGGTGCCAAAAACATGAAATATTGCCTACTTCTGTCAATCCTCGCTTTGGCCGCCTGCAAGACGAGCCATGGGCTTGCGACATGCGCGGGTGCCCCATTCCAACTGAACGTGGGACAATGGGAAACCACCCCTGAGGATCTTCAGGTCCAATGCGCGGAAGAGCCAAAGTGAAAGTTCCTGAACATGCCCTTCTGGTGGAGAGAGAAACGCTAGCCGCCCACTATAAGAAGGTGGAAGCGTTTCAAACTTCACGAGCGAAGTCTGCGCGGCGCCTGTCAAAGGCCCTGATAGCCTTTGCCGCAGCGGCGGTCCTAGGAAATGTTGCCCAGGCATTTACCATTGCTGCCATGGTCCCGTTGGCCAAGCTCGTACCTGTGTTCCTCTGGGTCCGGCCGGATGGGACCGTCGACAGCGAAGTGTCAGTCTCTCGACTGCCGGCAACACAAGACCGAGCCGTCATAAATGCTTCGCTGTGGGAATATGTACGCCTGCGCGAGGGGTACACAGCAGATACAGCCCAATACGCCTATGACCTCGTATCCAGTTTCAGCGCGCCGGCTGTGCGACAGCAATATCAAGATTTCTTCAACTATCCGAATCCCACCTCGCCGCAAGTCACGGTCGGCAAACGCGGCAAGCTCGAGGTCGGGCATATTTCTTCAAACGACATCAGTCCGGACGTTCAACAGATCCGTTACAAACGTTCGCTTGTTGTCGATGGGCAGATGCCGATAGTGACCACCTGGACAGCTACCATCCGCTACGAGCGCTTGACGGGTCTGCCTGGGCAATCGAGGCTCACCAATCCGGGAGGTCTACTCGTCACTTCCTATCAAAGCTCGGAAGATAGCGTATCGAACCTGGGCTATGTGCAGCCATGACAAAAAGAGCGTTTCTCGCGCTGGTCTGTTCACTCTTCTTAACGATGGAAGCGTCAGCGGAAGACACACCACTTGCCGGCAAGCATGATGCGCGCATGCGCTACCTGGCTTACCGTCCTGACGAAGTGGTGCGCCTGTCTACCGCAGTGGGGGCAACGCTGGTTGTCACATTCGCGGCCAACGAGACAGTCGCAGCCGTGGCCGTTTCCAATAGCAAAGACCTGGCTGCGCTCCCGCGCGCCAACTATCTCTTTTTTAAGGCTAGCCGGATGCTCCCGCCGCAGCCGGTCGTCGTGCTGGCCGAGAGTGAGTCCGGTACACGGAGATACGTCTTCAGTATTTCAACGAGAGCGATGCCAAAACTCGATGAGCAGCAACCTGACCTATACTACAGTGTGCAGTTCACCTATCCTGCTGATGAGGCTGCTGCTCAGAGAAAGGACGCAGAAAGGCGCTCGATTCTTGGTCAGGCCCGGGCGAAAGTGCTGCGCGACGAGAGAGTTCAGGATTTGTTGAATCGGCCCGCCGCAACTACCAGTCCGGACGAAAGCAATTTTCACTACGTCGCAAAGGGCGATCGATCGCTGGCGCCGCTGGAAGTTTTCGATAATGGCTTTACCACCGTATTTGGCTTCGCAAGCAATTCCCGCATACCCTCCCTCTACATTATCAATCCCGACGGCAAGGAAGCCGCTGCCAATTACACGGTCAAAGGAGACTATGTTGAAGTATCCGCAGTCGCCCGGGAATGGCGTCTGAGAGATGGCAATACGGTCTTGTCCATTTTCAACAGGGCTTATGACCCTGTGGGACGAGCGCCAGGGACCGGTACAGTGACACCCGACGTGTGGCGCGTTTTGAAAGGCCCGGCCGATGAATGAAACCGGCCCACAGTCGGGACATGATGTCCATGCCTCAGGATCGATGGTCTCGGAGCCGGCCCGCCGGCATGTTTCGGGATTGCAGAAGTTGGCCGTCGCTGCTCTTGTTCTCATCTCATCTCTATCGCTCATCTGGCTCGGCGGTCGTCCCAGCACACAAGACGAGCCAACTCAGCCAAAACCTCCAATTGTCGCCGACGCCGAGCCATTCCGCCCCGTGCCGATCGAGATTGCTCCCGAAGCTCCAGCACCCGTACAGGCGGCGCAGGCAGGAGATTCTGCGCCATCCACGCCGCCTCCGACGCCAGCTGATCCGCCGCCGGAGGAAACACCAATTTTCGCCTACAGTGGCAGCGGTCAAATGCCCAACGACGGTCAGCGGAGCGAAGACAACCATAGGGATGCTCCCGCGACCTCGCATGAGATTTCAGACGCTGGCGATCTGACGGGGCGATTGAAACCAGATATACAGGAGCCAAGCCGGGCCACACTTTTGCCGCACCCTGATCTCGTGATTACCCAAGGAACGATAATTCCCTGCATTTTGCAAACGGCAGTCGACACAAATTTACCGGGTTATGTGAAGTGCGTCTTACCTAAAGACGTCCGCGGCGCCACCAACAACGTGGTGCTTTTGGATCGCGGGACGACCGTGATTGGCGAGATCCAGCGTGGTCTCCAACAGGGGGATGCGCGTGTCTTCGTGCTGTGGACGCGCATCGAAACGCCTGACCATGCCCTCGTTTCGCTAGCGTCGCCGGGCGCTGACGAGCTCGGCCGCTCCGGAATGCCTGGCACGGTGGATAATCACTTCTGGCAGCGCTTTGGCGGAGCAATGCTCATGAGCGTCATTCAAGGCGCGTTTCAGGCCGCCGGTCAATACGCTGGCAGCTCAGGTGGAGGAAGCGGCATCAACAGCTTCCAGAGCAACGCCGGACAAGCCGTTGACACGACCCTTAGAGCAACGATCAACGTTCCGCCAACTCTGAAGAAAAACCAGGGAGATGCTGTATCCATCTTTGTGGCTCGGGACCTCGATTTCTCAGATGTATACGATCTTAGACCGATCGCCGTGGCGCCAGCCCCCCAACATCGCCAACGCCGGAGAGACAACAATGCGACCGGAGGCTGACCCTCAATTGCGTTTGCTTCTCAACCCTGTTTTGAAATGGCTTGAGGAGCCAAGGACCGAAGAGGTCGCTATCAACCGGCCTGGGGAAGCCTTTGTCCGACAGGCCGGCGTTTTCACGAAACATCCGCTGCCGCTATCTTATGACGATCTGGAGGACATCGCGATCCTCGCTGGAGCGCTGCGCAAGCAAGATGTCGGACCGCAAAGCCCCCTCTGTGCGACTGAGCTGCCGAACGGAGAGCGGCTGCAGATCTGTTTGCCGCCCGCTGTTCCCTCAGGAACAATAAGCCTGACGATACGGCGTCCCTCAAGTCGTGTGACCGAACTCAAGGAAGTTTCTTCTCGCTACGAATACTCGCGTTGGAATCAATGGCGGTCACGAAAGGAGCGCCAAGAGCGGCAGGACGAAACGATTCTTCAGCACTACGACCATGGTGACTTGGAGCAATTTTTGCGAGCATGCGTTTGCGGGCGGCTCACGATGCTGCTTTGCGGACCTACTGGAAGCGGCAAAACGACAATGAGCAAGACTTTGATCAACGCTATACCCCCGCAAGAGAGGCTGATAAGTATCGAGGACACGCTCGAACTTGCAATCCCGCACGAGAACCATGTCCGGTTACTTTATCCGAAGGACCGAGCAAGCGTAGGTGCGGTGACAGCCGAGCAACTGTTGCAAGCCAGCTTGCGCATGCGCCCTGACCGAATATTGCTTGGCGAGATGCGCGATGATGCTGCTTGGGCCTACCTTAGCGAAGTCGTCTCCGGCCATGCGGGATCAATATCAACGATTCATGGGGCGGATCCGGTCCAAGGCTTTAAAAAGCTCTTTTCACTCGTCAAGAGCAGCCCGCAAGGAGCTGCTGTGGAAGACCACACGCTTCTTGACCTGCTGTCGGCTGCCATTGACGTCATTGTGCCGTTCAGTACCCACGGCGACGTGTATGAGGTGGGGGAGGTGTGGCTCGCCGCCGATGCCCGGCGACGCGGAGAGACAGTAGCCGACCTTCTTAACAAGCACTAAGGCTAGAGCACGTCGGGGATCGGTAGGTCGTTTGTGATACGATGGCGTAATTTGTTCAGATTGAACGTCCACTTTGATTTGAGGGAGGTGGATAATGGGAGGAGGACTGGGCGTAGACCTTCGGTCACAAGTCTGAAGTCTTCGGGCGCCCTGTCAGCGCGGCAAGTTGCGGCACGATTCGACTGGGTGTATCGAGCGCGTCCGCTGAATTGCGCGGGCGACGCTCACCGAGCTGGTGCCGATGCCTGCTTCAAAAGCGGCATCGACACCCGGCAGTCGTACCCTTGATTTACCTAGCCGCGCTCAATGAGTGTCTTCAAAGCCGCCGAACGTGGTTCGGAATGACCGGTGGTAAATCGGGAAGTGCCATATAGGGAATCCTCCTGGTATTGCCTCCAGGGGGTCCTCTCAATGAACAAAGCCGCAACCTGCCCTTGCGACCTCAGCTGGATGTTGCGACGCAACCCATAGGAGGATCGATGCGCAGAGAAATCGCAGGCAGAGTCGGTGGCATTGTGGGCCCGCCGACCGACGGTTTCAGCCCGTCAACAGGTCTTCACGTGTTCCATCCCCGACTATTGCAGGCGTGCGGCTTGCATGCTCCCGCGATCACCCATCGGAAAGAGCGTTACGAACACTACGAAGAGTTGCGCGACTTCCGCTGTCGCCCCGGTCTTACAGCGGACGGTGACCTGTCCGACCTTGATAGGACGTGAAATGCGAACGCTGCTCATTGATCATCATGTGGATCTTACGCGCGCTGTGCGAGTTGCGCTCGGGGATAGCGGTTTTGCCGTTGATGTAGTTGGCAACCTGGAACAGGCATCGAGGGCATTTTGTTGCGCAACCTATGAAATTCTCCTGCTGGAGTTGGCTCTGCCAGATGGCGATGGCTTGGGCTGGCTGAGACAGCTAAGGAGCAACGGGCATTCAGTTCCAACCCTCATTATGAGTAGCATCAACGATCTCGAGAAGCGGATTGCAATTTTCAACGGTGGCGCGGACGACTTTCTGCTCAAGCCCGTCTCTTTCGATGAGCTCATCGCCAGAATGAGAGCCATTCTGCGCCGGTCGACACAGGTGACCGACCCCATCGTTGTATTTGGCAATCTCAATTTCGATCCGATCGGCCGACAGGTTTCCGTCTCGGGTCATCCTCTGAAGATCGCACGCCGCGAACTATGTATTTTGGAGCATCTGCTTATCCGTGCAGGCCGCATCGTGCCTCGTGCGCAGTTGGAAGATCACCTCTATTCGTTCAACGACGAGGTATCTGCCAACGCGCTTGAAGTCGGAATCTATCGCTTACGTGGACACCTGAGAAGGTCAGGTGCAACGCCACGTATCACGACCATGCGCGGCATTGGTTACATTCTTGAATTGACTGAGGCGGCATCCGCATAGTTGGTCTAAATTGAAAGAACAGACTGCCTGCCCGTCGTCAGGGTGATCTTGTGGCCATAATGGACATCGCGGCCGCCCTTGACGATGGTGTCGGCATGCGGTTCGAACGGCTCTGTCGCAAACCTTTTTGTAAGCGAGCATGGCAAGAAAAACGCCTCAGCTGTGGAGGAGCACGTGATGTTCAAGGGCCGCCATTTCGACCAGGCTATCGGCTTCAAGTCGCATGCGAACGGCGTGGTTATCCTCTCCGGCATCGAGATGATCCACATGATGGGCAAGCGACAGGCGAGGTATGCCTACAAGGCTGTCGATCGCTGTTTCGATCTCCTCGCTGCCTGACGGACAGGCCGAAATGGCCGTTCACAACCCCATTTCCAGGTTTGCGACAGAGCCTTTTGTCGGCGTTGCCGGCTTCGAAGGGCCGGTGCGCGCCGAGCGGATCAAGATCACCCCCGGCCACCTTGCTGCGGCCACTCGCCGAGTACGAAGCGGCGGCCGGAGGGAGCTGGTGATGACGACCCTAGATCATGACCTGCTGATCGCAATCCTGGATCGGCTGAAGTTGACGGCGATCCGCGACCAGCTCGACACGCTCATGTCGAGCAAGATCGCGCAGTTCCCGTTTGTCCGCGAACTCGACGGCTTCGGCTTCGACGCGCAGCCATCGGTCTGCTTCAGCCAAACGTATTCATAGGTATGGGACAGGCTGCTATGTCCGCCACCCACGCCTGCTCCGAGGCCCTCCAGGGCAATGGTCTGAGACCTGGGCTCAAGCCCTTCGGCGAGGAGGATGAGACGCTGAGGCGTTGCGACTATCATCGCGGCGACACGCAGCTCTTGATTTGTGTGCGAAATCCTCAGCAGATCCATCGGGCTGAGCCGCTCAGCAATTATCAACGAGAATGTCCAGCGGCAGATCAAGGATACTCAGAGGAGGAAACGCTCTTGAGGCTCAGAGCGCGTCTGCTCCACTATAGATCAGGATGATTCACCGGGCCCTTCAACGCCAGCCGCCGGTTCCGACGAGAGAATTGTCCCTGATATCACGCTCGAGATGGGCGCCTTGCCACGCTCCTCAATGCCCCTCATGATTCACCGCCTATAGCTACCAACTGAATGAATCATCGTGATTGTCGCGCAGCGGAATCCTCAAGGATCGGGCAGTTCGTAGGGGGCGCCGGTTTGACCAGGTTGAGCCCGCGAATTGCTCGATCGGACAAGATCCTAATTCTCGACCATGCGGTGAGGCTCGAACGAGATCCTCGGGACGCACTCCAAGGTTTCGATCATGTTCGGCACACAAGGAAAGGGCGGCATTGCTGCCGCCCTGTCCGCTGTAAGTTGATAGGGGCTGGATTAAAAATCCATACCGCCCATCCCGCCCATGCCGCCCATACCGCCGCCGCCCATGCCGCCAGGCATGCCGCCGCCAGCTGACTCCTTCTTCGGAGCCTCCGCGATCATGGCTTCGGTGGTGACGAGCAGGCCGGCGACCGAGGCCGCGTCCTGGAGGGCAGTGCGAACGACCTTGACCGGATCGACGATACCCATGGCGATCATGTCGCCATATTCGCCGGTCTGGGCGTTGTAGCCGTAGGTCGCGCCCTTGTTGTCGAGGATCTTGCCGGCAACGATCGAAGCTTCCGCACCTGCGTTCGAAGCGATCTGACGGGCCGGAGCCTGCAGTGCACGGCGAACGATGTTGATGCCGGCAGCCTGGTCGGCATTGACGCCGGTGACCTTGATGTTGGCCGAAGCGCGCAGCAGTGCGACGCCGCCGCCTGCAACGATGCCTTCTTCCACGGCCGCACGGGTCGCGTTGAGGGCGTCATCGACGCGGTCCTTCTTTTCCTTGACTNGGGAGCGACGCCGCCGCCTGCAACGATGCCTTCTTCCACGGCCGCACGGGTCGCGTTGAGGGCGTCATCGACGCGGTCCTTCTTTTCCTTGACTTCGACTTCCGTCGCGCCGCCGACGCGGATCACCGCAACGCCGCCGGCGAGCTTCGCCAGACGTTCCTGCAGCTTCTCCTTGTCGTAATCCGACGTGGTCTCTTCGATCTGCTGCTTGATCTGGGCAACGCGGCCCTGGATCTCGTCCTTCTTGCCGGCGCCGTCGACAATGGTGGTGTTCTCCTTGGAGATCGACACCTTCTTGGCGCGGCCGAGCATGTTGAGGCCGACATTCTCGAGCTTGATGCCGANATGGTGGTGTTCTCCTTGGAGATCGACACCTTCTTGGCGCGGCCGAGCATGTTGAGGCCGACATTCTCGAGCTTGATGCCGAGGTCTTCCGAAATGACCTGGCCACCGGTGAGGATGGCGATGTCTTCCAGCATGGCCTTGCGGCGATCACCGAAGCCCGGCGCCTTGACGGCGGCGATCTTCAGGCCACCGCGCAGCTTGTTGACGACCAGCGTGGCCAGAGCCTCGCCTTCGACGTCTTCCGAGATGATGAGCAGCGGCTTGGAGGTCTGCACGACGGCTTCGAGAACCGGCAGCATGGCCTGGAGGTTGGACAGCTTCTTCTCGTGCAGGAGGATGTAGACGTCCTCGAGCTCGGCAACCATCTTGTCGGCGTTGGTGACGAAGTAGGGCGAGAGATAGCCGCGGTCGAACTGCATGCCTTCGACGACTTCCAGCTCGGTCTCGGCGGTCTTGGCTTCTTCAACCGTGATGACGCCTTCATTGCCGACCTTCTGCATCGCTTCGGCGATCATCTTGCCGACCGACTCGTCGCCATTGCCGGCGATCGTGCCGACCTGGGCAACTTCCTCGGAGGTCTTGATCTTCTTGGCAGCGTTGCCGAGAGCCGCGACGACTTCGGTCACGGCCAGGTCGATGCCGCGCTTCAGGTCCATCGGGTTCATGCCGGCGGCAACCGCCTTGTTACCTTCCTGGACGATCGACTGCGCCAGAACGGTCGCGGTCGTGGTGCCATCACCGGCGATGTCGTTGGTCTTCGAAGCAACTTCGCGGATCATCTGCGCGCCCATGTTTTCGAACTTGTCGGAAAGTTCGATTTCCTTGGCGACGGTGACGCCGTCCTTGGTGATGCGCGGTGCGCCGAACGACTTATCGATGACGACGTTGCGGCCCTTGGGACCGAGGGTCACCTTCACCGCGTCGGCGAGGATGTTGATGCCGTGAAGCATGCGCTCGCGCGCGTCGCGGGAGAATTTTACGTCTTTGGCAGCCATTTTTTAGCTCCTGGCAGGGGCTTGCGATCAAGCCCGAAATTCAGTTGACGGTGAGGCCGATAATCAGCCGATGATGCCCATAATGTCGGATTCCTTCATGATCAGAAGGTCTTCGCCATTGAGCTTGACTTCGGTGCNGCCGTATCCGGGATGATGATCCCGCCGGCGGTCTTGGATTCGGATTCGACCCGGCGTACGACCACGCGGTCATGCAGCGGCCGGAAATTCGACTTTGCCATTTTTGGATTTCCTTGGTGCGGATGTTGAACGGTGCTCCGTTGCCGGAGCATGCCTAGCACTCAGCCGAAGCGAGTGCTAACGCGGCAATAGATAAGCCGCAGGCTCCTGCTAGTCAAGACGGAAGAGCAAAGAGCAAAGCGAAAAGAGAAGACAGCAAAGAGCAGCCAGCAAAGAGCGTGTAAGCATCGAGCCTTTTATGTGAACAATGTCGGGTATCCGACATATATGGGGCGGATCACCCTTTGTAATTGAGCTTTATTCAGATGGTACGATTGGTGCAACGGGTGTTGCATTTGAACTCATCCAGAGGCTCGCACGGGTCGTGCTGCGTCAGCTTGGTCATGTCGAGCTTCAGAAGGCCATTTTTTGGCATTGGTTCTGTTGCTCCTATTGCCATTCATGACCAATCCTGCGCGCGTGAGCCGGCCGGCTAGATTCCAACCACGAGAGCGCCGCCGCTGAGACCCGCACCCGCCGCCAGAAGGATTTTCTCTCCTGGCTGGAATGGCTTCATCTGGTTGGCGAGCGAGAGCGACAGCGGGACCGTCGCGGCCGAAGAGTTGCCGTATTCGGCAATCGTCTTGACAATTGCTTGGTCCGCAATGCCGAGGTTTCTTCCGACCGCGCCGAAAATCCGAGTATTGGCCTGATGCGGCACAAACCGGCCGACATTGTGTGGCCGCACTCCCGCAGTGGCTAGCGCGGCTGTCGAGCAATCGGTCATCATCTCGACGGCCTTTGCGAACACTTCGGGCCCGTCGGTCATCGTCATCCGGGTCTGCCCGAGGTCGAGGTCGCCATGGAACGGCGTGTTGCTTCCTCCTGCGGGAATCTGGATCAGCCCGTAGCGCGAGCCGTCCGAAGCTACCGAGGCACCGAGAATGCCCCGATCAGCATCATCGCACTGACCGATCACCAGGGCGCCGGCGGCATCGGCGAACAAGGCTGAGCTCGCGCGCTCGGCTGGATTGATGCGGCGGCTGAGGATGTTGGCGGCGATGACCAGCGCTGGTTTGCCATGCAGGCGGGTGAACCCGTCCGCAAACATGAGCGCATAGATGAAGCCGGCGCAGGCGCCGGTCAGATCGACCGCGCCTGCGCGGCCAAGGCCAAGCTTGTGTGCGACCAGCGGCGCGCTTGGCGGCAGAAGATGGTCGGGCGTCGAGGTGGCAAGCAACAGCAGACCGATGTCGTGGCGCGCAATACCGGCGTTCACCAGCGCCATGTCGCCAGCCCGGGTGGCAAGACCCGACAGCGTGTCTTCGTCCGTTGCCCAGAAGCGCGAACGGATTCCGGTACGCCTTTCGATCCAGCCCGGCTCGAGGCCGAGATTGCTCTCGATCTCGGCATTGGCCACCTTGCGCCCAGGCACGTGATGGCCAAGTCCGAGAATGCGCGACGACTTGCTCATGGCCTTGACCCGAAGCGTTCCCCAGCCTCCTCGATGGCGTCATAGAGTCGTTCGAGCTCGTCGCCTGCGATGCAATAGGGTGGCAGAAGGTAGAGGACATTGCCGAGCGGGCGCACAAGCAGGCCGCGCTCGAGGAAGAAAGCGCGCAGCTTCGGACCAATCTCGGCGAGATAACCTGCTGAACCGGTTCGCAGGTCGAGCGCCGCGATCGTTCCCGTGGCTCGACAGTCGACAAAATATGGATTGTCCCGAAAGCGTTGCAGCCCGACGGCCTGCATCACGCTCAAGGCCGTGATCCGCCCGGCCACTGGCTCGTCGCGCCAGATCTCGACATTGGCGAGTGCTGCCGCACAGGCAATCGGATTGGCGGTGTAGGAGCTCGAATGGAAAAACGTCTTCTTCCGGTCCTCGGAATAGTGCGCCCGGAAGATGGCATCGGTGACAAGCGTTACGGCCAGCGGGATGGTGCCGCCGGTCAAGCCTTTGGAGGTGCACAGGATATCTGGAGAAATCGATGCCTGCTCGCAGGCGAACATGGTTCCGGTGCGTCCCCAGCCGGTCATCACCTCGTCGGCGATCAGCAGCGAGCCGGAGGCCTCAGTGATCTTCTTCAATTCGGCCAGAACCGATGCTGGATACATCAGCATGCCGCCGGCGCCCAGCACCAGCGGCTCGACGATCAAGGCTGCGGCTCGTCGATCGCGGGTCACAGCCTCGAAACGATCCAGCGTCTCCTGCTCGTGCCCCGCGGCCGGAAAGGGGATGATGTCGACCTCGAACAGCAAGGGTTCATAGGCGGCGTTGAACACGCCACGCGCACCGACGCTCATCGTTCCAATCGTGTCACCATGATAGCTGTGCTCCATGACGACGATGCGCGAGCGCGGCGCGCCGATGTTGCGGAAATAACCGAGCGCCATCTTCAGCGCGACTTCGACTGAGGTCGAGCCACTGTCGGAATAGAACACCCAGTCGAGTCCAGCGGGAGCGAGGCCGACAAGCGCCTTGGCCAAGCGCTCTGCCGGCTCGTGCGTGAAGCCCGCAAAGATAATCTGGTCGAGGCTCGACGCGGTTGTCTCGATTGCCTTCATGATGCGGGGATGGCGGTGGCCATGTGTGACGACCCACCAGGAGGAGATGGCGTCCAGGATGCGGGCGCCGTCGGCTAGGCGCCCTCAGTCAGGACGATTTCTGGGATCGCAGGCTCGAGTGCGTGCTGGGTGAAGGGATGCCACACATGAGACTGCGACATCAGTCACCTCCAGTAATCGAGGCGAAGGCGAAGCCGGCAACCATTGCGTCCCTCAGTGTTTTGCCCGTCAGCACATCGAGGTGCGGCAGCCTGCCGAGCTGCGGGGCACCGCTGAATTCCACGATGGTCCGTTGCGTATCGGCCATCTCATCGCCGATGAAAGCGATGCCCGCCAACGGGATGGAGCGGGCGCGGAGCGCCTCGACCGATAGCAAGGTGTGGTTGATGGTGCCGAGTGTGGTGCGGGCGCACAGAATAACGGGCAGCCGCCATTCAGCGAAGATGTCGATTAACCTTGTGCGCCGGTTGAGCGGCACCATTAGGCCGCCGGAGCCTTCGATGACGAGCGGCGTCGGTAGGACGGGAAAAGCAAGATCGGCAGCCTTGATCGCCACGCCGTCGATCTCGGCCGAACGATGCGGCGACAGCGGGCTCCGCAAGCGGTAGGCTTCCGGCAGCACGCGCTCTGAGGGCAAGCCGGCAAGCCGCGCGACCACCTCGCTGTCGGTCTCGCCGTCGAGGCCCGATTGCACCGGTTTCCAGTAAAAGCCGTCCAGCAAACCGGCGAGCCCAGCCGCAAACACGGTCTTGCCAACTCCGGTATCCGTTCCGGTTATGACGATGCGTTGGGTCATATCGCCTCCGGTGATGTTTGGGCCAACACCTCGACCAGCGCCTCGACCATGGCGGAAATGTCGGCTTCGCCAATATTGAGCGTCAGTGAGATGCGCAGCCGCGACGTGCCCTCGGGCACGGTCGGAGGACGAACGCCGCGTATGTCGAAGCCGCGGGCCTGCAGGCGCGCCGCCACTGCCATGGTGCGCCTGACATCGCCGATTACTAAGGGCTGGATCTGAGAGCCACTTGGTGTCACACCCCAGCGATTGACCAACCGGCCGGCGCTGGCGACGCGTTCATGCAGCTGAACACGCCTCATAGGCTCGTCGGCGAGCATTGCGAGTGCCTCGCGCGCCACGACCGCCATCAGTGGCGATGGCGCGGTCGCGTAGATGAATGGCCGGCAACGGTTGATCAGATATTCGCACAGTGCCCTCGGCCCGGTGACGAGCCCACCAGATGCGCCGAGCGCCTTGCCGCAGGTGTGGAGCGCTATGATGTTGTCGCGGCCCTCGAAAGCGGCGGCAAGCCCCCGGCCATCCGGTCCCCAGACGCCGGTGGCATGCGCCTCATCAATGACGATGAATGCGCCGTGCCGATCGGCAAGTGCGACCAGGCTCTCCAAAGGCGCGCAGTCGCCATCCATGCTGTAAAGGCTTTCCACCGCGATCCAGACGCATCCCATGCCGCCTGCGACGCGCCAACGTGTAATCGCATCCTCGACAGCGGTGGCGTCGTTGTGCGCGGCCAGCACGAACTGTGCGCGCCCGGCCTGCGCACCCTCATGCATGCTGGCATGGGCGAGCTCATCGACAACCAAAAGATCGCCCTTCTGCGGCAGGGCGCTCAGCAGAGCGAAGTTGGCGATGTAGCCGCTGCCGAAGAACAGCGCGCGGTCGGCTCCAAAGAATGCCGCCGCGTCTGCCTCGAGCTGCTCGTGTTCCGGTGCATTGCCGCGCAACAGCCGCGACCCGGTGGCGCCAACCGGCGTGCCCCGCGCAATCGCCGCCACAACCGCATCGCCAAGTCTTCTGGACGCGGCCAGCCCGAGATAGTCGTTCGACGAGAAGTCCAGCCCGGCGCGGGGCGAAAGCGTCCGCAGCCGGTCCTTGCGCGCTAGCCCCTGCAAGGTCGCATCATAACGGGCAAGCGGCGCCCCGTTCATTGCGCCTCGAGTTCCATCGGATCGATGCCAAGGCGCCGGAACAGCAGGGTATCCTTGTCCTCACCGGGATTGTCCGCCGTCAGCAGCGTGTCGCCGAAGAAGATCGAGTTGGCGCCGGCAAAAAAGCACAGCGCCTGCATCTCGTCGGTCATCGCGGTGCGGCCGGCGGACAGACGGACATGCGATTTCGGCATCATGATGCGCGCCAGCGCGATCACGCGCACGAATTCGATCGGCTCAATGGGCTTGGCGTCTGCAAGCGGCGTACCGGCGATCGGGATCAGCATGTTGATCGGAACGCTTTGCGGATGTTCCGGCAGATTGGCCAGCGTCACCAGCATGTCGATCCGGTCCACCGGCTCCTCGCCCATGCCGACAATGCCTCCACAGCAGACCTTGATGCCGGATTTGCGAACGTGGTCAAGCGTCTCGAGCCGCTCGGCAAAGCTCCGCGTACCGATGATCTCGCTATAGTAGCGTTCTGACGTATCGATGTTGTGGTTGTAGTAGTCGAGACCCGCCTGCTTCAGTCGCACGGCTTGCTCAAGATCGAGCATGCCGAGTGTCATGCAGGTCTCCAGGCCCAGCGCCTTGACGCCTTCGACCATCGCCACCACCGCATCCATGTCGCGCGCCTTGGGGTTTCGCCAGGCCGCGCCCATGCAATAACGGGTGGCGCCGGCATCACGCGCCTTGGTCGCTTCGGCGATGACGCGCCTGACTTCCATCAGCTTGGACGCCTCCAACCCGGTTTCGTGACGCGCCGACTGGCTGCAATAGCCACAATCCTCCGGGCATCCTCCGGTCTTGATGCTGAGCAGCCGGCTGAGCTGGACCTTGTTTGGATCGAAATTCTGGCGGTGCACCGTTTGCGCCAGGAAGAGGAGATTGTTGAAGGGGGCATGGTAAAGTGCCTGAGCCTTCTCCAAGGTCCACGCTCCAGGGTCAGGGGGGTCAAGAGATTTGGCCTGTGGCGGTGTCTGCGTTTTTGCCGTTTGCATCTCCATGCTGTTCCTCCGGTATGACTTGCGGGTCTTTGCTATCTGACTAGTGATCGGAAAGGACAGTTGACCCAATCCTGTTCGTTACTCAGACAATCATGAGCCCCGATGGTCGAGGCCGATATCCAGGATCGGCGCGCTGTGGATGAGTCGGCCGACCGAAATCAGATCAACGCCGGTCGCGGCAAACGCTCGCGCTGTATGCGACGTGATCCCGCCAGAAGCCTCGGTGATAGCGCGGCCACCGACCATTGCGACGGCGCGGCGAAGATCGGGGAGGGACATGTTGTCGAGCAGAACCGCATCGGGAGCGAAGCCAAGTACCTCCTCCAACTGGGCCAGAGTATCGACCTCGACTTCGATCTTGACGAGATGACCGGCCGCTCTTCGTGCTCGCTCGAGCGCTGGCCGGACGCCGCCTGCGATGGCGATGTGGTTGTCCTTGATCAAAATTGCATCGTCCAGGCCGAAGCGGTGATTGGACCCGCCACCTGCGCGCACGGCATACTTTTCGACTGCCCGCAATCCGGGCGTCGTCTTGCGGGTGCAGACGATCTTCGCGCCATATCCACGAACCGCAGCGACCATCGATGCCGTTGCTGTGGCGATGCCGCTCAGATGGCACAAAAAATTGAGTGCCGTCCTTTCGGCTGTGAGAATGGCCCGGGCCGGGCCAACCACTGATGCAATGACCTCTCCATCCACGACATTGCAGCCGTCTGCCCGCTCCACGGAGATTTCGACACCAGGATCAATCAAGCCGAAAGCGAGCATCGCCAGATCGATGCCGGCGACAACTCCGGACTGTCGCGCCACCAACACGGTTCCCGCTTGGCATTCCTTCGGGACGATGGCGTCCGTGGTCAAGTCGCCGGCTCTGCCAAGGTCTTCAAGAAGAGATGCCCGTACAAGCGGCTCAAGCAGGACCGTGGGGAGCGGTGAGAGCATCATCCCTTTGCACCTTCGGAGCTTGGCGAGTGTCCGAGTTCCCGCGCAGCCGCCAAGGCGGCTTCGAGCGTGATTTCGGACCGTCGGGCGGCAGTCGCATGATGAGGAAAATCTGTCCGGTAATGAGCGCCGCGGCTTTCTTCGCGCAACAAGGCGGCAACAGCAATCATTAGGCCGACAGCCGCCGGATCCGAGGCCGCATCCTTGCTTTCGGCGAGCGGCAATAAGGCACGCGCGGCTGCTTTCAACGCTTGACCATCCCGGACGATGCCGAGTGCGCGCGACAGAAAAACGCGCACGGCTATCGGAGCGGGCGGTGGGTAAACGTTCGCAAACGCAGGCCTTGTTCTGCGCGCAGGCGTTCCGGCGACGCTTTCAGCGACCCAGCGGGCGCACACGATTGCCTCCGTCAAGGAATTGCTGGCGAGCCTGTTGGCGCCATGCAGTCCTGTCGAAGCGACTTCGCCGCAGGCCCACAGCCCCTTGACGGAGGTCCTGCCCGAGCTGTCCACGGCAACGCCACCCATGTGGTAGTGTTGGGCCGGACGAATGGGGATGAGATCGCGCGCGGGATTGATGCCCGCTCCAAGGCAGGCTGATGCGATTGTCGGGAAATGTCGAGCGAATGCCGGGCCTGGCCGTTGTCGGGCATCGAGAAAAACATGGTGGCCGTCCGCAAGATGGTTCCACACGGCGCGGGCCAAGACATCGCGAGGCGCAAGTTCCGCCCCGGGCACGCTCTGGAGAAAAGCCTGGCCGGTTTCATCGATCAGGGCAGCACCTTCGCCTCGCACAGCCTCGCTGACCAGCGCCATAGGGCGTTCTGGGCCGTCAAGCGCGGTCGGGTGGAACTGAATGAATTCGAGGTCGGCTAGGACAGCTCCAGCGCGGGCCGCAAGCGCAAGGCCTTGTCCGCAACTGCCCCAAGGGTTCGTGGTGTCGAGAAACAGTCCCCCGATGCCACCGGTGGCGAGGACGACCCGCCGTGAGCCGAAGAAGAAAGGTGCGATCGAACAGCTCGCCCAGACGCCTCGGATCGCATTCTCTCGCACGGCGAGCCGGCGCGCTTCCACGCCCTCCACGACAACTATCGACGGAGTGGAACGCACAGCCGCGATCAGCGCACGCATGATCTCACGCCCGGTGCCGTCCCCATGCGCATGAACGATGCGACGTCGGCTGTGTGCGGCCTCCAATCCGAGGCACAGTGATCCTTCCGGCGTGCGGTCAAAGCGAACCCCAAAGCCCGCAAGCCCCTCTATGGCCTTAGGCGCGGCTTGGAGGATGCGGCTCGCCACGTCTCTGTCGCAGAGACCATCCCCGGCGGCAACCGTATCGGCCAGGTGCATTGCCGGATCGTCGTCTTCGCCGAAACTTGCAGCCAGGCCCCCCTGGGCCCAGGTGCTCGAGTTGTCAGCTCCCAGCAGCGACCTTGACAGAAGAAGCACCGGCTCCGGCGACAGTTGAAGCGCGGTCATCAGTCCGGCGATGCCGCCGCCGATGATGATGGGCCGCCCGAAGAAGCTGCGGGGGTCGGCGCTCAAACTGCCAGCATCCGTTCGACCGCTAGCCGCGCGCGCCCGGCGATCCCGGGTTCGACGGTTACGACATGGTGGTTCTGCTCGAGCGCCGTGCGGATGTTGGCAAGCGTGATCCGCTTCATATGCGGGCACAAATTGCAGGGCCGGATGAACTCGACCTCTGGGTGGGCTAACGCGACGTTGTCGCTCATTGAGCATTCCGTCATCAGCACGACACGTGGCGGCCTTTGCCTTTCGACATAGTCGGACATGGCAGCCGTCGAGCCGGAAAAATCGGCTTCAGCCACGACGTCGGGCGGGCATTCGGGATGGGCGAGCACGACCACGCCGGGATGGCTTTCGCGCAACTCGCGGATGTCGGCCGGTGAAAAGCGCTCATGCACCTCACAACGCCCTTTCCAGGCGATGATCTGCACATCTGTCTGGGCGGCGATATTCTGGGCCAGATATTCGTCCGGCAACATGATCACCCGGAGAACCCCAAGGGATTCGACGACCGCCTTGGCGTTGCCGGATGTACAGCAGATATCCGACTCGGCCTTCACTTCGGCGGACGTATTTACATAAGTGATGATCGGAACGCCGGGATAACGCTGGCGCATCAAGCGCACGTCTTCTGCCGTGATTGAGTCCGCCAACGAGCAACCGGCGCTGAGATCCGGAATGAGCACGGTCTTGCCCGGATTGAGGAGCTTGGCCGTTTCGGCCATGAAATGGACGCCGGCCAGCACGATGACTTGCGCCTCGACCGTCGCAGCCGTGCGGGCTAGTGCCAAGCTGTCGCCGACGATGTCGGCCACGCAGTGGAAGATCTCGGGCGTCTGATAATTGTGCGCCAGGATGATCGCGTTGCGCTCGCGCTTCAGCGCAAGGATCGCCTCGATATCCTCGGCGAAAGCCGGCCATTCAATCGGCGGGATCACTCGTCGGACGCGCTCGTAGAGCAACGCGGCCGTAGGCAGCATGGCGCCCATCGACCCCCTCCCGCTTATACTCTAACTGAAAATAACCAGCATATACTTGCTGTGAGTATAAGGGATGTCAACCCCGCGCCAGCGGCAATTTTGTCCCGGCGATGAGTCTATCGTCCAGAACGGCGTGGCGGAAACGGAAAAGCTTCGCTGGCCGGCCGCCGGTCTCAGTGGTGGCCTCTCCGGTCTCCTCGACCAGCTCCTGCTGTTCGATCAGTCGGCGAAAGTTCGGCTTGTGGATGAGCCTGCCGGCGAGCGCCTCCACGGTTCGCTGCAGCTGCAAAAGCGTGAAGACCGGCGGCATCAGCTCAAAGACGACTGGGCGGTATTTGATCTTGGAGCGCAGCCGCGCAATGCCGGTCGCCACGATGCGGCGATGATCGGCGACCATGGACTTGCTGGGCACCAGCGGCGGGGGTCCTGCGTCCCGCCCTCTTACGGCCTCTTGGACCAGGCCTGCTTCGTAGACTAACTCATAGCGTTGAAGCGTGAGTTCCTCGTTCCAAAGGCGGTCGTCGAAGCCAAAGGCTATCGTCGCCCGCTGCCAGCGTTCACGTCGCGTGGCCGAATCGCCAACCCCGTTTGCCCATTCGATCAGGCGCGGCCGCAGAACGTCCAGCACGACCGCAGGCGTGCCGGAGCGGTGGTCCTCCCATGGAAAATATTCATACCAACTCTGCCATCCGCACTTGGGCGAGCCCGCTGCCTGTTCCTTGCGCGTCAATGCGAGATAGCTGATGGAGATGACGCGCTGCTGGCGCTCGGCGCCGATGCGATCCCGATCCGCGAACGTGTAGAGTTGCTCAATGTACCCCAGCCGATGGCCGGTTTGCTGCTCGACCCACCCCCTCAAGCCGGATTGCAGCGATCGGTGCTCAAGCGCAAAGGGACCGGAGGGCAAGGTGTCCGCCTGGCCGATGGTGAGGACACAGGGTTGACTGCCGTTTACGGCGACCACAAAGGCGATCAAGTCCACTTTGACGTTGTCGGCCTTGCCGGCGGCTCTGTCTTTCCTGAGTCCTATTGCCTGATCGTCCATTATTTGGCCAACTCGGGGGCACCTTAATCGATTTAGTGTAAGCGTGCCAATTGGCACGTCAACACCCCGCAGCTGCATGGCCATTTTTTTGCTCTTCGCACCTGCACAAAAATGTGCCAAAGGCGACAGCCGCAGCTGGTAACGTAGGGGAAGGAGGGTCCCATGAGCGCTTATGGTGACACCAGGGCGATCACACCGCCGGATATTCGTTCGCGCAAAGGTGGGACGCCGCTCGTCTGCCTTACCGCCTACACCACCCCAGTCGCCCGGCTTGTCGATCCCCATTGTGATGTGGTGCTCGTCGGCGACAGCGTCGGCATGGTTCTCCACGGCCTGCCCTCGACGCTCGGCGTCACGCTGGAGATGATGATCACGCACGGCCAGGCGGTGCGCCGTGGCATCAAGCAGGCGCTGATGGTGGTCGACCTGCCGTTCGGTTCCTACGAGGAAAGCCCAGAGCAGGCTTTCCGCAATGCCGCGCGCGTCATGGCCGAGACCGGCTGCACGGCCGTCAAGCTCGAAGGCGGCGAAGCGATGGCAGAGACGATCGGCTTCCTCGCCGCACGCGGCGTGCCCGTCATGGCCCATGTCGGATTGACGCCGCAGGCCATCAACACCATCGGTGGCTACCGCGTACAGGGCAGGGGCGGGGATGCCGAGCGCATCAGGCGCGACGCAATTGCGGTGGGCGAAGCGGGCGCCTTTGCGGTCGTCCTGGAGAAGGTTCCTGAGGCGCTCGCCCGCCGGATCACCAAGGAGGTGGCGACCCCGACCATTGGCATCGGTGCCTCGGCAGCCTGTGACGGCCAGATTCTCGTCGTCGACGACATGCTGGGCCTCTTCGGCGACTTCCGGCCCAAGTTCGTCAAGCGCTATGCTGAACTCCGGGAGGCGGCTGCGGCTGCGATCGCTTCCTATGCGCGCGAGGTGAAGGAGCGCCAGTTTCCCGCCGCAGAGCATGTGTTTGCCGATGCGCCCAAGCCCGCCGACACGGACGCCACCAAGAGCGGAGAAGCAGCGTGAGCGTGCCGATCGTCAGGAGCGTTGACCAGCTTCGCGAAAGCGTCGCCGCATGGCGCTGCGAAGGTGTGAGGATAGCCCTGGTGCCAACGATGGGCGTCCTGCATGAGGGCCATCTCAGCCTGGTGCGCGCTGCACTCGAGAAGGCAGACCGTGTGATAGTGACGCTCTTCGTCAACCCGAAGCAATTCAACAGCCAGGCCGATCTTGCCGCGTATCCCCGCACCGAGGACGAGGATGCCGCCAAACTGGCATCGGTTGGCGCGCACCTGCTTTATGCGCCAGATGCAGAGGAGATGTATCCGGCGGGCTTCGCCACCACCGTTTCGGTTTGCGGTGTCAGCGAAGGCCTGTGCGGTACATTCCGGCCGGGGCATTTCGACGGCGTGGCGACCGTCGTCGCCAAGCTCTTCCTGCAGACCAGCGCTGACTTCGGCTTCTTTGGCGAAAAGGACTTTCAGCAAATTCACCTGGTCAGGCGCATGGCCCGGGATCTGGATATTCCAATCACCATTGTTGCCTGTCCGACAGTCCGTGAAGCCGACGGTCTTGCGCTATCATCGCGCAATGTGCGGCTCTCGCCAGCGGAACGCGCTGTTGCTCCCAAGCTATCATCGGTCCTGCTCAAGACGGCTGAGCGGCTTGAGCGCGGCTCACCCATCCTGCCAACGCTTGCAGAATCTCGCGCAGCAATTCTGGCTGCAGGCTATCGCGAGGTCGAATACCTGGAACTTCGCGATGAGGCAGATCTGCACCCGATAACGAGCCTCGATCGACCGGCACGGTTGCTTGCCGCCGCCTGGCTCGGCGGCACACGGCTCATAGACAACGTCAGACTATTTCGGATTGGTTCAACAGATTAGCCACGTTCTCGGCACGCGCCGTATTCGTCCGGGATCATCTAAAACAAGGTCTCTGCCTGGCATTGAGCGTTACGGAGGTTACGCACAGGACACATGCATCGCGTGTTTGAGAACTTCGTCGAGCAACTGTCTGCAAGTGTTGATGCTGCCGATCTCGGTGAGGCAATGGCCTCCGCTGCAGCCGGCTTCGACTTCCCGCTATTCGCCTATTTCACCTACCCGTCAGCCTCCGGCGACGCCCCCCAATTGATTTCAAACTATCCTTCATCCTGGACGTCACGTTATCTGCAACAGCGGTACCACAGTCTCGATCCGGTGACCTGCCACTGAGTTTTTCCTCCATCTGAGATTAGAGTCCGGGCCTTGATCGAAGGACGGACTGATGAAGCG
>NZ_AYXE01000033.1:0-17303 GCF_000502235.1 Mesorhizobium sp. L103C119B0 | reverse complement strand
CGAGCCGCACGTCGCCGTCGGCCGCGATGCGGCGCAGGGTCGCCGCTTCGATCGGACTGGGCTCCGGCTGCTCGGCCAGGCCGTCGACCACGCGGATGCGGCAGGTCGAGCAGCGTCCGCGCCCGCCGCACACGGCATAATGCGCGATGCCGCCCAGCCGGCTGGCGTCGAGCACGCTGTAGCCGCGGGGGATGCGCACCTTGCGCCCGCCGGCATAGCGCACCTCGATCAGGTTGCGCCGCTCGATGCGGTCGCGAACGATGCGCGCCGCCAGCACCAGGACGATCAGTCCCGCAAAGCCGGCATAGATGCTGCTGTCCATGCGCTCCTTGGCCGCCAACGCTCGGTCCAAAAGGGTTCGCTCGATGGGCTGCGACTGAGGCGGTCCCATCGCCGAGACCTCCTTTCCGGCGCTAGCGAAACCGAGCAGCGCCAGGACCGGAACCAGCACCGCCAGGACCAGCAGAGCAGAGGCGACGCGCGGATACCACCGACGATAACGCAGCCAGAAGTAGAGGCCGAGGCAGCCATGTGCCCATATGACGACCACCGCGATTGCCTGCCGCACCCCGACCTGCGGTGTCAGGATCCATAGCGAGCGCACCACAAACTCGTAAGTGTCGTTGGCCTCATAGAGGGCGTGCATGGCACGCGTGCCGACCACGTGCTCGGCAATCAGAAGCGGGATGGAGAGGCCGAGCAGTATCTGTGCCCACTCTCGCACCGGAATGGCCAGCGTGCGGCGGTGTAGAGCGCCAGCAGCGACAGAACGAGATGCGTGGCGACCGCGCCGTAG
Source organism: Mesorhizobium sp. L103C119B0 (assembly GCF_000502235.1). NCBI lineage: Bacteria > Pseudomonadati > Pseudomonadota > Alphaproteobacteria > Hyphomicrobiales > Phyllobacteriaceae > Mesorhizobium > Mesorhizobium sp. L103C119B0. The sequence goes on along the minus strand of NZ_AYXE01000033.1, from coordinate 16,507 downwards.
AGGAGCAGCGTCCCGGCCGGGTTGCGCCAGATCAGCAGGAACACCGCGCGCCCCTTATCCGCTGCTTCAAGCGAGATCAGGAGCAACGCATGGTTCAGGAAATGCAGCGTCACGAACGCCATCAGCACAAGGCCGGACACCAGCCGTGCGTTGCGGAGCCACGCGTCCGGCAGCCATCCGGGCGGTGGTGCTGGGACCTGCGATTGGCTCATTTCCAGTGCCTTGAACGATTCGCTGACCAAAACACGCCGGCAATAGCGCCTTCCGGTCAAGATTTGCCGGCGGCGACAATCAGTCAATCAAGCCTTGCCGCCTGCCATTCCACGACGTGGTGGCAGTTCGATACGGCCAAATCGCCTGGGGTTCCTGGATGCTTTTGCGGGGCTTATGGACAAAGTGGGACAAAGATCGGTTTTTGGATAGCTTTGAAGGCAGCGACTTCTGGCAAAATGCGCCAGATAGCGCGTCGGCACGAACTTCCAAGCGTGCTACCTTTTGAACGGCAGCTTTGCGCCTCATATCGGCCGATAGGGCGTTCCTATCCGTGCCGATAAGCGGACGTCGATAAACAACCCGCCGTGAACGGCTTTCGTCATCAGGGGTCGCCCGAGGCGTTTGTAGCGTTCGGATCGGGCGGGCGGGTTGATATGAGACCCGGCGTCTTGGCGATTTAGAATGGAAGCTTGATTTCGCCAACCGAGAGAGGCCTACCGGCCGCTATGAGCGCCGCAACCGTCTCTCTGTCCTGTTGCCGGCGCTTCACGAGGCCGTTCAGAACCCTGTCGAGAGATATCGCGCCGGCGCCGGCTATGGCCAGGGCGAACATGCCGCCCGCTATTGCGAGATCCTTTTCGAAATGCAGCAATTCGTTCTGGTTGGCGAAATTGGTGTGGAACAAAGCTGCCGTTGCCAAACAGAAAAGTCCGAGCGCCACCGCGCCCAGACGCGTCAGCAGACCAAGGCCGACCGAAACGCCAGCTCCCAGCTGCAGCGCTATGGTGGCTATCAAAAGCGGCAGGCTGACGCCGAGCGCCGTCATCGCCTTGGCTGCACCGGCGAAATGCGTCGCCAGCTCCAGGCTTTCATGCACGAAGAGCAATGAGAGCAGCAGGCGACCCATCAGCAGGGTCAAGTCGGCGAGATATAGTTTCGAAGCGGTTTGTGTCGTTGTCACGATTGGCTCCAGGCGATGGGAAAGGGGCAGGCGCCTTGCAGCGCCTGCCTGGTTTTACTTGGTCACCTTGGTGTCGATGGCCTTGTGGAGGTCTTCGAGTTCTTCACAGCCGGCGGGACACAATCTTTGCAGCGACGCCAGCTGCTCGTTGGCCTTGGCCATGTCGCCGGTCTCTACATAGAGTTCGCCCAGATATTCGCGGGCGGCCTTGTGATCGGGTTTCAGCTCCAGCGCCTTGTTGTAGTAGGTCAGCGCGGTGGCGAAATCGCCCGTCTTGCGCAGTGTGAAGCCGAGCAGGTTGTAGACGTCGGCCTGCTGGTTGTCCTGCGCGAGATCACGCAGATCGGCCAGCGCGCCCTTGTAGTCCTTGACGGCGATCTTGGCCTGGACGGCGGTGAGGTCGGGTGCATCGGTGCCTTCGATGTCGTCGACCGCATAGGCCGGCATGATAGTGGCCACGGGAACGACGGTCAGCACGGCAATGGCGCCGAGCAGGCCAAACAGGGCGTGCTTGCCCAGATAGGATTGCTTCATCATCTTTCTCGCTTGGGTTGGAGCTCGCGCTCAAATCTGAACTGGGGTGAAACCATAGGCATTGCCGTCTTTCACGAAGACGCCGGTGCCGGGGAACGGGTAATGCGAACCCGAAATGCGGATGTGGTCGGCGATCACCCGGTCGATGATCTTGTGGCGGGTGGCGATAGCGGTCGGCCCGTCCTGGTCGTAACTGCCCTGCCACTCCGGATGCGGCGCCAGAAGGGCGGGCACATACATGGTGTCGGCCGAGATCATCAGCTGTTCCTTGCCGGAGTTGGCGAGGTAGACCGAATGTCCCGGCGTGTGGCCGGGCGCAGCGATGATCTGGATGCCGGGTGCGACTTCGGCGCCGTCATTGACCAGCTTCCAGTTCTTCCATTTCGGAAAATTTTCGGCGATGCGCTTGCCCGCCGGCTTGCGGCCTTCCGGCAGCTTGGCCAGCCGGCTGGGGTCGGTCCACCAATTGTATTCCGTGGCGTTGACGATCAGCTCGGCATTGGGGAACACCGGTGCATCGGTCCCCTTTTCCATCAGGCCCCAGACATGGTCGGGGTGGAAATGCGAGATCATGATGGTGTCGATCGTCTTATAGTCGATGCCGGCGGCGGCCATGTTGGCCGGCAGATGGGTGGCATTGGTCTGCCATTGGCCGACGCCCGATCCGGCATCCATCATGATCAGCCTGCCGTTCATCTTGAGGACGACGACGGTGAGCGGGATGGGCATGAAGTCTGTCGTCAGGCCGGCCTTGGCAAGCGCTGCCTTGGTGTCCTCGACGGAAACATCCTTGATGAAGGCCGGGTCGTGCGGCTTGCGCCAGATGCCGTCATAGATGGCGGTGACCTCGATATCACCGACCTTGTATTTGTAGAAGCCGACGGTCGGCTCGACCGACGTTTCGGCGAAGGCGGGACGGGTGAATTCCAGCTTGCCGGCCAGACCGAAGGCGGTCGCGGCGAGCGTGGTTCCAAGCAACGTGCGACGTGTCATCGTGAACATAGGTGATCTCCTGCAGCCTTATGGGGTGATGATGGAGAGCCAAAGGTTTGGCTCTCCATCGTGAGTGGTAAGAGAAGATGTTCGGAAGGGTGTCTTCAGCGGCCCCAGATGCCGTCGTTGTTGTGCCTGGTGATGATGTCCTGAACCGACCCCTGGCGCGGCCCGGTCGTCACCATGGTGTCGACGCCGGCTTGGCGCGGGGAGGGGGAAATGGAAGCAGTGGCATTGGTGTCAACGGTAGCGACCGGCTGATTGGAGTTGTTGCCGCCATGGTCGCTGCCGGCAAAGGCAGCGGTTGAGGCAAGCAGCATGGCAGCCACGCTGAGAGCGAGCTTGGTCATTTCGGTAGATCCTTTTTTCGTTTCTTGGGTGCGTGCCGGGAAACTGGCCCCGCTAACAAGAAGACCCATCAGGACGTCCCTTTATTCCCGGGCGGCGCGAAATTCTTTTGAGATTTCCCGAAAACAGGGGCCGGCGTCCGCCCCGAACTGGAGCCGACGCTGCACGAGGACGCGTTCGACGTCGGCGCCATGCTGCTGCCGTGGTCTCAGCCCGTGTAAGGAGCTGAGCCAACAGTGACATCGCACTTGATATCGGCTGAAGAGGCTTCGACAGACGGTTATCAGCCCGTCACGATGGCGGCGCGGAAGCGCGCCACGAAGTCGTCGATCTCCGGCCGCTCCATGTCGGAAATCGCCCAGTATGAGAAGGCGCCATCGCTCCAATGCACAAGCGAAAAACCGCCCTCCGAGAGATCGACCGGGTCGGAAACCACCCCGGCATTTTGCGGCTCGGCCACAAGGGTGATCAGATGTTCGCGGTGGCGATAGACCAGCGCTGGCACCGCCCGGCCGCCGATGACCTCGACTCTGCCACCGATGAGTGCAAATCCGTCCTTGGCCATGTCCGGCGCCGGCGGCGAAAGGCCGAGCCTTGCATCGAGCCATGGCTTTACCGTGTGCCGGTCCGACGAGACGACATCGACAGGGCTGGTCGCCAGCAGACTGCGTTGGTGGCCGCTGGCTACCCCTGCGGCAAAGCTGTCGGCTACGCTAGGCTGCATCGCCCATTGCGTCGCGCCGCTGGCCAGAACAGCGCTGATCATGATCGAGGCCGCCATGGTGCGCCAGTCGAATGATCCGAAGTTGCGCGCCGACCACCACGTTCGAGCGGACTTCGCCCGTATCGGCGCTCTGGGCCGCAGCACCTCGACGCGGCTGGACGCGGCCATGGCTGCAATGCGCGCGCTGAACTCGTCGCTCACTCGGGGCTTCGGAAGCCCGGCCACAGCCCCTTGCAAGACCATGATGCGGGCATGTTCGGCCGCCAGCTTGGGATCGGCGGCGATGCGCCGCTCGACAGCCATGGCCGCGGCGGCGTCAAGCTCGCCATCTATCAGCGCGTGCAGCATCAGGTTCATGCCTGCGGCGTCCTCGGGCAATCCATCGTTGTGCGCACTCATTGCGCCCTCCCAAGGTCAGAGATCAGCAGGCCACGCGCCCGCGCCAGCCGCGACATCACCGTGCCCATCGGCACGCCCAGTATGGCTGCGATATCGCGGTAGGCGAGGCCATTCACGTCGCGCAGCACGAGCGTTTCTCGAAAGGGTTGCGGCAGAGCGGCGATCGCCGCTTCCATGGCCGCCACCTCTGCCTTGGCGATCAGGCTCGCCTCCGGGCTTTCGCTCTCAGTCAGATCGACTGCGTGAGCGGCGCTCACCTCGTCGAGATCACCGAGGTCGCCCACCGAGACGATGCTGCGCGGGCGATTGCGCGCCAGCCATGTGTAGCACGAGTTGCGAACGATGGTGAGAAGCCAGGCACGTGCATTGCCGCCGGCATAGCTTGCGATGTTGGCGTGTGCCTTCATGCAGGCGTCCTGCACGACATCCTCGGCGTCGGTGGCATTGCCGGTCAGCCAGCGGGCCAGCGAAAGCGCGTCGGCGAGATGGGGCATTACCACTTCGCCGAAGCGGTCGGCCCGCGCATTGCTGCTCAGCATCGGTACACCGTCACATGCGCCTCGCCTCGAGCTCGTACGCTCATTTGGCGAGAATGGTTCTGCCTTGCGATCGAACCCAGAGGAAACATGCCGGGTCGCCAGCTGCGGTGAATTTGAAGGCAACTGTCTCATCGATGTCAATCACACACAGGACCGCAACGATGCATCCACCCGGACGCGCTCTTGAGCACAAGCATTGCCGAATCCACGGCCGGCACCGATCCGTGGCGTCTTAGCTTTCTCGATCCCGACCGGGGCAGGACGTTTTAAGGTAGACAGGCTGGGAGCCAGCCAGCCGCAGGCGCCCAACGCGTCGCCTTCAAGAGGTCTTGGGAACGCGTCGACCGTTGCCGTCATAGTCGTCAGTATGTGGGATTGCAGGGGGGCGTTCCTTCAAGGTCAATCAGCAGCGTATGCATGGAAGACCAGGGCGGGCGGCGTATTATTCCCGGACAGCGAAAAAAGATGACTGGAGGCCATGCGACAGGCGCCACCAGCGGCGCACAGACATTGTCCATCTGGCGTTAGCCGAGAGGATCAAGAGTTCGAACCCTCCGACAATATCTGCTTTTTAAAGAAATCAATAAATTTCCGCGTCTTCAGCGGCAGGTAGGCGCGGGAAGGATAAGCGACCCACACGGCACTCTCCTGCGCCCCGACGCTGATCTTCCAACCAGGGAGGAGTTGGACAAGCCTTCCGCTCTTGATGTCCTCATCCACCGACCACTCCGGCAGCAGCGAGATCCCGACGCCGTCGCGTACCAACTGGCGAAGCGCCAGTGTGTTGCTGGTCCTGATCTTCGCCGGCACGGTCAATTCGATATTTTCGAGGTCCCGCCTGAACAGCCACAGCGGTGTTTGAGGTGAATTCGTGGTCGGCAAACAGACATGCGCACCAATGTCTTCTGGCCGATCGACTGGAGGCACTGAAGACAGATATTCTTTCGACGCCACCAAACGACGCTCGATTGTCTTTAACTTGGAGACGATGAGGTCGCCGGTCGGACGCGGCCCGAGACGCAAGGCGACGTCGACCTGCTGGGCAACGAGGTCCACCAAAGCGTCCGAGAGCAGCAGATCAATTTCAATGCGCGGGTACTGCGCGCAGAATCCGGCCAGCAGTGGCGCGACGACCGCTTCGCCGTAGGCGTTTGAGGCCGTAACGCGCAACATGCCGCTTGGCTGTTCGACGGTGGCAAGCGCTGCTTCGCGGGCCGCCGTAACCTCGTCCACAATAGGCAGGATGCGAGACAGGAAAATCGCTCCGGCCTCCGTCAACGACAGTTTCCGGGTCGTTCGCTGGAACAGTCGTGTGCCAAGCTGTGCTTCCAGTCCAGCTATCCTGCGAGACAATGTCGATGCCTCGCTGGCTTCGGCCCGCGCCGCAGCCGCAATGCTGCCAAGTTGAGCGACGCGGCAGAATGTCTTGAGGTCGTCAACGTCCATTCATGCAAAATTGGCATGAATATCATGCCAAATACAAGCATTATCTCTCAGTCATCATCGTTTACATCGATACAACGACAGATAGCCGAGCCTTCCAAGGAGAGATCTATGAAGTGTGAAATCAAACGTGTCCTGTTCGGCTGGCCGCTGGCGGTGACGGCAGTGGCTGCGTTTTTGCTCGCCCCTGGGCGACCGAAGCCGCGTCCAGCAAGCCCACCATTGTTCTGGTTCACGGTGCGATGGCAGACAGTTCGTCTTGGAATTCAGTGATCCCGATTCTCTCTCGCGATGGCTACACGGTCGTGGCAGTAGCGGACCCGCTTCGAAGGGTCTCTGGCGATGCCGCAGCCGTTGCCAGCGTGGTGGAGAGCATCGACGGGCCTGTGGTGCTGGTTGCCCATTCCTATGGCGGGTCCGTCATTACAAACGCCGCGCTTAACAGCAAGAATGTCAGGGCGCTGGTCTATGTCGCCGCATTCGCGCCTGACAAGGGCGAGAGCACCTTCGCTTTGATCAGCAAGTTTCCGGGTAGCGAGCTTGGCGGCTCTGGCCAAGCCAATTGCGCTGCCAGATGGCAGCCTTCAGTTGAGCGTCGATCCGGCAAAATTTGCCGGACCCTTTGCCGCCGACCTGCCTATGGAGCAGGTGGCACTGATGGCTATCACGCAGAGACCGAGACCGCGCTGAAGGAAGCTTCAGGCGCGGCCGCCTGGAAAACCCTTCCGTCGTACTTCGTCTACGGCGCGGCCGACAAAAGCATCCCTCTGGCTCTGCACGACTTCATGGCGAAGCGTGCGCACGCGCGCGAAGTCGTGGTCGTGCAGGGTGCATCGCATGTTGTCATGCTTTCTCATCCGGCAAATGTTGCTGAAGTGATCGAGGAGGCCGCGCAGGCCCATTGAGCGATCACCGTCACCTGAGAATTCAGGTCTCTACCCCATTTGCGGCGCCAAACTGCGCCCAATTGCCATCAAGGACAGACACATGACGAACTTTCCCATTCACTCCATCGAAACGGCGCCCGGAGCTTCCAGGCCGGCACTTGAGGCACTGAATTCAGCCTTCGGCTTCATTCCAAATATTGCCGGCACGATGGCAACCTCGCCTGTGCTTATCGGCAGCTTGACCGATCTCTTCGCGCGGGTACATGGCGGGAGCTTCAGCGAGGCGGAGATCCAGATCCTGCTTTTGACAAATGCAGTCACCAACAAGGCAGAGTGGGCTGTGGCCTTTCACTCCTATCTGGCGATTGCCGAGGGGGTCGGCGCTGAATCTGTCACCAGCATCAGAGAGGGCGCTTTACCTGTGGACGCCAGGCATGCGGCTCTGGCGAAACTCACGCGTACGCTTATCGAGAGGCGCGGTGGGCTCAGCGAGGTGGAAAAGCGCGAATTCCTCGATGCGGACTTTGATGAGAGCCGGTTGCTGGAGGTGGTCGCCGTTCTTTCGGCGTCTACGATCACCAACTACACGTCCAACATCACCCAACCGCCGCTGGAGACGCCATTTCAGCCGCATGTCTGGCAGACAGGTAGGGGCTGATCCGGACAGTATGCGGTCGTGCCGGGCGCGTTCGATGCATTGGGCGCGGAGGCAAAGACCATGTAACGCCAGGACCGAGTAAAATTTGCCACGCGGCCGTCATCGAGCTTTCCATGTCGCGTGATCTAATCTCAGCTATGCCCAGGTGGCGTTCATCAATCAGCTGATGGTGGGTTTCAGACGTTCGTCTGCCGACCCTTTCGTCTGCTATCATTCTTCGGCGGCCAAAAGCCGACCTTCCGCTTCCGGCCCAATTGCTGACATTCAGTCAAGATGTCGGTTTTTGGGCCGCAAGCGGACTGACAGCTTCGGGCTTCGGATCCTCAATAGCGGAACTTTAATTCGGTGCGAACATCGTCGTGACGTGACCCGAAGCAGACTTTCGCAGGTGACATCGGGCATGACCGCCTCGCGCCTCATCTGGTTCAGCGGGCACCCATGGCCGCTCGCGAAAGCGGACATTTCTCATGACCGGGACTGGGTGATTTGTGGCAGAAGCGGACATCAGAGGCTAATGGCTGCGCAAAGACGCTGGCCGGGTACTGACAATCAACTGCGCGGCATGTAACAGTGCTTGCTAATGTATGATGAGCAGTTGGGGAAGGATGCCGCTCGCACTCTTGGCGGATTTTTGGGGGAGACAGCCGACATGCAGAGCTCAGTCGAAATCGACCTTGCTGGTCGACTCGAATCAGCGGACCGGTACATTGCCGAGCTGGAAGTCGCCAAAGCATCTGGGGCAACTCAACTCAGTCAACTTTCTGCCGACAACAAGCGTCTGCTCGACCTCACCGAGGACCGCGCAAAGGAACTCGCGATCCTCAACAGCGTCGGCGAAGCAATGGCCAAGACGTTGAACGTCAAGACTGTCACACGCATCGTCGGTGACAAGGTTCGGGAGATATTCGGGGAGGACATCACGGAAATACTGCTGCACGATGAGGTATCTGATCTCATCACCGTCCCGTATTCATTCTATCGTGAGTACCAGGACGTGGAGCCGTTCACTTTGGGCGCAGGACTTACCTCAAAGGTCATTCTCTCTGGAACACCGCTGGTTATTGATACGTTTGAGCAGTCCCTCAAGTTTGATGTGATCGCACTTACCGAAGCGGAGCGATCAGAATCGTACCTAGGCGTGCCGATCATCGCGGGAGGCAGAACTCTAGGAGTTGTCAGCGTGCAGAGTTACCAAAAGAACGCCTTTAGCGAAGATCATGTGCGTCTCTTGCAAGCTCTCTCGTCGAGCATGGGAGTTGCCATCTCGAATGCCCGCCTTTTCGACGAAACCCAGCGGCTGTTGAAAGTGTCCGAGGACCGCGCAAAAGAACTCGCGATCCTCAACAGTGTCGGCGAAGCAATGGCCAAGACGTTGAATGTCAAGACCGTCACGCGCATCGTCGGTGACAAGGTGCGCGAGATATTTGGAACAGACGTCACCGAAATCCTGCTGCGTGACGAGAAGTCTGATCTGATCACCGTACCCTATGCGTTTTACAGGGACTATCAGGACCCCGAGCCATTTGCGATGGGCGAAGGTCTGACGTCCAAGGTCATACTGTCAGGCAAGCCATTGGTTTTGGGCTCGACTGAGCAACACGTTGCTCTGGGCGCACTTATACCTACGGAAGATGACAGGACCGAATCCTACTTGGGCGTGCCGATCATCGCTGGTGACAGGATTTTGGGTGTCGTCAGCGTTCAGAGCTACGAGAAGAATGTCTTCAATGAAGATCATGTGCGTCTGTTGCAGGGGCTGTCATCCGGCATGGGCGTAGCCATCTCCAACGCACATCTGTTCGATGAGACGCAGCGCCTGCTGAAAGTGACAGAGGACCGCGCAAAAGAACTGGCGATTCTCAACAGCGTTGGCGAAGCGATGACGAAGTCGCTTAACCTGGACACTGTTATTCGCTTGGTAGGCGACAAGGTGCGGGAGGCTTTCGGCATCGAAGTCAGTGAAATTTTGTTACACGATAGCGAAACCGGCTTGATCCATGTCCCTTATGCATACTTTAGGACCTATAGAGCTATCGATCCATTCCCAATGGGCATGGGAGTAGCTTCGAAAATCATCACAACAGGTGAGCCCTTTGTTTTTGGCACTCTTGAGGAAGGAAAGAGCTTGGCGCCTACTTTCCACACGAAGAGGATAGGACTGCCTCTTACATAGGCGTGCCGATCAAGTCTGGTGAGGGAACACTGGGTGTTCTCAGTGTGCAGAGCTATCAGAAGCATGCGTTCGACGAAAACGACGTGCGCCTGCTGCAGACGGTGGCCTCCAGCATGGGGGTCGCCATCGCCAACGCCCGTCTATTCAATGAAACTCAGCGTCTGCTCAAGGTGACTGAAGCCCGCGCTGCCGAACTTGCCGCCATTGGAACGGTTAGTCAGGCGCTCATAGCGGAATCGGAACTTGACAGCACGATCCAGTTGATCGGTAACCAGATGCAGGAGATCTTTGATGCCGATATTGTCTACGTCGCACTGCTTGATCCGGAAACCAACCTAATCCATTTCCCCTATCAGTTTGGCGAGGCCTTCAACACACTAACCCTTGGCGAGGGGCTGACAAGCAAGATCATAGAGACTGGCGAGCCGCTGCTGATCAATCAGGATGTAGCGGAACGTGGAGCTCAGATCGGGGCTACCCCCGTCGGCAAGGATGCATTGTCCTATCTCGGCGTTCCGATCAAGACCGCGCAAGGAACGCTTGGAGTTATCAGTGTTCAGAGCACTACGCGGGAGGGCATATTTACCGATGACTCGCTTCGCTTGCTTTCCACCATTGCCGCCAATGCCGGTGCGGCCCTCCATAACGCGCAGCTATTTACCGAGCTCAAACAGCTTTCCCTGGCGCTGCAGCAGGCAAAAGAGGCGGCCGAGGCGGCAAATGAGGCGAAGAGTTCTTTTCTGGCGACGATGAGCCACGAAATTCGCACACCAATGAATGGCGTGATCGGAATGAGCAACTTGTTGCTTGGTACAAAGCTTGACACTGAACAACGCGAGATTAGCGAGACGATCAGCAACAGCGGCGAAGCCCTGCTAACGATTATCAACGACATACTCGATTTCTCCAAGGTTGAGGCCGGCAAGCTGGAGCTTGATCCAAGTCCCTTCGAACTCCGGGAATGCCTTGAGAGCGCAATTGATCTGGTGGCCTCCAAGACCGCGGAGAAGGGACTCGACCTGGCATACCTGGTGGAGCCCGGTACTCCTGGCGGGATTGTGGCAGACAGCACCAGACTGCGACAAATTTTGCTTAATTTCCTCAACAACGCTGTGAAATTTACCGAGCGGGGTGAAATTGTCCTGTCGGTGATGAAAGTTCCGCCCGCAGTTGAGGGCGCGGGGACACCCCATGGCGGAAGCGAAGAGGGCTTCTCCACCCTGCAGTTTGCAGTACGCGATACCGGCATTGGTATACCCGAAGACAGATTGGATCGCTTGTTCAAGTCTTTCAGCCAGGTCGATGCCTCGACGACGCGGCGCTACCGGGGCACCGGGCTAGGGTTGGCGATTAGCAAACGCCTGGCAGAACTGATGGGCGGGGAGGTATGGGTCGAAAGTGTTGAAGGGTCGGGTACGACATTCTTCTTCACGATCCGCGCTGCCGTTGCGCCCGCTCCCAGGCAGGCGCAAATGTCGCTGGCAAAAGTTGAACTCGCAGGCAAGCGGCTGCTGGTCGTTGACGACAACGCAACCAACCGGCGCATCCTGTCTCTGCAAGCCCAATCTTGGTCCATGATTCCACACACGACCGAGTCGCCTCTGGACGCATTGCGCAGGATTTCGAGCGGCGAAAATTATGACGCCATCGTGCTCGACATGAACATGCCAGAGATGGACGGGATAAAACTGGCCAAACGATTGCGTGGGCTTGGTGAAAGAGGTGACCTTCCACTGATATTGCTGAGTTCCTTGGTGCCTCTTGATGAGCGAAACAAGGCAGATATCGAGAGCATCAAATTTGCGGCGATGCTTCCTAAGCCGATCAAGCCCTCGCCGCTCCTCAATGCTTTCATGTCCGTCTTTGCCGTGGCTCCAACGCGTTCAGCCAAGCCTGATCAACCCAAGGGACCATCCCTCGACAGCGAAATGGCGGCGAAATTGCCGCTTCGGATCCTGCTGGTTGATGACAACATCACCAATCGGAAGATTGGGTCCAAGGTGCTTGAACGGCTTGGCTACAAGGTAGACTTGGCGGTGGATGGAGAGACGGCGATTTCGTCATTTGCCAAGGGACAACACGATGTCATCCTGATGGATATCGAGATGCCGGACATGGACGGGCTCGAAGCCACAAGGTTGATCCGCGCATCAGGCGCCGGGGACTCGCTGCAGCCTTTCATCGTGGCACTTACCGCCAATGCAATGGCCGGCGACCGCGAGCGCTACCTGGAAGCTGGGATGGATGATTACCTAAGCAAGCCGTTGCGCGTGGAGGAGTTGGTCGCCTCTCTTACACGCGCCCACCAACACAACTGACAACAAAGGTCCGGTCATGGATGTTGCGCAGGACGCTCTAGACAAGCTCCTTGATCTCATAGGTGGGGATCAAGACTCTCTTGCAGAACTCATTGAGAGTTTTCTGGAGGAATCCCCGTTGCTAGTCGAGCAGATGCGCCGGGCTGCGGAGTCCGGCGACCGTTCAGGTCTTGGCCGCGCTGCGCGCGGGACTTCGGCGCCAACCAACTTTCCGCGCTTTGCGCGGCAATGGAACAATCCTGCCGCGACAGTATGCCCGGCGCGGCCGCGACGGAAGTGGAACTCATCGCGGGCGCGTGTGACACGGCCAGCCGAGATCTAAGCTCTCGCCTTGCCGATTTGAAACGAGGGGGACAACCGAATGAGCATAGAATCGGAGACACAATCACCTGATGCTCGCGCACCAGAAGGTGCGCGCGTCCTCATAGTCGATGACTCAGGCACTGTGCGCCTGAAACTCAGCAAAGCCATCCAGTCGCTCGGCCATGAAACAACCGCTGTCGCAAGCGGCAAGCTGGCGCTTGAACAGGTTGCTCAGAATCCATTCGACCTCGTACTCCTTGATATCGTCATGCCCGAAATGGATGGCTTCGAAGTGCTCAAGGCGCTCAAGTCTTCGCGGGCCACTCGCGATCTGCCGGTGATCGTCATTTCGGCCCTCGATGAAGAAATGGGCAGCGTGATTAGCGCCATCGAGCTTGGCGCGGAAGACTTTCTGCCAAAGGACTTTGAACTAGCTCTACTCAAGGCTCGTGTTGAGACCTGCATCGAGAAAAAAAGACTCCGCGACGTTGAGACGGAATATCTGCGGCAGGTGGCCAAGCTGACCAGGGCGGCCGCCACATTGGAGACCGGGCGGTTCAATCCTTCGAAGCTTGGCATCCGCGACGTAGCAAGCCGTACAGATGGTCTCGGCAAGCTTGCCACAGTGTTCGCGACAATGGCCCAGAAGGTTTACGAGCGAGAGCGAAAGATGCGGCAAAATATTCGCACGTTTCGTGGCGCTCTACTGCTGCTGGCATGTGGCGGGTTATGGGGCGTCGTCGTTCCACTTTCCAAGATGGCTTCGCTTGTTGAGGCTCATCCGGTCGGATTGGCAATCCTCATCGACATTATCGGAGCCGTGTTCTGCATCGGGATTAGTTTGAAGCGACGGACAATGCCAAGAATCAAGGATCTCACGCGAGCCGAACGGACGTTCATCCTTCGTTTTGCGTTCATTAGCTCGGTGATCAACCAGGTTCTGGTGTACTGGGTGGCAAGCAAGCTTCCAGCTTCCATCGTCTCCATTGTCATCGTGCTCGAGGGATTTGCTGTCTTCTTGTTCGCCGCTCTGATGCGGACCGAAGCTCCGAATTTGAAGCGCTTTTTAGGGCTTGGATTGGGTCTCGTCGGCATCTCCATCATCCTCCTGTACGGAGAGCCCGGAGAAATAGCCACCAGTTGGGTGTGGTTTGTCATCGCTCTTGTAATCCCCGTCACTTACGCAGTCGAGGATATCTATCTCTCAGAGTCCAAGCCCGCCAAAATCGATAACGTCGCCCTGTTCGGCATGACCCTAGTTGTTTCGGTTTTGATGCTGATCCCACTTGCCGCTTTTTATCAGGACTTCGTGCCATTTGGTCTATTGGCTGGTCGGCTTGGCGTCATCGTCTTGCTGATGGCTGCCGCCAGCAATTTGGCGATGCTGCTCTTCATTTTGCTAGTCTCCAGCACCGGTGCGGTCTTCGCCAGCCAGAACGCCTATGCGGGGACAGCCGCCGGCATAAGCTGGAGCATGCTGTTGCTCGGAGAGTCGATACCAGCGCTGACCTGGGCCTCTCTGGCTCTGGTCGTCGTCGGTCTCCTGATGGTGGAGCCAAAGCAGGAGGCTGAGGAAGAACCCCCGCCACTTGATGACTCGCTGGAGGATTTTGTGCCGCTCGTTGATCTGCTGCCGTCACCCACAGAATGAAAGATCGGACATCGAAGTGTGATGCCAGTTGATTCAAGCGGACAAGCGCCCGAAAAGCCTTCCGAAGCGGATGCAAGGCAGCCGTACAGCGGAAGCAATTCGAAGGTATTTGAGGAGGTCGCCACCATCATGAGCGCTCAAGGCTTGCCCAGCGTTCTCGCATTTGAACGCTACGACCCAACCGGCGCCTCGCTGGACTGGCTGCGCGAGCGTGGGGTCAACGTCATTTTCGGCAATGCGCTCTGGGAAATGCCGTTCAAGCGCTTTACCGAGGATGAGCTGATTGCCCGGCACATGGCTGTGTCGCCTTGATGGGGGCAAGCGGCACCCGCATCACCAGGCGCGTGATGCAGGCGCTTCCGGAACTGCGGTACGTCTAAAAATACGGCATTGGTATCGACGGCATCGACCTCGACGCTGCCACCGAGCACGGCATTCTGGTTTCGAGTACGCCGAACGATTTTCGGATCTTCACGGTCAGCGAGCACGCGGTCGCCCTGATGCTGGCTGTTGCCAAACAACTTGGCACGTGGACGCCCGAATTCATGCGGCGTGGCGGGTGGCGCGGCCTGACCCATGGCGCGGCGCCACCGTCGGCATCCTCGGCCTCGGCCGCAGCGGCCGTGGCGTGGCGCAACGGCTTTCGGCTGGGAGACCCGCATCCTTGCCTACGATCCCTTCCTGAAGGAAGCGCCTCCGTCGAACTCGTCGACTTCTCCACCCTGGTGGAGCAATCCGACTTCCTGACGCTGCACGCAACGCCGAGCCCCGATAACCATCACATCCTGAACGCCGCCGGGTTCTCGAAGATGAAACCGTCAGCCATCGTCGTCAACACCGGGCGCGGATCGCTGATCGACTACACGGCCCTGCGAGCAGCGCTGGCCAATGGCCAAATCGCGGGTGCGGCTCTCGACGTGTTCGACCAGCAGCCGCCGAAGACCGACGATCCGCTGTTTTCGCTACCCAACGTCTTGTGCACGCCGCATGTCGTGGCTCGATGAACGATCGCGTCGAGGATCGCTTACTAAGCGGCGTTTACTAGGTTCCGCTGGTCTAGCCCTACGCGATCACACCATAACCACGTGATGACAAATCAGCCATGTGTGTGGCGCGGCGGGCCTGTTCCGCTTGTGGCCGGCGCCTACCCACCCGGGTTCCCCAACCATGGCGTCGGCCATTTTCGTTCTCNGGCCTGTTCCGCTTGTGGCCGGCGCCTACCCACCCGGGTTCCCCAACCATGGCGTCGGCCATTTTCGTTCTCTCAGCAATTATGGGCCTTTGCTATCGGCCTATGTGTTGGCCTTGGATGGCGAGATCGCGGTTAGATCACCTCGTTCGTTTGGATGTTTCGCTGGCGTTGGCAGGAGGCGCATATGTTCGCCAGCCGGCGGATACCACACCGCCCCACCGGTCAGGCCCAGCGCGCCCGCTGCAAAGTCCCCGCAGACGGCTGCTGGGCCGCTGGCGGGCAGCGGCTACTTGCTGACGATCCAATCCACCAAGCCAGTTTCGATCAGCTCGCACCCAGTCAAATCGCGCACCAGGGGGCCTTAGCTAAATCGCGCCATTGACACTCAGGCGCTCCGGTTTCCCTGAGTAGGCGTCGGAATGCAGAGCGGAGAACGTCGGCTTGAAACGCAGAGACGGCAACAGTAGACGGGTCGGCATCTTCCCAGCCTAGCGCCACGTCGCGACGACGTTGACCAAGGCGCTTCAGAAGCTCGCGTGCCAGTGTATAGCGGACGGTCGACACGGCATTCATGGCCCAGCCGAAGGCGAAGATTCCGAACAAAAGCATCACCAGGAAAGGCGCGATCAAGGCGAACTCCAGCCCGGCTGCGCCGGAGCAGTCACGGCGCCACCTGGATCCGATCCTTTCAGCGGACACGGATCACCTGCTGATGACTGATCGCGCGCGGGTCCGGGAAGACACCGAAGTTAAACGGGGGCACCCAGGTGCCCGTCGCCGTTATCTGGACGAAGATTTTCTTTCCGCCGCAGATGGTGGTCTCATCCACGACCGTGGCGCCGCACAAATAGGAGCGGACCAGCACGACCGCGGCGTCCTCGGGCTTGTCGTTCCAGCTCGAAAGCGCGACCGCCTGCGTTCCNGTGTCATTGGACGCGCCGGCCATTACGAGATTGGCCGCGGTTTTGACGCCCGCGCGCATCTGCAGGTAACTCGTCACGTAGGACCAGCCATCGGCGATGCCGAGGCAGACGAGGCACAGGACGGGCAGCAACATGGCAAACTCCACGGCGGCTATCCCGGATTTGTCCCGGACAATACGCAAGGTCCGCCCACCCATCCCGCTACTCGACGAGCTGAACGGATTGCGTCGCCGGAATGTTCTTCATCC
>NZ_AYXE01000032.1:0-18933 GCF_000502235.1 Mesorhizobium sp. L103C119B0 | reverse complement strand
TTCGGATCTCTGGGGCCAGTCGGAAGATCGGCGGCCGACGTCCGGTTCCTCCACTTCCTAACCGTCTTCTGATTTGATGCCGTAGCGCTTCGCCAGCGCCCTCAGGCTCTCTTGACTATGCTGTATCGCTCGACGGATCGCCTCTGTCGTCGTGGCGCTCCCATGAAGAACCTGGCCCATAGCGCATCCTTTGATTCGGACGAAAAGTATGCGCCATCAAAGCCTGGGATCAAACACCTAGCCTTCGGGGCCGGACGTTGTTTCATATCAGACCGGTGGGGATGAAGCCTGCCATCCAGCACCCGGTCAGTTTCAGGTCAAACTTGAAATCCCAGTCGGGTCAGAACGCGATCAACTGGCAGTCCGACGCACTTAAAAATGACAAATGGATCGCCTGCTTTTGGGCCATCCATGGGGAATTCGGGCGCGAGAGAACAAGCTCACACAGCATAAGCGAAGCTCCAGGCGAATCTTGCGCTGGCCGAGGCAGAACCATGTTTAAAGCTGCCTGTTTTCCACCTCGAACCTGTCTGAGTCCGGCCGATCGTCATAGATCGGCCAAAGCATCGGCCAGATGGCTCCCCCAATTACGGTTTGTGCATGGTTGTCAGTACGATAGGCCTGCCGAACATCGGCCATGATCATCATCGGCAGCATCGATTTGTGTCCAAGCCTGGCGACGTCGGCTGTTTTGGGCAAAAGCCTGCACTCGCGTACCGCAGCCAACCTCGCCCATCTCGTGCGCATCATGAACACCTACTACAGCAACCTGATCGAAGGCCACGATACGCGCCCGCGCGACATCGAAGGGCGCTGGTCGGAATTTCGATGTTCTTGCACCTCAGCTCAATACACAAGGTTTTGGGAGCCGCAGCCGACTTAGGAGAGGAAGGCGAACAGGCGGCCGAGCAAGCCATGAACCAGTCCGATTTTGACACCACCTTCGAGAAAAAGTTGGACATTGAGTTAGAGGATGCGCGAGTCGTTTACATGGGCGATTTGGCTGATGGTAACGCCTTCGACCCCCGGTTGCTTCAAATCTTCAGTGTTGAATATGAGACCACCGTAGCCTTGAGCGACAAGCTTGTCGTTGCGACCATGGTCGTCGAAGTCGAGGTTGAAGTGGACTTGGAGTACGAAGACCGCAGCGAGGGTGGGTACGACAGCGAAGAGGGTGTTTGGCATGGTGCCCAAACTGCCACAACCGCACTGGCCGAGCCTGTTAAGGTGCTCGTTCTTGTTGAGATTGAGCGAAATAGCGGGAAGGTGCGGGCCGCCAAGCTTATCAAACGAGAGATCTATTTTTACCACTCGGTGTACGACTACCGGTAAGAGCCGCTTCAGTGATCCCACAGGGCGGCGTAGCACGTCACTTCTGAGATAGAGCTTCGCTTTTCGTTGAGTTGGATGCGGCAGTCGGATGCCAGTTTACATAGTACGCGCGGTAATGCAGCATATTGGTTCCAGTCCGAGCAGCGGGCACGCCATCGCCATATTCACATAGACCATGGAGCCGTCGGCGACTGGCAGAGTTCGCGCCATCTGATTGCGGACATTATTCGCGGTGTTGGCAACCCTGTGGACTTTCGGGGATGCGATGGTGAATTCGCCATCAGGCAGATCGTGAACGCATGGAATGGCTTTTCCGCCTGAACCGCTCAACCAACGCCCGGATGCACTTGCGGGAAAATGGCTGCCGATTGTGTCGACACACCGTTACGGCATTGCGAAGCCATCAATCTTCGTCCTGACAAAACCGCATTGTAGATTTCCCGTTCGTTCTCTATCTCTCTTGCAGTGCCTTGCGGGGGATGAGCACATGGCAGAGCCCATAGATTTCGATAACTTACCGGAGAATCCGTTCCAGGCGTTCGTCATCCTCGTGGGGTTGTTCGATGAGCAGCTTGCCGAGGACATCCGAGGCAACGAGGAGGGTGACACCCGCCTCGCCCTTATCAGTCACATGAACAAGATTACCGGTGCCGCGAGGGCGCTGCATATCGAGGCGCTGAGAGATTGGGAGCTGCCCGACTACGACAACACGTACAACGTCCACCGCGAATTCGACCTTGCCACCAAGAGCATCGTCCTGCAAATCCAGATTCAGAAGGCCCGCATCGGTGCCATCTACTCGGTCGAGCTGGACGCTGCCACCAAGGCTCGCATCCACAACCTCGTCAATGAAATCCGCCAGTTGGTTGAAGCCGCCGACCTTGAAGTCGGCAAAAAGAACTCGCTATTTTCCAATCTCAACGCGTTCGACGCGGACGTTGACCGCGCGCGGACGCGGTTCGACAACGGGATGCTGATGGGCATCTCCATCGCCGACCTCATCAACAAAGGCGCCAACGCCTTGAAACCAGCCAACGAGCTGCTGAAGCGTATCAATGAGCTTCTTGGCGGTGCGAAGACCAAGGAAGCCGCCCCAGAGAAGCTGCCGTCCCCGGACGACATCAAACGCGTCGAAAAGCCAAGGAAGCAAATCCAGGACTTCAGGCGCGCAAGCCGAGAGCTGGACGACGAAATTCCATTCTGACGGCTTGCAGGCTGATTCCCCTCCAGCTCCTCGCTCCGGGCCTGCACCTGCGCTCGCATCTTCGCCTGGTCGCCGTTGTACACGTTGAAGGCTGCGAACAGCTTCATCACGTCCTCCTCCAGTTCGGTGCCGCGGTGGACGCTCGGCATCAGAACCTCAGAAAGAGATCGGAGCGCTGCCATCAGGGTTTCGCGATCGGCCGGAGCCATCTCGGGTTTCGCCGACAGATTCAGCCCCACGCTCCCCGCTACTGCCAGCGCCTGTTCCGTGGCGGTGATCCACGACTGCACTGACGCAAGTCCTCCACCAGCCGTTCCGCCAGCGCCACTGCCTCGTCCGCCGTAGCGGGCGGAGCGACGGTAATGAGGGCGCCAGGTTGCGAGCAAGTCAGCCTCGATACCGTCGCCGATGCCAGCTTAGGCTTGCCCGATGGTGAGGCCGACCTTACTCGCTTCCGACCTAAGCATCTTCATGAGGGAGGGATTTGGCAGTTCAGTGACCTCTACCAGCGTAAAGTCACCTCCATCCGAAGTGACACTCATCCGCTGGAATTTTTCTGTCATAATGCGATCGATAAAGCCCTGAATACGGGCAGGAGCATCTGGTCCATTGCCCTGTATGCCTAACGTGTAGGTCTGCGGAGAAATATTCCCAGCCTTGCCGAACCTAAAAGCTGCCGCGCGAGTGAACCCCTGCTCAGGCCTTTCGAGCGCGCTGACCCGGTTTAGAATTGCATCGAGCTGATTCTGAAAGATCTTCTCTGCAGGCGTGGCCGACTGTGCGAACTCCACTTTCCCGCGAGAAAATGTGACCGGGTTGTCCACCTCGTACCCATCGGCCAGCACTGCCTCAATAGCCATCTTGAGCGCGCCCTGAGCAAGCTCTAGGTCTTTAGGTCTTTTCCGGGAAAAGCTGAGTGTGCGGAATGACGCAATATCGAAGGGAATAGGCTGCTTTTCCAGGCGCACTGGATAATGGGCTTCTGGGTCATGTGCCGGATCCCGATTTCATAAAAGGCGTTCGGGTTCAGAGTTGTTAAATCAGCCACAACCAATTCAGCGTCCAGCAGGGCGGTGATGACCTGGGCATCAATGCGGCCTGGTTCTGCGATCTTGTCCGCCCGCTTCACCTCAAACTCAGGGAAATGCTCGGCAAAAACCGGTTCAACGATGCCCTCAAGGAACCAGTCCGCGTGAATTCTTTCGTCGCTATCATCGCCACCAATCGGCCCGACTACAAAGCAAAGCTTTTTCGCTTCTTTCTTGGCCATAATCCCCCCTGGTCACTATCCGCCGATGTCTACTGCCTGAGAGGTATCGTTGAGCAAACGACCTTCTTGTCAGCATCTGGCACGCCTGCCTCTTCCAAAAGCGCGACCGTCGCCTCCCGCAGTTGGTCAGGAAACTCGGTTGGGCCGATGATTATGCGATCGACTAGCTTGGGCAGCTCCGCACCAACAAATCCCTCCTCCGGGTAGTCCTTGAAAGGAATGCTGTATACGACTTGCGGCACCCCCCGTATTAGCTCGATGCTCTTCACGAGCTTGTGCTCTGTCGAAAACCGCGGGTCGAAAATGACGCGCCACTCGCGCTCCTCTTTGAAGCCGGGGTGCTTGGTGCAAAGAACCGCAAAACGGAATGCATTAAACAGCGAGTTGATAAGCGCTTGCCGGCCATTTGCCTTAAGCATGTCTTGGTGGGTTTTAATCCCATCCGTCACCCGATTGAATTGCGTTACGAACCCCCGCTCATCGAGATACGCTACCGGCGATGACACGACGCCGAGAACCGTACTGGATGAATAGAACGCCTCTGGATTTAAGACCACAGCCACGCCAGAAGGCCCGCCGTAGGCTCGCCACATTGAGAGGCGTCCGAGATCGTCTTCATCGCTGTCATGCTCCGAGAGACAGCTTATGTAAGTTTCCCTTCCGAAAAGGGGAACCCAGCCCCTGAGAAGGTCGGCTATTTCCTGGGAAATGCCTTCAAACAGGCCATCGATAGTTTGCCGAAACCGATCGCCGTCAGGACTGTCCCAGGCGTTCGCTAAACAGCTGCTTCCGTGTTCGATTTCCATAAAGTCGTTCATCACCTTCGCGTTGCGAAGCCGCATTCTGTTGGACCTCACGATGTGAAAAGCGGTCTCGGCGCTGCAGTAATGAACAAAGCGAGATTTCTTCGTCATGGCGACCATGTACTGGTCGACGGCGTGAGGGTGGAAAATTCCGAAATTAAGAAGCTCTTCTGGCGTTATCCGCATATCAGTACCTGTCTGCGTCGGTGTCCGCTCTGGTGCCTCATTGCCGGATCGCACCCGGTAATCTTTCAGATCCTTACCGGGCTCGAAATGCCACCGGAAGGCCTCCTCTGCCTTTTTTTCCCACCCTGGCCCGTCCGGCCCTTCTTTTTGTGGGCAGTCCAGTACTTGAACTGCGGCACCGAACGCCGTGGTTTGGCGGTGTCATCGGCGGGGCCAGCTTGCTTGACTTTTAGCTCCGCAAGGTTCTTTTCACGCTCTGCTATCTGCTCAATTTCTGGACTGACTCTAAGCCGAAACAGTCGCATCCTTCATTCGGGGTGAGAGGGCGTGGGGAAAATCCAGCATCATATCGGTGCCGACCTGGCTGACCAGCGGCGCAAGAACGCCAAGAAGCGGCGGCGCGGCTTATGGCGGCTTGAGTATCTGTTTGCACGGTACCCGTAGCCGTGGTCGTCTCGCAGAACCCCGGCATCATCGGCGCGACGCCCAGCCTCATGCAGCTTACCGACGAAGTTGATGACGATACATCTCCAAACGCCTCTCTATTGTCCACGGGTGCGGGATGCACGATCAAGGGCAACATCAGCATCAACACCGGCGAGCACATCTACCATGTACCCGGACAGCAACACTACTCCGAGACAAAAATCAGCCCGCAGTATGGTGAGCGATGGTTCTGCAGCGAAGCAGAGGCGCGGGCGGCCGGATGGCGCCGAGCAAAGCGATAGTAATAAATTCGGATTTCTCCGCGACCGCCAAATTTTGAAACGACGACCAGCCATCACAGGTTGCGATGCTCATCTTCTCCCGACGTACGCTGCAATCCGTCATTGATACGGTCTCTGGTCACACACCGGATTCGCAGTTGCGTTCCCTTATCAACGCGGTGGAGAAACCGAACAAGAACGGGATACCTGGAGTCTGGGAGCTTTACCTTTTGGCCGGCCATATTCTGGCGCACAACGCCAAGGTTGAGCCAACGCTCGCCAACGGGAAGAAGCCTGATATCTTGCTGCCAGAGCATCTTATCTATGCCGACGTAAAGGCGATTTCTGATGATCAAGCTCACCACGACTATCCGATTGAATTCTTTATTGAAACTTTTTCGGATCAGATATTGCGCCGCTTGCCGGTGATGGGGAATTTTCAAGTTGATTTCGGATCACGCAAGGCTTCGATAGATGGCCAATTGGTGTCAGTCCCTGTGCTGCCACCGAAAGCAGATATTGCTCAGATCACAAAACAGATTGCCTTGGACCTGAGACTGCAGGGCGGCGATTTTAAACGCCCTTTCGAATATTTGATCGTTTTCGACGGCGTGCCGACCAAAATATCGTTCACGCCTGGCCGCCATGACTTTCCGACGCTTGGTTGGAATTCGGCGCATTTCACGACACATCGCAGACACGATCGCGAGGTCGATTCTGTTGCAAAAAGCGCTCTCGACGGTGCTCGACCGCAGTTGGAGTCATCACCGGAAGGGTCCCTCAGAGGTTTACCTTTGCGATGGCGGCACGGAGCTCTGGACAAAAGGGGCAGCACATAAAACTTTCCCGATACATGACATAGTACGCCGCTATATCGCTTCGTCGTCGTGGCTCGACTTCGTCGTGCTCTTTTCCGTGGAGCAGGAGCGAGATCCGACAGATCGGATGGCACCGTCTCTGCGATCACGACGGGCGACGTACAGGGTCAGCCATAGCGTCATGGCTCGCGATGAGGCAATTCGTGACAAAGTCGATCGCCTAGTACGGGAAGCGTTAGCCAAGCTGGATTCCCCGCTCCAGAATATTGAGAGTGCTTACCTCAATCGCATGAACACAGCGACAAGTATTGGCTTTCGAGGAGGCTGGACGACTATGGGAGACGACAAGTTTCGCATCCCCGCGCGATCGCTCGGCGAAATACTCGCTGGCGGCAACGCTCGATCGATTTTGGACGGCGACGAGGACCGTCTTTGGATCTCAGAGAGGCTGGCACAATGCCACCGCGATGGAAGGATGATCGTCAAGACCGAGCTGGTGAGCGGCCGACCAAGTGACGACGATTGGATCGACATCACATTCGGACCCAAAGATGCAGCTGTCTCCCCACTTGAGTTGCCAGCAAGCAAAAAGAAGGATCCTAGCTAAAACGTCTCGATAGCGTCCCGGCGTGTAGTGATGGCTGACAACGACCGACCGAAACCACCCGATGAGCACCTGATAGAGTTTCTTGACGGGCTGCGACCATTCGCAGCAACGTTCTGCATATGTGTTGCTGGGGAGTAGAGATCGCCGGTCTTGTTGAACTCACCACGATGGACCTCCTCCAATAGTGAAGGACTTCTTAGCGGAGGAGCCCTGACTTAGGGCGTATCGGTGCGGACAGCTCATTGGCGTAACCGAAATTGTACTCGCGCCGCCAAAAGTAAATGAAGAGCTAAACCAGAAAATCTACGAAGAAACTGGTCACGAGGCGTTTCGAGATGCTGCCATCCGCGCTCCATTGAATGAACGTCACTTTGAGCGCGCTCGCCAACAATTCGCTGAACTGCGGCGGACATCCCTGAGTCCTGAATCTCTTTCGCTATGGCGAGAGATCTACCGGGATTGACGCCCAGTGAAACCAAGACTGCCGCAGCGGCGTCTTGACCGACTGCCCGCCGGCTGTCTGTTCGACATCGTTTCATAGCGACCACCAAGCCAGCGCCAGCACGACGCCCGCGGCGAGGGTGAAGGCGAGGAAATGTATCATGCGGCATCGTCCGGCCTTCCGCCCGGCAAGACCGTGAGCCGCGGTTTGGCTTTGCCGGGCAGGATCCCCACGCCTATCGTGCCTGCGACTAGATGCTGCAGGCGCGGGATATGCGAGATGTCAGCGACGGCGGTGAAGGAGCGCGCGCACATACTCCGATTCTTATCGCTTGGGAGGCCCAAAGCGCATGACGCCTAACAGGAATGTCATTAGCGGTTGAAACGAGTTGGATCTGAACACGGCACGCCGGCCCTCCTCCGACTTGAACTCCACATTCGGATGTCAATTAAGATTATCCGATGGGAAATTCTGTGAACCCAGCCTCCTGCGCGAGCGCGCGCAATTTGGCTGGAGGAGCCAGACAAAAAGTTCGAAAAGCTTCCATAGAACCCCAGTCGATGGTCAATTGTAGAACCGTCTGACTGTCCTCCTAGGGGTCGACAGCGGTCAGTCCGCTTATGGGAGCGGATGGCGGAAGGCTGCGGTTCGGCTCTCGACCGCATTGCCGCCGCTCCTGCGCTCCGGTAGGACTGCTTTTAGCCCTTAGCGGACTTGTGTCTCGGCTTTCCTGGTAAGCCTGCACCGCGGATGGCCAGTGGATGCCGCAAGCTGCCAATCCGCCTTAATTTCGTAACTCCGACTCAGTCGCTTTCTACAACGTAGTGCTCCCTAATCTCTTTTTCTTCGTAGAGATCATCACTAACCATCGCCACGATGATGGCGGCGACGGCAAAGCACAGATCAACGTCGGCCTTAGCAATCGGCTCTGTTTTCGTGTTGTGAGCGATAGCGTTTCTGAGTTTTTCGCACTTGTCGAAACCGTTCTTAACGTCTCCCCATATCTTCACTTTATCGAGGCCGCCGACAGATGGTGGCATGTTCGCCTTTATGATCGCCTGCAGTTTCTGCATCAGTCGGATGTCAGGTTTGATCCGCTGATCGTCGGATTGCCCCTTGTTGAGTTTCTCACGCTCCGATTCAACGAAGCTGTCGAGTGCCGAAAAATATGAGAAAAATGCCTGCTTGAGCTTTCCCTCTTCCTCGAACGCGAAACCTTCGGCAATCGCTTCCGCAGCATATCCGATACGACTGCTTTCTCCGGAGTAGGAGGCCACGATGAAATTGAAGCGCACATCCATGTTCATTTCCATGGAAGTACCAGACAAGCTTCCCCTGACCAGTGCTCGGCACCCAAAGCGGTCTGCCATCTGGAGTTCCAAGGCAAGCTTCCCTGTGCTTTCAGAAGTTGCTTTCGGTAGCTCATATTCGGGATCATCGTGCGGGTCATCGTCAACGAAGTACCCATAGTCGTCCAGTATCAAACTATGGATGAAAATCGCTTCGTCCGAGAGATCGAACTCGTGCCAGACTGGGTAGTCCTTATCGGTTCCCCCGTCGTACGGGATGAAATCGAAGTCGGGAAGGAGTTCAGTGGTCCTATAGACGCGCTTGACCTCGGAGGCCTCCAATTTAAGGCAAACACCGAGCTTGTCCTGGCTCAACGCCTCCGTCAGCTTACTCATGAATTCGACCTCGAATCTTGCAGAGCATTCATATCCAGATTCTGCAGATCACGTCGTCTGCGTGAGTACAACCATCAATGACTGAAACCCATGGGGGATTTATGACCACTTCCGCCGGCCAAAAACCAAGCTTGATGGACTTTGCTCGCGCAAAAACTTTGTTGGCGGCTCGACTTCGCAAACTCGAAGCGACCGGCACGAGTGGATTTGAAGGTCTCATGCGAGACGTCCTGTCAGAAACCACAGGTCAGCTGTTCAGGTTGGCCAAATCAGGCCCGCAGGCAGGATCCGATGTCCGGACGATCGAGCACAATACATTTCGCCTCGGTCTGGAAGCCAAAAGATATGGCGCGAAAACACGGCTTAGCCTTGATCAGATGAAGGCAAAGGTCGTCGACTCCGCTCTTCAAAGCGACCCTGTCGATCTATGGATACTGGCTGCCTCGCGGGAGATCCCGGTCACCGATATCGAAGCGCTCCGAGACATCGGAAACCGCCTGGGAGTAGCTGTGCTGGTCCTCGATTGGCCAAGCCACAAAGACTCGCTTCCCGACTTGGCGGTCCTTTGCCTTGAAGCGCCAGTCGCCATGGCGCGCCACTTTGGGAACGACCGATCTCTGCGGGACGTGGTCAGAGCAATTGGATCCCACCCGGATTTCGCAAAGTCTCGCGAGAGGGTCCGCCAAAGGCTGCTGGACGCCGATATCGGATATGCGGCAGCTGTGAGCGCCATGAAGACCTGGATTGAGGTTGGTTTGTCCAATCCCATGAACGCGGCATCACGTCTTGGCGGGAGCTTTAACAATCTGCATGACCCTGCCGTGAGGAAAGTCTTACGGCCATCGCTGAACGAACAGCTCGACAAATGGCTCATCAGCGGTCGACCTGCGGTTCTGCTCGGCGATGAAGGCATGGGGAAAACCTGGTCCTTCTTGTCCTGGTGGGCAGCGAATTCCGCAGACGGCCGTAATCTGCCTCTGTCGGTTTTCGTCTCGGCCAATGACGTCCGGGACGACAACGCCGAGGAGCTGCTGGCCAAGGTTCTAGCCAGACGGCTCGGCCATGGCGATGCGACGTTCTGGCTACGCAGAGTTGGGCTCTGGCAGCGCGCCGATTTCGCCGGTCAGCAGTTCATTCTGGTCGTCGATGGACTGAACCAGAATTGGCGAAAACGCGATTGGTCGGATTTCCTGCAACCGCTCTACGACGAGCGCTGGAAAGGTCGCTTTGCCGTTCTGACCAGCTGCTGGCCAGACCATTGGGCCGATCTGCACAGGCTGGCGCCGTTGGCTCCCCGTCCGGATGAAATTCGTGTTGGTCCCTTCAGCAACGACGAGCTGAAAGCGCTGTTGAAGTTGCACGCGGTGGAGGGTGAGGCGTTTGGAGATCGGATGCTGGATCTTATGAAGGTGCCGCGTCTCTCCCAGTTGGCTATCGAACGGCGTGAGGCCCTCGCGCCAACAGGCGACATAACGCCCGAGCGGCTCGCATACGAAGATTGGAAGCACAGGGTAGGTCGGCGCGGAGCAGCGCTGGCGATTTCCGATGAGGAATTCCGAGATTTCATCCGCGATCTCGGCAGCGGCGTGAAGGTTTCGCTCGATGACGCAATGTTCACCCGCGTTGATCTGGTTACCAAACTGGGCCGGGAGAGCGGCAAGGGCCAGGACGACCTTCGCGAAACCGTGGCGGAGCTGATCGCCGGGCGTTGGCTGGAAGCAGGTGACGGTCCTCATCGGTTTAAACTCCGCAAGGAGCTTACGCCTTTCGTGCTCGGCCTAATATTGGCGGCTGAACTGAGAGGCCTGGGCGATGAAGGCGAGGCCGCTGCCATCATCGCCACGTTCGTAGATCCCTACAAGGGGCAACGGCTCGGCGTTTCGATCCTGCGAGCGACAGCAACAATCGCGCTCCTGGACGGGCTTGTCGGCCGGCCTGCTCGGCGTGCCATCGTTCATCGGTGGGTAGCCGAACAAAACTTCTCTCAGGTGGACTATGATGCTTTCTGGCGTTTGATCGGCCTGGATTTTGAACTTTTTTGCCAGATTGCTGAGGAGACCTGGCTCGCCCGGTCCGGCAACAGATCGATGGATGAAATCCTTATCAAGGGACTGGCACGAGCCCATTCCTTCGCAGAGATCGCGCCACGCCTCGTCAGGCAGGTGACGATCTGGCTGGGATGGCTCTGGGCAGACCCAGACGACGGACGCTTCCTTGGTAAGATTGATCCGAACTCCGAGCGATCGGTCACAAATCGCAAGCGAACTCATGACAACCTGAAACGATGGAATGACTCGCCGATATCGTCGACCTGCCCGACCGTTGAACTGGTGGCCACGGGCGACGTGAGTTGGCTCGCTCACCGGGTGTTCGGGATTCTTTCGTTCCTGCCGCTGCAGGCATTCACTGACGCGTTCCTGGCCTGGGCAATCAGCCGGGCAATCATGGCCACCGCCAATCATTTCGAGGAGCTGGCCTGGGTCTTGCGCCTGGGCGGCGGCAAATCTGGCGATTTTCATGCCGCGCTGCTGAAAGCCGTGGACGAACTGACCGCAACAGGTGATGACATTGCGCTAACTGGCGGGCAATGGCTTCTGGAGGCTTTTGGAGACGCTGTCGCCGGGACGCACTTGGCTGCGTTAGTAAAGGACAAATCACCTACACTATTTGCAGACCGCGCGGATACCCAAAGTCCGCTTGATCCGAACGCATGCGTAGCGAACCATGATGCCAAGTTCGCAGGCGACCAGCTTTGGCTGCTCGGGCGCCAGTCGAGTGATGACGACAATCGTTTTGAGCGCCTAAAAGCTATGTTGGCCCGCACAGACCCAAATCTCCTGCAACAAATCGTTCGCTTGGCGGCCCTGAGCGCCCCGGGGCGAAACGAACTCGAATTGCAACGTCTTGTGGCCGAGGCCAACCGACTTTCGCTACTGTATAGACAGGAGGAGAGACTTCTAATCGCCGATGCCATCAAGGATTTGATCGACGCCTCGGCCATCGCCAAGGACGATGATCTTCCTTGGTGGCGAGCACGCGAGCTGGAATTGCGTCTTTGGGACCTCGAACCGGAACAACTGCTGGATAGAGTGCTCGACGATTGTCTGAAGCTGCCGATCCTCGCCAGGATCGAGAAGGTGCTGCTGCGTTGTGGACAATCAGCCATACGATCGCGCCTTTCCAGATTCCCGCTAACCGGTCCTCGCGATGACGTGCTCAGCGGGCTTCTGCTCCTGGGCGCCATAGCTGATGAAGAGGCTCTGGATGGTTGGTCAGATTTGGCGCCACTTGTCAGCAGCGTGGACGCAGAAATACGCGGCGCCGCTTTCGAACTGGCACCAGAGACACGCGACACTCAGGTGCTGCAGGCGATCGCCGATAGCGGATGGAAAGCTGCGGAAGCGAACAACCTCAAAGACCGCTGCCGGGGATCATTGGCGTTGCTGGCTGCAAGCGAGATTCTGCAACGCCCGGAACTGATGGAAGAGGCGGATCCCGAAATCTGGGCCGTCATGCTTCAACGAAATCCTGAAGACCCGGTCGCGCTGCAAAAATATCATGACTTCGTTCGCGGTGCCTTCGATAGGCTGGATCAAAAGGGAGGCTCCTGGTCCTACCCGAGATATTGGGCAAACCACGACCTGCCGATGACCATCTTGATTGCGAAGCAAGGGGCGAGCCTCGTGGCCTGGTTGAACGCTTGGCTCGACGAGCGTAACCACATTTCGAACGTTGATACGCTCGATGAATTTCCTCTCATTGCCCTGTGTGAGGGACTCATTCGATCCTTGCCCGCGGCTGGCATCCCGTTGTGGCGGAAGTTGAATGACGCAAGGGACCGAGGCATCATAAAGAACCCTCGGATAACCCTGTTGCCAGTTGAGGCGCCAGCATGCGCTGCCGGAGATGAAGGACGCCGGGAGGCTCTTGACCTCTGCACGACTGACAATGTGTTGCTTGACATGGCGAGGGCCGCCATCCAGCACGGCCAATCGAGCTGGCTTGAGGCCACCATCCGAGATGACGAGGCCAGTGGCGATGCGGCCCGGATCGCGCGGGCTTATACGCTCCTGGGTTTCTGCGATCTGACACCCGCATTCGAAAAGATATGGACCGAGTTCGAGGCGAGGAAGCCACGAACAGGCTGGCTGGCCGAGGTTTACGCGACTGGCAGTGATCACTATCGTCGAAACAGATGGGCGCGCGAGTGGTATCGACGCTACCTACACGCCGCTGATCAAGCGACCGCATTTGCCGCCCACGAAGTTCTCGCGAAGACGATCGACGGGCGAGGCAACCTTTGGATCAAGGGTAAGGATATTGAGCTGCTCACGACTCCGGTCGGGCGACACTGGGACACGAACCTGACCGTGCTGAACCAAGCCATCAAGAGCAGAAGCGAAACCCTTCAGGATAGGCTTTATGGCGCGAGAATCATGAGGCAAACCCAATCGCCTTGGCTCTGACGGGGATTCGACACCGAGCAAACCTGTTGGCAATGCGAATTCGAAGCGCTTGAACCAGCCGAGTATGTAAGTTGGGTTTCCGCGCAAGCTCGGTGATTAGATAAAAAGCAACCTTCTCGGCGGCGTCGCCCGAGATCGTGTCCCTTGTAGCTGACGGCTTGGTCGCCGCGCTCTCCGGGATGGGGCCGGGCTGATCAGCGTGCCACGGCTGGCAGGCTGATCAGACGGATCATCGCTCATTTGGCTGATGGTTTCCAGCGTCATGTATCTGGCGCGCTGCACGGCCCATTCGTCGTTCTGTTCGAGCAGGATCGCGCCAACCAGGCGGACGATGGCGTCGTCATTTGGGAAGATGCCGACGACCTCGGTGCGCCGCTTGATCTCGCCGTTGAGGCGCTCGATCGGGTTGGTCGAGTGCAGCTTGGCGCGGTGCTCCTTGGGGAAAGTCATGTAGGCAAGCACGTCGGGCTCGGCGTCGTCCATGATTGTCGCCAGCTTCGGCACCTTCGGCCGGATCTGGTCGGCAACGGCGCGCCATTGCGTGCTAGCAGCCCCGGGCGTTTCCTGGGCGAAGGCGGTGGCGATGAAAGCGGAGACGACGCGGCGCCCGCTCTTGCCGGCATGGGCCAGCACGTTCCTCATGAAGTGGACGCGGCACCTCTACCATGTCGCGCACAGCACCTTGGTGACGGCCGCCTTGATGCCTTCATGGGCATGGGAGACGACGAGCTTGACGCCGCGCAGGCCACGGCGGGTCAGCTTGCGCAGGAACTCCGTCCAGATCGGCTCGGCCTCAGACGTGCCGACCTCCATGCCCAGAACCTCTCTCGGGCTTTCGCCCGATCATGCGGGAAACCTTCTCGATGGCATGATCGACTATCTCGAACAGTTGTTGAGTGTCCCCAGAAGGTATCTTTCGGAGAGATATCTTGTCCGAGAGCGGGGTAAGGAGACCTACCAGCCAATTTGTCCGGCTGAGCTCGATTGCCATAAAGCATGTGTTCGTTATCCGCGTAACGGACTGCACCGATGGATTGGCGGTCATGGATATCCTCCTGTCTTTCGCCGAGAGAGGGAGCAAAGCTGCCCCAGCCGCAGGCCCCCTGCATAGGATCTACTTCCAGTACCTTTGCGGCGAGGAATTCTTCTGCCACGCGCTGCCGTTCGATCGCTCGTCGATGACGCGCTGGCGCGGCCGCATGGGCGAGGAGCGGATCATGGCGCTGTTGCAGGAGAGCCTCAGCCTTGCGGTCAAGACCGGGGCGATGAAGCCGGCCGACACGCGCCAGGTGATCGTCGACACCACCGTGCAGCCGAAGAACGTCATGTTCCCGACCGACGCCAAGCTCATTCACCGGGCGCGTGAACGGCTGGTGCGGCTGGCCAGGAAGACGGGGCTCAATTTGCGCCAGAGCTATGTGCGGGTCGGCAAGCTGGCGCTGATCAAGCACCAGCGCTATGCCCACGCCAAGCAGTTCAAGCGGGCCAACAAGGCGCTGCGCAGGCTCAAGACCTATCTCGGCCGGACCATTCGCGACATCGGTCGCCAGATTGCCGGCGATGCGGGGCTGGACGCGCTCTTCAAATGGCCGCTCTACCAGGCCGCCACCGTTCTCGAGGGCAAGGCGCACATGCCCTACGAGTTCGGCGTCAAGGCCTCGGTGGCCACCACGCTGAAGCGCTCCAAGGGCGGCCAATTCGCCCTGCATGCAAAAGCACTGCCCGGCAATCCCTATGACGGCCACACGCTGGCAAGCGTCATCCCCGATATCGAAGAGACCATCGGCAACGAGATCGGCCGCATCCTTGCCGACGCCGGCTATCGCGGCCACAACGCACCCCAGAGCCACAGGTTCAGGGTCGTCACCAGCGGCCAGAAACGCCGCGTCACCCCGGCAATCAAACGCCAGATGCGGCGGCGGTCGGCGGTCGAGCCGGTGATCGGCCACATCAAGGCCGAGCACCGCATGGGCCGCAACTACCTCGCCGGCCAGCAGGGCGACGCCGTCAACGCCATCCTGGCCGCCGCCGGCTACAACTTCTCCCTCCTGCTCAGGTGGCTGAAGGGTTTTTTGTCGCTCTTGATCGCTCTCTTCCAACTCCGGCCCAAGCCGGTCGCCGCTTAGGGGCTGGATTGTTCACGGTCGACTATCTGTTCGGCCGGTCAGACCGCCAAATTCGGTTCATTCAGAATTGGATGGGTACCGACCAAAATGAATCCCTAATCGACCGACTTCACAGAAACGAAGCGATCTCCGGCCCTGACGAGCGAGTTTCGGCGTTGTCCGGGTGCTCCTGGATGAAAGATCGGGCTTCGCGCCTCATTTGGACAACGCCGCCAGGTAACCGTTTCCCTGAAACCTGCCCTTCATTCAGATTTGCAACATCAACGACTACCGGCTTCCTAGACCTACTTGGAGCCAATCGGAGGACAGCCGTGTCGGCGCCAGCCCGACCGCAAATTGCGGCCGACCCCATGGCAAACGTTGATTAGCCAATGAACTTGATCCACAGGCGCTTGAACCATGCGACGATGGCCCTGAGCCCCTTCGGCTGGGCGCCGCGCTTGAGCAGACGGTCATGGACGCGGCCCGCTTCGATCTGCGCGCGAGACATCTTGCCGGCCCATTGGATGCGGCCGCTTTTAATGATGTAGTGCGAGCCACAAGGGAAGTCGTGATTGCCGATCGACGGCCATATCGAGGCTCCCTCGTCTTCCATAATGAGGTCATATTCAGTCGGAACGAGCGGTGTTGAAACCTCCTCGCCGCACCCACACGCGCAATTATGCAGCGCGACGTGGCATTCGCGCGACACGTAAAGGACACCGTCTTCCAGTTGTTCCGGAATGTCTTCGACGAAGACCGTTGTAAGACAATCCACCCGAGCCATCATGTCACCCGGTTTGTGATATTGTTGCCCTCGATCATGTATGTCGCGTTCCTTTCGTTGCGCTCATCACGATAGAAGGTCAGCCAGCGTTTCCAGCGCATGACCGCCATAATCGCGTTCAAAGAATTGAGTTCGGCGATCTGGATTTCGGTTCCGTACACATCGGCCTCTTCGTCGTCGTCACCGAACGACAGATGGGTAGCCACTTCCGCCCACGGCATGCCAGGGGCAATAAACGTTGCCCTTGCGCAACCGTCGAGCGTGTTGTCGTCCAGCCCTATACCTATGCCAGTGTCGACGAATGCAATGCCCAGGCGAACCAGCCCTTCGGCAATCACGCGCCGCGACGATCCCTTATCAACGCAGACAAATACGAAGTCATAGGCTGAAAATTCGTCAATGTTGTCAGCCGTCACTCGAGTGGTGTGCGGCTTCACGCCCTTGTGCATGCGCGCGTAGAGCGCAGCGTAATAATCTACCTTGCGGGGGAAATTCTTCGCTAGCACCAGTTCGGGAGCACCAGGCGAACGGAAAAGATTGTGGTTGAGAAGCTGGTCGTCATCGTAGATGTGGATCTCGGCAACACGGGTCTTGGCGGCGAGGTCGAGCAGATAGGCACCGGTTCCGCCGAGGCCGATGATCGCGATGCTGCCCCTGAGTTTGCGGTTGGCGGCGAGGATTCCGTAGCGGACTGACGCAGAATCGGGAATCGCGAAGGGACTATCGTCCTCCGCACTGGCCAACGTGACGCCTGTACGCGCGTTGGCGGTCTTGTCGTGAGACCGCGCAGCAGCACCGAGGTGAGACTCATAGGTGACAACCTTGTCGTAAATGTTGGCATACTGGCCGGTGCCTTCTGGCTTCGACGAGAAATAATGGTGGACCTTGATGTCCGACCCCACAGTCGCTTCCTGACTATTATGGATGATATTTGTCATTGGCGTGCCATCGCGATGGCAAGGCGTCTCGCCGGCGAACCACATGGTGTGGTCCGTCAGTGGAGTCGAGGTCAGGCCTTCCGTATCCAGCGACAGAGTGCAGACAAGTGTGCCTCGACCAAGCGACATGTCCCGCTTCACATAGGGCACGCTGTGAACGAGGAGGACGAGGTCGCGCATCTCAAGCTCAAACCCCTCGTCCAGCAGTTGCTTCAGATGTGGATCACGACTTATCAGATCGGCGGACATTGAAGACCATCCCATTCTTGACTTCGATCTTTTCGCCCTCCACCAGATCACCTTCCGCGCCGTGTACACCTTTCAGGTAAGTTATCGTGTACTTGAATTTCTCGAAGTCGGCGTCAGGGTAGGCGAGAAGTGCAACCTCACGATAGCTGAGCTTTTTCTTGGGCACCGTACGCGGTCGCCCGTTGACTTTGATGACCACCGTCTTCGCTTCGCGGCTGCGGATGCGCTCGACTCCCTGTCCGCCCAGAGTCACCTCGCCATCAGCGGGAATGACCGCGTCGCCGGCGCTGTCCAGGATTAGCTCGAGTTCCTCATCGATGCTGGCGTAACGGTAGATGTCAGCTGCGGAGAGTTTGGCCGCCCCCCATTCCCAGCCGCGCTCGTTGACGGTGAGGGAGAAGGTCCGATCACCTTCGAATGAAAGGAACTCAGGCTGCGGCATCTGTCGCAGGTCGGTCGGCTCCTCAAGCCCGATCGAACGCGTCGACCCGTCCGCAATCTGGATGAGAATATAACCGCTAGCTGGATTGAGCCCGCCGATGGTGCGGACCTCGCGACCTGAGATTATGGCGTCATTGGTGGCGATCACGCGACCATCCAGCTTATATGTAAAGTTCGTTACGTCAGGCATTGAACCCTCCTTGTTTCTCATTCTGCACAAATCATATATGGAGTTTTTAGCCAATGTCTAGCTATTAATTGGCTAGTTAATGGTTGTTTTTTGATTGACAGGTATGGACTTTATAGCTACATGGAGAGTGCTGGTTAGGGAGAAGCGCCTGTGAAGCGTACGATGACGCTTAATTTGTCGGACGCAGAAATGAGCGTCCTTGAAACCATGTGTGAAGAAAAAGGGTTGTCTAAAACCGCACTCGTTCGCCAAGCGCTGCGGCTCTACAAATCAGTCGATGATCGACTGGCGCGGGGCGAAAAGGTGTTCGTCGAAAGCGCGGATAAATCAGAAAAAGTAGAGCTTATGGTTCTATGAAAGGGCTGATCGATCGAGTCTTTCTCAAAAATCGTGCCACAGGCCTGTACGAAGATGCACACCTGTATCATGGCTTGGACAGCACGAATCTCGCGCATATCGAAGGACGCTGGCGACCTCTTTTTGAGTTGCGTCGGAGGGAGGCTAAGGCTTCCCTTCAGACGTTAGCAGAGGTCAATGCTGAAGACGCCCATTGGGAATGGGGCAAGAAGGCGCTGGTTGCGCTGAACGACCCCTTCCTGTTCGATTTCTTCGTGCTTGAATGTGGTGGCAGTGACCTGCCACTGAGTTTTTCCTCCATCTGAGATTAGAGTCCGGGCCTTGATCGAAGGACGGACTGATGAAG
>NZ_AYXE01000031.1:0-19334 GCF_000502235.1 Mesorhizobium sp. L103C119B0 | reverse complement strand
CTTGCCATGATCGACGTGGCCAATCGTGCCAATGTTCACATGAGGCTTGTTACGCTCGAATTTACCTTTTGCCATGTGATGTCTCCAATCTGCTCGCCCGTACGGGCCTTGAATTAAGTTACCGATGCAACCCGTTCAGGTTACGCGTATTTCTTCTGGACTTCCTGGGCGACCGCAGTCGGCACAGGCTCATAGTGATCGAACTGCATCGTGTAGGCCGCGCGGCCCTGGCTCATCGAGCGCAGGTTGTCGACGTACTTGAACATGTTGGCCAGCGGCACCATCGCGTTGATGACGACAGCCACGCCACGCGCTTCCTGGCCCTGGATCTGGCCGCGACGGCCGTTCAGGTCGCCGATGACGCTGCCGACATAGTCTTCCGGCGTCACGACTTCGACCTTCATGATCGGCTCGAGCAGCTGCACGCCAAGCTTGGGTGCGGCTTCACGGAAACAGGCGCGGCCGGCGATTTCGAAGGCCAGGACGCTGGAGTCAACATCATGGTAAGCGCCGTCGATAAGCGTCGCCTTGACGCCGATCATCGGGAACCCCGCGAACGGACCCGACGACATGACGCTGTTGATGCCCTTTTCGACACCCGGGATGTATTCCTTGGGAACCGCACCGCCGACGATCTTGGTCTCGAACTCGAACTCCGAGCTTTCCGGGTTCGGTTCGAACACGATCTTGACGCGGGCGAACTGACCGGTACCGCCGGTCTGCTTCTTGTGGGTGTAGTCCTGCTCGTGCCTGCGGGTGATGGTCTCGCGGTAAGCCACCTGCGGCGCGCCGACATTGGCCTCGACCTTGAACTCGCGACGCATGCGGTCGACGATGATGTCGAGGTGAAGCTCGCCCATGCCCGAAATGATGGTCTGGCCGCTTTCCTCGTCGGTCTTGACGCGGAAGGACGGATCCTCGGCGGCCAGGCGGTGAAGGGCGAGGCCCATCTTTTCCTGGTCGTTCTTGGTCTTCGGCTCGATGGCGATCTGGATGACCGGATCGGGGAATTCCATGCGCTCGAGGATGACCGGGTGCAGCGGATCGCTGAGCGTGTCGCCGGTGGTCGTGTCCTTGAGGCCAGCCAGAGCGACGATGTCGCCGGCAAAGGCTTCTTCGACGTCGGCGCGCGAATTCGCATGCATCTGCAGCATGCGGCCGATGCGCTCTTTCTTGCCCTTGACGGTGTTGTCGACCGAGATGCCCTTGGTCAGCTTGCCCGAATAGATGCGGGCAAAGGTCAGCGAGCCGACGAACGGGTCGTTCATGATCTTGAAGGCCAGCATCGACAGCGGCTCGTTGTCGTCGGCATGACGCTCGATCTCGGCGTCGGTCTTGGCGTCCACGCCCTTGATGGCGGGAACATCGGCCGGCGACGGCAGGTATTCGACGACGGCGTCGAGCAGCGGCTGCACGCCCTTGTTCTTGAAGGCCGAGCCACAGAACATCGGGTAGAACTTGACCGCGATGGTGCCCTTGCGGATCAGCGCGCGGATCTCGTCATTCGACGGCATCTTGCCTTCGAGGTAATTCTCGAGTGCCGTCTCGTCCATTTCGACAGCGGCTTCGATCATCTTCTCGCGGTATTCTTCGGCGCGAGCCTGCAGGTCGGCCGGGATCTCGACGACGTCCCAGGCAGCGCCCAGCGTCTCGTCGCGCCAGACCAGCGCGTTCATCTCGACGAGATCGACGACACCCTTGAACTCGGTCTCAGCGCCGATCGGCAGCTGCATGACGACGGCATGCGCACCAAGACGCGAGCCGATCATCTCGACCGAGCGGTAGAAGTCGGCGCCGATCTTGTCCATCTTGTTGCAGAAGATCATCCGCGGAACTTTATACTTGTCGGCCTGGCGCCAGACAGTCTCGGTCTGCGGCTCGACACCGGCATTGGCATCGAGCAGCGCAATGGCGCCGTCGAGCACGCGCAGCGAACGCTCGACTTCGATGGTGAAGTCGACGTGTCCGGGAGTGTCGATGATGTTGAAGCGGTACATCTTGCCGCTGCGACCCTTCCAGAAGGTCGTGGTGGCGGCGGACGTGATGGTGATGCCGCGCTCCTGCTCCTGCTCCATCCAATCCATGGTGGCAGCGCCGTCGTGGACTTCGCCGATCTTGTGCGACTTGCCCGTGTAATAGAGGACGCGCTCGGTGGTCGTCGTCTTGCCGGCGTCAATATGCGCCATGATACCGAAATTGCGGTAGTCTTCGATTTTGTATTCGCGGGCCATCGTGGATGCCTTCTCAGTCTCGTTCGCGCTTTACCAGCGGTAGTGCGCGAAAGCGCGGTTGGCTTCTGCCATCTTGTGGGTGTCTTCACGCTTCTTCACGGCGGTGCCGCGGTTATTGGCCGCGTCCATCAGCTCGCCGGAGAGGCGGTCGACCATGGTGGTCTCGTTGCGGTTGCGCGCAGCTGCAATCAGCCAGCGGATCGCCAGGGCCTGGCGGCGCTCGGGGCGCACATCGACCGGAACCTGGTAGGTGGCGCCGCCGACGCGGCGCGACCGGACTTCCACATGCGGCGCGACATTGTCGAGCGCCTGATGGAAGACGGTGACCGGCTCCTGCTTGGTCTTCGACTGAACCTGGTCGAGCGCACCGTAGACGATGGTCTCGGCAACCGACTTCTTGCCGTCATACATGACGGCGTTCATGAACTTGGTGACGATCAGATCGCCGAACTTCGGGTCCGGATTGATCTCACGCTTTTCTGCATTGTGACGACGCGACATGGCTTTTGTCTCTCAATCTCGTAGCCCGACGCATTCAAGCAGCGCCAGGGCCGGAAAATCTTACTTCGGACGCCCCTTACTTCGGACGCTTGGCGCCGTACTTCGAACGGCGCTGCTTGCGGTTCTTCACGCCCTGCGTGTCGAGCACGCCGCGGATGATGTGGTAGCGCACGCCCGGAAGATCCTTGACGCGGCCGCCGCGGATCATGACCACGGAGTGTTCCTGAAGGTTGTGGCCTTCGCCGGGGATGTAGCCGATCACTTCAAAGCCGTTGGTCAGGCGGATCTTGGCCACCTTGCGCAGTGCCGAGTTCGGCTTCTTCGGCGTCGTTGTATAGACGCGCGTGCAGACGCCCCGCTTCTGCGGGTTCTGCTGCATGGCCGGGACCTTGTTGCGCTTCACCGGCGCAATGCGCGGCTTGCGGATCAGCTGGTTGACGGTAGGCATTAAACCCTCTTGTCTCTCAATTCCGTGTCTCGCCCGGTCAGGGCCGCTCAAAGCGCCAATTCCATACGCAAATTCGGGCCATAAACCGCGCCTCGCGGTCCTGCCCGAACAAAATGCAGAGGAAGCGGGAACCGCTTCATGCGCGCCGGAAATGTCTTTTCGCTCGTAAAACGAACCCTGTTTGAGGCAAACTCCAAAGCGTGTCGCTTCGGAAGGGAGAGCCTCACATCGGTTCTGACTGGGCGGCTTCTACTCGCAAGACCGTGAACCGTCAACCCCGGCACGCCAAATATTGCGCGCTGACGACGGCTTGGCAGCCATGTGAAAGACGCATGTAATTTTCTTTCTTCATTTTGCAAGGCAGAGGAAGAAAGTGACCCGCGCTGACCGGCTTTTGGCTGTCATGCGCGGGTTCTTCATGGCAAAAGGCGCCATGGACAGCGCAAATCCCCTCGCCCGCACCCGTCTCAAAAGGAATCAGCCCGTGAACGACAATGAGGAGCGCCCGGTCACCATCATCACCGGCCGCGTCTGGAAAAAGAAGGGCGGCAAGCCGGAAGGCGTGCATGTGATGCTGGTCGCGCCCGACGACGATTCGGCCGTGCGCCGGGCGCTCGAATCGCTCGCCGCCGAAGGCTATGCCGAAGCTGAGCTCGACCAGATCGGCGATATGGAGGGCGTACCCGACGAGGAGCCGCATCTGTCGGCCTTCCAGGGCGCGCTCGAAGGCGAAGTGTCGATCGTTACGTTCGAGGTTCCGCTCTGAGCGTCGCCGGCTGCTTGCGCCTGTCACCGCGCCGGCTTGCCCGGCACCGGTTCTCTGCTAAGAACCGGGCGACTTAACCAGCCAAATTCGAATCCGCGGAGTTCCCATGCCCTCGAACAATGGTCCCATCAAGCTCGGCATCGTCGGCGTCGGCAAGATCGTGCGCGACCAGCATCTGCCGGCAGTGGCGAAGGATGCGGACTACCGCCTCATCGCCGCCGCCAGCCGGCACGGCAAGGTGGACGGCATCCCGAATTTTCCGACCATTGAGGCGATGCTCGACGCGGTGCCGGAACTCGAGGCCGTGTCGCTGTGCATGCCGCCGCAGTTCCGCTACGACGCGGCACGCACGGCGCTGATTGCGAAGAAGCATGTTTTCCTGGAGAAGCCGCCGGGCGCCACTGTCAGTGAGGTCGAGGACCTGAAGCGGCTGGCGGCAGCCAATGGCGTTTCACTGTTCGCCAGCTGGCATTCGCGCTACGCGCCGGCAGTGGAGGCCGCGCGCGCCTTCCTGGCGTCCGCCAAGGTCAACTCGGCCGCCATCGTCTGGAAGGAAGATGTCCGCCGCTGGCACCCGAACCAGGATTGGATCTGGGCGCCGGGAGGTTTCGGCGTCTTCGATCCCGGCATCAACGCACTGTCGATCGCAACCCACATCCTGCCGGCGATGTTCATCACCTCGGCCGTCCTCGACTTTCCGGAAAACCGCGCCTCGCCTGTGGCGGCCCACGTGACCTTCCGCACCTCGGATGGGTTGCCGGTGACCATGGAGCTCGACTGGCTGCAGACGGGACCACAGAGCTGGGACATCCGGGCGGACACCGACAAGGGCAAGATGGTGCTGTCCGGCGGCGGCACCAAGCTCGCCATCGACGGCAAGGTGGTTCACGACGAGCCGGAGGCCGAATATCCCCAGCTTTACCGGCGCTTCGCTGAAATCGTACGCGACGGCGTCTCCGATGTCGATTTGGCACCCCTGCAGCACGTGGCCGACGCCTTCATGCTCGGCAAGCGCAATGTGGTGGAAGCGTTCTTCGATTGAGCGGTGAGTTCTGCCGGACCGCAGTCTGGACACTCGCCATGCAGCCTTACTCGACGATCGCAATCGCAAACCCGTCATAGCCTTTGGCGCCGACGGTCTGGATGGCGGTGCCGTCCAGGCGCTTGTCGCCGCCGATGAAGGAAAACGCACCGCGTGCGCCTTCGACATAGGCATCACGGCCATCGTCGTTGAGCACGGTGCCGTCGCGGATGACGTTGTCGCAGATGATGACCGTCCCCGGCCGCGACAGGCGCATGGCCCATGACAGATAATTCGGGTTGTTCGGCTTGTCCGCGTCGATGAAGATCAGATCGAACGGACCGGCATTTTCGGCAGCCAGCGTCTCAAGCGACTGAAGCGCGGGGCCGATCCTGAGTTCGACCTTGTCCGACACCCCTGCCCGCTCAAGATTCGAGTGCGCGACTTTTGCATGATGCGGCTCGAGTTCGAGCGTCACGATCTTGCCGCCGACGGGCAATCCCCTTGCCATCCAGATGGTCGAGTAGCCGCCAAGCGTGCCGATCTCCAGCACCTTCCTGGCGCCGCTGATGCGGACCAGCAGCGACAGCAGCTTGCCCTGCGCCGGCGATACGTCGATGGCCGGCAGGCCCTGGTCGCGGTTGGCCGCAAGCACCGCTTCGAGGATGGGATCTGCTTCGAAGAGAGAGGAAACGATGTAGTCGTCGACGTCAGTCCAAACCTTCTTGCTCATGTTTTCCTCGATTCGATTAGGGGTCAAAACGCGAAAAGGGGCCGCTGGGGCCCCCTTCCTTCTTCTCGTCCTACCGCGCTTACTGCGCGGCGTTGACCATGTCGGTCAGCATCGGCTCGGCGACCTCGACACCGGAGGCCTTGCGGCGCTCGTCGATGATCAGTTCGTCGCGCGAGGTGGCGATGCGCCGGATCTGGCTCATCGTGCCGCCGGTACCGGCCGGGATCAGCCGGCCGACGATGACGTTTTCCTTCAGGCCCTGCAGCATGTCGGTCTTGCCGGCAACCGCAGCTTCGGTCAGCACCCTGGTCGTCTCCTGGAAGGAGGCGGCCGAGATGAAGGACGGCGTCTGCAGCGAGGCCTTGGTTATGCCCAGCAGCACTGGCTGGCCTTCGGCCGGCTTCTTGCCGTCCTCGACCAGGCGCTCGTTGACCTCTTCCAGTTCGATCACGTCGACGTGGTCGCCCGGAATGTAGGTCGAGTCGCCCTGCACCGTGATCTCGACCTTCTGCAGCATCTGGCGAACGATCACCTCGATATGCTTGTCGTTGATCGACACGCCCTGCAGACGGTAGACTTCCTGGATTTCGTTCACGAGGTAGGAAGCAAGTGCTTCCACGCCCTTGATCGCCAGGATGTCGTGCGGCGCCGGATTGCCGTCGAGGATGTAGTCGCCCTTCTCGATGACGTCGCCGTCCTGGAGATGGAACGGCTTGCCCTTCGGGATCAGGTATTCGACCGGCTCAAGCGTCGAGTCATGCGGCTCGATGATGATGCGGCGCTTGTTCTTGTAGTCGCGGCCGAAGCGGATCGTGCCATCGATCTCGGCGATGATGGCGTGATCCTTCGGACGACGTGCCTCGAACAGTTCGGCAACACGCGGCAGACCACCGGTGATATCCTTGGTCTTGGCGCTTTCCATCGGGATACGCGCCAAAACGTCGCCGGGACGAACCTGCGAACCCGGCTCGACCGAAAGAATGGCCTCGACCGAGAGCAGGAAGCGGGCGTCGCCGCCCTTCGACAGCTTGCCGAC
This sequence comes from Mesorhizobium sp. L103C119B0, assembly GCF_000502235.1. Lineage (NCBI taxonomy): Bacteria > Pseudomonadati > Pseudomonadota > Alphaproteobacteria > Hyphomicrobiales > Phyllobacteriaceae > Mesorhizobium > Mesorhizobium sp. L103C119B0. The sequence continues at coordinate 12,598 of NZ_AYXE01000031.1, read as the reverse complement.
CTTGCCCTTGGGGTCAAGGATCGCGATCGCCGGCTTGAGGTCGTTGCCGCGTGGCGTCGAGCGCCAGTCGATGACCTCGCGCTTGGTGATGCCGGTCGATTCGTCGGCCGTTTCCTGAACTGAAATGCCGTCGACCAGATCCTCGTACGACACCTTGCCCTCGATTTCGGTGAGGACGGGGCGGGTATAGGGATCCCATTCGGCGATACGCTGGCCGCGCTTCACCTTGTCGCCATCGTCCACGAAGATGCGCGAACCATAGGTAAGGCGATGCGAGGCACGCTCCTTGCCGGCTTCGTCGAGGATCAGCACCGCCATGTTGCGGCCCATGACCATCTGCTGGCCGTCCGAGTTGCGCACCACGTTGCGGTTGCGGATCTCGACCTTGCCCTCATACGAGGCTTCAAGGAACGAGCTGTCCACCACCTGCGCCGTACCGCCCATGTGGAAGGTACGCATGGTGAGCTGGGTCCCCGGCTCGCCGATTGACTGCGCCGCGATAACGCCGACGGCTTCGCCCTGGTTGACCGGGGTGCCGCGGGCAAGATCGCGTCCGTAGCAGACCGCACAGACGCCGATCCTGACCTCGCAGGTCAGTGCCGAGCGAATGCGGACCGACTGCACGCCGGCCTTTTCGATCTTTTCCACGTCACGTTCGTCCATCAGCGTTCCGGCCTTGACCAGAACCTCACCCGAAACCGGATGCGTGATGTCGTCGAGCGAGGTGCGGCCCAGCACGCGCTGGCCGACCGAAGCGACGACCTGACCGGCATCGACGATCGGCTGCATGGTGAGGCCCTTGTCGGTGCCGCAATCCACGGAGTTGACGATGCAGTCCTGCGCCACGTCGACCAGACGACGGGTGAGGTAGCCCGAGTTCGCCGTCTTCAAGGCGGTGTCGGCCAGACCCTTGCGGGCGCCGTGGGTCGAGTTGAAGTACTCGAGCACGGTCAGGCCTTCCTTGAAGTTCGAGATGATCGGCGTCTCGATGATTTCACCCGAGGGCTTTGCCATCAGGCCGCGCATGCCGGCGAGCTGACGCATCTGGGTGGGCGAACCACGCGCACCCGAATGCGACATCATGTAGATCGAGTTCATCGGCTTTTGACGGCCACTGTCCTCGAACTCGACGGCCTTGATGCGGGCCATCATCTCGTCGGCGACCTTTTCCGAGCACTTCGCCCAGGCGTCGACGACCTTGTTGTACTTCTCGCCCTGCGTGATCAGGCCGTCATTGTACTGCTGCTCGTATTCCTTGGCCAAAGCCTCGGTGTCGGAAACCAGCTTGATCTTGGCGTCCGGGATCAGCATGTCGTCCTTGCCGAACGAAATGCCGGCGCGGCAGGCGTGGCTGAAGCCGAGGGCCATGATGCGGTCGCAGAAAATGACCGTCTCCTTCTGACCGCAGTGGCGGTAGACGGTGTCGATCATCTTGGAGATGTTCTTCTTGGTCATCTCCTGGTTGGCCGTCTCGTAAGGCACATTGACGTTCTTCGGCAGCAGCTCGCCGATGATCATGCGGCCAGGCGTGGTGTCGTAGATTTTCGACACGACCTTGCCTTCGGCGTCGACCGTGCGGAAACGACCCTTGATCTTGGAGTGCAGCGTCACCGCCTTGGTCTCGAGCGCGTGCTGGAGTTCGCCCATGTCGGCAAACACCATGCCTTCGCCCGGCTCGTTCTGATTGACGATCGAGAGATAGTAGAGACCCAGGACCATGTCCTGCGAAGGCACGATGATCGGCGCGCCGGAAGCCGGGTGCAGGATGTTGTTGGTCGACATCATCAGCACGCGGGCTTCAAGCTGCGCTTCCAACGAGAGCGGCACGTGAACGGCCATCTGGTCGCCGTCGAAGTCGGCGTTGAAGGCCGTGCAGACCAGCGGATGCAGCTGGATCGCCTTGCCTTCGATCAGGATCGGCTCGAACGCCTGGATGCCGAGGCGGTGCAGCGTCGGTGCACGGTTCAAGAGCACCGGATGCTCGCGGATGACCTCGTCGAGGATATCCCAGACTTCCGGACGCTCCTTCTCGACCAGCTTCTTGGCCTGCTTGACGGTCGAGGAGAACCCCTTGGCGTCGAGGCGGGCGTAGATGAACGGCTTGAACAGTTCGAGCGCCATCTTCTTCGGCAGGCCGCACTGGTGCAGCTTGAGCTCCGGACCGGTGACGATGACCGAACGGCCCGAATAGTCGACGCGCTTGCCGAGCAGGTTCTGGCGGAACCGGCCCTGCTTGCCCTTCAACATGTCGGACAGCGACTTCAGCGGACGCTTGTTGGCGCCGGTGATGACGCGGCCGCGACGGCCGTTGTCGAACAGCGCATCGACGGCTTCCTGCAGCATGCGCTTTTCATTGCGCACGATGATGCCGGGGGCGCGCAGCTCGATCAGCCGCTTCAGACGGTTGTTGCGGTTGATGACGCGGCGATAGAGATCGTTCAGGTCGGACGTCGCGAAACGTCCACCATCCAGAGGAACCAGCGGGCGCAGGTCCGGCGGGATCACCGGAACCACCTTCATGATCATCCATTCCGGACGGTTGCCGGACTCCATGAAGTTCTCGACGACCTTGAGTCGCTTCAGATACTTCTTCTGCTTCAGCTCGGACGTGGTCGAAGCCAGTTCCGAACGCAGGTCGCCGGCGATCTTCTCCAGGTCCATGCCGGCCAGAAGGTCATGAATGGCCTCGGCGCCGATCATGGCGGTGAACGAATCCTCGCCATATTCGTCGACGGCGATCATGTACTCTTCCTCGCTGAGCAGTTGGTGCTCCTTCAGCGCGGTGAGGCCAGGCTCGGTGACGATGTAGTTCTCGAAGTAGAGGACGCGCTCGATGTCCTTCAGCGTCATGTCGAGCAGTGTGCCGATGCGCGACGGCAGCGACTTCAGGAACCAGATGTGAGCGACAGGTGCCGCCAGCTCGATGTGGCCCATGCGTTCGCGGCGAACGCGCGACAGCGTGACTTCGACGCCGCACTTTTCGCAGATGACGCCCTTGTACTTCATGCGCTTGTACTTGCCGCACAGGCATTCATAGTCCTTGATCGGGCCAAAAATGCGCGCGCAGAACAGACCGTCACGCTCCGGCTTGAAGGTGCGGTAGTTGATGGTCTCCGGCTTCTTGATCTCGCCGAACGACCAGGACAGAATCTTCTCAGGGCTGGCGAGCGATATCCGGATGGAATCGAACACCTGCGCCGGCGCCTGCGGATTGAAGAGATTCATGACCTCTTGGTTCATGCCGTTCTCCTTTTCGGGGTCCTCGAAAACCCCTTGCCTCTAACGCGGGCCAAATGCCCGCTGAGTGGTCGGCCCACTGGCCGTAGAATTTGTTGCATCCGGTCGCGGCGTTCCGCGACCGGATGTCTTGCTTACTCGGCCGCGCCCCTATTCGGCAGCATCTGGCAGCCGGACAGGGTTGTCGTCGAGCTTGGTGTTCTCCAGCTCGACATTGAGGCCGAGAGACCGCATTTCCTTGACGAGCACGTTGAAGCTCTCGGGAATGCCGGCCTCGAACGTGTCGTCGCCGCGCACGATCGCCTCGTAGACCTTGGTGCGGCCGGCGACATCGTCCGACTTCACCGTCAGCATTTCCTGCAGCGTGTAGGCGGCGCCATAGGCTTCCAGCGCCCAGACCTCCATTTCGCCGAAGCGCTGGCCACCGAACTGCGCCTTGCCGCCCAGCGGCTGCTGGGTAACGAGCGAGTACGGACCGATCGAACGCGCGTGGATCTTGTCGTCCACCAGGTGGTGAAGCTTGAGCATATAGATATAGCCCATCGTCACCTTGCGATCGAACGGCTCGCCGGTGCGTCCGTCATAGAGCTGCGACTGACCGCTGGTGTGCAGGCCCGCCTGCTCCAGCATGATGTTGATGTCGACTTCATGCGCGCCGTCGAACACCGGTGTCGCGATAGAGACGCCGCGGCGCATCTGCTCGCTGAGGCGAACGATGCTCTCGTCGTCATATTCGCGGACCGGCTCGTTGCGGTCGTTGGCTGGGATGAAGCTCTCAAGCGTCTTGCGCAACGGCTTGATGTCTCCAGCCGTCTTGTACGCGTCGATCAGCTCGCCGATCTTCTTGCCCATGCCCGCGCATGCCCAGCCCAGATGCGTTTCCAGGATCTGGCCGACATTCATGCGGCTCGGCACACCCAGCGGGTTGAGCACGATATCGGCATGCGTGCCGTCCTCGAGGAAAGGCATGTCCTCGACCGGAACGATGCGCGACACGACACCCTTGTTGCCGTGACGTCCCGCCATCTTGTCGCCCGGCTGCATCTTGCGCTTCACGGCCACGAAGACCTTGACCATCTTCATGACGCCCGGAGGCATTTCGTCGCCGCGCTGGACCTTCTCGACCTTGTCCATGAAGCGCTGCTCGAGCGCCTTCTTGGAATCGTCGTACTGGCCACGCAGGGCTTCCAGTTCGCTCTGGAGCTTTTCGTTCTCCACCGCAAACTGCCACCACTGCGAACGTGGATACTCGTCAAGCGTGTCCTTCGACAGCTTCGAGCCCTTCTTGAAGCCCTTCGGCCCGGCAATCGCTTCCTTGCCGACGAGAACGTCGGAAAGGCGCGAATAGACGTTGCGGTCGAGGATCGCCTGCTCGTCGTCGCGGTCCTTGGCGAGGCGTTCGATCTCCTCGCGTTCGATCGCCATGGCGCGCTCGTCCTTCTCGACGCCGTGGCGGTTGAAGACGCGCACTTCGACGACGGTGCCGAAGGTGCCCGGAGGCATGCGCATCGAGGTGTCGCGAACGTCGGACGCCTTTTCACCGAAGATGGCGCGCAGGAGCTTTTCTTCCGGCGTCATCGGGCTTTCGCCCTTCGGCGTGATCTTGCCGACCAGGATGTCGCCCGGCTGCACTTCCGCGCCGATATAGACGATGCCGGCTTCGTCGAGGTTCTTCAGCGCTTCTTCCGAAACGTTCGGAATGTCGCGTGTGATTTCCTCCGGTCCAAGCTTGGTGTCGCGGGCCATGACCTCGAATTCCTCGATGTGGATCGAGGTGAAGACGTCGTCGGCCACGATGCGCTCGGAGAGCAGGATCGAGTCCTCGTAGTTGTAGCCGTTCCACGGCATGAACGCGACCAGCACGTTGCGGCCGAGCGCCAGATCGCCGAGCTCGGTCGACGGACCGTCGGCGATGATGTCGCCCTTGTTGACGCGGTCGCCCATGCGCACCAGCGGACGCTGGTTGATGCAGGTGTTCTGGTTCGAACGCTGGAACTTCATCAGCCGGTAGATGTCGACGCCAGACTTGCCGGGATCGAGATCTTCCGTGGCGCGGATGACGATACGCGTCGCGTCCACCTGGTCGACGATGCCGCCGCGGCGGGCGCCGATGGCGGCACCCGAGTCACGGGCAACGATCGGCTCCATGCCGGTGCCGACGAACGGCGCTTCGGCGCGCACCAGCGGCACGGCCTGACGCTGCATGTTGGAGCCCATCAGCGCGCGGTTGGCGTCGTCGTTCTCGAGGAACGGGATCAGCGCCGCGGCCACGGACACCATCTGCTTGGGCGACACGTCCATCAGATCGACGTTTTCGCGCGGCGCCATCATCACTTCGCCGGCGCTGCGGCAAATGACGAATTCGTCGACGAAACCACCATTCTTGTCGAGCTCGGCATTGGCCTGCGCGACGTGGTGCTTGGACTCTTCCATAGCGGAGAGATAGACGACCTCATTGGTCAGCTTGCCGTTGACGATCTTGCGGTACGGGCTTTCGATGAAGCCGTACTTGTTGACGCGCGCGAAGGTCGCCAGCGAGTTGATCAGACCGATGTTCGGGCCTTCCGGCGTCTCGATCGGGCAGATGCGGCCGTAATGCGTCGGGTGCACGTCGCGCACTTCGAAGCCGGCGCGCTCGCGGGTCAGACCGCCCGGGCCAAGTGCCGACAGGCGGCGCTTGTGGGTGATCTCCGACAGCGGGTTGGTCTGATCCATGAACTGCGACAGCTGCGAGGAACCGAAGAACTCGCGCACGGCGGCAGCCGCCGGCTTGGCGTTGATCAGGTCCTGCGGCATCACCGTATCGATCTCGATCGAGGACATACGTTCCTTGATCGCGCGCTCCATGCGCAGCAGGCCAACGCGGTATTGGTTCTCCATCAGCTCGCCGACAGAACGCACGCGGCGGTTGCCGAGATTGTCGATGTCGTCGATCTCGCCCTTGCCGTCGCGCAGCTCGACCAGCGTCTTGACCACGGCCAGGATGTCGTCCTTGCGCAGCACGCGCACGGTATCCTCAGCCTTGAGCTCGAGGCGCATGTTCATCTTGACGCGGCCGACGGCCGACAGGTCGTAGCGCTCCGAGTCGAAGAACAGCGAGTTGAACATGGCTTCGGCGGTTTCAAGCGTCGGCGGCTCGCCCGGGCGCATGACACGGTAGATGTCGAACAGTGCGTCCTGGCGGCTCTCGTTCTTGTCGACGTTGAGCGTATTGCGGATGTAGGCGCCGACATTGACGTGGTCGATGTCGAGAACCTTGATCTCGCTTTCGCCCGTGCCGAGCAGCACCTTCAGCGTCTTTTCGTCAATCTCGTCGCCGGCTTCGAGGAAAATCTCCCCGGTGCCGTAGTTGACGATGTCCTCTGCCAGGTAATTGCCGAGCAGATCCTCGTCGGTCGCCTTGATCGCCTTCAGACCCTTTTCGCCAAGCGCTCTTGCCTGGCGGGCGGTGATCTTCTTGCCGGCCTCAACGACAACTTCGCCGGTATCGGCATCGACGAGGTCGCCAACGGCCTTGAGGCCGCGGAAACGCTCGACGTTGAACGGGATGCGCCAGTGGTCGCCGGCGCGCTTGTAGGTGATCTTGTTGTAGAAGGTCGACAGGATCTCTTCGCCGTCCATGCCGAGCGCCATCAAGAGCGACGTCACCGGAATCTTGCGGCGGCGGTCGATGCGAGCGTGCACGACGTCCTTGGAATCGAATTCGATGTCGAGCCACGAACCGCGATAGGGAATGACGCGTGCAGCAAACAGAAGCTTGCCCGAGGAGTGCGACTTGCCCTTGTCATGGTCGAAGAAGACGCCCGGCGAACGGTGCATCTGCGAGACGATGACGCGCTCGGTGCCGTTAACGATGAAGGTGCCGTTGAGCGTCATGAGCGGCATGTCGCCCATATAGACGTCCTGCTCCTTGATGTCCTTGATCGACTTTGCGCCGGTATCCTCGTCGATATCGAACACGATGAGGCGCAGCGTCACCTTGAGTGGCGCGGCATAGGTCAGGTCGCGCTGACGGCATTCGTCAACGTCGAATTTCGGTCCTTCGAACTCGTACTTCACGAACTCCAGCATCGAGGAGCCGGAGAAATCGGAGATCGGGAAAACCGACTTGAAAACGGCCTGCAGTCCCTCGTCCGGACGCCCACCCTTGGGCTCCGCCACCATTAGGAACTGGTCATAGGATGCTTTTTGAACCTCGATCAGGTTCGGCATCTCCGCAACTTCCGGAATCTTTCCGAAGAACTTGCGTACGCGTCTGCGGCCATTGAAAGTCTGGGTCTGGGCCATCGTCGCTCCTTAGCTATAAACTCGGGGCGAGCCTCGCCGCGGCTCACCTTGCATGCGCGGCCACCTCGGCGGCGGCCCCTGATCTGTTTCCCGCCGCCTGGCGGCGACGGCTAAAACGGGAGAAAACCCGTTTCCTGAAGGCCGGTTTCGGCCCTCAGGAAAGAGGTTCTCGTACATCTCGCGCTACGCATCCTCCCCTCTGATGAAGGGAGTGGCGGACGGCGCGAGGCCGCCCGCCGCTTTTACGCTTACTTCAGGTCGACCTTGGCGCCGGCTGCTTCCAGCTGGGCCTTGAACTTCTCAGCGTCAGCCTTGGAAACGGCTTCCTTGACCGGCTTCGGAGCTGCTTCGACCAGATCCTTGGCTTCCTTGAGGCCCAGGCCGGTGATGGCGCGGACTTCCTTGATGACGTTGATCTTCTGAGCGCCTGCCTCGGTGAGGACGACGTCGAATTCCGTCTTTTCCTCAGCCGGAGCAGCAGCAGCGGCAGCGCCGCCGGCAGCGGCAACCGCCACCGGAGCAGCAGCCGAAACGCCCCACTTTTCTTCCAGAAGCTTCGACAGCTCGGCCGCCTCGAGGACGGTCAGCTTCGAAAGGTCGTCTACGATCTTTGCCAGATCAGCCATTGTTGTATTCCTTCATCAGGTTCGAACGTGTGTTTGTGATAGCGAGGAACGGCCTCATGCCGCCTCGTCCTTCCGGGCGTAAGCGCCGATGACGCGCGCGACCGAAGCCGCTGGCGCATTGACGATCTGGGCGATCCGGGTTGCCGGCGTGGCGATCATGCCAACCAGCCTGGCGCGCAACTCATCGAGCGACGGAAGTGTGGCGAGTGCCTTCACACCGTCGGCGTTGAGCGAGGTGGTGCCCATTGCGCCGCCGAGAATGACCAACTTGTCATTTCCCTTGGCGAAATCGGACGCGACCTTCGGCGCCGCAATCGGATCCTCCGAATAAGCGATCAGCGTCTGTCCCTTGAACAGGTCGATGATCGATGCGGAGTCCGTGCCCTGAAGAGCGATTTTGGCGAGACGGTTCTTCGCGACTTTGACGGTGCCACCGGCAGCGCGCATTTTCGACCGAAGGTCGTTCATTTGCGCGACGGTGATACCGGCGTAGTGGGCCACGACGACTGAACCAGCGCCTGCAAAGGCACCATTCAGGCCCGTGACGAGTTCGCGTTTTTCCGCTCTGTCCACTGCCTATCTCCAGTTGACCCCTGCCCCGCTAGTGGGACAGGCGTCGGGTTGCCTTTTTGCCGGCCGGGCCATCCATTACAGATCTCCCGAACGACGCTCGAGGATCCTGCCCCCTTTCGCCACATCGACGGCAAGCCGGAGATGCGCAGACAAAAGGCAAACACGGTTCGAACCTTTCATTGGAGCTTGTCGCTCCGTTGTCCGGTTTTCACCCGTCTCATGCAGGCCTAGTTCAATTAAGGCTTCTGGGCCGCCTGCAATCTCGGACAGGATGTCCGGAAGCCTCTCGACTTCCGGTACCGGGCCGCCGACAAGTCGGAGGCCCGGAATTCACTTGCGGATCAGCGCCTTGGCAGCCGATCCAGATGTTCGTATCAAGACGCTGCGAGCGTCGAGACGTCGAGCTTGAGGCCCGGGCCCATCGTCGAGGTGACCGACACCTTCTTGACGTAGTTGCCCTTGGCGCCAGCCGGCTTTGCCTTGGTCACGGCATCGGCGAAGGCGCGGACGTTTTCTTCCAGCGCCTTGACGTCGAACGAGACCTTGCCGACGCCGGCATGAACGATGCCGGCCTTCTCGACGCGGAACTCGACAGCGCCGCCCTTCGATGCCTTGACGGCGGCGGCGACGTCGGTGGTGACGGTGCCGACCTTCGGGTTCGGCATCATGCCGCGCGGGCCCAGCACCTTGCCCAGACGGCCGACCAGCGGCATCATGTCCGGCGTGGCGATGCAGCGATCGAAGTCGATCGTGCCCTTCTGGACGATGTCGACCAGATCCTCGGCACCGACGATGTCGGCGCCGGCGGCGCGAGCCTCATCGGCCTTGCCGCCACGTGCGAACACGGCGACGCGGACAGAGCGGCCGGTGCCGTTCGGCAGGTTGACCACGCCGCGGACCATCTGGTCGGCATGGCGCGGGTCGACGCCGAGGTTCATCGCAACTTCGATGGTCTCGTCGAACTTCACCGTCGAACGGTCCTTGAGCAGCTTCAGCGCCTCACCAAGGGCATAGGCCTTGTTGGGGTCGATGCCGTCGCGGGACTTCGATACACGCTTTGCAATCTTTGCCATGATCTCAGCCCACCACTTCCAGACCCATCGAGCGGGCGGAGCCCTCGACCATGCGCATGGCCGCCTCGACGTCGTTTGCGTTCAGATCCTTCATCTTCTGTTCGGCGATGGCGCGCACCTTGTCGCGACCGATCGTGCCGGCCTTGATCTTGCCCGGCTCTTTCGAACCCGAAGTCAAGTTCGCCGCCTTTTTCAGGAAGTAGCTCACCGGCGGCGTCTTCATGACGAAGGTGAAGGACTTGTCCTGGTAATAGGTGATGACGACCGGGATCGGCGATCCCTTTTCCATTTCCTGGGTCTGCGCGTTGAACGCCTTGCAGAATTCCATGATGTTGATGCCGCGCTGACCAAGTGCCGGGCCGATCGGCGGAGACGGCGTAGCCGATCCCGCTTTGACCTGGAGCTTGAGCTGGCCTGCAATTTTCTTAGCCATCTCTTTCCTGCCTTTATCTCATGCCGGCCCCAGTATCGGGAACACCGGCGGTTGCAGTCTGGTGGTGCGGTCCGCGCGGCCGGCTAAAGCCGCATTCGCCTCCCACCCGTTCATGGCCGCGCGCTTTCCGCGCCGCCTCCCCTTGCCGGCGAACCGGCGCAGGGTTTTCGGATCAGCCCTTTTCGACCTGTCCGAATTCCAGATCGACCGGCACGGCGCGCCCGAAGATCGAAACTTCCACCTTGAGCCGCGCCCGCTCCTCGTCCACTTCCTGGACGAAACCGTTGAACGAGGCGAACGGACCATCCGAAACGCGGATCGCCTCGCCGATCTCGAAAGTGACCGAGGGCTTCGGCCGCTCGACGCCTTCCTGAACCTGGTTCAGGATGCGCTGCGCCTCGGCTTCGGTGATCGGCACCGGCTTGGAGTCACCGAGGAAGCCGGTGACCTTCGGCGTGTTCTTGACCAGCGAGAACACCGCATCGGTCAGATTGGCCTTGAGCAGCACATAGCCCGGAAAGAACTTGCGCTCGGCATCGACCTTGCGGCCGCGGCGGATTTCGACGACCTTCTCGGTCGGCACCACGATCTGCTCGATATCGGCGGACAGGCCCTTCTGCTTGGCCTTGTTCTCAATGTCCTCGGCGACCTTCTTTTCGAAGTTCGAATAGGCGTGGACGATGTACCAGCGCGCGGTCATTTCAAGACTTCTCCGTAATCGCCGGACTTAATGGCCGAGGCTCAGTAACCGCTCGATCGCGTAGCCCATGGCCACGTCGGCGGTGAAGAAAAAGATCATCGCGATGACCGCGAATACGAGCACCATCACCGTCGAGATCATCGTCTCCCGGCGCGACGGCCAAGTCACCTTGGCAGTTTCCGCGCGGACCTGCTGGAGAAAGACGAAAGGATTTGTGGTTTTCGAAGCCATATGCCGCTCTGTCTTCAAGACCCGTTGGCCGGGTCTCCTGGATGATCCCGCTGGCCGGGACGTGCCGCCTGGGTTCAAGTCGACGCCGAATCAGCGCCATTTCGCCCATGCAAATCGGACGCGTAAAGCCGGCTTCCCAGCTCCACGCGTCGCGTGTCTGTTGTGTCTACATAAAACCGATTCTTGATCCACGCAAGTGGCAAGTGTCCGCTTTATGACCAAACGCCGCCTCGGAACCATCCAGTCGTCCCGTCCCGGCTATCGAGGCCTTATGCCTCAGTTCGCCCAATATGGCAAGCCACCTGCCCTTTTTCAATGCCGGACCCCAATTCCAGGAGGTGGATCCGGAAATCAGGCACGCGACTACAAGTTCGAGGAAATGGCGTTGCGGACGAACCTGCGACCTGCTGTTTTGGAAACCAAATGAAGCGCACGCAAGATTGGAATCCAGCTGCCCATGCCGAGGCAGCTGGATCAACCCAGGGTTAGTTAGGCACAGGCGAGTTCGACCCCGGCCACTGCGCCGATTCCGCATGGTGGGCGTGGGCGCGGCGCGATCACTGCCGGGCACGGGGGCGGGTCGTCGTCATCGTCGGGGCCGAAAGAACGGCCCCGACGCCGCCAAGCCTTGAGAACGCTGCGGCGCGAGGAGGGTCGCCAAGGCAGCACCCGGCCTGAAGTCTCTTTCCCCAGCGTGGGTTTCTCATCCAGAGCCTTCAACGCACTCAGAATCTGGTCGACAGGGATTACCGTGCCGTTGTCCAGGCGGCGCAAGGCAGGCTGGTTTTCCACCGCGCAGGCATCGGACGCCCACGAGGAAAGCAGTGCCCGCTTTTCTCCACTGCTGAGGCGTGGATGGTTGATGACGTTGTCTGGATTGTCGAGCAGGCACAAAGAAGTTTCAATTTTGCCCGAGCGTGCCGCAGAAAGTGTCGGTGTCTCGTAGAAGTTGTCCATCTCCATTCTCCGCAATCTGGGCCTCCCGGCCGAAGCCGGGAGGCGGACCGCAGGGATAACTGAATCGATACGATCAGGCCGCTTTGCGGGTGCGTTCCGTATCCTGGGCGATCTGCTTGCCCACCTGGGCGTCGCCGGCCCCGATGCTAATGCGGCGCGGCTTCAGCTCTTCGGGAATCTCACGGACGATGTCGATGGTCAGGAGACCGTTCTCAAGGTTTGCTGCCTTGATCTTCATGTGGTCGGCAAGCTTGAACGTCTGCCTGAAACTGCGATAGGCGATGCCCTGGTGCAGCAGCTGGCGTCCGCTCTGATCATCAGCCTTCTGGCCTACCACGACCAGTTCGGGTCCATGCTGGGTCAGCTCAACCTCATCCTGGCTGAAGCCTGCGATGGCCATCGAGATACGGTAATCGTTCTCGTCGACCTTCTCGATGTTATAGGGCGGCCAGTCTGGACGCGTGCCGCTGTCGAGCATGTC
>NZ_AYXE01000030.1:0-21992 GCF_000502235.1 Mesorhizobium sp. L103C119B0 | reverse complement strand
CGCTTCATTCGTCCGTCTCCTTGAGTGGGACAGACTCCACCAAAAACTGGAGGAGCTTCAGGGTCTCAGGTCACTGCTGCTCGAAGGGCCTCCTCTATGACCTTCGTGATCTCTGCTGGTGGTGAAGCAGATGTGTCGCCGCCAAACTTCTCGAAGGCAAGATCGACTTAAACTACCCGCCCTTGCTGCGCTGCGGAACTGTGATGCGGCGGTTGCGTCGCTGCTTCCTTGAGGCCGGAAAAACGAGCGGCCAGACAAAGTTCGAACGCCTGCTTTGCTGTCTTCGGTTCTACCAGAGCCAAGTGTGAACGGGACGCCGGGCGCTGGATTGTGCGCCCCAAAGGATCACTTTGTGACCACCAGCATCAGTACCGCCGTCGTTCCCCCCTACGACGCTGCACGCAAGCTCGGGCGGGAACGTCGTCTGGTTGTGGAGCGGGTTGGCTCCACTGCCATGCTGCCAACACCAACTACGCCCTCACGCTCCCTTGCACTCGTTACTTTGTGCAAACGCTCATAGGGCAGCAACTCCTTGACCCGCGTACCAAGCGCAAAAATTTCTGCCCGCAAATCTTCGCATTCCTGCCTCTGGACTTCGTGCTGCATCTGCTCGGAGGCGTATTGCGCCGAGATGTGCGAGAGGTCCGCGGTCAGGTTCGAAAGGCTCGTCATGTCGGCTTCGCTCTCTTTCAAGAGATCAGAATACCTTTCATCCGCAATCTGCTTTTCGGCCATGGTATCGCTCCATTGAGCCGTCAGCCTGGCGATTTCACTGGATGCTACGCTTGCCTCGTTCGTTGCCGCATCCAGTCGCGATTGAAGACTTTGAATTTCAGATCGCAAACCTCGCATCTCTGCGAGACTGCGTGCACGTTCGGCTCCCGTGTCGTCTTCCATGATGCGTGCGGCCTCTGCCATTTCCGACAGTTTCGCCTGCGCGATCTCAAGCGACTTCTGCAACCGCGTTTCGTCCTTCTCGCTCTTGCCGAGCGCAGCCAGCAGTTCGGAATGCCGCACCGCATCGTTGGCGTGGATCGTCGACAGCTCATCTAGCCTCCGCCTCGCCTCAGCTTCCCGCTTTTGCGCCTTGTCGAGGTCGATCGAGAGTCTGACATGCTTTTCTCGCAAGGTATCGTTTTCGCGCGCCCGTCTATTGGCCTCGGCTGTTCTGGCCGAAAGAGCTTTGGCCGCCTCGCCGAAGTCCGCCTCCCTTATTGCGATGGTATTGGCCGCTTCTACAAGTTCCAGCCTTACGGCGGCGAGCGCAACACGGAGAGCGTCCCTGTCCTGGACCAAGCTTACTTCGCGCTGCTGTATGGCTCCGAACGCGCTATCGTGCTCACGTTGCTTCCTCATCGCATCGTGCAGCTGTTCGGACAGGACCATGTGTTCTCTCGTCAGGTTGGCATTTGCCGCTTCCAGTTCGTTGGCACGAAAGAAGTCCGCTTGAAGGATCTGAAAGAATTCTCGTGTGTAGTGGTGCGAAGTTGCAACCTCCAGTAGCTTGGCTTTGACATCCTCCATATGACCTTCCGCATCCTGAAAGAGCATCTCAAATGAGCTCAAAGCAGCCAGCCGGCTCTGCGTATGCGAAGTTAGCTGGCGAGGGGTTTCATTGGGAGTGCCCTCCGGTTGCAGGGCATTGGTCCCTATTGCGAGGCTGTCTTTCGAGGCACTGCCGTCGTCTGATGGTGACACCTTGTCAAGGTTCAGGGAGATGTTCAAAGCTTCGACTAGCTCTGTCTCGAGTTCCTCGGCGGCTCTTTCCACATTGTCGTAACGTTTGATCAGGTTCGATAGTTTCATGACAAGCTCTCCCCGGCGCACCACTTTGAATTAATGGTTTGGCAACCAACGATTACACACCATATACCGCTCCGGAAACGACGACTACCATGCAAACGACTATATTAGATCATTCTAAAGCAGTACGATCGAAAAGGGGGAGTGCCTGCCTCGGATCAATCCGGTGATCATGCCGCCAAGCAGAACGTCTTCTTTCGGGAGGCGATCAAGGAAGCCTAAACGGCCTCCATTGGCGCGAAGCCGCCGATCATAAGGCGCATACCAGACATTCCGCAGCTGATCGTCCACGTTCGGGTCGTATCATCCCCTTCCACATGGTCGATCGGAGAACAGCCTGCATATACTCTGCGAGGTCGAGTTCGCCGCGCGCCTCGATCTATAATAGAGATCGGGCCTTGGCCGGGCGATCCCTTTGCCCAACCGCAGCATAGCTACAGGCGGCGAGCGGCGCCCTCTCCTCCTCCCCCGCTGGCTCTAGCGGAGTGGATTCTGCCGCGGCCCGTGCAAGGCTTCGCGGAAGGATGCTGTCTCGTGCGCGTCAACGCTTCGCAATTGCCTCCTTCGGTGCAGTTCCGAAGATCAGAGATGGCTGGTTTGTTCCTCAACCCCTTACCGATCAAGCAATGTGCAGCAGTTCGCGCAGCCGGACCGGCAGTCGGGGCGAGGCTTGCAGTTCGGCGCAACTCGCCTCCCATCGATTCAGATACTCGGCGATCGGTACACCTGTGCGGCCGGGCCATCGGTTGAGCGCGCCCAGCGCCTCGACGCAGTCGGGCGCCGCCTCGTACTCAGTCAGGATGGTCCGGGACATTGCTTGAGCAAACGGATTGAGGCCGGGTATTTCGATCTCGCTTCGATGGTCGCCGAACCAGGCAGCGGCGTCGCGGCTCAGCCCCTGGCCGTCCGCGAGCGTGGCGTAGCCGCGGACGATGTTGTCGCGATAGGCCGCGATGGCATCGCCGAACGCGTTGTCGCCGGCAAATGGCGGATTCTCTTTCCAGTCCTTTGCCAAGCGACCGAGACCGCGCAGCGAGAAGGCCTCGACCAACGCTTCCTCGAGCCACTGACAGGGCGGCGCCGGCTTGGCGTCCGCCTGCCAGCTGTTGGCCATGATGTGGCCGAGCTCGTGCCCGAACTGGTAGGCGAGCTTCGACCAATCCCGTTCGCCAATGTCGACAATGATCCACGCCATGCTGCTACCGTCGGGGTGCAGCCAGATCGCCGGCTGCCCCGAAGTGTGCTCGTCGACACGGAGTCGCGTAGGCTGGCGATCGGAGAGCAGGCGGACGCCAACCAGGCAGGCGTGCCGCATCCGCTCGACGACCTGATCTGCCGCGCGAGGAGGCGTGTGGCCCCAGTCGCCGGCGAGTTCGATCGGGGCGGAAAGGAGGGATGAGGACGGAGTAGTCGGTGCCATGGTCGCGTAGCTTTCCCCGAGGGCGTCCCGATCGGTCAACGACGCAGAAATCAGGCTGCCGGCCGCCGAGCCTCCCAAGAGTGTAACGAAATCTCGTCGTCGCACTTCAATTCCTGATGTCCGACCGCCCAGATTTAATCTACCATGCTATCCACCAATGGCGAAGGCTCGGCGAGCAGATAGGGCATCAGGAGTGGGCGAGGCTATCCTTTCCCAAACGCACTGCGGAGAAACTGTGTCAAGCTGGCAGGTGGCCCACGAGACGTCAGTCCGCGCTGACGAGGAAGCTCTTGTTGTCTCAGATACGGAGCGGCACAGCTGGCATCTCTTTGGAGGTCGAAGAAATCTCTGCAGACGGCACAATGGTTAACCACGGTATTAGTAAAAGATCTCGGCCAACAAAATTTTCGACGCCTTGTTCGAACGCTATCTTCCACGGCTACGGCGACAGCGTAGCCGTTAAACCAGCTGCACTCGCGTCCGAAATCCCAACGCGGAAAGCGTGGCTCGAGTCAGGCTCTCAGAAGGAGGCGAACGTTGAATGACAGTCATGACTTCTTGACCGCCGCAATGAAAATGCGGAATAGATACCTTAATGTTCTGGAAGCATCGCTGACCGGAACATTATATGGCGACGCGCCTATTGATCCGTGGACGGGTGGGAAATACGACCCGAACAAGCGTGCCCTCGGGCGGGATTGGCCAGGACTGGCGCAAACCATGATTGGTTCAGCCCGGATGCGCAATTTGCGGTATCTATGCGAAACTGTCATCTTAAATGATGTTCCTGGCGACTTCATCGAGACCGGAGTTTGGCGCGGCGGGGCATGTATTTTTATGAGAGGTATTCTTGCCTCGTACTCGGATACTCAACGTCGTGTCTTCGTCGCTGACAGTTTCGCCGGCCTTCCTCCCCCAAGCCCGGACATCTATGCGGCGGACGCTGTAGATGTCCACCACACGCATACGCAACTGGCGATCTCCCGGAAGGACGTAGAAGAAAATTTCCGCAGATATGACTTGCTTGACGGGCAAGTTGTCTTTCTTGAGGGCTGGTTCAAGGACACACTCCCTAATGCTCCGATACAAAAACTGGCGATTCTCCGACTCGACGGAGATATGTATGAATCAACAATTCAAGCTCTTGACGCGCTTTATCGTAAGCTATCGCAGGGTGGATTTGTAGTCGTTGACGACTACTTCCTCGCCCCATGCGCTCAAGCTGTAAATGAATTCCGGACTAGAGAGGGTATTACCTCGCCATTGATTCCAATCGATGGCTATGCGGTGTGGTGGAGGGTTTCCGAAACTGCCAATCACGATTGACAAGGTTCTTCACCGGGCGACCTCGGCAATATCTTATCGATGCCGGCGCGACGTTCAGCTTCGCGTGAGCGAGAGCCGAACGCGCCAGGATCACCGCTTGCTCGTCGACGCGCGTCGGCTGTCGACCAGTAATTAGGCGCGCCCCATCCAAGCAGGCTTGCCGCATGCGCTCGATAACCTGAACGGCTGAGCGTGCAGCACGTGACCCCGGCCGCCGGCGCAAAAACGATTGCTCCGCTCACGAACAACCGAATCCTGCGGGTTGCCACCGTCGCGCTGTTGGACCCCGCGGATCTCCACCTCGGAGAGATGGAGATCCCTCCTTGCGAGGAATCAAAATGCGAACCTAGCGTGCCTTCACAGATAAGTCAGAGGATCACACCAGCGGCATTCCAGCGCTAGATCCCCCGAAGCTCTGACCGGACTCAGTGCTTTAATATCAGCTTCGCTCTCCACCTGATCCGGCCTAGGCCATAATAGACCCTCTTCCAAAGCCCTCATTCTAGCAGCTCTTCTCCGGTAGATGCGATCTGCCCCGCAACATGGATGGTGGCCACCTCATGGACCCTAGAGTCGAGCAGCTTTCTGAAATAGGCATGTTCAGCGTCAACCGAAGCTTCGATGCTGCAAACAAATACCGAAACAAGTAAACTTAAAGTCTCATCGATAGCGGTCGAGCAAAATGACCAAAGTCTCGTATCAAGGTATCCCGCCTCGCTTGCAAGCCATGAGAGCCGCCTGCGCTTAAAAACATACTTTCCAAGCAGCTCAATTCTATCGTATTCTCCTATATCAAAATTGTCGGAAAGATGATACCTTCCGGAAATTTTAAATATTCTTCTATTCATTCTTCCAGAGCTAATCACCTTCACTAGCGTCAGGGCGTGAAATAGCGCATAGGTCTCTGACAGAGTTTTGGAGTGGTCGGGTGTCTTCCAAAACCCACCGAGCTCTCTTGAGAGATGAAGTCCTGGGTTCAAGTTATGCAAGAAGACGGCAATGTCTGCCTTCGCGCAAATTTCATTTTCTATATCGGAGTGGACGGAAACTGGAGACGAATCGACTAAGAGGATGAACGCGTCAGGAACATGATCTCTTATAGATTGGATTGTTCGAAGAGTCTGAACAAACCTCACCTGCGGCTCCAATACGCCCTGATTTGTGGCCAAGGCAGAAGTGACAACAAATATGTAGGAACTAGTCTCTAACTTTTCCCTTACAAATGGTGAATAGTCACTCGGACTATTTGACTCTTTTTTCCTTCCATCATGAGCGATCCGTGATAGCTGAAGGTTTTCCAAATACGCTGCCATTTGTTGAATTTTGTTGTTTCCCCGGGCCCAGATAAAATGCGTAAATCCAAATGCTTCGTCTGGATTCTGATCCCATCCATGCACGAATTTGCAACGGTTGCTCAATGGAGCCGTTTCCGAAGCTTGTGTCCGCACTAAGACGTAGTTTAATATTGGCTGATCGCCAAACCATCGAGTAAGCTCTCGATTCGCGGGGGCTTGGCACATAGTCGCAATTTGCTCGCCGATTGAACGGAAGAGCGCTGCGTCTTTGTAGCCGATAATTCCGGAATTTGCGCATGGCAAAAATTCCTGTGCGCATGCGGGATCGGCGCGACAGAGTTCGAGCCCGAACCAATTTCCAATTCGGTGCGAGTCGATGACATCAGCAATCTTAGAGGAGGCTAATTCAGGATAAATAGCCTTTTCTGTGGTAACACAGACGCCATTTGCTTCAACAATTGCTTTCAAAGTCGACTCGATCTCAGTATCGATGACTATGTCTGTATCAAGATACAGAATAGGGGAATAGTTTTCGAAAAATGGCGCATCGATGATATAACGTTGCGATATATCTATCGAAGGAACAAGGACGTGATGGAGACGCGATCGATATTGGTGGGGAATATAGGGAAGGATATCACTGAGTGGTCGGTCAGAGAGAACTGCAACGTTTCCATAGAAGCGTCCGATCTCTAACAAGGATGTTAGCATAACGTTCAAGCATTCGAAGTACGTCCCATCACCAAAAGCAACGGTGTATACAAGTGGGCGGAATACCGCAGGCGTTGTTTCTGACGACATTGTTTCTAACTCACTCATTCATTCTTCCGTTGCAGCCGAACGAAGAAATCGAGGTTGTCCTTTAACCGCTGATTGCCTGCATTAAGTTCAAGTGCCCTTTGCCCCCATTCTACCGCACGGTCCATCGCATTCAGGTGCCATGACGCGATGGCGCCGAGGTCAAACAACCGAAACCCCCAGCAGTTCGCGTCGTCCAGATAACTCCCGGTGCGGTGCGTCTTCTCGATCCCATTCGAGCAAGCCCAGAACAGATTGAGCCAGTCCGACTTGCCGTGGAGTTCCTCGGCGAGGTCGAGCCATATCTCTCGCCGGTGCGGCGCTTCCATCCGCGCCTTGTCCAGCCAGGACAAGCTCTGTTCCGGGCGCATACGCGCGATATAACGCATGGCCTCGGCTCGTTCTTCGCCCCACGTGCTTGTCGGTAGGGCAAGGTAGTTCTCAAGCAACTCGACGGCTTGATCGTGCTGGTTGGCCCACATCAGGTCTCGCCCGAGCCAGAAGCAGATTTGTGCGTCGGCGGGGTCTTCCTTGTGCGCCACTTCCATCAGCGGCAGGTAACTGCTCCTTGTTGGCTTGGTAAGGTCCTGCACCTCGAACATGACAATGTCGCTGCTGCTGGCCGTGACCTCTCTCTCTCCCGTGAAGACCAGGGCTTCGTGAACAGGCCTCTTGAAGCGATACCCCCAGCGATGATGAAAGTTTTTCGCTGGCCAGTTGCGAAGTGGGGTCGGGTCGTCGACGCTCGCTCTGTACACTGTCTGACAATAGAGGGCAGTCGTCTCGCGAGTCCAGACAGCCTCGAGCTTTGCCCGCCAGCCGGGTTCAAGGAACCGGTCCATGTCCATTGTGCAGCACACGTCGACGTCGTGCGGGATCAGTGCCATCGCGGCGTTGCGGGCATCGTCGAAACGCCATGGGCGGACCGCTATCCTGTGCACGGTAACGCCGGCCTCGGTCAGCCGTTCCACTGTATCGTCGGTGCTGCCCGTGTCGGCGACAATGCGATAGTCGGCGTCGACGGCCGAATTGGCCCAGCGCTCCGCGTTTGCGGCTTCGTTCAAGGCGATGGTGTAGACAGCGACTTTCACGGCGCTCTGCTCACTCACGCACTGGTGCAAGACTTCGCCTGGCGGACATGCCCGACGGGCCCTTGCGGATAGCCACCAAGCCACCGAGCAGCTTTGCCCGATTCAGTTCGTAGTGGCTGTCGAAGAAGAGGATTTCGGCGAACTGACCGGCAAGCGCGCTCACGCCCAGCGGATCGACCGAGCGCGCGCTGCCGTGCTGCTGGATTTCCCGCAGCAAGTTCTTCGTCAGCGTGATCTTGCCAAGATCCTCGCCCGGCGGCTGCCAGTCGAGGTCTTCGATGAAATACCAGCCGCCCTCCGCGAGCAGCGGGAAGAACTCGCGCAGGGTGAGCTGCTCGTCGAACGAGGCGTGGCTGCCGTCGTCGATGATCGCGTCGAACGAGCGCGGCTCGAGTTTCGCCGCGACTCCGCGCAGATCATCCAGCTTGGATTGGTCGCCGACGAACGACTTGAAACGTTCATCGTTCAGGCGGGAAAAGTCTGTCAGGTCGACGCCGACCACCTGGCAAAACGGAAAGTAGCTCTGCCATAGCGCGACCGAAGGTGTCTCGCTCTGGTTGTCCGCCAGCCTGCGGCAAAGCCCGATTTCCATGAGCCGCCGCATGGCCAGCCTTCTGCCCGACAGCAGGCGATCGTAGACCCTGGCATAGGCATGACGGTTGCCGGTATGCCGGTTCTTGTCGGTATTGAAGCGGTCGGCGAGAGTTGTGAATGATGGGAAACTATCGAGTGGGTTGATCAGCTTCGAGATCAACGGGGCCCCCTCGCCGCCCGGCCGGGCGTCGTTGCGGGCCGTCCACAGGTGGATACCGAACACGCGGGCATCGTTCAGATAGTCGGTCAATTCCGAAATCGGCCTGTCGAACCTGTCGATCTCGGTCCAATCGATTGCGTTGAAGAACATCGGGCTGAATACCCGGTCGCGCAGCTCGGCGCCGGCTACTGTCGCGATGTAGTCGGAGAGCAGCTTCGGGCCGATGTCACCGAACTCCTTGCCGCGCGCTTCTTGGAAACGCTCGAGCGACAATTCGTATAGCGCCCTGAGGTGGCGGCTGTAGGGCTTGGCGTATATGACATTGCCGCAGATGAAGTGGCCCTTGTGTGCTCCCCGCCATTGCAGATTGAAAAAGTGATCGCCGCGAAAGGGGAACGGCCGCAGCAGGATCACGTCGGAATCCATCCACAGGCCGCCATGTTCGTAGAGCAGGGCGTAGCGGAAAATATCGCTGAAATATCTGATCTCGGAGCCGGCGACGATGCGCTCGAACAGGGCCCGCGGCATGACGTCGTCGGCATTGCGGACCTCGATCCCGTGCGGGACGAGGAATTCGAGCTTCTCTGGCGCATAGCTCCACACCCGCACCGGATGGCCAGCCGCTCGCATCGACGTTGTGGCGCCAATCAAGGTACGATGCTCAGCTTTGTCTGACATCACTTCATAGAAGCAGTTGATCTGCGGAAGTGCGGTGTCGTCGCTGCCAAGGAAGGGATAAATCCGCGCGTCGAACTGGCGCGATCGTTGCCGTCGTTCCAGCGGAGAATCGACGTCGCGCAGAAACGGCGCGAGCTCATGAAAGATCTCTTCTGTCGATTTCATGCTGCCGGTGCCGAAGTCCTTACCTTCCAACGGCGCCCGGTTTGCATCACCCATGGCCCCACCGTCGGCGCGGCCAGGCTTGATCCCGGCTTTCGTTGGAGGGGCGCGAAAGGCCGGCGTCGACAGTGTCTGCTTCGTCCCTGGATCAGCCACCCCCGAAGACAGGCGATCCACATCGTCTAGCATCCCTCCCACATCCGCCTCATCGACGGTCGCGATCCAGCACTCGCTGTCGGCAACGCTGTAGGAAATCAGCAAGCGCTTCTCATCGGGATGCCAAGCCAAGCCGGCAGCGAACTCGGCGCCCTTTTCGTTGAAGTAAAAGGGACGGCTCACCTTTTGCAGCAGGTTCATTGCGTCGAACCAAACAAACCGATGCAGGCAGTATCGCCTGTTCTCGGAGGGTCTCCATTGCACCTCATGAATCAACATCAGCCAACCGCCGGCGAAAGGGACCTGTTGGCTTACGCCGCTGAATCGTTGGGCCGCAATTCCAGGAGAGGTCTCGCTGATCGTTTCAGCTCGCTCATCCGCCACCCGAATTGGATCGCCGAAACAGACCAACTGCAGCCGCTCCTCGCCGGCTTCGCCTGATGTGACCTGCGTCATCCATTTCCTGTCGTGCGCACTCGGCCCCGTCGCGGGCAGCACGCGCAGGTCGGTCATCCGGTGGTGGCCGGTTTCGCTGTCGTCGACGCGCATGATGACCTGCTTGCCCTCGCTGTCCGCCAGATCGCGGACGGAGGCCGAGCCCCACAGCTTACCTTTCCAGGCGAACAGACGCAGGTCCTCGACGCCGGCCTCGCGCATGTTTGTCGGCGGCAGCATCTCGGTTGTCGATCGGACGGCGAGCCCATTGGTCAACCGCAGAAGGAAATTCCGAGCGAGGATCGCCTCGCCGCCTTTCGTCCGGAGATGGACGCCGTCTTCGCTTGTGGTGTAGTTCACCGCTGCCTGAGCAAGCACAATCTCCTTGCCCAGGCGCGCCACCGAGGCGCTTGACGGCCTGTAGCCCTCGGGCGCAGCGAAAACGATCGGATGAGCGCTGAACGACGGCATCGTTGTCTTGGCTGGCTGCACATAGAAGAACAGGTTGGACCACGCGAGATCCCTGGGTCCATCGCCGATACTACGGTCCAGCGCTAACCAGTTGCACGTCGCGAAACCGCGATCCTTGCGCACCGGGTCGCGCGCATAATTCGCCGCGATCGCATACTCTTCGCGCAGGCCTGTCGTGTAGACTAAATCCTCGAGGAACAGGATGTCCTGCTCCGGCCGCTTGATCGCCAGCCCTGCTTCGGAGAACAACACGCTGGCGTCGTTCATCCCCTTCTCGCGGTAAAACCGTGCCAGGTCATAAAGTGGCTCGGCGCGTTGCGGCCGTTGATTGAAGGCGGTAAGCGCCTGTTGAACAAAGCCAGCCTCGTCGCCGAGTTTGCGCAGGCAGCGCGCCTCCTGCAGGCGGGCATTCCACGCCTCCTCGTCCCAGCCGCCCATCGCGGCACGCTTGGCGTAGGCCACCGCCGCCTCCGCCGTCCGCCCAGCGTCGCGGTAGGACTGCGCCAGGTAGAACCAGTAGCGCTGATTTTCCGGATCGTTCTCAAGGGCGTCCAGCAAAAGCCTGGCATCACGCTCGAACTTGTCCACCCGGTTCGAGCCGCTGGCGTGGTCCTTGTACCAGGCACCCCTCAGTTCCTGCACGCCACCGGGCACGTCGAGATATTCGTGGGTCACGCCATGGTAGCGGGCACCGGCGTCGCGTTTGACAAGGCGCGTGTTCCAATAGGCCAGGCCGGAATCCGACCGCTGCAACAGCCGGTAGCCCGGGCCGTCGAGCCCCTCGCGGAACCCCGTATCCTCAACCATCAGCTCCATGTCGGCATCGTCGAACAGCAGATAGTCATAGGCGAGCGGCGAGGCATAGGCGTGATCGAGCGCGGCGTTGCGGGCCTGCTCGAAATTGTGGAACGGGAACTCATGCAGCTCGCCAGGCAGGTTGTGGACGGCAAAGAACGCCTTGATGAAATCCTGGGTTCCGTCGTTCGAGCCGGTGTCGCCGATGACCCAGCAGTCGATGTGGTCGACAACCGCCCCGAGACAGCGTTGAAGGTTCGCCATCTCGTTCTTGACGATCATGTTAAGGCAGAGGCGCTTACCGCTTGTCATATGCTGACTTTCGACCCCCATGACTGCGGGCTGAAGCGGTTACATTTGTGCCATGGTGCCGTCGGGACAGGGATCCGTTCCAGTGCGGACTTATCCGGCCTTCATGTCCCATGCACATTTTCCCCTGCCTCGGCCATCTGGATGCTACCTCAGCGTGATCCATTGTTAGCCAGCACCTTCCGCCGCAGCAAGGGTCTCGCGGTCACCTTGGGCGAGGCTTTGCGAATTGCCCTGTAGGCTCGATCGCTACGTACACCCCCGCCGCGATATCAAGCGTTCGTCGATAACGAAGGTGGTGTATCTTAAGCCCCGGATTTTTCGATGCATTTGGCCGTATCCGCGCCATCTCGATGTTTTCCAAGGTAGTAAATCGTGGTTCGGCAATTAACAAATTGTAAACAGGTTATTTACAAGTTGCTAATTTTATAATTTACTAATGTCTTATCTATGGGAGGGTTTCCGTGGACCGGGCAGTAGGCCTGTCGGTTCGCGCTGTCTGCGAAGCCAGGAGAGTATCTGGAGCAAGTGCCACTTCGTGCGTGAGGGCGCAGAAAGTGTTTGGCGCAAGGAAGACGTCATCCAACGTTTTCCCAACCTGATGTTCCCTCGCAAGTAGTCGATTTCCCTCGCAAGTTGACACGCGTGTTGGGAGTTGGCTGTGGTCGGTGTGATACCAAGTGCGAAACGATGCGTCCGCAACGCAGGTTTCTGCTTCGATCAATCCCCCAATTATCTGCACCTGGCCGCCAGCAAAGATTGCCTGGCGCTTGATGAGTATTGCTCGTCGCCCTGCACGGCGCCCGTTGGTGTGCGGAGCTGCTGGCTGCTCAATGCACGCGGCTCGAGCGCCGGTAGAAGCTGCGACCGGCCTCAGCTGGCGCGGGCGCTCGGCAGCGATAGAAACCTAGGCACGAAACAAGACAAACGGCGGCGCAGCCGCTGCCGACCGAGGAGGAAATCATGAGCTATATAACGGGGTTTGCGGTCATGGAAGTTGCCGTGAGAGGCGTCTTGCCCATCGGCGACACGACCGAAAATGTGCCATATTTTATCCTGGACACGGCCAAGAGCGCCGTCGTCGGTCAGGTCATTCTTCCCAAGGCCGTCAAGCGAAGCCTCGCGGTCGCTGTCACCGTCAAGGTTCCGGCCGCAGCCGGTTCATTGGCGATTGGCACGTTTGACGATGGCGGGAATTTCCAGGCCTGCAGCTTCCTCCGCGTAGAGAGCCCCGCTGTCGAACATCCCGACGGCGCCGTCGGACCGTCCGGAAGATGAGGCCTCTCAAGCCGCTGATCCCGAGCGCTCGCCGGCCAGGCCGGTGGGCGGTTTCCGCTTGAACTGAGTTCGAAGCCAACAGGAGCCAGTCATGGCCCGTGCCTCTGAAATTCTTTTTGTCGATCCTTCAGTCTCCGACCTGCAGACGGTTCTCGGCAACGTGCGCCCCGAGGTTCAAGAGATTGTGCTCGACGGCCGCTGGCCGGCGGCGCGGCAGATCGCTGCGGCGCTCGCAGGGCATGAAGGGCTCGACGCGATCCATATTATGGCGCATGGCGCGCCTGGCCGGGTTAGCTTCACAGCCGGAGAGTGGTCGGCCGCCACCCTGAAGGAAGATGCTGAGGATCTTGCCGCAATCGGCAGGGCGCTTGCCGCGGACGGTGAACTGCGGCTGTGGAGCTGCGAGACGGCATCGGGGGTTGCGGGCGAGACCTTCGTAACGGCGCTGCAAGAGGCCATCGGCGCGGACGTTTGCGCATCCAGGTCGCTGGTTGGCGCAGCCAAGCTGGGTGGCTCATGGGAGATGCCCGAAAACTCGGCCGGCTCGCGCTTGCCGCCGATGACATCGGTTGGCGTGGCGGCCTACACTGGGGTCCTGGCAGGGGGCAATTTGACGCTCACTGGTACTGTCTCATCCGGAAGCAGTAAGAGCATCAATACATTTTACATTATCGATACAACAACCAACACCGTTGTCGGCAGCTTCGTTCTTCCATCCTCCGCTAATACTGTTGCCCCTAATTTTGCTATAACGATTTCGATCCCAGATACTTCGCATGACTATGCAATATATGACAGCGGCTTTAACATATATGGCACGCTTATACACGCTGGCGGAACTGCGTTCGCGTTCAGCCCCGATTCTACCAACAACGGCAAAAACGGTGATACATTTGTTGGCGGCAACCTGGCTGTTACGAGCCAAGGCGCGACAGGCCCGGCAGGCCCCACCGGTCCGACCGGAGCCACAGGCGCGACCGGCGCGGGTGCGACCGGCGCGACGGGCGCCACAGGCGCGGGTGCGACTGGCGCGACAGGTGCCACGGGTGCTTCAGGCGGGACCGGTGCAACGGGTGCCACTGGCGCCACGGGTGCTTCAGGTGGGACTGGCGCGACGGGCGCGACAGGTGCTTCGGGTGCGACCGGTGCAACTGGCGCGACCGGCGCCACGGGCGCTTCTGGTGGGACTGGCGCGACGGGTGCTTCTGGTTCGACCGGTGCAACGGGCGCCACAGGTTCGACCGGCGATACCGGAGCGACTGGCTCTACTGGTTCAACCGGAGCCACAGGTGCGACCGGCGATACGGGAGCGACAGGTGCGACCGGCGATACGGGAGCGACAGGCTCAACCGGAGCAACCGGTGATACCGGAGCTACAGGTGCAACTGGCGATACGGGAGCGACCGGCGCCACCGGCTCTACTGGTGCGACTGGCTCGACTGGTGCGAGTGGCTCGACTGGAGCAACAGGCTCGACCGGTGCAACCGGCTCGACCGGAGCAACAGGTGATACCGGGGCGACCGGAGCAACCGGTGCAACGGGCGCGACTGGTGCAACCGGAGCCACAGGTGCGACCGGCGATACGGGCTCGACAGGTTCGACCGGCGCCACCGGCTCTACTGGAGCGACTGGCTCGACCGGAGCCACAGGTGCGACCGGCGATACGGGAGCGACAGGTTCGACCGGCGCCACCGGCTCTACTGGTGCGACAGGCTCGACCGGTGATACCGGCGCGACCGGTGCAACGGGCTCGACCGGCGCGACTGGTGCTACCGGCTCTACTGGAGCGACTGGCTCGACCGGAGCCACAGGTGCGACCGGCGATACGGGAGCGACAGGTTCGACTGGTGCAACCGGTTCCACCGGGGCGACTGGCTCGACCGGAGCAACCGGTGATACCGGCGCGACCGGTGCAACGGGCTCGACTGGCTCGACTGGTGCAACCGGAGCCACAGGTGCGACCGGCGATACGGGAGCGACAGGTTCGACCGGCGCCACCGGCTCTACTGGAGCGACTGGCTCTACCGGTGCAACCGGCTCGACCGGAGCGACGGGTGCCACCGGCGCGACTGGTTCAACTGGTGCAACCGGAGCGACCGGAGCAACCGGAGCAACAGGTGATACCGGGGCGACTGGCTCCACTGGAGCGACTGGCTCGACCGGAGCGACGGGCTCAACCGGAGCAACCGGTGATACTGGAGCGACGGGTGCCACCGGCGCGACTGGTGCAACCGGCTCGACCGGAGCAACAGGTGATACCGGGGCGACTGGCTCCACTGGAGCGACAGGTTCGACTGGTGCAACCGGTTCCACCGGGGCGACTGGCTCGACCGGAGCAACCGGCTCTACTGGAGCGACTGGCTCTACCGGTGCAACCGGCTCGACCGGAGCAACCGGTGATACCGGCGCGACCGGTGCAACGGGCTCGACTGGCTCGACTGGTGCAACCGGAGCCACAGGTGCGACCGGCGATACGGGAGCGACAGGTTCGACCGGCGCCACCGGCTCTACTGGTGCGACAGGCTCGACCGGAGCTAATGGCTCGACTGGTGCTACCGGAGCCACAGGTGATACCGGGGCGACAGGCTCGACTGGTGCAACGGGCTCTACCGGCGCGACTGGTGCGACCGGCGCCACAGGTGCAACTGGCGACACGGGAGCCACAGGTTCGACTGGTGCAACGGGCTCCACGGGAGCAACCGGTTCGACCGGAGCTACTGGCTCGACTGGTGCAACAGGCTCTACTGGCTCGACCGGAGCGACTGGCTCAGCCGGATCGACGGGTGCGACCGGAGCGACCGGCCCGGGCGGTGACACAGGTGACCACCACCATGGCAATAACGGCTTTGGCAACGGAGATCAGGATGCACCTGGCAATTCCGGGAACCATAACAATGCCGAAAACGGCCCTGGTCACAAAGCCAACGTCACGACCAATACGCTGGGCCTAAAGGACTCGACGCAGTTCCTGCAATCCGGCTCGACCGACAGTGGTGCCGTCAGCCATGCGTCGTTCCGGCAGCTTGTTGGCCTGGCGGCCAGTTCGGTGACGACCGACCTCCTGAATGTCCTCAACACGATCAGTGGATTTGTTCAGAACCAGAACAAGCCGTTAGGTGCGAGCACCGACCTGATCTCGGACAAGACCAAGCAGGGCGCCGGCTACGCCAACACCGACGACACAGTGAAGAAGGCTCTGAAGGATATTCTGAAGCCGCATGAGTGAGCAGTGAGTGAACCTGGACAGGAACTGGTCCAGATCGAAACCAGGCGCGCGGGCTTCGCTGGAAAGCGGACCCGCGCGCTGATCATTCCAGGTTGTTGGCTTCCCGACCATGGTCAGCCACCATGACCACACAGGACGAAACGTACGCGCGGACTTCGCGGGAGAGCGGAATTCGCGCATTCATCATCTTCAAACAGGGATTGGCATGAGAGTCGCGTGGCCGGTCGGTTCGAAGTATAATGCGGCGTTGCCGGAAACCTCGGCAGAAATACCTCGGCTTGGGCATTTTCGAACCCTCGCCCTGCGTACCGGATGAGAAGTCCATGGGAAACGTGCCCGTAAACGCCGAAAACCAGCCGGTCTCAATCCGTGCCGACGCCGAAGGCGACGTCGCAGCGCGCCAAGCGGGCAGCCACAACGCGGCGGCGCGGACCCCCGGCGGTCCCGCCGAGCGCAACCAGATCGGGCCACGCCTCAAGGCAGTACTGCAGGCCGCGCGTTATCATGGCGTCGAACTGGACCACAACGAATTCAGGACAGCGAGCGCGGTTCCGACCGCTACCGATCTCTCCGAATGGGCGCAGACCGCCGGCATGTGGGCGCGTGCCCTGCGTATCCGCTGGTCCCATCTTTTGCGCTTCCAGGATACCGGACCGGTCGTGCTGTTGTTCAGCGATGGCGGCGCGGCCCTCCTGACCGGAGCGAGTGGGGAGCGCAATGTCGTCTTCCTCAAAAGTGCCGACGCACCGGACGACGGTGAGGCCACCGCCATCGACGAGCTTCGGCTGTCGCGGGTGTGGACGGGCGAGGCGGTGCTGCTGCGCGCGACACGGTCGCACGTCGCTGCGGATGCGCCTTTCACCCTTCACTGGCTCACCCAACTGGTGCGGCTAGAAAGCCAGCCCCTGCGCGACATAGCCATTGCGTCGTTCACGCTGAGCATTCTGACCATCCTGCCGCCACTCATCGTAATGACGCTGGTCAACAAGGTGCTGCAGTTCAACAGCATCTCGACTTTGCTGCTCTTGTCTGCGGTGATTGCCGTGGTCTTCGCCTATGAGACACTTCTTGGCCATGCGCGGCGACTGATCATCAACGTCGTCGGCGCCCGTCTGGACACCAAGCTGCAGTTGCACGTCTTTAGCCGGCTCTTGCGCCTGCCGCTCGACTATTTCGAGCGTCATCCGGCCGGCGAGACGATGTATCATCTGGCCCAAGTCTATCGTATTAGGGAGTTCCTGACCGGAAAACTTCTCAGCACGTTCCTGGATCTGATCACACTGTGCGTGCTGATACCGGTCATGTTCTACATCAACGCCACGCTCGCCTGGGTGGTAATGGCGTGCGCGGCCGTGATCATGCTGATCATCCTTGCCTTTCTCAGACCGCTGCGCCGCAGATACCAGCGAGTGGTTGAAGCGGAGACCTGGAAGTCGGCAGCGCTTGGCGAAACTGTCGTCGGCATCAAGACAGTGAAGGCGCTCGGCCTCGAGCCGCAGCGCAAGGCGCTCTGGGATGAGCGCGTCGCGGAAGCCGGAAAGGCTCGCCTCGCCTTCGGGCAGCTTGCAAGCTGGCCGCAGACGCTGGTCACGCCGATTGAACGCGTCATGGTGCTCGGCACCATGCTGATCGGCGCCTATCTCGCATTGAACGACCGCTCGGGCTATATGGTTGGCAGCCTGTTTGCCTTCATGATGATCTCCCAGCGCGTAGCGCAGCCGCTGGTCGGCCTGGCCCGACTGGTTGAAGACTACGAGGAGGTCGGTGCAGCTCTTGGCGAGGCGGCCTCGGTTCTCAACCGGCCGCTGGAGAGCAGTTCGAATTCCACAGGCCTGAGACCCAGGCTTGTGGGCGAGGTCACTTTCAGCGACCTGACATTCAGCTACATCGCTACAAAGACACCGGCGCTTGACCGGGTCAGCTTCCACATTCCCGCCGGCAGCATGTTTGGCATTGTTGGGCGTAGCGGTTCGGGAAAATCAACGATCGCGCGCCTCCTACAGGGAATCAACCGCGACTACAGTGGCTTCCTCAAACTTGATGGCGTCGACCTCAAGGAGATCAACCTACGCCATCTTCGCCAAGGGCTCGGCGTGGTCCTGCAGGACAATTTTCTCTTTCGCGGGTCGATCCGCGATAACATCATCGCCGGTCGTCCAGGCCTGACGCTTTCCGATGCCATGCGTGCCGCGCACCTCGCCGGCGCCCAGGAATTCATCGAGCGCATGCCCAATGGCTATGACACGTATATCGAGGAAGGTTCGCCCAATTTGTCAGGCGGTCAAAAGCAGCGGCTGGCGATCGCACGCGCCCTCATCCACGACCCGACCATTCTCATCCTCGACGAAGCGACCAGCGCGCTCGACCCGGAGAGCGAGGCAGTGGTAAGCGCCAATCTTATGCGCATCGCCAGCGGCCGCACGATGATCATCGTTTCGCACCGGCTGTCCTCGCTGACAGAATGCGACAACATCCTGGTTATGGATCAAGGTAAGGTCCTTGACGTCGCGCCGCACGCGACACTGCTCGAGCGCTGCGCGCTCTATCGCCAGCTGTGGTCGCAGCAAAACCGGCACCTCGACGGCCGTCATGGCCGCCCGGTCGCCATCCCACCGCGGTTGGTTTGACGATGCCACGACTCAGATGCGCTTCAGGTGGTCCGGTAACCCATGAGTAGCACCTCTCTCATCACCCTCCCCTCTCGGCGGCATCGGATGGAAACGAGGGATCTGACGACGCCAGCCATACTCGAATTCCAGTGGCCGTCGACGGCTGTCGCCAATGCTCCCATCCCGCAGGCGGCGCGGCGCATCGTCTGGATCATCGCGAGCCTGGTCATTGCGCTGATCGCCGTGGCCGGACTGATACCGGTCGATCAGGTTGTAACGGCCAGAGGACTCGTGGTGTCAAAATCACCCAACATGGTCGTGCAGCCGCTGGAGACGGCGATCGTGCGCTCGATCGACGTTCGTGAGGGACAGCACGTGCAGGCCGGTCAGGTGCTTGCTCGCCTCGATGCGACCTTTGCCTCTGCCGATCTGGCGGCGCTCGCGATGCAGGTTTCGACACTTGAAGCTGAAGTCGCGCGGTTGAAAGCGGAAGCGGACGGCCGAGCCTTCAATTATGACGGTCTCGACCCAAGCTGGACCTTGCAGGCATCGATTTTTGAGCGCCGCAAGGCGGTCTATGACGCCAAGGTCGAGAATTTCGACCGGCAGCGCGACGAACTCAGTTCCGTAGTCTCGCGTTCGCTATCGGATGCAGATGGCTACCGTCAGCGACTCGCGGTCGCCGGCTCGATTGAGCAGATGCGCAAACAACTCGAAGCAAGGCAGGTTGGCAGCCGCCTCAATACGCTTCTTGCCGAGGACAATCGCGCTGAAATGTCCCGGGCGCTCGGCAATGCCGAGCAGACCGCGCAAGCCGCAAAGCTCCAGCAGGCGGCGGTGGCCGCCGAGCGCGACGGCTATATTCAGGGCTGGCGAGCGGATGTTTCACAGAGCCTGTCCGAGGCCAGTTCGCGCATGTCGGACGCCCGTGAACTTCACAACAAGGCAAAGCTGCGTAAGCAATTGGTCGAGCTGAAGAGCGAAGCAGACGCGATCGTTCAATCCGTGGCCAAGGTCTCGGTCGGTTCGGTCCTGCAGTCCGGCGAGCGCTTGATTACGCTGGTGCCGGCCAACGCGCCGCTCGAGATCGAGACAAACATCGTCGGCCGCAGCAGCGGCTTTGTGCATATCGGCGACCCGGTGGTCATCAAGTTCGATACCTTCCCCTATTCGCAATACGGCCTTGCTCATGGCACCGTGCGGACGCTCAGCCCTGATTCCTTCTCTGCGCGGGATCAGGCGCGCGATCCGAACAGCTCCCTGGCCATGCTGCCTTCGGACGCCGAACCGTTCTATCGCACGCGGATTTCCATCGACCAGGTCGCCCTCCACGGCGTGCCTGCCGGTTTCACCGTGAGCCCTGGCATGCCGGTGACCGCCGACGTTAAGGTCGGCCGCCGCACAGTGCTCAAATATATTCTCGGTGTGATGCTCCCGGTCGGCCAGGAAGCCATGCGGGAGCCATAGCGCAGGTGTTTTCGGAGGCTCGGATCGATGACAATCCTGGATCGGCTGACTGTCTTGGCCTCCCCGGCGGCAGCGTTGCGCCGAGCGATCCAGCTCTCTGACAGCGGCAAGCCCGCAGAAGCCTTTCCGCTGATGGCGACCGCGGCGCGCGCGGGGATCGTCGAGGCCGAGTACCGGGTCGCGCGTTGCTATCTCGAAGGCTCGGGTGTGCCGCCAAGCCGTATGGAAGGGGCGCGATGGCTGCTGCGGGCAGCCAACCACGGGAGCGCCGATGCGCAAGCGCTGCTCGCTGCTCTCTACCTGACCGGGCTGGTGGCTAAGGAAGGCGACGGCAAGGGCTCCGAATCCGACCAATTGTTCATGGCGGATTCCTCGGGCAAACCGGACTTCACAGCGGCGTTCGATTTTGCCACCAAGGCGGCTGAGGCGGGCTCGGCCACCGGACAGGCGATCCTCGGCTATATACTTACCAGCGGTCCCAAGGCAATGCGCAATGCAGATGCGGCGCACCGATGGTACGAGAAGTCGGCTTCTGCCGGCTGCGCCGAGGGGTGTCTCGGCTTTGCCCTGTCGCTCGCCCGTAGTGGCAAACGTGAAAACAGGGTCAGGATTGCAAACGAGGTAAGACGCGCCGCCGACGCCGGTCTGCCGACCGCAATCTACCTTCTCGCGGTCCTTACCGAGCACGGGCTCGGCGTCGTACGCGACATGGACGCAGCCGTTCAACTCTATCAGGCTGCAGCAGAAAAAGGCCTTCCCTCCGCCCAGTTCCGGTTGGGACTGGCACTGATTGATGGTGCATTTGTCGACCAGGACATATCTGCTGGAGAGGCGTGGATGCGGCGCGCTGCGTTGGCGGGCAATATTGAGGCTGCCTATCTCCTTGGCGACCGCTATGTGAAGACGCAGCGGCCGGATTTTGCAGAATCCGCAAACTGGTATCGGCGGGCGGCCGAAGCGGGCCATCAGGCCGCCGCCCGCGCTTTGGCCTCGCTGTATTTGACGGGCAACGGCGTGGCTCAGGATCTCGAAGAAGGGGCACGCTGGCTACGCGCCGCTGCACTTGGCGGCAATCAGGAAGCACAGGTCGATCTCGCCAATCTTGTTCTCGAAGGAGCCGGCGAGCCGGATGATCGTGCAAGCGTTGCCGGATGGTTCGAAGCGGCCGCTTCATCGGGGGACCTGATCGCCGCATTCAATCTTGGGCTCTGCTTCGCCAATGGCGTTGGCGTCCGCCAGGACGAGGGCCAAGCGGCGCAATGGCTAAGGCGCGCGGCTGAAGGTGTCGCCGAGGCGCAATATATGTACGCCCGTCTCCTGCAAGATGGACGCGGCGTGGTGACCGACCTATCGCAGGCCCGCCTCTGGTTTGCTCGGGCGGCCAATGCCGGCCTGCTCGACGCCCAGGTGGCGCTTGCCGAGATGCTGCTCAATGGCCGCGGTGGCGCGCGTGAGCCAAAGGTTGCTATGCAGCTGTTCCAGGGGGCAGCCGCCGACGGCCACGCCGGGGCGATGTTTGCACTTGGTGCGCTGTACGCAGCCGGCCAGAGCCTACCGATCGACCAGGCGGAGGCGCAGAAATGGTACGCCGCCGCTGCTAGACGTGGGCATGGCCAAGCCCAACTCATGCTCGGGCGTTATTTCTCAAGGGGTATCGCTGGGGAGCGCGACCCGGCAGCCGGTCGCCTATGGCTTGAGCGCGCGGCGGTACACGGCATTAGTGAAGCGGCCGACGAACTTGCCGAACTCGCCCCAGGTTGAGACCCGCATAGTGCGAGCGCGCCAAACGCATGTCAGCCACCAATGAGAATCCAGCGGGTTCTAGGGGTTGTGTGCGTCAAGTTCTGCAAAATGGGCGATCATGAAACTGGTCATGCGGCTTGGCGTAGAGCGAGCTTCTTGTGCTCGCGCAGATCATC
>NZ_AYXE01000029.1:0-25308 GCF_000502235.1 Mesorhizobium sp. L103C119B0 | reverse complement strand
GATCGGCTCGTTCGGCCCGGTGCCTACCCACGAATCGACCTTCGATCCGGCGCCTGCCCCTCTGAACCGGTCGAGAATATCGCCAAGCGCGGTCCCCGAAACGCCCTTTGAAAGCTGATCCAGAATCCCGCCTTGCGGGTCATTTGGGTTGCGATCACCCGCTCTACGGATCATGTCGCCGATCTTGTCGCGATTTTGGTATGCCAGGACGCCGAGCATCGCGATCGCCAATTTCCCCAGATTTGCCATTGGTACCTCCACTGTTCAATGGACAAGGGCTCAACATCACAAAAGTTCCGACGGCGACGATCTAATTGAATAAGGCGGGGCGTGTCGACACAGACGTGAGCGGTGCTGCCTAACCGGCTTGTTTCCGTTTGCGGTGCGGCTTCGGCCTCGCAGACGTTGATCGTGCAAAGCTCGTTGCCTGCCTGATCGCGCATGCGCACTAACCATCCGGTCATATCGTCATCGCCCAGATCAGCCAACAGGCCGATTACGCAACGGATCGCTTCGGCGCGAGCGGCCTCAAAACTTGGCGTCTCGGCAGGCGGAACCTGGCGAGCCTGGTCGGCGTCGCGATAGTAGAACGTATAAGCGAGATGGATCCCACGCGCTGCCTTAGAGTATGGAACTACCACCCTCATCCTTGACGGGGGTTTGGCCAAACAGCGAACATCGGCTAGGCCTAAGACGATCGATCGAGCTCGACTCGCGCGACGGCGTAGGCGCCAAGCGAGATGATTTGATCACCCAGCGATCTTGCGGAACTTTCCATGAAGTCGGGATCGGTTGCCGCCCGCTCGAACTGCTCGGCGGCGAGAAGAGCAACACGGGCGCTGCTCGGCGCATCCGAAAGCCGCACAGATTGCGTCTCGGCGGTGAGGTTAGCGACCCACAGGGTCACGCGCCGATCTTTTTCAGCTGCGATCGTGGCGACGCCGTCAACGGCGGAAGTTCCTACGGACAGCAAGGTGGCTTCGCCGAGCTTTGAGAGACCAGCCAAGACATGGAAAGCGGGATAGACCGTTGGGCCATCCTGCTGGTCATACCATGGCTGCACGAAATCAGCCTTCCTATGGATTTGGCCAAAGGGGCCGGCGAAGTCACCGAACGCGACGGCCTCGATTCCTTCGCGAGCGCAGGCCGCGAAATATCCGACAGTCCAAGCCGCATTGAACAGCCCGCGCTGACGAGGATCAATGCGCGATAGACAGACGCGAGCGTTCGCTTCATTCGGCGCAGTGGATTTTCCGTATGGGTTCTCACGGCAGCCGAGCTGGATGGGACCGATACGCAGTGGCAAGCGTTCCCCCATGAAAGCATGCGCGGAGTGGATTAGATGGGGGATTGCCTGAAGTGTCTCCATCACCGAGACATCATCTGCGGCGTGCACGCTTGGACAGGTGGTGAAGGTCACGTAGTCGAGCGCTTCGGCTGGCGGACGCTTGCGGTTGAGTTCGGTGAAGTAAGCGGCCATGCCGCCGCCCAGCGCGATGCCCGGGAAAGCCCGGCGAGCGGCGGAGTAGCTTTCGTGGAAGCTGGGCATAGTCGGCCACGGTGCTCCCGGCTGTACGGATGTCATGTCCTGCGCCGGAAATACGGAGACAGCTTCTAGTTTGAGGCCGAGTGAGTGGACAGCATCCGCGACCGGCGCCAATTCGCCGAATGGATCGCGCGTGCCCTTGCTGACAATCTCAAGGACCACGCCAGCGCCGGTCAGCCGTGCGAGCGCGGCGTAGCTTTCTAGTTCGTCCTGGCCGTGTGCGATCCGGAGATCGACCTGGCAGACCATCCACTGGGGAGCCATTCGTCGTAGGAGCTCGGGGGTTTCGAGCGCGTGCTTTGCCTCGTCGGCGGCGACGCCGACGCCAGTGCGGGGCACTCGGCCGACCGGTCCGCCGATCGTCAGGTTGATGAGTGGATTGCGATTTTCAGACGTCCCGGCAGGGAGCGTTCCTGACACGTGAAGCCGGACGGCCTGCGTGAATTTCTGGCCCTTGGGCAGTCTGTAAGGCCACGGGCGACGCAGAGGGCGGACATAGGTTTTATAGGAGGCGTCAGACCAATTGCGTTGATCCTCCATCTCAAAGGCATCACCCTCCATGGTGCATGTCGCCCAGATCCCAGGCGCGATCTCGTGCGACAACGCCCGGATGTCGGTGAACGGACACTTAGGATCGATGTGGTCCGGAAAGAACGATAGCTCGTCGTGACCATCCTCATGCAGCACCCTTATCGGCTTGCCGGCCAAGGCCTCGATCGGATGAAGGACGACGAAGCCGGTCCGGTTCGTCAAAAGGTCGGTCTCGGGCTCTGCCTCCGCCACAAACGACAGCGCACCATCGCCACGGCCTGAGACGCGCGCCCGGTAAATCAGGCGGCCGGATGTTGCAGCACATGTTGCACGGTATTCAATGGCGAACGCATCCGGCCTCTCGTCGATCCGCAGATCATCGAGAACGGTGGTACATGTTCCCCAGTTTTCGTCCCGTACAAGAAACGAGATTCCGCGCAAGACCTCGATCGTCCCGATGCGGATGTAACGCAACGCCCCATTGTCGAACGCGACCGACAAGGATCCGGCGCGCAGTGTGCGCAGCGGTGCCTCGAGCTGTTCGGTGCCACACAAGCGGACTGCCAGGGAAGCTGTCGAGGTCAAATTGCCCGCTCCGTCGTGGCGTCGAAGATCGAGGCCCGGTTCATGT
Organism: Mesorhizobium sp. L103C119B0; assembly: GCF_000502235.1. NCBI lineage: Bacteria > Pseudomonadati > Pseudomonadota > Alphaproteobacteria > Hyphomicrobiales > Phyllobacteriaceae > Mesorhizobium > Mesorhizobium sp. L103C119B0. The sequence goes on along the minus strand of NZ_AYXE01000029.1, from coordinate 22,600 downwards.
TGATGTCGATCGCAAGCTTCTCGCCCGGACGGCTGACATCGTGCGCCTGCAGCTCAGCCATCACCGGCGCGCCGGCCAGTCGGAATGTCGCGTAGCTGCGCGAGCCGGTCGGCTGCAGCAGGTCGATCGTTGCCTCATAGCGAAACGTGCCCTGCTCCGGCGTTGCAGTGTGCGCACGAGTGAGGTGTTCTGGCCTCAACCCGAGCAGCACCTGCTGTCCGTCCGCGACGCCCTTCAGCCCCCTGCCGCGCGCTAAAGGCAGCAGTGCATCCGCGAGCCGGATGGCAGCGGCGCCTGCGTCCAAGGCAAGGGTACCTGGCAGGAAGCTCATCCGCGGCGAACCCAGGAACCCAGCGACGAACGTTGAGGCCGGGTGCTCGAACAACTCGAGTGGCGCGCCCTGCTGCTCTATCAACCCGTCGCGCATCAGCACGATGCGGTCAGCCAACGTCATCGCTTCGATCTGGTCATGGGTGACGTAGATCATCGTTGTCGCAATGTCCTGGTGAAGGCGTTTGATTTCGCCGCGCATTTCGTCGCGAAGTTGTGCGTCGAGGTTGGACAGCGGCTCGTCGAACAAAAAAATGCGGGGGTTGCGGACTATGGCGCGGCCGATGGCGACGCGCTGGCGCTGGCCACCTGACAATTGGCGCGGAAAACGCCCCAGCAACGGAGTGATGCCAAGCATGCGTGCCGCCTCGGCGACGCGCAACTCGACCTCTGGCTTCGGCATCTTGCGAGCCTTGAGGCCAAAGCCAATGTTCTTGGCCACGCTCATATGCGGATAGAGCGCATAATCTTGAAACACCATTGCCACGTCGCGATCGCGCGGCCGGAAATCATTAACCACCTCGCCGCCAATCTCGATCGTGCCTTGTGAGCTCTCCTCCAGTCCTGCGATGGTCCTCAGCAGAGTGCTCTTGCCGCAACCGGAGGGCCCAACCAGGACCGTGAACTCGCCGTCGCGGATGTGGAGGTCAATGCCGCGCACGGCATGGAATGCGCCGTAGCGCTTGTGCAAGCCGGTAATTCTGACTTCGGCCATGCCTTCCCTTCCTATCCGCGAACGGCGCCGAGCGTCAGCCCGCGCACAAGATGTCGTTGAGCAAGCACTCCAAGGGCGATCGACGGCACAAGGGAGACGATGGCAAGGGCCGCGGCTTCGCCATATTGCGCGCCCTGGAAGCCGATGAAGGCGCGGAAGACCGTTGGCAGCGTAAAGGCAGTTCGGCTGGTCAAGATCAGAGCGAAGAAGAACTCCGTCCAGCATGCAATGAAGGCGAAGACAGCCGCCGCGACGATGCCCGGTGCTGCGAGCGGCACGGCAACGCGCCAGAACGCCTCCCATCTCGTGCAGCCATCGACGAGGGCCGCCTCCTCCATCGACTTCGGCATGCCGCGGAAATAGGCGAACATCATCCACACCGAGACCGGCAGCGTGAAGACCGTATAGGCGATGATCAGGCCGACATGAGTGTCGTAGAGCCCGACCTGGCGATAGATCAGGAACACCGGCAGCACGATCCCGATCGGCGGCAAAAAGCGCTGCGACAGCACCCAGAAAGACAGATGCTTGCCGCCGGTGTCGTAGCGCGCCAGGCTATAGGCCATCAGCGTGCCGAGCAGCGCCGAAAGCACCGTGGCCGAAAGCGAAATAATCAGGCTGTTGACGAGCCCGTCGAGACCACGATAGGCGAACAGCGCAGCTTTGTAGTGGACAAGCGTCGGAGCGGCGGGGAACCAGACAGGCGGTACGGTGAGGTAGTCGTCGCTGGGCTTGATGGAGGTGTTGAACATCCAGTAGAGCGGCCACAGCACGAACACCAGGAAGAACCCCAGCAGCAGAATTCGGCCGATCGGCAACGACCGGCGTTTCCTGCGGCGGGCGGGCGCGACGGCGGCCATCAGACCGGTTCTACCTTCAAGAGCCGACGCACCAGCAACGTCACGATGAGCGCCGTAAAGATCAGGAACAGCCAACTTCCTGCTGTTGCCTGCGACAGATGAAACTGCGTGAAGCCGATGGTATAAAGATAATAGGAGGCCGTGTAGGTTTGTGTTCCCGGGCCACCCCCTGTCATGATGAAAATGGTATCGAACATACGGATTGCGTCGAGCAGACGGAAGGTCAGCGCCAGCAGCATCATCGGCCCGAGATGCGGGAGCGTGATCGCCCAAAAAACCTGCCAGGCGTTGACGCCGTCGAGTTCTGCCGCCTCATAGAGATTGGGTGGGATTGCGGTCAGCCCGGCGAGCAGGATGACGAACATGAACGGCGTCCACTGCCAGACATCGGCGATGATCAGCGAGACGTAGAGCCACGGGCGCTCCGTCATCCAGCCGATCGTAACCTCCTGCCCCAATAGTTGCGTCAGGATATAGTTCGTCGGTCCGAAAGGCCGCTGTAAAAGCAGCGTCCAGGCTTGGCCGACGATGACCGGGCTGATGAACAGCGGCACGATCAGGATCGACATGATCACACCGCGGCCCGGAAAGCTGCGCACCATTGCCAGCGCCACCAAGAGGCCGAGAACGAATTCTATAGCGACGCTGATGCCCGACAGCGATGCTGTCAGCAACAGCGACCAACGTGCTACGGGATCGAACACGACCCGCTCGAAGTTCTTCAATCCGACAAAGGCGTGGCCCGGCACCTGGAAGTCGTAGTTGATGAAGGATACCACCAGCGAGAACAGAAGCGGATAGATCGACAGTGCCAATATCAGCAGCACAGCGGGGGCGACCAGCAGCCACTTGAAATGACGGTCTGCCCATTGGGCAAAGGCAGACAGCCGGGGCGGTGCGCCGGCGGCCTTCAAATGACGGATCGTGGCTGTGGGCTGCATAGGCGTATCCTATCGCCGCTTAGCGGGGAGGTGTTGCGAGCCAAGCGCCCGCAACACCAATTGCTCCAGAGAGTCCGCCTCCCTTCAGAGGGTGACCGCCATGCCAAGTTTTTCCACCGTGTTGTCGGCGGTGGCGCCAGGCAGTTTCAAGAACTCGGTGTAGAAGCCCTTCTGCGAATCCACACCCAGTCGGTCGGTCGTCTCGTTCCACTCGGCGGCCGCCGTTTCAAGCGATGCCTTCGGATCCGCACCAGCCCACACTGCCGTGCACATGCGATCGATGCTCAAGAAGTAGTCCTGCGCGCCTGGCATGATCGGGTCGAGCAGACCGACATTTGCCGAGTTGTTGAGGTTGGCAAGGTACTCCTTGGCACTCGGGAAGAGCGCGCCGTAGAGCTCGGACTTGAAGTGCGAGATGCGGTACGGGTCGCGTAGCGCGTAGGGCAGCATGCAACGTGCCAGCGAGACGGGTGGCGAGCATACCCATTGCATGAACAGATATGCCGCCTCGGGGTTGGGCGAGTCGGCCGACAGTGCCTTGTTGTAGCCGGTGGCATGTTCCGGATTTCCCGGAACCACGGCATAGCCGACCTTGCCGGCGATCTGAGACTGCGGAATGAAGTTGATTGCCGTGGCCGACTGCGAATAGTTCGCCGCCATACGGCCGCTAGGAGGCCAGGAATAGATCATCGCGACTTTGCCGGTCAGGAAAGCCGCCCACAAGGAGACGGCGTCGAGCTCGTTGTTGCCGGGGATCGAGGCCTTGTTTGCGGCGAGCATGTTTGTCAGCGTCTTGACGCCGGCATCCGAAACCAAACCTGCCTCCATGTCGTCGCCGAAGAGTTTTCCGCCGTTGGCCCGGTACTGCTGCAGAAAGTCGAACTGATTGCCGGGGCTGCCCGCCTTGCGGAAATGTCCCGCGCCATAGACCTTTGGCGCCATCTGGTCGGTGATGAACTGGGCGATCTGGGCATATTCTTCCCATGTCTTGGGCGGTCCAAGCTTGGCGTTGAACTTCGCCTGGTAAGCCTCCACCATTTTCGGATCCTCGAAGATGTCCTTGCGGTAGTAGAGAGCGAACATGTCGCCGTCGTCGAAGAACCCCCAGATCTTGCCCTTGTAGGTCGGCAGCGCCTTGTACAGAGGATGATAGTCCTCGAGGTCTGCCGGGTTCATGTATTTGGCGATGTAGTCGTCTAGAGGGGCGATGACGCCGCCATCGGCAAGCGACGGCGTCCAGGCCGGCGAGATGTCGAGGACGTCATAGGCACCCGAGCCGGCGATGTGCTCGGCGACCGCCTTGGAGTACTGGTCCGGGTTCGACAGTTCGACGACATTCGACTTCATCCCGGTAAGCTGCTCCCACATCGGACCACTGAAATTGCGCGGGTCAAGTGCCTGCAGGCCAGCCTCGTAGGTCATGTTGAGGGTGACGCCCGAATGCGCCTTGGCCGCCTCCGCCGCGCGAAAGGCGGAACCGTCCGGAGGCCCTTCCTTCGATGCTTTTAGGGCTGCGGCCTGCGCCTGGCCGAGCGGCGACGTGGCGTCCGCCAATTCCAATGTTTGCTGCGCCAGCGCCCAATCGGTCATCATCCCCAGCAGCGGGCCGGACACGGCCAACATGCCGGTCATCTGACCGAAGCGGGTGATGAAAGTTCGGCGGGTGGTTTCGCCGCGCATGAAGGCGTCGACCTCTGCTTCGAGACCTGCCTGAAACTCACGTTTTTCATGATCGTTCATAGTGCTTGGTCCTCCCATTTTCCATTTGCTTCACTCGTCCGCCGGCGCAGCGGTCAAGCATTTCCTCCCGTAAGGTCGCCGCGAAGAGGCCGCGGCGGCGCGCCGAAAATCAGTGTCCTCCTAGATTCCAAAGCGGGCGGCGAGCCCAGACAGCCTGGTCTTCCACAGCTCGCTCGAAAGCACCTCGCGATTGACCACGCCGCGCGGCTCGCGACCGCGCTGCACCTCCATTACCGCTTTGACGTCGGCGGCACCGTTGCCGGCAAAGCACTGGTCGGTCCAGCAAAGCGCGTGCGGCGTCAGGATGACATTGTCGAGTTTGAGGATCGCATCGTCTGCCTCGGGAGGCTCTTGTTCCAGCACGTCGAGACCGGCGCCGGCGATGCGGCGCTCCTGCAGCGCTTGCGTCAGCGCTTTCTGGTCGACGATCGGGCCGCGCGCGGTGTTGATCAGGTAAGCTGTCGGCTTCATCAGGGCGATCCGCTCGGCATTGACGATGTGGTGGGTCTGGGGCGACAGGGGGCAACTCACCGACAGCACGTCGGCGCGGTGAAACAGATCCTCCAGCCCGACCAGCTCGACGCCCAGGTCGGCAGCGACCCCCTTGTCGGCAAACGGGTCATGGGCAATGAATTGCATGTCAAAGGGCCTCGCCAACCGGAAGACCTCGGCACCGATATTGCCGATGCCCAGCGACCCAAGCGTACGCCCGACGAGGCCGACCCCCATATGTTCGGAGCGCTTCTCAAAACCAACAGAGCCTTTGCGGGTGAGCGCGTCCTTTGTCAGCAGCTTGCCGGTCAGTGCCAGCATGAAGGTGATGACGGATACGGCGACGGGCCGTCGCACGCCATCGGGCGTGATGACCAAGGCAATACCGGCTGCGGTGCATGCCTCAACGTCGACAGTGTCGTAGCCGACCCCGAAGCGGGCAACGACGGCCAGGCGGCCGCTCCTGGGGACGCTCGTGGCATCGAAACGATGGGCGAGGAGGACCAGCGCATCGAAATCCTCAAGTTGGTCGGCGCGAAGCGGACTGTTTGACTCCAGGAACACCATCTCGACACCTGTCGCATTGCGCAGCGGCTCCAGATCGAAATCTGGGTAGGTCGGCGAGCCGTCCGGCCTGCGGAAATCACCGGAAAGCGCCACCCTGAATTTCACGCTGTCCATCGTCTCCTCCGCTCCTATTGGCACCCGGCCCGGATCTTGGAAACCGCGTCGGCGATCGCGTCGTGCAGGACCCAAACGTCGCCTGAATAACAAATGAAATCGAAGCCCTGTGCGTAGAACTCGTGTCCCTGGGCGACGTTGGGCACCAAGCGTCCAAGCGATTTGTTGTGCTTCTTGGCGGCGGCAACGATTTTGGCCATTGCAGCAGTGAAAGTGGGGTGGGCGAAGTCGCCAGGAATGCCGAGCGAGACGGACAGATCGAAATGTCCAACCCACAGACAATCGACCCCGTCCAGTCCCGCGATGCCATCAATGTTCTTGACGCCGTCGGCGGTCTCGATCAGGCAGATGAACGTCGAGCGCTTGTTGGCGGCCTCGAATTTATCAGCGACCGAGCCTGGCCGGTAGCGGTCATGAGCGATCTGCAGCGCCACGCCGCGGGCGCCGGCAGGGTGGTACTTCATGGAATTGATGATGTGCTGCGCCTGTTCGACGCTGCTCACCATCGGCGCGATCAGGCCTTCGGCGCCCATATCCATGGCGCGGGCAAGGAAGTGGTAGTCCTGCGATGGCACACGCACCATGACCGGCAGGTCAGCCGCCTCGAAATAGCGAATCGCACTCTTCAGCGTCTCCAAGCTAAATCCCGAATGCTCCATGTCGAAAAAGACGAAATCGCAGCCAGCGGACTTCAGGATGTGACCGATTCCCGGCGTCGCGAACTCGGCGACGAGCGTACCGAGTTTGACCCGCCTGTGAGAAGCTAACGCCCTGAGACTTGGCTCCGACATGCACTTCCTCCCGTTTGCCCCAATGGGCCAATCCGCCTATGTTCGCTTCAATGCGTGGCTTCAAGAACGAGGTCGCAGGTCGTCACCAACTTTGTCACGACGAGCGGCGCGCTCTGCGTATTGAATTCGTCGAAATGAGCGGTGCGGCAGTGGTCCTCGAATGCGGCCTCGCTTTCGTAAATCTCATAGAGCAGGACCCGATCCGCTTCGCCGCGCGCCTCCGTCACGTCAAAGCGGCGACAGCCGGCCTCGGTGCGCATCGAGGCGGTCGCATTGGCGTCGACAAGTTCTCGGAATCTGTCCCGGGCACCAGGCCTCAGGCGGAAATCGACCCAGACGACAAATCCGGTCATCACTTGGGCCTCGCAAGTTGCAGATACCGCTTGGCCACATATTCGAGATGGCTGCGCATGGCCGTCTCTGACGCGTCTGGATCGCGCGCGGCGACGGCCTCGAAGATTTCGCGATGAGCCTGGTAAGCCTTGCGGTCTTCACCCTTGGCCAATGTGGTGCGACGCTGTTCGAGCAACCATTCAGCCAAGGCCGCGTGAATAGCTGTAAAGATCCGATTGCGGGTGATTACCGCCAGCACGTAATGGAAGTCTACGTCCGTGCGCTCGAAGCGCGCCAGATCGCCGATCGACTGCCGGTTGAGTTCGAGCGCCTCCTTGAGGCTGTCAATGTCTTCCGGGGTAGCATGCACAGCGGCGTTGCGGGCAAGACCGACCTCGAAAAACAAGCGCGCGCTCTGGAAGTCGTGAACGCCTCCCGGCGCCGAAATCATGTGCCGAGCCGGCCCTGAAAGGGCGTCAATCACGAATTGAGGAGTGGGTCGAGTGACGCGGGCACGCTCCCCCGATTTTACCTCGACAAGGCCCATTTTGCTCAGATGCAGCAGCGCCTCACGGATGGAAGGCCGCCCTACACCGAACTGCCGCATGAGTTCCCGTTCAGATGGGAGACGGTCGGCTTCGGCCAACTCTCCCTCTCGGATCATCCGTTCGAGGTGCGCTGCCACCTCGTCCGAAAGCTTCCGCTGCTTGATCAGAACTCCGATCATGTGGCATACCTGTTATACCAATCAGGTACGTTATGATCCCATAGCACCCTTGTCAACGATGTCTAAGCATCCGGTAGCCGAGCCGTTTAATCACTCCGCCGAGGCGTCCTTTGCACACGCCTTCAACGTCTTCACCAAGGATATCGGTGACTTGAGGAGCGCGAGCACACTCTGCTCGGTGTTCCGATCGGGGACCGTCTTCGAACCCTGGGTCGGGTGGTCAGTTTCAACTGCGGTGTGGACCGCAGTGAGTGCCACCGGGCCGTGTGCTGGCCGAGACCTACCCAACCGCCTGCTTATGAGCTGCAACATGAGCCCTCGATGGCAAAGTAGACCTCGACCTGAGCAAGACCCGCGAATGGAAGTGGGGTTCACAGCCGAGGCGGAAAACGCGAACTCTCGCTGGTGGACCCATTTGGCAATACGCCTGCTCCATCTCGTAATCTTTTTGCGCCGCCGCAATGCCGCAAAGGAAGGTGGTGTCGGGTCAGTTCTCTCTAGGCTCCAGAGCGCTCGTCACGTTGTGCCCATCCTCGTGCGGTGGGCGGCCGCCGCTTGAGGATGCGCATTTGAAACTGGTTTTCTCAAGATCTTTTAGTCCTGAGGGCCTCAGGCGGGGGCGCTTGCCATTTAGTTATCGTCACCTGCAAATGCCGAACCCGCACTCGACGCGAATCTACGCGCTGGCCAGTTTGCGACATCTGGTTTCGGCGATTCCGCTTTCAGTAGCGACGATCATGCTGGACGGCTGATATGAGGCGCGTTCCCGCCTGGCAGCTTAGGGGCAGCAAGCAGGACGTCGGCTTTCTTGCCTCGACCTGGCCTAAGCAGTCATTCAATTCGTGGCCTCAAGCAGCTCATCCACGCTCCTCCTGACGCGGCGTGCCATCCAGCCGATCTCGGGCTGATGTGCGTGGACGGCAGTCGTCCTTTGACCACCGCTTCTGGCGGCGCCGATTGGCGAGCCGCCTCGCCATCATTAGCTATGGAACGGAAAAGAAACCATTCAGCATCAGACTACCGCTTTTCGACGCACCTTTTCGAATATGTCGGAACGAGCGCTTGTCGCGCAGCCCACGATGCCCCCCATTGGTGAACCGGTTCCATGAAGAGTCTGACAATACGCCACCGCATCCTCGTCAGTTTCGCAGCCGTTCTGGTGGTCATGTCCGTGATAGCCCTCATCGCGTACGCCTGGTTTCTTCAGGCGGGGGAGGAGGCGACTGAGGTCGAGAAGGGCATCCTTCCGGACCTTTATCACAGTACCGAGATCATGACGGGCCAGATGGCGGCCCATAGTCTGCTTCAGGAATATGCCCTTCAGGACAACCCGTCAGACAGAAGCACGGTTGAAAACGCGATCACGACCAATCGCAACCAGGTGCAGCGGTCGATGGACGACTATGAGGCAACGATCGTCTCCGATATCGACAAGCAGAATTATGCAGCCGTCAAACAACTCGCCAACCAATTCCGTCTGGCTGAAACTGCTGTGCTGGAAACAAGCCGGGCTGCCTTGTCGAAAGGTGAAACTCCCAATGAAAGCCCAGCTATCAAGAACGAAGTAGAGCCGATCTTTGTAAAATTGCAGTCCGCTCTGCAGGCCATGGTTGAGGATCACAGAGGCGAGGCAAACAGCGCGACGCAGCGGATCAGCTCGATCGTCAGAACGGCCGAAGTCGGTTTGAGCGTTGGCTTGTTGATAGCCCTCGGGCTAGCCCTTCTTTTGGGTTACCAGCTGTTTCGCGCCATTACAGGTCCGCTCACCCGTTTGGTCGACGCGGTTCAATTGATGCGGCAAGGCGACTTCAGCGAACGGCTCGATCTGAGGCGCCGAGACGAATTCAGCGTGCTTGCCGACGGCTTCAACGCAATGGCGGACGATCTCACAACCCTCATTGGTCAGGTTCAAAGGTCCAGCATACAGGTCGGCACGTCGATAACTGAGATCGCCGCCACCTCCAAGCAACAGCAGGCAACTGCGACTGAAATCGCAGCGACCACAACAGAAATCCGAGCGACAGCCAAGGAAATCTCCGCCACATCAAACGAACTGGTCCGCACGATGAACGAGGTCTCCACAGTTGCCGAACAAACCGCTGCCGTGGCTGGCGGGGGGCAAGCGGGGCTGACCCGTATGGAAGAAACCATGCAGCAGGTCATGGAAGCGGCTGGCGCGATCAATTCCAAACTGGCGATCCTGAGCGAGAAAGCCGGCAGCATCAATCAGGTGGTGACGACCATCACCAAAGTGGCCGATCAAACGAACCTGTTGTCGCTCAACGCTTCCATCGAGGCGGAGAAGGCAGGCCAATATGGCCGGGGTTTTGCAGTGGTGGCGACGGAAATCCGAAGGCTCGCGGACCAGACAGCTGTCTCCACCTACGATATCGAGCAAATGGTCAAGGACATCCAGTCGGCAGTCGCGGCCGGGGTGATGGGCATGGACAAGTTTTCCGAGCAGGTCCGTCGGGGTATGCAGGACATCCAGCAGGTCGGCGGGCAACTCTTCGAGATCATTCAGCAGGTTCAGGGGCTGGTGCCACGTTTCGAAGTCGCCAATGAAGGCATGCAAGCACAGGCGACCGGCGCGGGGCAGATCAGCGACACGCTAACCCAGCTAAGCGAGGCAGCTCAGCAAACAGTCGAGTCCCTTCAGCAATCGACGCTCGCGATCGACGAGCTCAATCAAGTCTCAGGCGGCATGCGAAGTAGCATATCGAGGTTCAAGCTACGAGCATAGCGAGCCGGCAGTAGGAGGTGACAATGCTATTCCTCGCCTTCAGCATGGGTCCGGATCGCTACTTGATCGATGTCCACAAAATTGAAGAGGTGCTGCCCTATATCGACGTGAAAGTTCTTCCGGGTGCGCCAACTGGTGTGGTGGGTTTGGTCAGCTATAACGGAATACCCATCCCCCTGATCGATGTCACCCTTCTTGCGCTTGGCCGACCATCGGAGCGCCTGTTGAGCACCCGGATCGTTGTGACGCGCTATCCGGCGGATGATGGCGAGCGACGCCTGCTGGGGCTGATCGCGGAACGGGTGACGGATACGATCGAGCGAGACCCGGCCGATTTCGCGCCGTTCGGACTGGAACCAGGAACCCCGCCCTATCTTGGGCCGGTGGCTTCCGATGGTTTGGAGATCATTCAGTGGGTCAAAGTGGAAGCGCTGCTTTCGGACGAGATTCGTACCGCTTTGCTCCGCCAGGCGGCAATAGGTGATCAATGACCGGAGCAATAGAAAAGCTCCTGACGGAAACCATTGGACTGGACAGTGCCAGCGTTGGTCCGACAGTGGTTCGTCAGGCGGTCAGAGAACGGATGGAAGCATGCCGGATAACCAACCCTCAGGCCTATAGGCAATACTTGGCCGGTTCCTCGCAGGAGCTGCAGGAGCTGATCAATGCGGTGGTGATCCCAGAGACCTGGTTCTTTCGTGACCGAGAAGCGTTCACGATGCTGGCGCGGCATGCGCGCGCGCACAAGCCTGCTCAGCCGATAAGAATCCTGAGCCTGCCATGTTCAACCGGCGAAGAGGCTTACTCGGTCGCCATGGCCATGTTCGATGCCGGCTTTGAGGCGCATGAGTTCAAGATCGATGGCGTGGACGTCAGCAGCCGCAATATCGCGACGGCTGAACACGCCATCTATGGCCGCAATTCGTTTCGCGGCAGCCATTTAGAATTCAAGGATCGCTATTTCGAAGCGGCCGAGGGCGGGTTGCGGCCTGTTGCTGGGGTGCTGAAACAGGTTCGGTTCATGGTAGGAAACCTGTTCGGTTCTCACGCGCCTTTCGGGCAAGAGGTCTATGACATCCTGCTTTGCCGCAATTTGCTGATCTATTTCAATCGAGAGCTGCAGGATCGCGCATTGATCTGCCTGAAGGACCTGCTGGCCAAAGACGGACTTCTTCTGGTCGGTCCGGCGGAAGCAGCTCTTCCAAGGGTGCATGGCTTTCTTTCCGCTGAATGGCCATTGGCCTTCGCCTTTCTGAAATCGGAGCCCGTCAAGACCACGGCGCCAAAGGTTTCGGCCGCCGTCCCGGTGCGGACGCCAAGCCCTAAGGTCAACAAGAGCGAGCCTCTTCGTCCGTTCCGACCGACAATTGGCAATGAAGGCCGCGGGCAGGCTCCGGCCAAGCCGCTTGCACACGCCTCGGAAAGCCTCATCGCGGTTGAACGGATCGCCAATGCAGGACGCGTAAAGGAGGCACAGGAGGTCGCCCTGGCGCATCTCAGGGAGTTCGGTCCTTCCGCAGAAATCTTCTACCTGCTGGGCCTCGTCCAGGATGCGGATGGTTCTGCACCCGAAGCCGCGCAAAGTTATCGCAAGGCGCTCTATCTCGCGCCAAATCATCGAGAAGCTCTTGTCCATCTGGCCTTGCTGCTTAGCAAGCAAGGCGACCATAACGGCGCCGAGGCGCTGGCCGGCCGGCTGGGTCGGGTCCAGAAAAGGAGCGGCAGTTGATGGCGGCTTCGACAAGGATCGCTCAGCCGGTGGAGGAGATCGAAATCAACGACTGCTGGCGGCAAATAGGCGTACGGGGTGACAAGTCATGTCCGCTACTAGAGCAGCATCTCCACTGCCGCAATTGCCCGACCTACAAGAAGATCGCACGACGCCTCCTCGACCGTGCAGCTCCCTCGGCATCTCGCGACGAATGGCCTGACAACGCTGGTCGTGCAGGGATCGATTCGGCAGACAGCGACGCGCTGCAGACGGCCGTTCTCTTCCGTTTGGGGGAGGAATGGCTGGCACTTCCGGTCGGTATTTTTCATGAAGTGGCTGAATCTCGTCGCGTTCATTCACTTCCACATCGCAGGAACAGTGCACTGCTCGGCATTGCGAATGTCCGTGGTGAATTGCTCATTTGCCTGTCCCTGGCCGAATTGCTCGGGATAGACGAGCGCAAGGAAGGGGAACAAGGCACACGAACCAAGGTATTTCGCCGCCTTGTCGTGGTAGGCGAGCGCGACAAGCGGGTTGCTTTTATGGTTGATGAGATCCACGGCTTACATCGGTACCAGGAACGCGACACTCTCGCTGTTCCGGCCATGATTGGCAAGGCACTGTCGGCCGCTACGGTTGCCGTGCTGCCATGGCAAGGACGAGCCGTTGGCTGTCTCGATCCACGACAACTGCTCACGATGCTGGATCGGAGCATCGCATGACAGATGAAGACTTCAGCCAGGTTTCGATGCTCAGCCTCTTCCAGGCCGAACTGGAGACGCAGTCACGGGCTCTAACCTCTGGACTTCTGGCACTCGAACGCGATCCTATCGCCGCCGACGCCCTGGAAGCATGCATGCGTGCCGCGCATTCTCTGAAAGGAGCTGCCCGCATCATCGACCTGATGCCCGCAGTCAAAGTTGCAAATGCGATGGAAGACTGCCTGGTCGCAGCGCAACGCGGGCATCTGAGGGTGCGACGGGAGCATATAGATGCGCTTCTGCAAGGTTCTGACCTTTTGAAATTGATCGCATCGGGATCATCGAGCGAGAGCGCCAACTCAGAAGTCGAAACCTTTCTCGCGAAGTTCGAGGGGTTGTCCCTCCCCCAGGCAAAGCCCGGGCCCCAAGATTCTGCAGCTGATTTCGCAACTCCAGATCATGCCCAGGAGCAACTGACGACGAGCTCTTCCGCGAACCTCCTCGTTGCGGCGGTACCGCAAGCCCACGGCAGCATCGGCTCTGATAGAATGGTTCGGGTGACGGCAGACAGCCTGAACCGATTGCTCGGGCTGGCTGGCGAGTCGCTGATGGAAGCTCGGCGGCTCAGGCCATTCGCTGACGGGCTGCTACGGCTGAAGCGACTTCAATCGGACCTCGCAAGTGCGTTCGACAATCTCCATGCAGTGCTGCCGCCGGTTTCAAACGATGCGGCGGTGGTGGAGGCGCTGGCTGAAGCGCAGCGAAAGCTTCGGTTGAGCCAAGCGTTCCTGGCGGAGCGTTTCGATGAGTTGGATTCAGTGGATCGGAAAGCGACCGATCTTGCCAACAGATTGTACGACGAAACGTTGGCGAGCCGGATGCGGCCTTTTGAGGACGGCGTGCGACACTATGCGAGAATGATCCGCGACCTCGGTCGTACCCTTGGCAAGCGGGTGCGACTGGAGATCGTAGGCGGCTCGACCGGCATCGACCGCGATATCCTCGAGCAGCTCGATGCCCCTTTGGGGCACCTTCTGCGCAACGCTGTAGACCATGGGCTTGAACCGCCTGAGGAGCGCTTCGCGATGGGCAAACCCGAAGAGGGGCTCATCAGGCTCGAAGCGAGGCACAATGCCGGGCTGCTGCAGATAGCCGTGGTGGACGACGGCAGGGGGATAGAGCTCTCGAAGCTGCGCGAGACCGTCGTCGCCCGGCAACTTGCAACCAGGGAAAGTGCTGAAACACTCAGCGAAAGCGAATTGCTCGCGTTTCTGTTTCTGCCAGGCTTTTCCATGAAAGCGGGCCTTACCGACGTCTCAGGTCGCGGTGTGGGGCTCGATGCAGTGCAAGCCATGACGAAGGAAGTCCGGGGAGTCGCAAGCGTCTCCTCAGAATTTGGCCACGGAACCCGATTTCAACTGCAATTGCCGCTGACACTGTCGGTCCTCCGCACGCTGCTCGTCGATGTCGATGGAGAGCCCTATGCTTTTCCACTCGCTGCCATTTCCAAGACTTTGAAACTGCAACGGACGGAGATCAACGTCCTGCAGGGCCGGCCGCATTTTCGATTGAACGATCGACAGATCGGGCTGGTCACCGCTCGCGAGGTGCTCGATCGAGGTGAGCCCGGATCGGAACCGAACGAACTATCGGTCGTCGTCGTGGATGCGGGTCGGGGCGATGCGTACGGCCTGATCGTTGACCGTTTTCTCGGGGAACGCGAGTTAGTGATCAGACCTCTCGATCCACGGTTTGCCAAGATCAAGGACATCAGCGCAGCGGCCCTGATGGAAGACGGTTCGCCTGTTCTGATCTTCGACGTCGACGATCTGATCCGATCGGTGGAAAAGCTTGCATCGTCCAGCGGATTTCGAGCTCTTCGGCGCGCCGCGGGCGGTCCCGAAGCGAGCAGGCGCAAGCGCGTGCTCGTGATTGACGATTCACTGACGGTTCGCGAACTCCAGCGCAAGATGCTCGGCAATTACGGTTATGAGGTCGAAGTGGCGGTAGACGGCATGGACGGGTGGAATGCCGTCCGGTCTGGTCCTTTCGATCTCGTCGTCACCGACATCGACATGCCTCGCATGGATGGCATCGAGCTGGTGAGTTTGATCAGAAAGGATGCTGATCTCAAGAACACACCCATTATGATCGTTTCATACAAGGATCGGGAAGAAGATCGCGCGCGCGGGCTCGACGCAGGTGCGGACTATTATCTGACCAAGAGTAGTTTTCAGGACGAGGCGCTGATCCATGCCGTCGTGGACATGATTGGCGAGGCGGCTGAATGAGATCGAGATTGGAAGCCAGCGAATGAGAATCGGCGTAGTTAACGACATGCCGATGGCGGTTGAACTTCTGCGTCGACTGGTTCTGTTGACCGGCGAACATCAGGTCGCGTGGATCGCGACTAATGGGCGTGAGGCGGTCGAGGTCTGCAGACGTGATCTGCCGGATCTGATACTCATGGATCTAGCGATGCCAGAGATGGACGGCGTGGAAGCGACCCGCAGAATCATGGCGGAAACCCCGTGCTCAATCTTGCTGGTGACCGCCAGTATCGAAGCCAACCTCGCCGGCGTCTACGAAGCAATGGGTCATGGCGCGCTTGACGCAGTCGATATTCCGTCAGTGGGCATCGAAGGCAACGCGTCCTCGCAATCCGCCCGGCTTTTGACGAACAAGATACTAACGATAGGCAAGCTGATCGGTGATGCGCCTACCCAGGCAAAAAGGCGGATGTCACGTGCGGCTGAGCCGTCAACTCGACGCCTGATAGCAATCGGCGCCTCTGCGGGCGGGCCGGCTGCCGTTGCCGCAGTCCTGAGCGCGTTTCCCGTTGATTTTGGCGGCGCGATTGTGCTCGTCCAGCATCTCGATGCTCAGTTCGTTCCAGGCCTTGTTGATTGGCTAGGGCAGCATACACGTCTCCCGATCCGTCCGGCGGGGGAAAGGGATAGCCCTCAAGCGGGCACCGTTCTCGTTGCCAGTTCTGCGGATCATCTGGTTTTCAAGTCAGCTCAGCAACTTGGCTATACGCCCAGCCCCAAGGACAATGTTTATCGGCCGTCCGTAGATGTGTTCTTCGAAAGTGCGGCGCAATGGTGGCCTGGCCCGGTGATTGGTGTTCTGCTCACAGGCATGGGCAGGGATGGTGCGCGCGGGCTGAGACAGCTCCGTGACAAGGGGCATCTCACAATCGCGCAGGATAGAGCAACCAGTGCCGTCTATGGCATGCCGAAGGCCGCCGCCGACATCGGCGCGGCTGTTGATATTCTTCCTTTGGGTGCGATCGGCTCACGTATAATCGAAGCCTGCGAGCGCTCCACGTGAAAGGCCCCTTCCGATGACGCAAGAACCAGAGTTGGTCCCGCCACTCGCAGATAACTATTCATCCATGGTTCTGCTCATCGATGATCAGATCATGGTTTGCGAGGCGGTCAGGCGCGCTCTAGCCAACGAGCCCGATATTTCCTTACACTTCTGCACCGACCCGTTGAGAGCGATGACGGTCGCGGATGAGGTAAAGCCAACCGTTATCCTGCAGGATCTCGTGATGCCAGGGGTCGATGGGCTGCATCTGGTGCGAGAATACAGGAAGCATGCGTCGACACGCGCGGTGCCAGTCATTGTGCTGTCGAGCAAGGAAGATCCAGCCACCAAGGGCGAAGCCTTCGCTGCGGGCGCGAACGACTATCTCGTCAAACTGCCGGATCGTATCGAGTTGATTGCACGCATTCGATATCACACGCGGGCCTATCTGGATCACGTCCAGCGAGACTCGGCACACCGAGCGCTGAGGGAAAGCCAGCGACAGCTGATCAGTGCAAATCTAGAGCTTGAACGTCTGACGCGGATCGATGGCCTGACGGGTCTCGGCAACAGGCGCTATTTTGACGAATATCTGGCGGCTGAATGGAAACGCGCTTTTCGCGCACAGTCCCCACTGTCGCTGTTGATGATCGATGCCGACAACTTCAAACGATACAACGATACCTATGGCCATATGGCCGGCGACGATGTGCTCAAGCAAATCGCCCGCGTAATCCAGAGCGGTTCCGGCCGCTCCACCGATCTCGCTGCGCGGTACGGAGGCGAAGAGTTCGTCATCGTGTTGGTCGACACTATACTGGAACAATCCAGTGCGATCGCCGAGCGGCTCGTCCAGAGCGTGCGGGAGTTGAACATACCCCACGGCCCGGATCGCGTGACCATCAGCGTCGGCGTCGCAACAGCGGTGCCCACCGAGAACGAGACGCCAAACGATTTCGTCAATGCCGCCGATTTGGCTCTGTTTCGTGCCAAATCGGAAGGACGAAATCGTGTTGCGCTTCATATGTCCCGCAGCTAGAGAAGCTCACATCTCAGTCAACGAAGCGCGCCCTGTTCGATTTGAGGACGACCTTGGCAAAGTCGGGCACTTCAAGACCTTGGCGCACGAGCGCATCAAGTGCCTGCTCGGACGCCCTGATGGCGGCGAGCCGCGCCAGCACAGTCTCAGCCTCCAGGCGGGGGACCACGGCGATACCGTCCCGGTCGCCGACCAGTATGTCTCCCGGCGAGATAGTCACTCCTCCAAGCACCACCGGGAATCCGACCGTGCCTGGACCATTGCGCGCAGGCGAATTCGCAATGACCCCGGCACAGTAGACCGGCAACCCGACAGCCTCGATCCCGACAACGTCGCGCACGAGGCCATCAGTGATGAAGCCGGCGACGCCCTTGTTGCGCGCCATGCCGAGCACGAGATCGCCAGTTACCGCCGTACCGGCAAAGCTGTCGGTGGAAGCGACGATGACGTCGCCACTTGCTGCGGCATCCAGTGCTCCAAACAGGGCGAGGTTGTCGGCGGGGCCGCAGTGACAGGTCACGGCGACGCCGACCATCGTCGCAGTAGCTGGCGACAGTGGCTTGATCGCATAATGCAAGGCGCCGCGTCCCCCCATCGCGTCTACGACCTGGCTAACCGGCACGCCCGCAAAAGCACTGATGATTTCTGCTGCGGGCCGTTCGAAACGGCGCTTGATGGTGAGCAGTGGTGGGTCTTCAATCATGTAGCGGCCCCATTCCCTGAACGAACGAAATACAGTCCGGCCCGAGGTCGCGCAGGCTCCGCGCGCCCATCAGTCCCATGACGCGGTCGATCTCCTTGCGGTAGAGTTCGAGCACGTGGCGTACCCCCTCCTCGCCGGCGACCGCGAGCCCCCACAACTGCGGCCGCCCGATCAGACAGCACGAGGCGCCGAGCGCCAGCGCCTTGACGACGTCGGAGCCTCGCCTGATGCCGCCATCGATAAGCACCGGTATGCGGCCTGCGACAGCCGCGACAACCGCCGTCAACGCGTCCAGCGATGCGGCGGCGCCGTCAAGCTGACGGCCCCCATGATTGGATACGATGATGCCGTCGATTCCCCGCGCTACAGCCTCGGCGGCTTCGCTGGGATGCAGGACGCCTTTCAGCAACAACGGTCCGGACCAGACAGTGCGCAGCCAGTCGACATCGGCCCAGGAGAGTCCGGGATCGAGCATTGCGGCCATGCGGCCCGCCAATGCACCGACCGTCGCCGTATCCCCGGGGCGCGCGTAGTTGCCGAAGGTCAGTTTCGGGAGTCGGGTGCGCATACGAAGAAGCCACGCCGCCTGGTGGCGGCCGCGAGGGTTCCGGCCAAACCGAAGCGCGGCGGGATGGCAAAACCGTTGCGGATGTCGCGTTCACGGTTGCCAAGCATCTGGTTGTCGATGGTGAGCACCAGCGCGTCGTAGCTTGAGGCACGCGCCCGATCCACCATTTCTCGGGTGAAGCCGCGATCGGTATAGACGAACACCTGCATCCACCGTGGGCTACTTCCGGTGGCTGCTATATCCTCCAGCGTGCAGACCGATCCGTGGCTGGCGCAGTAGAATGTCCCTGCGGCCGCTGCGGCTCGGGCGGCTGCGCGCTCGCCGTCGGGCCAGAACAGCCCAGCCAGGCCGGTTGGCGCGATGCCCAGCGGGATGGCAAGTTTCGCGCCGAAGAGGTCAAGGGAAAGGTCTCGCGTCGTTGCACCGTTGAGTGGTCGCGGCAGAATGGCAACCTCGTTAAAAGCTTGCTCGTTCCGGCGCAGCGTTCGCTCATCCTCGGCACCGCCATCGGCGAAGTCGAACACCGGGCGTGGCAAAGTCCGCCGCGCGGCGACGCGGACCGCGGCCACGCTGTACAGGCACTTCAACGCCGCCATCGAAGCAGACGATGCCGCACCGCCGGCACCGCGGTCATCGCCTGTGTTTGAGGCGGACGAGGAGCTACTCACGGTTGCTTTCCGCCGATGCGACCATGATGCGTCGGTCCACCGCCTCCCGGAACACGCACGCAGGAGAGTGTTCCCTCAAAGGAGGGATCGCTGCCGGTCGCCAGCACGCCGGCATTTGTCACCCAAAGCATCTCGCCCGAGAAGACGCAGTTGGTCGTTGCCTTGCCGCAGACGAAGAAACCCTCCGCTGTCCCGTTGGGCTTCAGAACGTGAATGCCGTTGGCGGCAATATCCGTGACATAAAGGCGGCCATCGGCTCCGACCTTCAGCCCGTCCGGGATCGGATTGGCCCCAGGCAAGCGGCCCAGGTCTTCGACGCAACCATCCGGACGCTGCCGCTTGACGCGACCCGTATAGGACTCCCCCCAAATGATCGAGCCGTCGGCTTCGATCGCCACACCATTGGGGAACGTCGGATTGTCGAAACCGAGAGCAAGGTACGCACTGCCGTCGGGGTTGACGGCAAAGATGTAGCTGGGGTCCGGGTTCCCCGGGTTGTATGTGCCGGGATCGCTAAAGATAAGCCGGCCGTCAGCAGCAAATACAAGATCGTTTGGACCATTGAGCCGAATGCCTGCGACTTCGCTTAGCAGGATTTCCGGCTTTCCGCCTTCGGCAACCCGCTGGATGGATGGTGTCGTCATCTCCGCGGCCCGCCAAGGTCCGGTCGTGCCGCCGTTTTGGCAGACATAGAGCAGGTCATCCGATCCAAGAACACAGGCGTTGGGCGCTCCGGCAACATACGCTAATTGGCGAGCACTTCCGTCGCGATCTATGGCCGTCAGCTGGCTTCGATAGCTTTCGACGATGACAATTCGGCCATCGGGCAGCACCGTCGGGCCCTCGGGCCAGCCAAGGCCGGTCGCGACAACCTCGACGGCCAGCTTTTCAACCTCGTTCATCGTGCGACCCCCAGAACGGCAGCCTATCAAGATTTGTTGAGCATAATCCAGCCTGGCGGTCACATGACCCGGCGACTCGAAAGATAACTAGACTGACGTGCGCGTTAGGTGGCCCACTTTTGCGTCGGGGCTCCGCCACTCTTCAGATCAACAGCAACCAGCACCAATACGCACCAATCACCATTTGCACAGCGAACGCGGTGAACCTGAGACTGACCGCGAGTTGGCTGGTTGAGACGAGGTGGATCACCGACTGCACTATACGTGCGCCTAACATCGTGGAGGCCAAGGGATCCGTGACATCTGTCTTTGAAATGATGATCGCGACTCCGAGCAGACCTCCGAAGATTGGAAGCCCTTCAATGCAGTTGGCGTGGGCACGGGCTAACCTCCGCATAAACGGGGAGAGGGCTCCGTTATCTGGCGTAAAGCCGTTTGCCGGGACTTGCCCAGAGATCACCAGGTAGCTCCGGATAACTTCCATCACGATCAGCAGGGCCAGCGCCCACGAGATGAAGCCAGTCAATGCGTAAGCACTCGCCGACATGTGCCCTCCCCGTTGCTAGCACTCTAGGTCGTTGTAGCCGATCAACTAGTCTAATGCTATTCGACGAGGAGGGGCGGCCTGTAGTGGGGCCGAAACGGAATAGCAGCTTTTGGACGTTGTGCCCGGAATAGCTGCCGTTCAGCCAATCAGCAGGATTGACCGCTTTCGCCCTTTAGCGACCCTTCCGCGCCAGATCAGTCGATGCTTGAAGCTGCCATTCGCAGAGTGAAAGCGGCGTCGAGCATGGTCAGAAAGGCGCGCACGGCGGGGTTGGCGCGTCGGCTTGCCGGCCAGAGCACGGTGACATTGTTTCGCTCGACCGCGAACGTGGACAGCACTGGGACCAGTTCGCCGCGCTTCACATAGGGAGCCGCCATGAAGGAGGCGCCTATGCCTATCCCACCGCCGGCTGCCAGCATGATGAGCACGGCATCGCTGGCATCGGCGACCACACCGGAATTGGGCACGATCTCGATTTCACGGTCGCCAATCCGGAAGGGCCAGCGAAAGGCCTGGCCTGTGCTCTGATATCGAAGGTTGACGGTGTCGTGCCCTTCCAGGTGATCGGGATGGGTCGGTGTGCCGCGTTCCTCGAGATAGGCTGGCGAGGCGAAGCAGCAAAGCCGATGGGGTGCGATCTTGCGTGATAGTAGCCGGGTGTCAGCCAGATCACCGATGCGTATGGCGACATCGATCCCTTCCTCGATCATGTCCACCATCTAGTCACCCAGCCTGAGATCGACGATCAGGTTCGATGATGCCAGTGAGCCGATCCAAAGTGATATGTTCCGCCATGGCATTACTTAACCGCCATCGGCACCGATTATCAACCGGCGGTCATGCCGCTAGATTCGCTCCAATGACATGGATGAGCGGAGATTTCACCATGAGCGATAAGATGAAGGCAGTCCGTCTGCACGCATTCGGTGGTCCCGAGATGCTGGTGTACGAAGACGCGCCTAGGCCGGGTGTGAAGCCCGGCGAGGTGCTTGTCCGAGTCCAGGCGGCCGGGCTTAATCCGCCCGACTGGTATCTGCGGGATGGCTATCGCGCACTGCCGCCAGAATGGCGACCCAACGCGTCCTTCCCACTGATTCTCGGCACGGACGTGTCGGGCGTCATTGAAGCGGTTGGCGCTGACGTCGCTGAGTTCAGCATCGGTGACGAGGTCTACGCAATGGTTCACTTCCCCGATAACTTGATGACGGGTAGCAATGCCTACGCGCATTATGTCAGTGTGCCGGCATCGCATGTTGCGTTGAAACCAGCCGGCATCGACCATATTCATGCGGCTGGTGCGCCGATGTCGCTTCTGACGGCATGGCAGTTCTTGATCGAACTTGGCCACGACGAGCCGAATCCGTTCCAGCCCTTACCGCATGAGCCGGTGCCCCTCGACGGCAAGACGGTGCTCATCAATGGTGCCGGAGGCGGTGTCGGGCATCTGGCCGTCCAGTTGGCGAAATGGCGGGGCGCGCGCGTCATCGCGGTGACATCGGCCAAGAACGAGGCGCTGATGCGCGATCTTGACGTGGATCAATTCATCGACTACAAGACAACCGCGGCGGAAGATGTCGTTCGAGACGTCGACCTTGTCCTCGACGCGGTGGGCGGCGCGGACATGGAGCGCTTCTTCCATGTTCTGAAGCCGGGCGGCGCGCTGTTCCTGGTCAACCCACTGGGCTTCGCTGGTCACGAAGAGACAGAGAGGCTGGGGATCACGGTCTCATCCACACAGGTTCGATCCAATGGCGCGCAGTTGGGAAAAGCCGCCCGCCTGCTCGACGACGGCCTTGTGCGTGTCGTCATCGACAGCACATTCCCGCTGGCCGAGGCATCGCGCGCACATGAGCGCGCCGCCGACGGCAGTATTCAAGGCAAGATCGTGCTGGCCGTCTGAATTGTTGCTTTCAGTCCGACCGACCATCGGGAGTGCAGACGATCGGGCGCGATTACGCCGTTTAGCCGACGAAGACCACCGACCGACGTCCGAACCGGATAGATAGGTAACAGAATGGACCGATAGCATGGGTGACAGTTTTCTCCTTCGCCGGGAGGACCGGCGATGGTTTGGCGAGAGACTGGCATCATGGACG
>NZ_AYXE01000028.1:0-42185 GCF_000502235.1 Mesorhizobium sp. L103C119B0 | reverse complement strand
AATCAGGTGACGTGAACAATCACCAGCCTGCCATGACCGCCCCCTCTCAGCGAATTTGCAGAACTCTCAGCACACTACCTCGCGAAATAGATTATTGCGACGGCCAAGACACCGTAGACGATGTACCTGCGTTCATGGCGGCCGCGTTGGCAGTGGATAGGCGCCTTTGGTGCCGCGCCAGTGGGCGGCGGCAAATCCCAGCAGGACAAGCGCGAAGGCCTGATGGGTCAGCGCCATGTGCAGCGGCACCTGCATCAGCAGCGTGCCGATGCCGATCGAGGCCTGGACCAGCACCAGCAGAAACAGCAGCGTCGCGCGGCGTGCGTGTGTCGTGCCTGGTAAACGCCGGCGTGTCGCGATCATGTGCCAGAGCGCGACGGCAAAGACCGTGTAGGCGCCCAGTCGGTGGACGAACTGCACCGTCTTCGGGTTCTCGAACAAGTTGCGCCAGGCCGGCTCGAGCAGAAGCAAATCTGACGGGATCACCTTGCCGTCCATCAGCGGCCAGGTGTTGTAGCTCAGGCCGGCGTCGAGCCCTGCGACCAGCCCGCCGAGATAGATCTGGACCAGCGCCAGCAGCACGATGAAACCGGCCAGTCTTTGCGTCGACCGGCCGGCGGCAGGCTCCGAATGCGGCGCCAGCCCGCGCGCGACCACCATGGTGGCAGTGAAGATCAGGGCGGCAAGCGTCAAATGCGTCGCCAGCCGGTACTGGCTGACGGAGACGCGGTCGACCAGGCCGGAGGCCACCATCCACCAGCCGATGGCGCCTTGCAGGCCACCAAGCAGCAGAATACCGACCAGCTTTGGCCCAAGGCCGCGCTCGATGCGGCGCGTCGCCCACAAGACCAGCAACGGCAGGCCGAAGACCAGGCCGACACTGCGCGCCAGGATGCGGTGCGCCCATTCCCACCAGAAGATCGATTTGAAGGCGTCCAGGCTCATGCCCTTGTTGAGCTCGGCATATTGCGGAATCTTTTGATAAAGCTGGAATTCCTCCTGCCACTCCGCGTCATTGAGCGGCGGTATCACACCGTGGATCGGCTTCCACTCGGTGATCGACAGGCCGGAATTGGTGAGCCTGGTGGCGCCGCCGACCAGCACCAGCGCAGACAGCACCAGAAGCACGACATACAGCCAGCCGCGCACCAGCGCCCGATTTTTCAAGTCGCGATCGCGGTCAATGTAAGGCGCGGCGGCTGATATGGCGGCCATGGTTGGTCCCGGCAGGTTGACGTGGCGGATTGGTGAACCATCGCAACCCGGCTGACAAGACCGGACGGCGCGGCACGCCGTCGCGCCGCATCTCCCGGGTTGCACAGGCGCGCGGTTGGGCCTAAGCGGAGGCGATCAACGAGAACGCTCATGCCCATCCGCCTGAAAAAGCTGATCGGAACTTTCCTGCTGGTGGCGCTGGTCATCATCTATGCGCTGGTCGCGTCGATCATAGCGGTCGCGCAGCTGTCGCAATCCAGCCCGCTGGTGCACTTCCTGTTCTTCCTGTTCAGCGGCCTGTTCTGGGTGCTGCCTGCGATGGGCATCATCAAATGGCTGATCCTGGAGCCGCCGCCGAAAGGCTGAAGAGCCCGCCCCAGGTTAGATGGTGACCACCATTTTGCCGGCATTGGCCAGCGGCGTCGTTAAGCCCGACAACATGGTGCGGATATGGGCGACGCTCTGGTAGCGGCCGTTGATCGAAATGCGCGGCAGCGCGTGCAGGAAGCCGGCGTGCTCGGCGTGCAGCACGCCGTGGCGAGTGGTCACCGCCGAGGCGTAGCCGGCGTCGCGGGCAAAGCCCACTTCGCGGCAGCCGACAGCGCTGGCGTAACCATAGGGGTAAGCGAGATGACGGGGGTCTTCGCCGAGCTGCGCCTGCAGTTGGCGCCTGACGTCGACGATCTCATGGCGCGCATCGCCTTCGTCGAGCCGCTTCAGATTGCGGTGGTTGACCGTATGCGCGCCGATCGTCACCAGCCTGTGCCCGGCCACGGCGCGGATGTCGTCCCAGGTCATCAGCGTGCTTGGGCGCAAGCCATCGAGGTCGATGCCGTTCGAGTGCGCCAGATCGCGCAGCACGGCGCGCTGATCCTCCTCGCGCACCTCGAGCGTCAGATAGGCATGCAGACGCGCATTGGCGTGGAGTTTCTTGCCGTGGGTCGAGCAGTCTATGGTCACCGGCCCCTTCGGCGTCGCCAGCGTCAAACGCTCCCGCGCGTTGACGATATCCTCGACCACGTCCCACCATAAATCGGCGCTGCCGTCGATCAGACCCGGCGCGACATAGATGGTGATCGGCGCGTCGTGCTTTTCGAGCACTGGCAGCGCTTCGGTCATGTTGTCGCGATAGGCGTCGTCGGCGGTGATGGTGGCGAACTGGCCGTCCTTGCCGCCGGCCTTGATGCGCTCGATCGCCTCGTCGAGGGTGACGAAGGCATAGCCCCTCGACTTCATGTCGGCGACGAGAGCGTCGAGGAATCGCGGGGCGATGTTGAGGTGGCGGTTAACGCCGTCCGGCTTCTCCGGCGTGGCGGTGACCCGATGCAACATGAGGATGGCGCCAATGCCGCCGACAAACGGCTTGGCCAGCGGTGCAAGGCCGGTAAAGCGGGCGATATTAAGCGCCAGTTTCCGAACTGCCTCACCACCGTCGATCATTCATTCACCTTTTGCGCCTAGGCTCGATCCAAGCACGGAACGCGCCGACGCGAACTCCTGATCGCGACGAATACGCCTTAAGGATTGAGGTATGGTTGACGCCACCGCGTCATTTGACGGCAATCGGCTCGCCGCAAGCAAGGCGTCTGCGCGCACGCCGGCTGCCGACCAGACCAGTCTGTTGGTGTCGATCGCAGATGCTGCCGCGCTCGCCTCTTACGGCGAATTCTGCCGTTCGGCGCTGTTTGCGCCGGCGCAAAGCGCGGACTGGGTTCGTGCCTGGACGGCGCAGGCTAATCCCGATGCCGTCATTGCCACGCTGACAATCGAGGACAGGCCGGTCTTTGCACTGGCACTGGAAATCACGCGAACTGGTCCATTCCGCGTCGCCCGCTTCATGGGCGGGCGCCATGCAAACGGCAATTTCGCCGCCGCCGATCCGGCATGGCTGGCAAAGGCAGATGCTGGGGGGATCCGCAGGCTGGTGACGGCGATCGGCAAGGCGCGTCCCGACATCGATCTCGTTGCCTTGGAAAGGCTTCTGCCCGACCTCGATGGTGTTGCCAATCCGCTGGTGGCGTTCTCCAACTTTCCGAGCCCAAACCTGTCGCTCGCCGTCAATCTCGACGGTGGTTTCGATGCGCTGCTGTCGCGTGTGGGCGGCAAGCGCAAGCGCAAGAAGCACCGTTCGCAGACACGAAAATTCGAGGCGGTCGGCGTTCATCGCCGCATCGAGGCGCAGACACCCGAAGACGTGAACCGGCTGCTCGACGCTTTCTTCGAGATGAAGGAGTTCCGCTTCGCCAAGATGGGCATCGCCAATGTCTTCGGCGAGCCGGAGGTGCGGGCTTTCTTCCGTGCCCTCTTCGCCGGCGCGCTGGCCGAGGAGAAACCGGCCTTTGTGCTGCATGGGCTCGAAGTGGCCGGCAAGCTGCGTGCAATCACCGGCTCGAGCCGCTCGGGCAAACGCCTGATCTGCGAATTCGGCGCCATCGCCGAGGACGATCTCGGCCACACCAGCCCCGGCGATTTCCTTTTCTTCGACATCATCGAGGAAGCCTGCCAAACAGGCTTCGATGTCTATGATTTCTCGGTCGGCGACGAGCCCTACAAGCGGCTCTGGTGCGATATCGAGACCCAGCATTTCGAGGTGCTGGCGCCCCTGACGCTGAAGGGACGCGCCCTGGCGTCGGCGCTGCGGCAGGGCGCACGGGCGAAAGCCTTCATCAAGAACAACCCGACGGTCTGGAAGCTGACCAAGATGCTGCGCCGCAAGGCCGCCGGACAGGCAGCGCCCGCTCCCACGGACGACGAAAACTAGCGTTCAGAAATTCAGCGCTTCGCGGAGCGCCGGGCCGGCCCTGACCCGCAGGTCGAGATCTGCCTCGATGTGGTCGATATGGTGCAGCATCAGCCGGCTCACCAACCCGCAATCGCCGCTTTCCAGCGCGCCGACCATTTCCGTGTGCTCACTGTGTCCGCAGGCCGACACGCCGGATCGTCCGTAAAGGGCGATGACCAGCGACGAACGCGCCACCAGCTCCTCCATGAAGCGCTGCAGGATGGCATTGCCGGCGACGGAGGCGAGCAGCAGATGGAAATCGCCCGACGCCTTGATTTCGGAGCGCCGGGCGGTTGGGCCGCGCTCGGCGATGAAGCGGCCTTCCTCGTCGAGCTGCGCGCGGAACGCAGCGATATCGGTGGCTGTGACCCGCCCACAGGCGGCAATGGCTATGCCCGGCTCGATCAGCCGGCGCGATGCGAACACCTGGCGCGCTTCCTCGGGCGAAGGGTTGGCGACGAAGGCGCCACGGTTGCGCTCGGTACGCACCAGCCCCTCGAAGGACAGCATCTGCAGCGCCGCGCGCGCGACGGTGCGCGAGACGTCGAACAGCGTGCCGACCTCGCCTTCCGACAGCTTGGTGCCGGGCGTCAGCCGACGGTCGACGATGGCGTCCCGCAGATTGTCGCGAATCGCCTGGGCGCGATCCTGGTTGGCGCTGTCGGCGGAATGGATCTGATCGGCAATGTTCATGGCGATGATGGTTCCCAGCCTCTTCTAGCGCGACTCGTCGCCTGCGCACGAGAGGCAAAGTGGACACGAAGCCAAAAAAGATTGCATACGATTCTTGTGCAGATCGCGCACAATCGCCCATAATTTGTGCAATGCACAAGATAGCCTACCGGCTAGGCAGTGGGCAAGAACCCCGATTTCGCTGTCGATTCAAACGCTTGGGCCGATTGCCGCCGATTGGCACGCATAATGCATTGGTTAATGCGACCAAACGGGGAAGCCTGAATGTCCAAAGCCGCCGAGATCGACATCGTCTCCGTTTCGAAAGTGTACGGAACGACGACTGCCGTCGAGGCCATCAGCCTGAAAATACCGGCAGGCACCTATTGCTGCCTGCTTGGCCCCTCCGGCTGCGGCAAGACCTCGACGCTGCGCATGATCGCCGGCCACGAAAGCATTTCGTCGGGCGATGTCCGCCTCGGCAACATTGTCGTCACCGACCTGCCGCCGGCAAAGCGTGGCACGGCGATGATGTTCCAGTCCTATGCGCTGTTTCCGCATCTCGACCTTGTCGACAATGTCGCCTTCAGCCTGAAGATGAAGGGCGTCGACAAGGAGCAGCGCCGTGCCAAGGCGCTCGACATGCTCAAGCTGATGCAGATGGAGGCCTATGCGACGCGCCGGCCGGCGCAGCTTTCCGGCGGCCAGCAGCAGCGTGTTGCACTCGCCCGCGCTCTGATCACCGATCCCGAGGCGCTGCTGCTCGACGAGCCGCTGTCGGCACTCGACCCGTTCCTGAAGATACGCATGCGCGCCGAGCTGAAGAAATTGCAGACCTCGCTCGGCATCACCTTTGTCCACGTCACCCACAGTCAGGAGGAGGCCATGGCATTGGCGGACCTGATCGTGGTGATGAATGACGGCCGCATCGAACAGGCTGCGCCGCCACGAGATGTGTTCGAAAGGCCGGCCACCGCCTTCGTCGCGCGCTTCATGGGCGACCACAATGTCATCTCCGGCCGGGTCACCGGCGCGCGCGACGGCATGGTCGTCTTCGACGTCAATGGTGGCGCCTCGCTCGCCGCCCGCGGGCAAGGCCGGGAGGCGGGCCAGGAGGTGGGCACGCCGATCGACATCGCCATCCGCACCGACCATGTGCGCATCGGCGAAGCACCCTCTCCCGGCCTCGGCTTCACCGGCATCGTCTCCAACATCGAATATCGCGGCGCCACGGTGAAGCTGTCGGTCACCGGCGGCGGCATCGACGATTTCACCGTTATCATCGACGATTCCGACTTCTTCGCCAAACCCGTCGCCCTTGGCGACGCCGTACCGCTCGCCTGGGATTCCGAGGACGCCATCGTCCTCGGCCGCCTTCATTCATGAATTCAACGAAGCAAAACAAAAACAGGGAAATAGGAATGACAAAAACAGTAGAAACAAAGACCGGAATTTCGCGCCGTTCGTTGCTCAAGACAGGTGCGGCCGCCGTCGGCCTCGCCGCAGGCTCGGGCGCCATTACAGGCTTCCCGACCATCTGGGCGCAGTCCAACATCACGCTGCGCCAGTTCGGCACCGGCGTGTCGAACCTGAACGCGATCGCCGACAAGTGCAAGGCCGACCTCGGCATCACGCTGGAAATGACGGCGACCGATTCGGACGCGGCCGCCCAGCGCGCCGTGACCCAGCCCGACAGCTATGACATCGCCGACATCGAATACTGGATCTGCAAGAAGGTGTTCCCGAGCGGCGTGCTGCAGCCGATGGATGTCAGTAAGCTTAAATACTACGACGAACTGGTGCCGTTGTTCAAAACCGGCAAGCTGACGCCCGACAGCATCATTGCCCAGGGCACCGCGCCGCACACGGTCGGCTATGTCGAAGCGCAGGACTCAAAGACCTTCGCCAAGGCGCCGACCAAGTGGTTCACCATGGTGCCGACGATCTACAACGCCGATACGCTAGGCATCCGGCCCGACCTCGTCGGCCGCGACATCACCACCTGGGCCGACATCATGAACCCGGCCTTCAAAGGCAAGACCGCGATCCTCAACATCCCGTCCATCGGCATCATGGATGCGGCCATGATCATGGAGGCCACAGGCAACATCAAATATGCCGACAAGGGCAACATGACCAAGGAAGAGATCGACAAGACGATCGACTTCCTCATCAAGGCCAAGCAGGCCGGCCAGTTCCGCGCCTTCTGGAAGTCGTTCGACGAGAGCGTCAACCTGATGGCATCGGGCGAAGTGGTCATCCAGTCTATGTGGTCGCCGGCCGTCGCTGCCGTGCGCTCCAAAGGCATCGCATGCCGCTTCCAGCCGCTCAAGGAGGGCTATCGCTCATGGGGCGGCGGCCTTGGCCTTGCCGCCCATCTCAAGGGCGCCGAGCTCGACGCCGCCTACGAATACATCAACTGGTATACGTCGGGCTGGGTCGGCGGCTATCTCAACCGCCAGGGCTACTATTCCGCCAATATGGTCTCGGCCAAGAAGTTCATGTCCGAGGACGAATGGGGCTACTGGATCGAAGGCAAGCCGGCCAAGGGCGAGATCAAGGCGCCGGACGGCACCGTCATGGAAAAGGCCGGCGCCGTGCGCGACGGCGGCTCTTTCGAAGAGCGTATGGGCAAAGTCGCCTGCTGGAACTCGGTCATGGACGAGGACCGCTACATGGTGAAGCGCTGGAACGAATTCATCGCGGCGTAGAGCGGACGCGTTCACTGTGATGTTGCGATCCTTCGCGCCCCCCTCTGTCCTGCCGGACATCTCCCCCACTTGGGGGGAGATTGGCAGCGTCATGGCCGGCTCTTCGTTAGCAACGTTGGAGTTTGGCGAAGGCCGTTATGAGAGTTCGATCTCCCCGCTCGTGGGGGAGATGTCCGGCAGGACAGAGGGGGGCGCGAAGGATCGCAAGTCATCGCGATCACGCGGAGGATTTTCCCAATGACAGTCGCGCTCGAACGCCCCGCCATCGCAGCAGCCAAGCCCGCCAGACGCCGCCGCGTCTCCCTTGGCGCCGTCACGCCCTATTTGCAATCGGCGCCGCTGGCGGTCATCCTCGGTGCGTTCCTGCTCTTGCCAATCATCATGATCGTCGTCGTCTCCTTCTGGGACTACGACTTCGCCGCCATGTATCCGGATTTCCTGACGACGAACTATTCCGACGTGCTGGGATCATGGGTCACCTGGAAGACCTATCTCAACACCATCAAATTCGCTGCCATCGTCTGGGCTCTGACTTTGTTCATCGGCTTCTGGGTCGCCTATTTCCTCGCCTTCCATATCCGCACCACCGCCATGCAGATGGTGCTGTTCCTTGTCTGCACGGTGCCGTTCCTGACCTCCAACATCATCCGCATGATCTCGTGGATCCCGGTGCTTGGCCGCAACGGGTTGATCAACTCGACGCTGGTGCAATTGGGGCTGGTGCCAAAACCCATCGAATGGCTGCTCTATTCGGAATTCGCCGTGGTGCTGGCCATGGTGCATCTCTACACGCTGTTCATGGTAACGCCGATCTTCAACACGTTGATGCGCATCGACCGCTCGCTGGTCGAGGCCGCGCGCGATGCCGGCGCGTCCGGCTGGCAGGTCTTGTGGAACGTCGTCATCCCGCTGGCCAGGCCCGGCATGGCGATCGGCACCATCTTCGTCGTCACGCTGGTGATGGCCGATTTCTCCACTGTGCAGGTGATGTCGGGCGGCCAGAGCGCGTCGGTCGCACTGATGATGAAGAACCAGATGTCGCTGCTGCAGTATCCCGCAGCCGCCGCCAATGCCGTGGTGTTGCTGGTGTTGGTGCTCTTGATGGTCGCCGGCATCCTGCGCATCGTCGATATCCGCAAGGAGCTCTGAGGTGAGCCACGAAAAACGCACCCTCGAATTCTATGTGCTTGCGGTCTTCTTCACTCTGTTCGTGCTGTTCCTCTATGGCCCGCTGTCGGCGATCCTGATCCTTTCTTTCCAAGGCGAGACCGGCGGCCTCACCTTCCCGCTCAATGGCATGTCGCTGCACTGGTTCGCCAATCTGTTCGAGCGCCAGGCGGTCGGCGATTTCGGCGGCAGCTTCAAGCGCTCGCTCGTGCTCGGCCTCATGGTGATGATCGTCACCGTCGTCGTGTCGCTGTTGGCAGGGCTCGCTTTCCGGCAAAAATTTCGTGGCGCCACCGCTTTGTTCTACCTGGCGGTCGCCAGCCTCGTCGTACCCTCGATCATCATTTCGCTCGGCATCGGCGTCGTCTTCCAGCAGGTCGGCTTCCGCCCGGCCTGGTACACATCGGCCTTCGGCGCGCACCTGACCTGGACCTTGCCCTTCGGCGTGCTCATCATGTTCGCCGTCTTCAACCGCTTCTCGCCCGCCTATGAGGAAGCAGCGCGTGACCTGGGCGCCAACTCCTGGCAGACCTTCGCCCATGTCGTGCTGCCGATGATCGCGCCGAGCCTGATCGGCGTCGGCCTGTTCGGCTTCACGCTGTCCTATGACGAGTTCGCCCGCACGCTGATGACGTCGGGCACCTTCAACACGCTGCCGCTCGAGATCTACGGCATGACCACCAATGTCACGACGCCGGTGCTCTATGCGCTGGGCACGGTCACCACCGTGTTCTCCTTCCTGGTGATCCTGGCCACACTGGGCGCCATCCTCTATGTCGGCCGCAAGCGGGCCAGGGTTTGATCGTGCAGATACTGGTGGTGAACCCCAACACGACGGCGAGCATGACCGAGACGATCGCGGCGGCGGCGCGCGCCGTTGCCGGCGCCGGGACCGAGGTGATCGCGGTCACCTCCTCGATGGGTCCTGCCTCGATCGAGGGCTATTATGACGAGGCATTGGCCGTGCCCGGCCTTTTGATGGAGATCGCCGCCGGCGAACGTGCCGGGGCTCAGGCCGCCATCATCGCCTGCTTCGACGATACCGGCCTGGATGCGGCACGCGCCATGGCCTCTATTCCGGTCATCGGCATCTGCGAGGCCGCACTCAGTGTCGCCTCCTACATTGCCCAGCGCTTCACAGTGGTGACGACCACCGAACGCTCGCGTGTCCCTGTCGAGGGGCTGGTGCACCGCTACGGCATGGCCGGGCGTGCCCGCGTGCGCGCCGCCGACATTCCCGTACTCTCGCTTGAAGACGCTGCTTCCGGCGCTGTCGAGAAACTGCGCGCCGAGATCGCCCGCGCCATAGCGGAAGACCGCGCCGAGGCCATCGTGCTCGGCTGCGCCGGCATGGCCGACCTGGCACACCGGCTGCAGCAAGAGTTCGACCTGCCCGTCATCGACGGCGTCGGCGCCGCCCTCAAACAGGCCGAGGCGCTGATCGCATTGGGCCTGTCGACCTCGAAGCGCGGCTCCTATGCCAGTCCGCTGGCCAAGCCCTATCGCGGCGTGCTGAAATCCTTCTCGCCGGGGGTGGTCGCCGCGGAGTGAACGCTATGAAGCCTACCGTCCGCGCATTGTCTCCGCCGGAACTGACCGTTCTCATCGACTGGGCGGCGGCTGAAGGCTGGAACCCTGGCCTTGATGATGCCGCCGCGTTCCGGCCAACCGATCCTGAAGGGTTCATCGGCGCTTTTGTCGACAACGAGATGACCGCCGCCATCTCGGCTGTCGCCTATGGCGGCAACTTCGGTTTCATCGGTCTCTACATCTGCCGACCAGACATGCGCGGCAAAGGCCATGGCAAAGCAGTCTGGAATGCGGGCATGGCCAGGCTGGCCGGCCGAACGGTCGGCCTCGACGGGGTCGCCGCGCAGCTGGCGAATTATCGCCGCACGGGATTCAGCTCGGCGTACGAAACCATCCGCTTCAGCGGCCGTATCGCGACCCCGCCCGTCCGAAGCGAAGGGGTGCGCATGATAACCACGCAACTCGTGCCCGACATCATCGCCTATGACGCCCGCTGTTTCCCCGCGCCTCGACGAGCCTTCCTGCACCGCTGGGCGCAGCCGCCGCATTGCGGGTTCGCCGCGATCAGTTCACTCGGCACCATAGGCTACGCCGTGGCTCGTCCCTGCCGTTCGGGTTACAAGATCGGCCCGCTGTTTGCGGACGACACCGAGACGGCGATGCAGCTCATGGGCAGTCTGGCTGCCGCATGCGAAGGTGTCGACCTGCATATCGACGTTCCTGCCGAAAATTTCGATTTCACCGCGGCGCTTTCAGCAATTGGTTTCAGGCCGACCTTCACCACCACGCGCATGTACAAGGGCCCGCCTCCGAAGGTCGACTCGCGCCGAATATTTGGCGTGACGACCCTGGAGTTGGGGTAGATCCCGGCGCCGACTGACAGGCTTGGTTTTTTGGGAGCCGGCGGGCGATGGACGAGCCGATCCGTAGTAGCGCCGCCTAAGTCGAATTGTCTGATGTCTCAGGCGGCGCTACGTCGTCCCGGCACGGGGTTACCCGGCGTCTCGTGGCCGATCGGCGTCACCAGAGTGAGGTCGGGATAGCCGCTTTCGATCAGCTCGACGGCGGCCTGCGCCACCTCATCGTCCGCCTGCAGCATGGACATGAAGACCTCAGTGCTGTCGCCGACCAGTCGGCTGATGCCTTGCGCATCGGCCGGTCCGCATTCGACAATGACCAGATCATAGGCGGTGGTCAGCGACTGCATGATGATCGGCAGCCGGTCGGCGGCGCGCATGGCGCGAACCGGATCGGCGGTGCCGACGGGAACGACATGGCAGTCGGAATAGAGGTCAGCGTGAACGACGTCGCTGAACTGCGCTTCCGAAGCCAGCAGATTGGTGATGCCGGGGAAAAGTCCGCTGTCCAGCATCGGCCGCGAGGCGGCACCTGACGCCGTGAGATCGAGCAGCAGCACGCGCAGGCCAGCGTCGGAGACTTCGCGCGCTACCAGCACTGCCGAGGCCGCGGCCTCATCGCCTTCGGGCGAGACGAAGATGGCGCGCGCAGCACCGCTGGCGATCAGCTTCTCCGCCGCCTTCTCGACATCGATCTCGCCAAGGCTGGAGCGGACAGGTTCAGGTTCGGCTTGCGGTTCGGAACCGGCGATCGCTGCGTCCTCCTGCACTGCAGGAGCCGGCTCGGGCTTTGGCGCCAGTTCAGACTCCATGGTCGTCGGCTGATCGTCCACTTCCACGACCTCAGGAGCCGGTTCCGGGTCGACTACCGGCGCCGACATTGCCGGCATCGCAACCTGCTCGATACGCTCGAAGCGCGCCCCTGGGGCCGGACGCATGGCGCGGCCCGAAAACAGCTCCTGCAGCAGCGTGATGACCGACATCAGAACCAGCGAGCCGACGAAGGCGGCGCCGACGATCGGCACGAGCTTGGGGAAATAGGGTTCCGACGGCACGCGCGCCTCGGAAAACACGCTGGCATCGACCGGCAGATAGTTTTTGCGCGAGGACACTTCGCGGAAGCTCGCCATATAGGATTCAAGCTGCTGGCGCCGGACGTTCGCCTCACGCTGCAGCGCATCCAGCTGGACTTGCTCCTCGCCGGCGCGCGACGACGCCGCTTTCAGCTTGTTGACGTCCGATATCAGCTGGTTTTCGCGCGCCTGGGCGGTCTGCGCCTGCGTCAGCAACCCGCGCATGATCTTTTGCGCCTCGTTGCGGATCTGACCGTCGAGATCGGCTAGCTGCGACCTCATCGCCCGCAGGCGCGGATGGTTGTCGAGCAAAGTGGTGGAAAGATCGGCGATGTTGGTTCTGAGCTCGATCTGACGCTCGCGCAGCCGCTGGATCAGATCGGAAGACAGCACTTCGGGTACAGCGTCCAGCGAACCGCCATTCTGCAGGGCCTGGCGCACCCTTTCGGCCGTTGCCTCAGCCGAGGCGCGGCTGGCGCGCACACGCGACAGCTCGCTCGACAGTTCGGACAATTGCTGTGTCGCCAGCACCGAATTGTTGCCAGCCATCAACAGGTCCGACTGAGCGGAGCGGAAGGCCGCGACCTTGGCCTCTGCATCCCTGACCTGCTTCTGCAGATCGTCGATTTCCGGCCCGAGGAAGGCGGTCGCGGCGGCGTTCGACTTGGTCTTGGCGTCCGCCTGATAGGCCAGGTAGGCCTTGGCGATGGCGTTCGGAATGTCAGCGGCAAGCTGGGGATCTTCAGAGGAAAATTCGACGGCGATGACGCGGGTCTTTTCCACGCCATAAACATTGAGCTTGTCGCGCATCTTCGTCAGCACGCGCTCTTCGAGCGGAATTTCTTCCGGATCGCTCTTCAGCCCGGCAATGACCAGGAGCCGGGTGACCGGCGACATGCCGAGCGCATAGTTGAACTCGGGCTTGTCGCCCAGCTTAAGGTCGGCAGCCACCTGCTTGAGAATGTCGGACGAGGAAATGACCTGAACCTCGGTTGCTACACCTTCCGCATCGAGCACAGGTTTGTCGTCTTCATTGGTGCCGGCAGGCCGCGTAAAGGCCGATTCGCTCAACTGGATTTTCAGCTGCGTCGTGGCCTTATAATGCGGCGTGGCAAGCCACGCGAACGCGAAGGCGAGACCAGTGACGAGAAGCGTGATCACAAGAATGCGCAGCCAGTTCCGCGCCAGGCTGGCGAAGAGCTGTCTCAGGTCGACATCGACATCTGCGGCCGCGGACTGGTCAGACATGCATTCCTGCTCCGGACATGAGGCTAGATGGTAGCGTAAACAACTATGGTAACTCAGCCGTTAAGATCGCGGTAAGCAGCTGTTAGGGTTTGCTGACATCCGGTAAACAAAGCCAGCAAAACTATACGGCTTTTTGTCGATTGCCGCCAAATCGGCCGCGTCCCTTTACCGGCCATTAACCCTAACAGGATGATAACGAACCCAGATCCTTAAGGTTTGCCGCCGTGTCCTGGCGGCCATAGCGACGAAGGTGTGTGTCCGATCATGAAAAGCGCTGCTGGTCTGTTTCGCGCTCTGCTGGCCGTGTCGATGCTCGCCGGCTGCTCCAGCTACCGGCCGACGCCGGCGGCCTTCCACGAGGTACTCGACCAGCCCTATCGGCTCGGCGCCGGCGACCGTGTCCGCGTCACCGTGTTCGAACAGGACGGTCTGACCAACACCTACAGTGTCGATCAGTCCGGCTACATGTCCTTCCCGCTGGTCGGCGCGGTGCCGGCGCGCGGCCACACGGCCCAGCAGCTGGAAAAAGCGCTCGCCGACAAACTGCGCCAAGGCTATCTGCGCGACCCCGACGTGTCGGTCGAGATCGATCGCTACCGGCCGATCTTCGTCATGGGCGAAGTGGGCGCCGCCGGCCAGTATTCCTACGTGCCGGGCCTCACCGTGCAGAAGGCCATCGCGATTGCCGGCGGTTTCTCGCCGCGCGCCAACCAGGAAAGCGTCGACATCACCCGCGACATCAACGGCAAGGTGATGACAGGCCGGGTGGTTACCTCCGATCCGCTGCTGCCGGGCGACACGGTCTACGTTCGCGAACGCCTGTTCTGACATCAACGTGGCGGACCAGCTCAGGATCGTCCACTGCTTTCGCTCACCCGTCGGCGGGATCTTCCGGCATGTGCGCGACCTGACGGAGGCCCAGCTCGCCGCCGGACATGTTGTCGGCATCGTCTGCGATTCGACCACCGGCGGCGAATACGAGGAACGCCTGTTCGACCAGATGAAGGACAGCCTGGCGCTCGGCATCCATCGCACGCCGATGCAGCGCCATGTCGGGCCGGGCGACTTCGCCTCGGCCTGGCGCACTTACAGGATCATCAAGGAATTGCAGCCGGACGTGTTGCACGGACATGGCGCCAAAGGTGGCGCCTATGCCCGTCTGTTCGGCTCATTGTTGCGGGTATCTAGGTCTCGCGTAGCCCGCCTCTATTCGCCGCATGGCGGCTCCCTCCACTATGATGAAACGACGACGACCGGGAAGCTGTTCTTCGCGATCGAGCGCTTCATGGCGCGCTTCACCGACTGCCTGCTGTTCGTCTCCGACTATGAGCGGCGCACCTATCGCAGGAAGGTCGGCGAACCGCCTATCCCGAACACGCTGGTCTATAACGGCCTGCGCGCCGCCGAGTTCGAACCGGTGGTCGCACAGCCCGACGCGGCCGACCTGCTCTACATCGGCATGATGCGCGACCTCAAAGGGCCTGACATTTTCATCGACGCGCTGGTGCTGGCCGGGTCCCAGCTAGAGCGCCGCTTGACCGCGGTCATGGTCGGCGATGGCGACGACCTGCCGCGCTACCATGCGCAGGTGAAACGGCTGGGCCTCGGAAAACAGGTCCGCTTCTTGCCGCCGATGCCGGCCAGGGAGGCATTTTCGCTGGCCGATCTGGTCGTCGTCCCCTCCCGCGCGGAAGCCATGCCCTATATCGTGCTGGAGACGCTGGCGGCCGGCAGGCCGATGATCGCCACGGCCGTCGGCGGCATTCCCGAAATCTTCGGGGAGGGATCCCCTGCCCTGATCCGTCCCGATCCGCGCCAACTCGGCGACAAGATGGGTGAAGCGCTGCGCGATCTCGACGCCTACCGGCGCGCCATGCCCGATACGGCCAGCCTCAGGGCGCGATTCGGCGCCGATGTGATGGCCGCCGAAATCGAAAAGGCCTATTTCGCCGCGCTCAACAGATAGACGACCGTCCAAAACCACAAGTTGTCTCAAGGTTTTTTTAGCTCTCTTTCTGCTATCGTCATCGCGGAAGCTTGTGGGAACCCGATGAACGAGACCGACCCCACGCGCCGCTTTTCGGCCGATGCGGTGCGCAAATTCGACAGTCCTGCCGAGAGCCCCACGCCCGGCGGCATGAACAGTGTTGCCCGCCAGGTCGCCTCGCAATACCGGCGCGATACGATGTCGCCGGTCATGGTCAGCGGCGTATTGCGCATCGTCGAATTCGGCTTGCTGTTCCTGTCGGGGCTCGCGCTCTACTTCCACTTTGTCGGCTTCTTCAACTATCTCGCCTGGCAATATCCGCTGACCATTGCCGCGGCGTCATTCGTGGCCGTGGTGCTGCTCGACGTCAGCGATTGCTACCAGATCTCCGCCTTGATGCGACCGATCTCCAATCTCGGCCGCGTGCTGATGGTCTGGGCCGGCACCTTCGCGCTGATGGCGCTGACGGCCTTCATCATGAAAATGTCGGAGGATTATTCGCGTCTGCTGTTCGGCACCTGGTTTGTCGTCGGCCTGCTTCTGCTGTTCGGCCTCAGGCTGGTGATGTCGAAGCTGATCCGGCGCTGGGCGCGCAACGGCCGCATGGAACGCCGCGCCGTCATCGTCGGCGGCGGCAAGGCGGCCGAGATGCTGATCCGCTCGGTCGAGAAGCAGCCAGACAACGACATCCGCATCTGCGGCATCTTCGATGACCGCGGCGACAAGCGCTCGCCGCCGATCGTGGCCGGCTATCCCAAGCTCGGCACCATTTCGGAGCTGATGGAATTCGCTCGCATCGCGCGCATCGACATGCTGATCGTGTCGCTGCCGCTGACTGCCGAAACGCGCGTGCTGCAGCTGCTGAAGAAGCTCTGGGTGCTGCCGGTCGACATCCGGCTCTCGGCGCATTCGAACGCTTTGCAGTTTCGCCCGCGCGCCTATTCCTACATCGGCTCGGTGCCGATGCTCGATATCTTCGACAGGCCGATCAACGACTGGGATTCGGTCGCCAAGCGCGCCTTCGACATCGTCTTCTCGCTGATCGGCATCATCCTGTTTTCACCGGTGATGCTGGCGACGGCCATCGCCATCAAGCTCGACAGCAAGGGTCCGGTGCTGTTCAAGCAGAAGCGGCACGGCTTCAACAACGAGATCGTCGAAGTCTACAAATTCCGCTCCATGTATACCGACCGCTCGGACCCGACCGCCAAGCAGACGGTGACCAAGAACGATCCGCGCGTCACCCGCGTCGGCCGCTTCATCCGCAAGAGCTCGATCGACGAGCTGCCGCAGTTCTTCANAGAACGATCCGCGCGTCACCCGCGTCGGCCGCTTCATCCGCAAGAGCTCGATCGACGAGCTGCCGCAGTTCTTCAACTCGCTGTTCGGCACGCTGTCACTGGTCGGTCCGCGCCCGCATGCGATTGCCGCGCAGTCGCACAACCTTCTCTACAACGAGGTGGTCGACGGCTATTTCGCCCGCCACAAGGTCAAGCCCGGCGTTACCGGCTGGGCGCAGATCAATGGCTGGCGCGGCGAGATGGACACCAATGAGAAGATCCGCATGCGCACGGAATACGACCTCTATTACATCGAGAACTGGTCGATGCTGTTCGATCTGCGCATCCTGCTCATGACGCCGCTGCGGCTGCTCAACACGGAAAACGCCTATTGAGCGCGATTTCCCATGATGTGCCGCAGGCTGCGGTCAATGCCAAGCTGATCGCGCTGATATCCTCGGGCGCGGTGTTTTTCGGCGTCTTCCTGTCAGGCTTCGTCATCGACGAACCGGCGCCCTACGATCTTTTCATGCTCGGGCTGATCGGGGTGTGGGTGCTGTTTGGCCTGCGCATATCGCGCGCCGCCGTGCCGCTGCTCGTGCTGCTGATCACGATGAACATCGGCGGCATGATTGCCATGACGCAGATGGCCGATCTCGCCAACACACCGCTCTATCTCGCCGTCTCGCTGTTTCTCGCGTTCACCGCGGTGTTCTTCTCGTCGGTGACGGCGGTGCAGCCCGGCCTCTACCGGCTGATCTTCATCGCCTATGTCGTCTCCGCGGTGGTGACCTCGCTGCTCGGCATTGCCGGCTATTTCCACGCTTTCCCGGGCGCTGAAATCTTCACCAGATACGACCGCGCCCAGGGCGCCTTCCAGGATCCGAACGTGTTCGGGCCGTTCCTGGTGCTGCCCGGCATCTACCTGCTCTATCTCCTGTTGACCGGGTCGATCGCACGCATGCCGCTTCTGGCGGTGCCGCTGCTGATCATCACCGCCGGCATCTTCTTTTCGTTCTCGCGCGGCGCCTGGGGCATGTTCGCCGTCTCGGCCATCCTGCTCACCGGCGTCCTGTTCCTGCAAAGCAACAGCGGCAAGTTCCGGCTGCGCGTCATCGTCATGACCATTGCCGCCGTCACCCTGCTGGTGGTCGCCATGATCGTCATCCTGCAGCTGCCCGGCGTCGGCGAGATGTTTTCCAGCCGCGCCCAGCTCGAACAGAGCTACGACACGGCGCGCCTTGGCCGTTTCGCCCGCTACACGATCGGCTTTCAGATGGTGCTCGAACATCCGCTCGGCATCGGCCCGCTGGTGTTCGGCACCATTTTCGGCGAAGACACGCACGACATCTGGCTGAAGACGTTGATGGATTATGGCTGGCTCGGCTTCGTCTCGTTCCTGTCGCTGACGCTGTGGACGATCGCCGCCGGCTTCCGCATTCTTTTGCGCGACCGGCCGTGGCAGCCCTATCTGCTCTGCGCCTACGTCGCTTTCATCGGCAATATCGGGCTCGGCACCTTCATCGACATCGACCACTGGCGCCATGTCTACCTGCTGCTCGGCCTAATCTGGGGCGCGATCGCGCTGGAATACAGGCATCAGCGCGGGTTGCGGGCGGTGGCCGCAATCCGAACCGATGGGAAAGCCGCCGAGTTCGGATGACTTCGCCTTCGGAACCGACGATTCGTCTATCTCGCGATACCGGTCACCCGCTCGGGATACCGCACTGCCAGCATCGATTTGTTGGCGTGATCGGCAAAGATGGCGCTGACCTTTTCGGCGTCGAACCGCGCCCTGCGTTTGCGCTTCTCGTCGTTCAACAAGATGCCGCTGATGGCATCGAACTTGCGGCCAAAATTCTTCATCAACCCTCTCTTGAACGGCCAGCTGCGGCTGAAACGTCCGGCCCAGGGGGTGCCTTTCGCCAGGTCGCGATAGACAGCCATGGCGTCGACCTCGACACCGGCTGGCCGAGGCTCCCAAGGTTTGCCCCACGCGAAGTGCCGCGCATAGCACCTGCTGAAAGGGATCTGGCTGCTGTAGTTGGTCATCACGTTCCAGAACGGGTGCATCGTCTGCCATCGGCCTTCGAAGGCCACGTTCAATGCGCCCTGATCCATTCCGTAGACATGCTCGGACGCCAGCTGCCGCGTGCGCTCCAGAAGCCCCTCAGCCCTGAGCAGGGGCATGTTGAAGAGAAGAACGCCGGCGTTGAATTTCGGCGCTCCAGGCTGCATCGGCAGATGTTGCCTGTACTTTGCATCGAAGTAACTCTGCTCGTCGTGAGCCGCCAGCAACGGTGCATTGAGCGGGGTGTTGCAGAGATCGGCTATCGATCGGTTGAAAAGCACGTCGGCGTCTGAATAGGCGATGCGGTCGTATGGCTCGAATTCAGGCAATTGATCGGCAAACAGCCTGATGTAGGTCGCAAGGGTGGGATGCGTTCCACGGTTGAAGTTCGTCGCCTCCATGAATTTCGTCACGTCGATGATGCCGATCCTCCCATCGAGCAAACGCTCACCGGCAGACCGGTCTTCGGCGGAGATCATGCCAGTGTGCAGGATAAAGCCGTCGACCGGTGCCGAAACATCCAGGACGCGGCGAGCCGCCAGACAGGCAAAGGGGAAGAATTTTTGGTCGGCAGCAAAAAAGAAACATGATCTCTGTTGCATGCTACAATGCCCGCCCGTTGACTGTGGCCCGTCGTAGCGGCTCAAGCGAACCCTCCCAGTACTTCTGGGAAACTGACGGCCAGGGCCCCGGAATCAGCTTGCTCCGCATAGATCTTGTGGGTCTTGCGGCCATCATAGTAAGCCCGCCGTTTTTTTCTCTTATCGTTGAGCAGAAGCCCCCGAGCGGCATCGATCCGGCGCCCCAGCCTCTTCAGCACGCCCCGCTCGAATGGAATGCGTTGACGAAAGCGTTGAAGCCAAGGCGTGTCCTTCGCAAGGTCGCGATAGACCGCCAAGGCGTCGAGCTCTACGCCGACCTGGCCTCCCCATGGCTTGCTGCCTGAAAAATGCCGGGCGTATGCCTGAGAGAATCGATACTCTTTCGTGTAGTTGGACATCAAATTCCAGTTCGGATGCATCGTCTGCCACTTGCCTTCGAAAGCGATGTTTAGCGCGTTCTGGTCGTTCAGCTTTTTCTCAATGGCGACTTGACGGGTATGCTCCAAAAGCGATTGGGCACGCACAGATATCATGTCAAACAGCAGCACGCCCGAATTGAAGTACGGAGCTCCCGGCTGCATCGAGAGCTTCTGCCGATAGGTCGGCAGGAAATACATATAATCATCGTGGGCCGCCAGCAGCGGGGCCTGAAGCTTCTGGCCTGTCAGGTCGCCAATGTCTCGGTTGAACAACACGTCGCAGTCCGTGTACGCGATACGATCATAAGCTTCGAATTCAGGTATCTGGTCCGCAAACAGTCGAATGAACGCGGCAATGCCGCTGTCGCGAAATCCGGATCTCACCTTCTCCATGAACGACGAAACGTCGACCAGTTCGACTTGACCCTTGAGCAGGCGCCGCGCCACCCGCATGTCATCGTCGCCTGCGCCAACGTAAAGAATGAAGCCTGGCGTCGTCGCCGCCGAGACGTCCAATATTCTGCGCGCTGTCAAGCATGCATACGGAAAATAGCCCCCGTCAGCCGCAAGAAAAAAGCAGGAGTTCACGTCCAATCCTTTCTCGTCGCTCGAGCGCGAGCCATATCCCCTTGGTGCTTCATCGACAAGTTGGATGTTGGTGCTCACTGTTGAACGTTTGCCTGGATATTTGGGTGCGTCCCACTTTCTCAGCTATCCGCAGAGCCGCCGCGATTCCGCACGGTGTCGCCAAGCGAGGTGATATTCGTTCGGCTCGTTCACATGCGCCGTTTTAGCCCTTGCGCCACAACTCTCGAAAATATAAGGCTTTGCGCGGTCCGGAGTGTAGCGCAGCCCGGTAGCGCACTTGACTGGGGGTCAAGGGGTCGTCGGTTCGAATCCGGCCACTCCGACCAAACAACACAGGCGACTAGCTGCTTCCCCCAAGTGGCCATGCAATTTCTCAGCCCCACTGCAGCGACCAGCAAGATGCGTTCTTACGGTGTCGCACCGGCATGTCGCTCCAAGAAAAATTCGATCGGGCCGGTAAGAAAAGCAGCCTCCTGCTTGATCTTCTCGTCGCTCCATTCCCACCACCGGATCGCCAGCAACTTCCCAATGACATCATCTGAAAAGCGATAGCGGATGAGCTTGGCCGGGACCCCGCCGACGATGGCGTATGGCGGCACATCCCTGGTGACGACGGCCCCGGCCGCGACAATGGCGCCATCGGCGATGTGAATGCCTGGCATGATCAGCGCATCGCGGCCGATCCAAACATCATTGGCAATGGTGATGCCCACGGGTTCGCCACCGTGCT
The DNA here is from genome assembly GCF_000502235.1 of Mesorhizobium sp. L103C119B0. NCBI lineage: Bacteria > Pseudomonadati > Pseudomonadota > Alphaproteobacteria > Hyphomicrobiales > Phyllobacteriaceae > Mesorhizobium > Mesorhizobium sp. L103C119B0. The sequence continues at coordinate 21,253 of NZ_AYXE01000028.1, read as the reverse complement.
CAGTGGGATCAACTGATTCCATCAAGCGGCTATGGATCGGGAATGTGGTTGCAGCCCAGGGCGTGTGACTTCCCCCCGAACACTCAAAGCTGACATTGCCGGCCACCGAACAGAACGCCCCTATGGTCAACGGAGTGGCGGCAGACGTTCCAAACACCTTCCTCCGGCTCACCCCATAGGTGTGACGTCCGAGGATCACGCTTGAGGGCAGCCTGGATCGAAACGGATTCCTCATGCATAGCCACCCCGTCACAGTGACTTCCTATGCTTCTGATGCCACAAATCCAAGGGCGTCCGCCACAGACGATATCTACCGGCCTTTGCAACCTGCTGGCCGACTGGCACCGAGCCGTAAGCGTTAAAGAACGCATGTACGCGCGGCTCAGCGAACTGCTTTTTGCCTCGGGTGTTGTAGTGCCGGATCGGCAGGCGATGCGGGCTGATGGTTCGGCCATTTTGAGAAAGGGCTACCCCGAGGCAAAACTGCTTCGGCGCCCATGTGTCGGTCACCTCATGAACCACCTTGATAGCGGCGAAAGCGTCAACCATAGCACTGAGGCTTTCTCGGTGAATTCCAACGACGCCGCTGTTCCACATCGGCTCCTGGCCGGTCAAAACCTGGCCGCCGATGCTGATGTTCTTGCCCGGCAGCGCACGTTGATAGATGCGGTGCTTCCCTTCGCACAGGCGCATGATGGAGTGGATCGCAGAAATCGAGTGGAAGCCCTTCGACGGGTCACCCACCGGGTACATGTCGGTGTCCATGAAAAGCAGCCGATCAGCTCGCCGCAAAAGCTCACGCATCGTCCCGGCCTTGATGCCGAAATGATAGCTTCCACCGAAAGACCACTGATCTTTCTGTTCGGTCGTTATAAGCATTGTCTCAATGGGATAACCGCGAAAGAGTTCAGGCCTGTCCGTTGCGACAGTTATTCTGGCGGTCGGGCAATGGTGCAAAAGCTTGAGGGCGCTGAGCAGCGCGCCGCGATGGTAAAGCTCGTTCTCACCATAGGCGATGTAACCAAAAACGTCGTTCATTCCGCCACGTATAATGGGTCGTTCAATCTTCTACTAGCTGCGCTCGCAGTCGTTTTGCTCCCAGAAATCTCCTGCTGAAATCAGCCGACGATTCGCTACTGGCACACATCAACCCATTCGGCGCCGACAATCTGTGCCATGCGCTGCGGGCTGAGCCTTACAGCGGCGTTGGTGGCGCCGGCCGCGGGCACGACTTCATCGAAGGCGCGCAGCGAGACGTCGCAATAGATTGGCAGCGGCGCCGGCAGGCCGAATGGGCAGACGCCGCCGACGGGATGGCTGGTAATCGCGACAACCTCGTCGGCGTCAAGCATGCGCGGCTTGCCGCCGAAACGGTCCTTGAATTTGCGGTTGTCGAGCCTCGACATGCCGCCGGCCACGATCAGCATGGTCTCACCGCCGACGCGCAGGCAGATGGTCTTGGCGATCTGCGCCGGCTCCACGCCATGCGCCTCAGCCGCCAGCGCCACCGTCGCGGAACTCGCTTCGGTGACGAGCACTTCGACATCGGGCGCATGGGCAGCCAGGAAGGCGCGCACGGATTCAAGGCTCATCTCGGCATTGTCCCATTCGAAAACGGTTAGCGTTCACACTGGATAGCTTCACGCTCGGTCGGCGGCAACCTCCCCGCCCCTCGACGGCTGCAGCGGTACCAGGCCGGGCGGGTCGCGCCGCATGTCAGCAACACAAGGCGCATCCCCCGTGCGGGAGATGTGTTCGGGCTGCTGCATTGGTAGGTCGCAATGGATCAGGGCCGGCGCTGATGCTGTGCTCCCACGACCAACCGGAGAGATCATCATGCTCAAGCTCGCCTCGGCTCTGGCGCTGCTGCTTATCGGGACGGCGCCGCTGCTTGCCGACGACATGCCGATAAACGCGGACGCCATCAAATGGGGCCCTGCTCCTGCTGTCTTGCCCGCCGGCGCGGACATGGCTGTCATCGCCGGGGACCCCTCGAAGGATGGCATCTACGTGCTGCGGTTGAAGCTGCCGGCCGGCTACAGGATTGCCGCGCACAACCATCCCACCTCGGAATATGTGACGGTGATTTCCGGCAATTTTCATATCGGCATGGGCGACAAGCTCGACGAGACCAAGGGCATCGAACTGACCGCCGGCGGCTTCGGCGTAGCCCCACAGGGAATGAACCATTACGCCTGGACGACAAGCGCTACGATCGTCCAGGTTCATGGCGAGGGGCCGTTCGCGATCACCTACGTCAACCCGGCGGACGATCCGAGCAAGAAGTGACATTCGCCGTTGGGCGAATGCAACAAGCCCGCCAGGGCAAACCATGGCGGGCTTGTTGAACGACGCTTGGCCGTTGTTTATGAAACGGACCGGTTTTCCACAGGCGCCGTGGGCGCCGGGGCATCGATCAGGGCCGTTTCCGGCAATTGCAATGCTGCGGCGATCCGGCGAAGTTTCGTCGGATCGGTGTCCTTGCCGCTCTCTATGTCGGCAATCTCGCTGGTCGACAGACCGCAGGTCAGGGAAAGCTCTTCAATACTGTATCCCTTTGTCTCCCGGATGGCTTTGAGGCCGGGGTGCTCGAGCGCAACGTCGGCCGCCAGCCTGGAGAAGGGTTCGTGTTTTGCAGTTTGGGGCATTGGCAACTCCATGGGGCTAAAGAGTTTTGGATCAAATGATAGGGTGTTGCCTGAGAGCCGGGACAATGCCCGCTTGACGGCGATTTGCCAAGGCCCAAACCGACCGTCACAGCATCGTGAACCGGCGTCAAAACCGCAGGCGCCAGGGCACATATAGGATCTCCGCCCCGATCTCCCAATCAAGTTCTTTTGAAGGGCCGAACGCCGAAGTGTTCAGCGGTTTTGCGCCGCTCGCGCGTTAGCCTGATGTTGCTGGCAGCCGCATCGGGCCAGCTTTTCCCAAGAGGATCAGATCCATGACATTCAAGACATCAGCCATCGTGCTCGCCACGATTTCAGGCCTCGCTGGCGCGAGCATGGTCGCGGCGCAGGCCGCCGAGGCCGTGCGCATTCGCGGCACGGTGACCGCCTTTGCCGGAGCGACGCTGACGGTGAAGACCCGCGAAGGCGCTACCGACGCCATCGCGCTGGCTGAAGGGTGGAAGATTTCCGGCGTCGCCAAGGCGGATGCCGGGGATATCAAGCAAGGCGATTTCCTCGGCATTGCCTCTGTTTCGAAGGCCGATGGCGGCAGCGGCGCGCTTGAGGTGGTGATCTTCCCGGCCGCGCTGAAGGGCGCCGGCGAAGGCGACCGCCCGTGGGATCTCGAGCCCAACAGCCGGATGACCAACGGCACGGTCGCCGATGTCACCGAGATTGCAGGTCGCACGGTGACGCTGACCTACGACAATGGCCAGAAAAAGCAGATCGCGATCCCGCAGACGACGCCGGTGGTGACCTTCGCGCCGGCGACGCCCGCCGACCTCAAGCCTGGCGCTGTGGTGTTCGTCAACGCCGAGCGCGGCAGCGACGGCAAGCTGACCGCGGGCCGGGTCGTTGTCGGCACCAACGGCGTCATTCCGCCGATGTAAGTTGCCGACGAAGCCGCCATACACAATCCAGAAACAAAATTCTACAGTCCGGAAAAACTGTCGAAAAGTTCGGAGGCGATAGTCATGACTGCGGGGTTCACCGGGACCGATCTTGCTCGGTGACGGTCAAATTCAGCCCGCGCAGAAAAGGAAACGAAGTCATGAAGAAGTCCCTCCTGTCGGCTCTCGGGCTGGCTTTTGCCCTGGCTGTCTCTCTGCCGCTCATCGGCGCCAGCAGCGCCGACGCAGCATCGCTGCACAAGAAGCATCACCATCATCATCATCACAACAAGCATCACCGCCGTCACCATCACCACCACCACCACCACAAGGTGGAGGCCAAGAAGGCCTGACACGGCCGACTTGCCCAACGGGAAGGCTGGCCCTGGAGTCCTCGCCAAGGCCGCCTTCCCGTTGGTTTTTGCCAGGCGACACGTGGAAAAGCTGAAGGCAGGATTCGATGGCGCCGATGCGCCAGATCGCGAGCAACCACAGCGCACCCCAACCAACGTATCAGGCGCAAGGCCGACAACACAGCGGTTGCCAGTTGCAGGACACCTCGGGTCTCTCAATGCTGTCGGAACCCGCTAGGACGGCGCCGCGAACGCGAGCACTATTGCGATCAAAATCAAAAGCGGTCCCATCCATTTGAAATGCTTCGCGACCTGCAGCCACCATGGCTGCTGACCTTTCTGGGCCTGAAAAGGACTTTGGAGCAGCCCAAAACCAACGCCTGTCATCCACAGCCCAGCGCAGAACATGATGAACTCGTCGATGTAATTTGCGACCACGCCCGTCTCCTCCGCCGGTACCTTTGGACTGGCGTTATAGTCGCAGCCGGGAGTGGCAGAAAGCGCGGTGCCAAGTGGCGGCAATGACTGCTGCCGCCACCTGACAAGAGCCGGGCGCGGACTCGGTCTTGGCCGGCCATTTGGGCACGCCACGGTGTGACCTTCGCATGGGATGCCGCGCCGCTACCTCAGCGGCCTTCACGCGAAAATGCATGATCGATGCCGGCCCCGCCAGGCGCCGTCCGTTGGCGAAGGCTAAAAATCGACGTCGCGAAAAAACGCGAAGAAAATTCGAACCACGCATGAACCTTTGCTTTGGAGGCCGCACTAACCGGCATGGACGCCGAGAAGGCGATCCCAACACAGAAGGACGCCATGGTGGCGATCCTCGATCCAGAGAAGGAAATGCTCAAATGACCAACTTCAAGCGCATCACGCTCGCCGCGGCCCTCATCGTCTCGGCCTTCGGTTCGGCTTCCGTTCCGACCTCGGCTTTCGCCAACGGCACGCATCCCACGGGCGACGGCGGCGCGGTTTGCAAGGGCTCCGGTCATTGCCTGGTGCTCTCGATCGAGTGCAAAGGCACCTATACCGACGCCACGGACAAGAATGGCACTGTCTATGGCAAGTGCAGCCAGACCGCGCAGGTTTCACCGCAGGCCAAGATCAAGCTCGCCAAGTAATCGGCCGCAGATCAGGGAAATGGCGGTCGTCCGCGGGACGGCCGCCATTTTCTTTTTGTTTTCGTGAATTGTTTTAGCGCCGGCTGAGCAACAAGCTGGCGAGAAGGCCGACCACGACCAACCCAACAGCAGCGGCTGTTGCCGGACGATCGCGCGCCGTCTTTTCGATCGCCCTGCCCTGCTTCCTGATCGCCGGCAGCGCATCGCTGACAAGGTCGGCAAGCTGCCCATAATAGTCCGAAGCGGCATCGCGCCCGTCCTCGTAGTAAGCACCGCCGCGTTTGGCCACGACTTTGCGCAAGGCGGCGAGCTCTTTGGAAAGGGTCGCGACCTGCTTTTCGAGATCGAGATCGGAGAGGGTCGAAAGCGATGCCATGATTGTTTTCCTTCTTTTTGAGAGAAGGCCAAACGCATGGCCGCAGAACCGGTTCCGGTCTGCTTGCCCGAGGCAGCGGAAAGGTTAGCGCACCTGGTCGAGCAGGCGCTTGCACTCCAGGAGGTCAAACAGCGCCTCCTGCAGCAAGGCCCGGTTGTCGCGCGACAGTTTCGATGCGCCGGGCTGGACCGGACCTTCCTCCTCGGTCTTGCCCAGGCCGAAAAAGCGGCGGCTGGGTTTTACCTTGGGCTGGCCGACCAGCATCTCGTCATCCATGCCGCGCGGCTGGGCGGCTGGCGTCAGCGGCACCTGATCGGCCTGCCTGCGCTGCGAGATCGCTTCGACGGCAGCCATGTCGCCATTGCCGATGGCGACCAGGAAATGGTTGCCGTTCTCGCGCAGCAGTTTCTGCACGCCCTTGATCGTGTAACCCTGGTCGTAGAGCATGTGGCGGATGCCCTTGATCAGTTCGACATCCTGTGGCCGGTAGTAGCGGCGGCCGCCGCCGCGCTTCATCGGCTTGATCTGGTTGAAACGGGTTTCCCAGAAGCGCAGCACGTGCTGCGGCAGATCGAGATCCTCCGCGACCTCGCTGATGGTGCGGAAAGCGTCGGGGCTCTTGTCCATGGGCGAAATCCTCACGCTGGACGGCGATCCGGCCCAGTCTGCCGAATCGGGTATCATTTCAGCGGTTTATGAAACAATATTCAAGCCCGGCGTCAAAACGGCCCGGCGTTTTCAACCGAAGCCTGCGGCAGAACCTATTTGCCGCCCTTGGCCTTGCTGTTCTGGTGCGAGCGCAGGATACGGCTTTTCAGCACGTTCGACGACTTGAAGGTCATCACCCGGCGCGGCAGGATCGGCACTTCCTCGCCGGTCTTGGGATTGCGGCCGATGCGTTCGTTCTTGGAACGGACGTGGAAGGTGGCGAAGGACGACAGCTTCACCGTCTCGCCGCGTACGATGGCTTCACAGATTTCGTCCAGCACCGCTTCGACGAGTTCTGCCGATTCAGTGCGTGACAAGCCGACCTTACGGTAAACAGCTTCGGCAAGGTCGGCGCGCGTAAGTGTCTTTCCCCCCATGCGACCGTCCCATCAGTTCAAAAAACATAAATCGATACAGGTAAAGGCAGAGCCTAAGTAATTGATCCGGCAAGGTCAAGGACCGAAACCGGACCGTTCGGCACTTACCAGCGAACGAGAACCGCGCCCCAGGTGAAGCCGCCGCCCATCGCTTCCAGGAGCACGAGATCACCCTTCTTGATGCGACCGTCGGCGACGGCCACCGAAAGCGCCAGCGGCACGGAAGCAGCGGAGGTGTTACCGTGCAAATCGACGGTGACCACCACCTTTTGCTCAGCAATCCCGAGCTTCTTGGCCGAAGCGTCAATAATGCGTTTATTGGCCTGATGCGGCACGAACCAGTCGAGGTCGTCGGCGGTTATGCCGGCCTGCGAAAACGTCGCCTCGATGACGTCGGTGATCATGCCGACGGCGTGCTTGAACACCTCGCGGCCTTCCATCCTGAGATGGCCGACGGTGCCGGTGGTCGAGGGACCGCCATCGACGAAAAGCTTGTCCTTGTGGGCGCCGTCGGAGCGCAGGCTCATCGCCAGCACGCCACGGTCGGCAATGCCGCCAGTGCCCTCATCCGCTTCCAGCACCAGCGCGCCGGCGCCGTCGCCGAACAACACGCAGGTCGAGCGGTCGCTCCAGTCGAGGATGCGCGAAAAGGTCTCCGCGCCGATCACCAGCACGCGCTTGGCGAGGCCGCCTCTGATGTAGAGGTCGGCGGTGGTCACCGCATAGACGAAGCCCGAGCACACCGCCTGCAGGTCGAAGGCAAAGCCGTGATGCATGCCGAGCCGGTTCTGGATCTCGACGGCGGTCGCCGGAAAGGTGTTGTTGGGTGTCGAGGTCGCCAGCACGATCAGATCAATGTCGGCAGGCGAAAGACCAGCATTGTCGAGCGCTGCGCGCGCCGCCGCCTCGCCCAGGGATGCCGTCGTCTCGTCATCGGCGGCGATATGGCGCTGGCGGATGCCGGTTCGCTGGGCGATCCACTCGTCCGAGGTCTCGACCATGCCTTCGAAATCGGCATTCTTCATGATGCGGCGGGGCAGCGCAGCACCGGTGCCGCGCACGACTGATCTGATCAAAGCTCTTTCCTATTCCTTTTCGTCGACGGTGGCGTCGGATTTCCTGTTTGCCTGGGCATGCGGGTTGCGCGCATGGAACAGGTCGAGATCGGCCTCGATGCGGTCGATCAGATTGTTGCGCACCATGTCGTAGCCAAGCTCGATGGCCGCCGCGAAACCGTCCGAATCGGCGCCGCCATGGCTCTTTACCACGATGCCGTTCAGACCCAGGAAAACACCGCCATTGGAGCGGCCCGGATCGAGCTTTTCGCGCAGGCGGTCAAAAGCGCCCTTGGCGAAGACATAGCCGATCCTGGCCATCAGCGTGCGGTTCATCGCGGCGCGCAGATAGCCTGAGATCTGGCGCACAGTGCCTTCTGCCGTCTTGAGCGCGATGTTGCCGGCAAAGCCTTCGGTGACGACCACGTCGACCGTGCCCTTGCCGATGTCGTCACCCTCGACGAAGCCATGATAATTCATCGAGGCCATGTTGGCCTCGCGCAGCATGCGCCCGGCTTCCTTGACCTCTTCCTGTCCCTTGATCTCCTCGACGCCGACATTGAGCAGGCCGACTTTCGGCCGGTCGATGCCGAACACCGAGCGCGCCATGCCGGTGCCGAGAATGGCAAAGTCGATCAGCTGGTGCGCATCGGCGCCGATGGTGGCGCCGACATCCAGCACCACGCTCTCGCCGCGCATCGTGGGCCAGATCGCCGCGATCGCCGGACGATCGATGGTCGCCATCGTGCGCAGGCAGAATTTCGACATCGCCATCAGCGCGCCGGTATTGCCGGCCGAAATGCAGGCCTGCGCGCTGCCACTCTTGACTGCTTCGACAGCCTTCCACATCGACGACTTCCAGCGGCCGTGGCGCAGCGCCTGGCTCGGCTTGTCATCCATCCTGACCGCGACTTCGCAATGGTGGAACTCGCTGACCTCGGCCAGTTTGGGGAATTTGGCGAGTTCGGGGCGCACCAATTCCTCGCGCCCATAGATGACGAAGCGGATGTCGGGACGCCTGACGGCGACCGTCATGAGTGCCGGGATGACCACGTTTGGCCCGTGATCGCCACCCATGGCATCGATGGAAATCCTGATCACGCTTTCTTTATCTCACTAGCTTGGGCCAGGGCACATGGCCCGCGAAAGAAATACGAAACTCGCGAAATTCAGGGGCTCGCGAAGGTTCGGCGAAAATAGCGGTTTTGGGCTGCCGCACAACCGGCTTTTCTCCGATCGCTTCGTGTTTTAGGATTTTCCAAGCAAGGATCGCAGCTTTTGCTGGAATTCATTCTCGACGGGCTCGTTCGGGCCGGCGGCATCGAGCGAGGCGCCTGCCTTGCGCGGATAGGGATCGATCGCCAGCCCGAAGAACTGTTCGGCGAGCGCGCCGACGTCGATCGTGTCGCCGGAGAAAGTTTCCGGGCTGTCCGGCCCTTCGGCGTCGAGCAGGATCTCGCCGCCGCCTTCGAACCCTTGCCGTCCGAGCTTGGATTGCTCCGGCAGGAACAGCGCCTCGACCTCCTCGTCGATATGGGCCGCGACCGGCTCAAGGGTGACGATGCAGGCCTGGGTGATATCAGCCTCAACGCGGCCGCTGACTTTGACGCCATTGCGCTTCCACGGCGCCACCAAAAGCTCAGCACGGTAGTTTTCGACCGAAAGCAGCTCGTGCTCGCGCGCAAGCATTGCGCGCTGCGCGGCGTCGGCGTCGATCACCACCTGCAAACCTTTGTGCGGCAGGCGGCCGACATTGGCCGCGAATGAGACCGGGCTAGGCGTGTCCACATGTTTCATCTTGGTCTCCCCTCCTCACTCCGCTTTCGCGACGGGAAACGCCACGGCACCGGAAACGATCAATTCGGACGGCTGTGCTTCAAGCTGCCTTGCGGCATCGATTACATAGGACGCCAGCGGCAAGGCTTGCGGCCAGGCGCCGGCATCGGGCCTGACATTGCGCGCCAGGGCGGCAGCAAGCGCGTCGCGGTCGCTGCGTTCCAGCGCGTCGTCATAGGCGGCGGTACGGCCGTAGAACATTTTGGCCAGCCTCTTCATGCGCTTGGGCACGCCGACATCGCCAACGCCCAGTTCCCGCAGCGAATGCTCGACATCGAGAAAGAACTCGTCGATCAGCACCTGCGCGACCTCATGCGCGACGCCCTCTTCGCCGCGGAGCCGGTGCTGAAACAGGAACATATGCAGCGACAGCATCTCGAAACGGCCGAGCGGCGTATCCGGCACATTCCAGTGGGAATAAAACACGGTCTGCCGCGCCGCCGCCACGATTTGTGCGTAAAGCGCCTCGGTGATAGCGCGGTTGGCGTTGCGTTCGCGGCCAAAAAGGCGCTGGAACATTGAGGGTGGTCTCCTGGGGACCGATTGTTTGAATGGGCCTTGTTGCATCGGCAAGCAAGCTGGTTTACCGGTTTTGCCGCCCAGCGCAAGTTGCGGCCAGCTAATGGAGTTGTTGTTGCGCGCGCTGAAATTCAAGTCGACTTTTCTGCCTGGGGCCACCGCCGCGGTTTCGCTGGTGCTGGTGGCTTCCGCGCTGTCGGGCTGCAATTCGTCCAAGATGTTCGGCGACCTTAACCCTAGCGAGACGCTGACGCAGGGCTATGTTATCGACCAGCAGGCGGTCGATTCGGTGCCGGTGGGCTCCAGCCGCGAACAGGTGCTTCTGGCGCTCGGCACGCCATCGACGAAAGCCACCTTCGACAATGAGGCGTTCTATTACATTTCGCAGACGCGCAAGCGCTATGTCGCTTTCGACAAGCCGCGCCTGGTCGACCAGAAAGTGCTCGCGGTCTATTTTGGCGAGGACGGGCGCGTCACCCAGATTGCCAATTACGGTCTGAAGGACGGCAAGATTTTCGACTTCATCTCGCGCACCACGCCGACCGGCGGCAAGGACCAGAACTTCCTCAGCCAGATCATCAAGGGCGCCAGCAAGCTGGCGCCCCCCATTCCTGGCGGCGGCGCCTAAGAAGCGACCGCCTTCCTCAGATTTTTGCTTCCCCCGAAGCGACACCATCTCAGGCGACCAAAAGCCCGCGGGAGCGATCCTGCGGGCTTTTGTTTTGAGGTCATGCGGCCGCAACACCCGTCGCGCTTTGCCGCGCGTGGCCTGTTCGGCCGCCGGGCTCCAGCGAGGCGCGGTGCACAGCCGCACTCTGCCGCGCTTCCGAAGGCGTCATGCCGAAATGCCGGCGGAAGGCGTGGTTGAAGGTCGAGAGATCGCCGAAGCCGGCGTCGAAGGCGATGGCGCCGATGGTGCGGTGTGCCAGGCGCAGGTCGGATAGCTTGCTGCAAACCAGCGCCAGCCGCCGGCCAAGCACGAACTGCGACAGCGAGGTACCCTCACCCTCGAACAGCTTTCTGATATAGCGCGCGCTGACGCGGTGGCGCCCGGCCAGCGCGTCGGACCCGACATCGCCGGAAGCCAGATTGCTTTCGATATCGGCTTTGATGGCGCGCAGCCGCGCGGCGCGTATGCCGCGGCCTGCGGCGACCTCAGTGGCGTCCTGCGTTGCCCCGACCACGACCGCGACAAGGTCCTGTATGTGTTTGGCGGCAAGCCAGCGCAATTCGGATGCGGCCAGGTTCGGCTCCTGCATCAGCAGACGGACATAGCTGGTCAGCAGCAAGAACTTTTCGCCCACGCATGACATCGGCGTCATCAGGGCGGCATCCGCATTCGCAGCCATGGGCCCGAGGGCTGCCTTGGGGATGGTGATGAAGAGATGATGCGACATCGCCCGCTCGATCACATGCGGATCAGAGGAGGACAGAAGGATTGCCTGGCCGGCCTCGATGCTGGCCTCGCGGCCGAGATGCGAGAAGGTGGCAGCGCCCTCCAGACACATGAAGAAAATGTAATCATCGGTCCCCTTGGCCATGGCGCGGGAACGGATGGTGCGGAAGGCGGTGGTCCNGGTGGTCCTCGAATCGGCAATGCCGACGCCCGGCAGCCGCAGGATGGTCGCGTCGACGGAGAGCTTTTCCTCCGTGACGTTAAAATCCATGTCGGTCACCATCCGGCGCAACAGGTCGCAATAGACGTTTCGCCATTCCGCTCGCGGCCACATGGCGGTCGAAAAGCGCGCATACGCAAACTCGGGGGGTCGAATAGTCATGGGGTACTCCCAAGCGATTGTCTTCATTTCACTGTCGTTCGTAGTCGAGGCTCGTTCCATGAACGGCCTCTCATTCCGACGGCGGCAATCGGGGGGCAGTGGATGGCTACAATGATTTGCGCACTTGGACAAAAGACTATTTACGAAGCTATGGATGAGCTTAGTTCATTCATGCTAAGAAACCCAGGGGCAGGATCGGGTAACGGCAAATGACAAGACGGCTTCCACAACTGGAATCCATTCGTGCTTTCGAGGTCATTGCCCGGCTGGGCAGCTTCAAGCGCGCCGGCGATGAGCTGAATGTTACGCCAAGCGCGCTCAGCCACCGCATCGCCGATCTCGAAGCCGATCTCGGCGTGCTTCTGTTCACCCGCCATGTCCGCCGCGTCGAACTAACGCTTGAAGGCGAACGATTGTCCGCGGGCGTGCGACGCGCATTGCTGGAAATCCAGAGCACGGTCGCGAGTGTCGCGCGCAACGAGCGCACGAGGCTGAGGGTCACTGCCATTCCTTCGCATGCCGTACGCTGGCTGGCCCCGCGCCTGCACAGGTTTCGCAAAAAGCATCCCGAAACAGAGATCGACATCAATGCGGATCTTGCAGTCGTCGACCTTTCGCAGCGAACAGTCGACATCGCATTGCGTTTCGGCGGCGGACACTATCCGGCCGTCGAGACCGAATGGCTGATGGCAGATGCGATCTTTCCTGTCGTCAGTCCCGACTATCTCGCCGCCAACGGCCCGGTCAGAGACCAGCACGATGTGCTGCGACTGTTCCGCATCCTCGACACGACGGCCGAAAATGACGAGAGCGGCGCCAATTGGCGCCACTGGTTCGAGAGAAACAATCTGCCGCTGGATACGGTTGGCGACGGCATGAATCTGAATGGCACCTTGTTGGCGGTCGAAGCGGCGGCGAGCGGTCTGGGCGTCGCTATCGCGAGGAAGTCGCTGGTCGAGAGCGATTTGCGGACCGGCAGGCTCGTCCGCCTCCTGACGACGGACATACCGACGAACTGGAACCACTACGTCGTCGTCCACCCGTCCATCTCCGCCTGGGAGCCTGCCAGATCGTTCATCAACTGGCTGAAGGCGGAAGCCGGCGACAACACCGGCGCCGGTTGACCTCGGCGGCCGTCCAGGAGCTCTCATCGGAAGGCGTCGGGGCTCACGGACTCATCGTATCGGCCAGTTGCTCATCCTTGCGGCCCGACTGGTTCGCCGCCTTGGCGGCAAGCGCTGCCGCCATCTGGCTCTCCAGCTCGCGCAGCTTGGCGTCGAGTGTCGCCATGCCGCCCCAGGCGAATGTCGCGCGGTATAGCGGTGCGATCTCGGGCGTCAGGAATTCGACCAGTTTCGTCCTCGACCCAGACCTTGAGCACCTTGAACAGGCGGGCATCGATCAGCTCGCTATGCCAGCCCATGCGGGCGGCAATGCCCTGGATGGTTTCGGTCGAATTGGGCGTGCTGAGCAGCACATGCGAGCCGGAGCGCAGGCGCATGTTCGGGTCGAAGCCGATGCCGAGCGGCGCTTGCTGGTCCAGAACCGTGCCGCACGGCAGGATTTCGATCAGCGAGCCGAAATCGTCGCCGAGGCAGACAAACCATGCCCCCTCAGGAAATGGCGGCGACGGCGCACGAACCGCGGTGGCGACAAGCATTTCGGCAAGGACGCTGGCGACGGCCTGCGGATCGCGGGCGTTGAATGAAGCGTGATGCAGCATGGCAATACTCCTGTTTTCAACGGCGGCGGCCGGCAGAAGTGCCGACCCATGCCGCGGCGTTCCGCAAAAACTGAATCACCGGCTGAGCGTCAGGATGACCGCGGCAAACAGGCAGGCGTATTCGGCCAGTCCAAGCACAAGGCGCAAATTGTGGTTGGCCGCCCAGCTGTCGCGCGTCTGCGCCCAATCATCGGGGATGGTCACCGACGTCCAGCTCTGCACCTGTTTGTTGAGCGGCACCTGACGGCTGACGGTGAAGCCAATGTCGATCACCACCAGCGCCGCGGCGACGATGGTCAGGATGCGCGGCAGGCCGGCATCGACCGCAAACATCGCCATCGCCGCGATCAGCACCAGCGTCGTCAGCCTGACGAACGGCATCACCCGGGTAAACGTCCGGTCGCGCATCTGATGCATGGCCATGTACTGGCCGGCGGTAAGATCATCGATGCGAAAATCGTGGATTACGCCCGAGACGTAGATGCCGGCAATAATTCCAGCCAGCGCAAGCGAAGCCGCCATCAAGAAAATGTCCATGTCTTTTCCCTGCCCGAATGTCGTTTCCCTGGCCAAAATCGCCGCAGAGGCGAGCCCGACACCGCGTCGATCGCAATGTCCTGGCCAATGACCGGGGTATTAAAGCAGGCGAACGGTCCGGGCTTGGGTAGGATGGAACGATGTTTTGGGCAATGCGGCCCTCCGATTGCGTCGGAAACATCAAGTGCCGTGAGATCGAAACCTATCAGCAAACCTTGACGCGTACTTGCCAGCGACCGGTCAAATTCGTATCAGACCGTGCTGGCCAATGGCGCATCACGCTGAATTGGGAGGAGCATCCGTGCCGGAAAAAACCCGGACAAAACCGACAGGCTGGATGGCGACCGGAACGGCTGACGGCCAGGTGGTCACGCCTGACTGGATACCCATCGAGCCGGTGGCGATCGATGGCGTGAGGGTCAAGGAGATCAGGCCGGTCGCAACCTCCACCGGCTATCTGACCGAGATCTTTCGCGAGGAGTGGGAGCTCGATTCGGAGCCGGTCGGCCAGGTCTTCCAACGCACCTTGTATGCCGGCGCGGTGACGGGCTGGCATGCACACGCGGTGACCACCGACCGGCTGTTCTGCTGCGTCGGCAGCGTTCGCATTTCGCTGTTTGACGGACGCAAGGCCTCGCCGACCTTCGGCGCCGTCTGGCACAAGATTATCGGCCCGTTGCGCCCGGCGGTCGTCATCATTCCACCCGGAATATGGCACGGTGTTGTTTCGCTCGGAGCGGAGACGGCGGTGCTGCTCAACCTCGTCGACAAGGCCTATGCCTACGATCAGCCCGACCATTGGCGCCTGCCGCCAGACACCGACCACATTCCCTACAGACTGGTGTAGCGTGGAAGCATCGGCGCAGCGCGATCAGGCCGGCGGCGAACCGCTGGTTTCGATCGTGATCGCGACGCACAACCGGCCGGCAGCACTGCGGCAGGCATTGACCAGCGTCATGCGCCAGACGTTGCAAGGCTGGGAAGCCTTGGTCATCGGCGACGATTGCAGGCCGGATACGGCGGCCGTTGTCGCTGAATTTGGCGATGCCCGCATCGTCTACATCGATCTTCCTGTCAATTTCGGCGAACAGTCCGGTCCCAACAATATCGGCTTTGCCAGGGCGCGTGGCCGCTTCGTCGCCTTGCTCAACCACGACGATCTGTGGTTTCCCGACCATTTGGCGGCGATGACCGGCTGGATCGACGCCTCGGGCGCCGACGTGGTGCTGGCGCGCGGTGCCGTCATCCAGCCGCCGTCGGCGGCCGGCAATCCTGTCAATTCGATCTTCGGGATCGGCAAGGATGGTTTTTACGACCCCGTCACGACGGAAGGATTTGGCTCAGCACACATGTTTCGCCGCGCTTCGTTCAGCCTGCTCGGACCTTGGCGACCCGCCAGCCAGTGCTTTTGCGAAAGCTCGCAGGACTGGCTGTTTCGGGCATGGCGAAAGGGCGCGGTGATCGCGACGATGCCGCACCTCACGGTGATCAAGCTGCATTCCGGCATACGCAAGGGTTCCTATCTCGGCGACAATGCGCAGGAACAGAAGGATCTTCTGGACGCCATGCAGACGCCGGACGCCTTGCGCGTGAAAATCCTTGGCTGCGCGGGCGAACCCATTCGCCTGGCGGCATCGAGTTATCTCAGGCGCAGGCTGATGGCGGCTCTTGGCATCCATCCCCGCGCCCGCGCCTTCCGCCGCAAGTATAAGCGAGGCGCCTTCCTTGCCAAGCTGCGGCGCCTGCGTGGCCTGGCGCCGATGCCTGAGCGCGAACCTGGCGTGAGCGAATTGCTCGATCGCTACAGCAAGCGCGGCGATGCCGGCACCGAGCCGGATGAGGGTTGACTGCCACCAGCGTAAATCTCAAACAAAAACCCGCGGGATCGCTCCCGCGGGTTTGTTCCTGAAGCAGTGGCGTTGCCTTAGCCGTGCGCGAGCACGGCCAGCAGCAGAAGCGCCACGATGTTGGTGATCTTGATTGCCGGGTTGACCGCCGGGCCGGCGGTGTCCTTGTAGGGATCGCCAACCGTGTCGCCGGTGACCGAAGCCTTGTGCGCTTCGGACCCCTTGAGGTGCTTGACGCCGTCCTTGTCGACAAAACCGTCCTCGAACGACTTCTTGGCATTGTCCCAGGCGCCGCCGCCCGAAGTCATCGAGATGGCGACGAACAGGCCGTTGACGATGACGCCGAGCAACGAGGCGCCGAGTGCCGCAAAGGCGGACGCCTTGGAGCCCGAGATCAGCTGCACGCCGAAATAGACGACGAGCGGCGCCAGCACCGGCAGCAGCGAGGGGATGATCATTTCGCGGATCGCCGCCTTGGTCAGAAGGTCGACGGCGCGGGCATAGTTCGGCTTGGAGGTGCCGGCCATGATGCCCGGGTCCTCGCGGAACTGCTTGCGCACCTCCTCGACGATGGCGCCCGCCGCGCGGCCGACCGCCGTCATGGCGATGCCGCCGAACAGGTACGGGATCAGGCCGCCAAAGATCAGGCCGGCGACAACATACGGATTGGAGAGGTCGAAGGAGACATCGCCCATGCCCTGGAAGTATGGATATTTGTCGCCATTGGCGGCAAAGAACTTCAAATCGTTCGAATAGGCCGCAAACAGCACCAGCGCGCCGAGGCCGGCCGAACCGATGGCATAGCCCTTGGTCACCGCCTTGGTGGTGTTGCCGACCGCGTCGAGCGCGTCGGTGGAGTGGCGCACTTCCTTGGGCAGGCCGGCCATTTCGGCAATGCCGCCGGCATTGTCGGTGACCGGGCCGAAGGCGTCGAGGGCGACGATCATGCCGGCAAGGCCGAGCATGGTGGTGACCGCGATCGCCGTCCCGAACAGGCCGGCGAGCTGGTAGGTCGAGATGATGCCGCCGACGATGACGATTGCCGGCAGTGCGGTCGATTCGAGCGACACCGCAAGTCCCTGGATGACGTTGGTGCCGTGACCGGTCACCGAGGCCTGGGCGATGGAGTTCACCGGGCGCTTGTTGGTGCCGGTATAGTATTCGGTGATCACCACGATAAGACCGGTCACAACGAGACCGATCAGGCCGCAGATGAACAGGTTCTTGCCGATGATGGTCATGCCGGCGACGGTGCCGACCTCGCCCCAGCCGACGGTTGCCGAGGTAGCGACGCCGAGACCGACGATCGACAGCAGGCCGGTGACGATCAGGCCTTTGTAGAGGGCGCCCATGATCGAGCCGTTGGAACCGAGCTTGACGAAGAAGGTGCCGACGATCGAGGTCAGGATACAGGCGCCGCAGATGGCGAGCGGATAGAGCATCGCCGCACCCAGAGCGGCGGTTCCGCCGAAGAAGATGGCAGCCAGCACCATGGTGGCAACGACGGTCACCGCATAGGTCTCGAAGAGGTCGGCGGCCATGCCGGCGCAATCACCGACATTATCGCCGACATTGTCGGCGATGGTGGCCGGGTTGCGCGGATCGTCTTCGGGAATACCGGCTTCGACCTTGCCCACGAGATCGCCGCCGACGTCGGCGCCCTTGGTGAAGATGCCGCCGCCCAGACGGGCGAAGATCGAGATCAGCGAAGCGCCGAAGCCGAGCGAAACCAGCGCATCGATGACGATGCGGTCATTGGGCTGCAGGCCCATCGGGCCGGTCAGAATATAGTAGTAAATCGACACGCCGAGCAGCGCCAGGCCAGCCACCAGCATACCGGTGATGGCGCCCGACTTGAAGGCGATGTCGAGACCGGCGGCGAGGCTGTTGGACGCCGCCTGCGCGGTGCGCACATTGGCGCGCACCGAGACGTGCATGCCGATGAAACCGGCGGCGCCCGAAAGCACGGCGCCGATCAGGAAGCCGACCGCGGCGGTGATCGAGAGCAGCCACCAGGCGAGCACGAGCACGACCACGCCGACGATGGCGATGGTGGTGTACTGGCGCGCCAGATAGGCTTGCGCGCCTTCGCGGATGGCGGCGGAGATTTCCTGCATGCGTGCGTTGCCCTGATCGGCTGCAAGAACCGATCGTGTCGCCCAGATGGCGTAAAGGATTGAAAGCAAGCCGCAGGCGATGACGGCAGAAATGATGGTCATTGCCGAATTTTCCTCGATTGATGGCCCAAAAGAACCCCTCCCTGGGCCGTTGGTGCGGGGAGCGGAAAGCCTAGGCGGAATCCGTCCTTCGCAGCGGTGTATGCGAAACAGGGCTCGGAACGTCAAGATATTGTTCGGTTTTTGCCCCGCTTTCAGCCAAAAGGTTTAGGCCACAACATTCCCGTGGCCGATGCCTTGCTATTAGATCGGTTGAAATGACGCTGCGTCGGTCAATGCTTTGCCCGCAGTCCAGCGAAGGTCAGTCGCCAGTCTCCTGCCCCATCTTGCGCGCCGTGTAGCGCTCGATGGCGGACAGTCCGTCATAGATCAGCACCGCCAGCGCCGCGACGATCAGGCCGCCTTGCAGGACGAAGGCGAGATTGTTGGACAGCAGGCCGGCGATGATCACCTCGCCCAGCGTCTTGGCGGCAACCGTCGAACCGATCGTCGCCGTGGCCAGGCTGATCACCACCGACAGCCTTATGCCGCCCAGAATGATCGGCGCACTCAGCGGCAATTCAACCTTGATCAGCCTTTGCCAGCCGGTCATGCCGGCGCCGCGCGCGGCCTCCATGATGTTGCCCTGCAGCGTCGTGAGGCCGGTCAGCGCGTTCTCGAAGATCGGCAGCAGGCCGTAGAGAAACAGCGCAATCAGCGTCGGCTTCTCGCCGAAACCGACGGCGGGCACCGCCAGCGCCAGCACCGCCACCGGCGGAAAGGTCTGGCCGATATTGACCAGACTGCGCGACAGCGGCAGGAATTCGGCGCCCGCCGGCCTGGTCACCAGGATGGCAAGCGCCACGGCAACGATGGTTGCGGCGACGGTAGCGATCAGCACGGTCCTGAGATGCACCAGGGTCAGCGTCAGCAGGCTGCCCTGATTGTAGATCGCCGGCGCATTGTTTTCGGTCAGCGGCTTCAACAGCGGCTCGAACCAGCCGGGATTGGTGACGAAGGCTATGAGAAGCACCACCAGGGCAAGCCTGAGCAGCGAAGGCAGCCAGGCTTTTAGACCGGCCCCTTTCATGCCGGTCTCGCCGCGCGCTTCACCAGCCCGTCGACGGTGACGCGGCCGAGAGGCTTGCCGTCTTCGCCCTTGACCGGCAGCGCCGGCCGGCCGGACCACAGAAGCTCGGCCAGCGCGTCGCGCTGGCTGGCGTCGCCTGGGATCGCCTCGCCTTCGGCAGTCCCCTTTTCCACGGCCTCGCGCACGCGGCCGAGCGACAAGAGCCGGAACGGCTTTTCGCTGGCGCCGACCAGGGTTTCGACGAAGGCGTTCGCCGGCCGCGCCAGGATCTCTTCCGGCTTGGCGTATTGCACCAGCTTTCCGGCATCCATGACGGCGATCTTGTCGCCCATATGGACCGCCTCCTCCATGTCGTGGGTGACGAGGATGATGGTGGTGCCGAAGCGCTTCTGGATTGCCAGCAGGTCCTCCTGCGCCTTGGTGCGGATGATCGGGTCGAGTGCGCCGAACGGTTCGTCCATCAGAAGCACATTGGGCTCGGCGGCGAGCGCGCGGGCGACGCCGACACGCTGCTGTTGCCCGCCGGACAGTTCGTGCGGGTAGCGCGGGCCATAGGCCTCGGGGTCGAGCTGGTAGAGTGTCATCAACTCATCGACGCGGGCCTTGATGCGGTCCTTGTCCCAGCCCAGCAGGACCGGCACGGTGGCGATGTTCTGCGCAACGGTGCGGTGCGGGAACAGGCCGTGGCCCTGGATAGCGTAGCCGATGCTGCGGCGCAGCTCGTAGCCGGGCAGCGTGCGGTTGTCGTTGCCGTCGAGCTTGATGACGCCGGCGGTCGGCTCGACCAGCCGGTTGATCATTCGCAGCAGCGTCGTCTTGCCGGAACCGGAGGTACCGACAATGACGCAAACCGTGCGCGGCTCGACGACCATGGACACGTCGTCGACCACGGTCGTCGCGTCATAGCGCTTGGTAATGCCTTCGATCTCGATCATGCCGTTTCAACCCTGCGCCTAGTGGCGGTCATTTCGATCACTGCGTCGAGGATGATGGCCGCGGCGAAGGCCAGCGCCACCGTCGGCACGGCGCCGAGCAGCACCAGGTCCATTGCGGTCTGGCCGACGCCCTGGAAGACGAAGACGCCAAAGCCGCCGCCGCCGATCAGTGCGGCGATGGTGGCCAGGCCGATGTTCTGCACCAGCACGATGCGGATGCCGGTGAGGATCACCGGAAAGGCCAACGGAAACTCGATGCCGAACAGGCGCTGGCCATCGGTCATGCCCATGCCGCGCGCTGCATCATTGGCCGCGCGGGGTACGCCGGCAAGCCCGACCACGGTGTTGGCCACCACCGGCAGCAGCGAATAGAGGAACAAGGCAACGAAGGCGGGCGCGGTGCCGATGCCTCTGATACCGAGCGCTGCGGCACCCGGAACATGGGTGGCGACCCAGCCGAGCGGTGCGATCAGCAGGCCGAACAGCGCGATCGAGGGTATGGTCTGGACGATGTTGAGCACGTTGAGCACACCGGCGCGCAACCGTTCGACGCGATGGCATAGAATGCCGAGCGGCAGGCCGACGATCACCGCCGCCGCCAGCGACCCCAGCGCCAGTGTGATGTGCTTGGAGCCTTCGGCCCAGAAACTATCGGCGCGGTTTGCATATTCCTTGAGGATCGACAGGCTGTCCCACTGCCCCGATATCAGCAACAAGCCGATGGCCAGCGCCGCGAGGACGAGCACGCCGATGCGGGCCGGTGGCGACAGGTTGAGCCTGGTCAGCACGTCGGCGAGCAACAATGTGAAGGCAAAGATCAACAGCCAGAAGCCGGAAGCCGGCGAGATGCGGGCGAAGGTGTTGCCGGCCGGCATCAGGAAGGTGCCGGCGACACCGATCAGGATGGCAAGGGCGGCGAGCGCCACGACGCTTGCAGCCAGGCGCAGGACAAGCGGGGTTTTCAGCAACGCAACAATTGCGGCCACGACGACGACCGCCAGCAGCAGCGGCCCGACTGTGGCCGGCAGCGCCTCGAGGATCGAGCGCGCCTGACCGGGAACGATACGATTGGCGCGGAAGGTGGCGAACGGGGCCAGAAACGCCGCATAGGCAACGATCGCCGCGATAACCACGCCGAGCTTGTCGAAACGCAGGGTCATGGATGCCCCTCATGAGGAGCGATTTTCCACGTTGCGCAGACTACGCCGGTGATCGGCGAAAGCCGACGCGAAATCCGATCTCCCCCCTTGCGGGGGAGATGGCCGGCAGGCCAGAGGGGGGTG
>NZ_AYXE01000027.1:0-44932 GCF_000502235.1 Mesorhizobium sp. L103C119B0 | reverse complement strand
GCGAATAGGAACGGAAATCATGCCCGGTGACGATGTCGGGCCCGGCGCCAAGACGGCGGATCAAGGTGCCCAGGCCCATGCCCAGCGCCTGGACGCCGATCAGGTTCAGCTCCGGCGGTTGGGTGGAGCCGGCATGGCCAAACCACCAGCGCGCGTCGTATTCGCGAAAGCCGGACGCCTTGATCAGCGCTTCGGTTTCGAATTCGAAGCTGTTGGGCCGGGCGTCGCCTACGACTTTCAGGGGCAAGGCAGCAAAGCTCCAGATGGCGAAAACACGATCTATCGAGGCTGCGACTTAGCACATAAGGCTTTAAGCCGGGTTTATCCCGGGAGGGAAAGCCAAGCTTTGCGGCAATGCCCAACGAAAGCCAACGAAATGCGACAGAAGCGCTGCCATTGCCGCTTGCAGGAACGGTATGCGGCGGCTATAAGCCCGCGGTCTGGTCACGGAGTGTAGCGCAGCCTGGTAGCGCACCTCGTTCGGGACGAGGGGGTCGCAGGTTCAAATCCTGCCACTCCGACCAGAAAAAACAGACACTTAGGTGTTTGTTCTCCCGACCCACAAGATAGCTTGATGCAAACCGGCCGCGTCGGCGTTCGCTGTCAGCATGGTGTTTTGACGCGACAACCTTCCGCGCTACCTCGATAATAGGAATGCCGCCGAGACAGCGGCCGGAACGAGGTTTGCGGAAGATGAATTTGTTGATTTCAAGCCGGCTGTCAGCGCTGCTCGCTTTGTCCTTGGCGGCAGGCTGCTCATCGCTGGGCAGCGCGGTGAACCCGGCGAAATACGACAGCATGACATGCGCCGAGCTCAACAACGCGGTAGGCGATACCGCGCGCGACATCTCGCAAACCGCCATCACCCGCGGCAGGGTCACCAACACCAGCGTTCCCAACTGGCTGCTCGGCGGCAGGCGCGTGAAGAGCGCAGTGGCCAACCGTGAGACGGCCAGAATCGAACTGCTGAAGCAGCGGCAAGAGGCCATTGTCGCGACAAGAGCCAACAGATGTCCCAGGTCAGCGGGCTAAGCGAACTGGCCCTACCCTGACTATCTGCTCAACGTCACGCCTTAAGCACTCAGCCGGAAGCGCGTGACATCGATCGCCGCAGCCATCAGCGTCTGGGTGTAGTCGGCCTGCGGGTTGCTGAATATCTGTTCGGTCGGGCCTTCCTCGACGATCTTGCCCTGCCTCATGACGATGATGTAGTCGGCCATGGCGCGCACCACGGAGAGATCGTGGCTGATGAAGAGGTAGGATAGTTCGTGGTCGGCCTGCAGCTTGCGCAGCAATTCGACGATCTGCTTCTGCACCGAGCGGTCGAGCGCCGAAGTCGGCTCGTCCAGCACCACCAGTTTGGGCTTCAGGATCACGGCACGCGCGATGGCGATGCGCTGGCGTTGGCCGCCGGAGAATTCGTGCGGGTAGCGGTTGCGTGCGTTGGGATCGAGGCCGACCTCGAGCAAGGCCTCGACGGCGCGCTGATCGCGTTGCTTGCCTGACAGGTTCGGCTCATGCACCAGAAGCCCTTCGGTGATGATCTGGCCGACGGTCATGCGCGGCGACAGCGAGCCGAACGGATCCTGGAAGACGAGTTGCATCTCGCGCCGCAGCGGCCGCATCGCCTGGCGGTCGGCGGTGGAGATGTCGCGGTCGCCGAAGCGGATGACACCGTCGCTGGGCAACAGGCGCAGAAGTGCGCGGCCGAGCGTCGATTTTCCCGAACCGGACTCGCCGACGATACCGATGGTCTGGTTGCGCTTCAGCCGGATCGAAATGTGATCGACGGCGCGTAGCAGCAGCGGTTCGCCGGCAAGGAAGCCGCCGCCGATCTTGAAGGTCACTTCGACATTGCGGCCCTCCAGCAGCACCGGAGCGCTGGGCGGCGGCGCCGCCTTGGTGCCGGTCGGTTCGGCGGCCAGCAGCATTTTGGTATAGGCATGCTGCGGGTTGGCGAAAAGTGCTTCCGCCTCGCCTTCCTCGACCACCTCGCCATAGCGCATGACATAGACGCGGTCGGCAAAGCGCCGGACGATGCCGAGATCGTGGGTGATGAAGACGATGGCCATGCCGAGCTTGCGCTGCAATTCGGCGAGCAGCACCAGGATCTGCGCCTGGATGGTGACGTCGAGCGCCGTCGTCGGCTCGTCGGCGATCAGGATGTCGGGGTCGTTGGCCAATGCCATGGCGATCATGACGCGCTGGCGCTGGCCACCCGACATTTCGTGCGGATAGGATTTCATCCGCCGCTCGGGATCGGGGATATGCACCAGCCTGAGCAACTTGAGCGCCTCGTTCCGTGCCTCGGCTGCGTTCAGCCCGCGGTGCTTGCGGATCGGTTCGATAAGCTGGTTGCCGATCGAATAGAGTGGATCGAGCGAGGTCATCGGCTCCTGGAAGATCATGCTGATCTTGGCGCCGCGCACCTTGTTGAGGTCGCTCTTGGTCATGGTCAGAAGATTGCGGCCGCGATAGTCGACGTGACCCGTCGCCTCGCCATTGGACGCCAGCAGGCTCATCGCCGCCATCATGGTCTGGCTCTTGCCGGATCCGGATTCGCCGACCACGGCAACGGTTTCACCTGCCTTGACGTGGATGTTGATGCCCTTGACCGCTTCGACCGCGCCGTCGAGCGTGCGGAAGCGGACGCGAAGGTCCTTGACGCTGAGGATCGTTTCGGGCGCTTCCATCGCAACGGTCCCCATCTTATCGGTCCCCATCTTTATCCGTCCCATCTTCATCGGTCTCTTGGATCGAGCGCGTCGCGCAGGCCGTCGCCGACGAAGTTCAGCGCAAACAGCGTCGACACGAGGAAGAAGGCGGGGAACAAAAGCAGCCAGTTGGCGGTGCCGATGTTCTTGGCGCCGACCGAGATGAGCACGCCCCAGCTGGTCATCGGCTCCTGCACGCCAAGGCCGAGGAAGGACAGGAAGCTTTCCAGGATGATGACCTGCGGCACCAGCAGCGTCATGTAGATCACCACTGGTCCGAGCAGATTGGGGATGACATGGCGCAGCAGTATGCCGCGCTGGCCGACGCCCATGGCTTCGGCCGCCTGGACATACTCCTGCCGCCGGATCGACAGCGCCTGGCCGCGCACGATGCGCGCCATGTCGAGCCACAGCACCGCTCCCACCGCCAGGAACATCAGCACGAAGTTGCGGCCGAAGAACACCACCAGCATGATGACGAAGAAAATGAAGGGCAAGGAATAGAGCACGTCGACGATGCGCATCATCACCTCGTCGATCTTGCCGCCGGAAAAGCCTGCCGCCGCCCCGTAGAGGACGCCGATGACCACGGCGACAATGCCGGCAAGCAGGCCGATGGCCAGCGAGATGCGCCCTGCCATCAGCGTTCGCGAGAGAAGATCGCGACCGGTGTTGTCGGTGCCGAACAGGAAGTACTGCTGTTTGACCGACGCAGTCATAGTCAATTCGAGCCCGTCGGCCGATTTGCTCTCTATCTTGGTATCGTCGAAGGCATCGGAGCGGTCGAGATAGCGGATGTTGCGGTCGTCGATCGGTTTGGTCGAGGTGACGGTGACGGTGACGCGACTGCCGTCCAGTTTCCACTCCTTGATGTCGACGCGCATGCGCTTGATGGCATCCTTGAGCGCCGTCTCGATCATGTCGGGCTTCGGATAGGCTGAAAAGCTTGGCGGCGTGCGCACATAGTCGGCATAGATGGTGGTGTACTGATGCGGCACGAACCAGGGGCCGAAGATGCTGATGACGCCAATAAAGGCCAGGTAATAGAGGCTGAACATGGCGGCGCGGTTGGCTTTGAGGCGCGCCCATGCGTCGCCCCAGAGCGAGCGGCCGACGACGGCCGGCGGAGCGGCGGCGGCTGTGATGTCAGTCATAGCGTACCCTCAGTCATAGCGTACCCTCGGGTCGACGACCGCGTACATGACGTCGACGATCAGGTTGAAGACGATGGTGAAGAGCGCGATCACCACCACGGTCCCCATCACCAGCGTGTAGTCGCGGTTGAGCGCGGCATCGACGAAATAGCGGCCGACACCGGGAATGGAGAAGATGGTCTCGACGATGACCGAACCGGTGAGCAGCGCCGCGGCTGCCGGACCGGTGAAGGAAACGATCGGCAGGATGGCGCCGCGCAGCGCGTGCTTGACCACCACCGACCAGTCGGAGAGGCCGAGCGCACGCGCCGTTCGGATATGATGCGAACGCAAGCTCTCGATCATCGACCCGCGCATCAGGCGGGCAACGATGGCGATCTGCGGCAAGGCCAGCGTCAGCACCGGGCCGATCTTGTTGATCAATGCGCCATCACCCCAGCCGCCGATCGGCAACAGCTTCCAGGTCAATCCGAACACCAGCTGAATCACAGGAGCGATGACGAAGGTGGGGATAGTGCTGCCGGCGGTCGCCAGCGCAATCACCGTATAGTCGCCAAGCTTGTTCTGGTTGAGCGCGGCGATGGTGCCGAGCACCGAACCAAGCAGCAGCGCCAGGATCAGCGCCGAGGTGCCGAGCTGGACCGATATCGGCAGGCCCTTGGCAAACAGTTCGGTGACGGTGAAGTCAGGCAAATTGTAGCTCGGCCCGAAATTGCCGCGCAGGAGATTGCCGAGATAGTGGGCATATTGCAGCCAGAGCGGATCGTCGAGGCCGAACTGTGCTTCCAGATTGGCCCTGATCTCGGGACTGAGGCCCCGCTCCTGATTGAAGGGGCCGCCCGGTGCGACGCGTATCAGGAAGAACGCCATGGTCACGATGACGAACAGCGTCGGAATGGCGGTCAGAAGCCGCCGTAAGATGTATCGCAGCATCGGCGCCCCGCTTCGGCCAGAGCGACATACGTCCATGCGGACGCATTGCCACGCTCCGGCGCCAAATCTTCGCACCGGGCTTGCCGAAAATCGACCACGACTTTCGGACCGGTGCGATGACCGACCAGTCCGCCGCGCCCAAATGGGGCGCGGCGGTCCAGTCAAGGATGATTATCAGTCCTTGGAGACGAAGCGGGACGGATGGATGTCCATCACATTGTCATCGAAGCCATGCAGCTTCGAGGAAACGATATCGTGGAAGCTGTAGTAGAGAAGCGGAATGTTGCCGACGTCATCGACAAGGATGCGCTCGGCCTCAGTGAGGTCCTTCATGCGCTCTTCCGGCTTGCCGCCGGCAGCCGCGGCCTTGTCCATGGCCGCCTCATATGCCGGGCTGACGTAGTTCGAATAGTTGTTGCCGCTGGCCTTGCGGGTGATGCCGAGGAAGGTCTCGGGATCCTTGTAGTCGGCGATCCAGGCGGCACGCGCCACGTCGTAGTTGCCCTTCTGCTCGAGGAAGGAATAGTGGGTCTTGGTATCGGTGTTGAGCAGCGTGATCTCGACGCCAAGCGGCTTCAACTGTTCCTGGATGGAAACCGCGGTGTTCTTGTGGTTTTCCGAGGTGTTGTAGCGGATCTCCATCTTCAGCGGATGCTCGGGCGTATAGCCGAGTTTCTCAAGGATCTTCTTGGCGGCGTCCTCGCGGTCGATCTGCGGCATGTCGGCGTATTTGGCCATTGCCGGCGTGTAGCCGGCGATGCCCGGAGGCACCATCGAATAGCCAGGCAGCATGGAATTCTGCCAGACCTTTTCGGCCAGGAAGTCGCGGTCGATAGCCATCGAGATGGCGTTGCGCAGCTCGACATTGTCCCAGGGCGCCTTGTCGGTCTTGATCGCGTAATAATAGGTGCCGAGATACGGTCCGACGCGGACCTGATCGCCGAACTTGGTCTTGAGGTCAGCGAGCTGTTCGGTCGGCAGGTCGCCGTAGCTGTCGAGTTCGCCTGCCTCGAAGCGCTTCATCGCCGAAGAGCGGTCTTCGGTCGGGATGTAGTTGACGACGTCCATCTTGACGGTCGCGGCATCCCAGAATTTCGGATTCTTGACCAGCTTCATGTGGTCGTTGGGAATCCACTCGGCCAATGTATAGGCGCCGTTCGAAACGAGATTGCCCGCCTTGATCCAGTCGGCGCCGAGCTTGTCGATCGAGGCCTTGTTGACCGGGTAGGTAGCCTGGTGGGTCAGCATCTCCAGGAAGTATGGCGTCGGCGCCTTCAGCGTCACTTCCAGGGTGTTGGCGTCGATCGCCTTGACGCCCATGTCCTCGGGCTTGCCTTTCTTGGTGTTGACTTCCTCGGCGTTCTTCACGGGATAGAGCATGGAAGCGTATTCGGCGGCGGTCGCCGGATCCTCCAGCCTACGGAAGGAATAGACGAAGTCGTCCGCCGTCACCGGGCTGCCATCCGACCACAAGCCGTCCTTGCGCAGCTTGAAGGTGTAGACGGTGCCGTCATCAGATACCGTCCAGCTTTCGGCGGCGCCCGGGATGAGGTTCGTCTTCTGATCGTGCATGACCAGTCCCTGGAACAGGTCGCGTATGATATCGGCTTCGTAGACGGTCGAGGTCTTGTGCGGATCGACCGTCTCCGCTTCGGCGGCGCTGCCTCTGTTATAGACGGTCTCGGCAAGGGCCGGCGTCAGGAACGTGCCTGCGGCAAAGGTCATGGTCGCGGCGACAAGCGTCGCCTTCAGCATATTTTTCAGCATGAAGTCTCTCCCTGTGGCGCTGCCCATCGGCTGCGCCTTACGAGTGTTGACGCCCCGGAACCGATTTCTGGCCCCTTCGAGCGCGCCGCCGGTTCCCGTTCCGGCAGCTGGTGGCAGGAGACTAGACAGACGGAAATATTATTTCAACCGAGTCTTGCTTGACGCTAAGTGAGCATCCTCACCTTAAACCAGCCATAGCTAATCTATATTACAAGATCCAATTGGGTGCAGCTTGTGGTTGTCCTGTAATTTTGGTTTTGCCCTCAGCAGTTGTCATTAGCGCAACCATCTGGAAAAATTCCAGGAATGCCGTTCGTGGCCAAGCTCGACGAAAGTACCGAAGAAGCCCGAAAATGAAAAATGTGGCGCCGGTGACGTTGCGCGGATCACTCGGCATGGTTGCATGCGGACACGATCTTTGTTGACGCCGGACGGCGTCCCTGAAAGATCAGCCTACCTTGCCGACAAACCAGCCCAGGGCCGGCAGCAACAGCCCCTCCTCCTGCAGGACGGCACCGCCACCCAGAGCGATCGCCTCGACAAGCTGGAGATCCGGCGGCAGCCGCCAGTCGGCCGGCTTGTCGGCGAAATTGAAGACGCAGAGCAATATCTCGTCCTCGCCCTGCCGGATGAAGGCAAGGACATCGCCGTCGGTATCGAGAAAGCGGATCGGGCCCTTGACCAGCGCCAGATGCGCCTTGCGCAAGGCAAGCATCGTCCGGTAGCCGGCGAGCACGGACTTGTCGTCGGCGTTCTGGATATCGACCGCCCGAGCGCGGTGGCTTTCCGGCACCGGCAGCCAGGGTTTTCCCGAAGAAAAACCGGCATTGTCGGCGCCCGCCTCCCACACCATCGGTGTGCGGCAGCCGTCCCTGCCCTTGACCCCCGGCCAGAAACGGATGCCGACGGGATCGCGCAGATCCTCAAAGGTCAGTTCCGCCTCCTCCAGCCCAAGCTCTTCGCCTTGGTAGAGACAGATCGAGCCGCGCAGGCAGGAGAGCAAAGCGATAGCGAATGTCGCCACCGCATCTGGATCGCCCTCCGGCCGCGTCCAGCGGCTGACATGGCGCACGACATCGTGGTTGGAGAACGCCCAGCAGACCCAGCCGTCGGCGACAGCTGCCTCGAAGGCCTCGACACAGCCGCGCACATGGGCGGCTGAGAATTGCGGGCCGAGCAGGTCGAAGGTGTAGCACATGTTGAGCTTGTCGCCGCCGGATGTGTAGGCGGCCAGCGTCTGCAGCGAGCGGCCTTCGTCGCCGACCTCGCCGACACTGGCGCGGCCGTCATATTCGTCGAGCAAAGCGCGGAAGCGCCTGAGGAAACCGAGGTTTTCCGGTTGCGTCTTGTCGAACAAGTGCTCCTGGAAGAGATAGGTGTTGGTTTCGCCATTGGTGCCGGCGACGCTCGACGCCAGCGGCGGATTGCTGCGCAGCCAGCGGTCATGGACATAGTAGTTGACCGTATCCAGGCGGAAGCCGTCGACGCCGCGCTCGAGCCAGAACCGCACCGTCTCCAGCAACGCGTCCTGAACCTCAGGATTGTGGAAGTTGAGGTCTGGCTGCGAGGCGAGGAAATTGTGCATGTAGTATTGCCGGCGGGTGGCGTCCCATTCCCAGGCCGGGCCGCCGAAAACCGACAGCCAGTTGTTGGGCGCGTTGCCGTCCGGCCTGGTGTCGGCCCAGACATACCAGTCGGCCTTGGGATTATCCTTGCTGGCACGGCTCTCTACAAACCATTCGTGCTTGTCGGAGGAGTGCGACAACACCTGATCGATGATCACCTTCAGGCCGAGCCTGTGCGCCTCGGCAACCAGCGCGTCGAAGTCGTCGAGCGTGCCGAACATCGGATCGACCGCCTGATAGTCGGAGACGTCGTAGCCCATATCGGCCATTGGCGACTTGAAGAAGGGCGACAGCCAGACGGCGTCGACGCCGAGCGAGGCGACGTGCGCCAGCCGTGAGGTGATGCCTGAGAGGTCGCCGCTGCCGTCGCCGGTGGTGTCCTGGAAGGAGCGAGGATAGATCTGGTAGATGACGCAGCCGCGCCACCAGTCGGCGCGCTGTTCGGCTCCCGGCTGGGCATTGTCGTCGGCCATCACGGACCCTTCCTGGCGCGGGCCTTTGCGGTCCGGCGCTCGATCATGAAACTGACACTGCGGCCGGGCAGCGGCCACGCGAGGTCGACCGCTTGCGCTTCAACAGCCGGCTGCCATTCAAACCCTTGCCGCGCGGGCAGCGTGAAGACGCATTGGCGGCGATCGCCATTGACGATCACAGCCAGGCGGCCTTCCCCGCCATCGCCGAGCAGCATGACGAGGCGATGGCGCGAGCCATCGTTCCAGTCGGCTTCGCCGAGTGGCGCGCCGGTCTCGGTCAGCCACGCGACGTCGGGCACATCAGAACCGTCCGGCGGCTCTCCGGTCAGGAAGCGCGTATCGGAAAGCGCCGGCACCGCGCCGCGCAGAGCTGCGAGCGCCGACACACGGGCTTCCAGCCCGACGTCGCGCCCGGCCCAGTCGAGCCAGGTGATGGCGTTGTCCTGCGCATAGGCGTTGTTGTTGCCCCCTTGTGTGCGGCCGAATTCATCGCCCGCCGTCAGCATGATGGTGCCGCGCGAGGCAAACAGAGTGGCGAGCAGCGCGAAGCGATCATGGGAACGGGCCTCGGCAATCGCCTTGTCCGAGGTTTCGCCCTCGACGCCGTTGTTCCAGGACAGGTTCTCATTGTGGCCGTCGCGGTTCTTCTCGCCATTGGCCTGGTTGTGTTTGGCTTCATAGGCGACGATATCGGCCAGCGTCATGCCATCGTGTGCGGCGATGTAGTTGACCGTGCGGCTGGCGGATTGGCCCTCCCTGCCGAACACATCGGAGGAGCCGGCGAGCCTTGTCGCCAGCGCACCGACCGTGCCGGCATCGCCGCGCCAGAAGCGCCTGACGTCGTCGCGGTAGCGGTCGTTCCATTCGAGGTAAGGCGGCCGGAAATTGCCGAGCTGATAGCCATTCGGGCCGATGTCCCAGGGCTCGGCGATCAGCACCCTGTCGGCAAGGATGGGATCGGTTGCGATGGTTTCGAGCAACGGGGCTGCCGGATCGAATGCGCCATCGACGCGACCGAGGACCGGCGCCAGGTCGAAGCGGAAACCGTCGACGCCGGCATGGCGGACGAAATGGCGCAGCGTGTCGAGTACCATGTCGCGAACGACCGGATGGTCGCAGGCAATGGTATTGCCGGTGCCGGTATCGTTGGCCAACCTGCCGTCCGGCTCGCTGCGGTAGTAGGCTTGATTGTCGAGGCCGCGCAGCGACAGCGTCGGCCCGAGCCGGTCACTTTCGCCGGTATGATTGAAGACGAGATCGAGGATGGTGCCAATGCCGGCCTTGTGCAGCGCCGCCACCGTATCGCGCAATTCGGCGATACCGCCGGGCGCCAGCCGCGGATCGAGCGCCATGAAGGTGACGGGGTTGTAGCCCCAGGCGTTGCTGAGGCCGAGCGGCGGCAGATGACGCTCATCGATCCATGCCGTCACGGGCATTAGCTCAACGGCGGAGACGCCGATCTTTCTGAGGTGTTCGAGGATGGCCGGATGCGCAAGTGCCGCAATGGTGCCGCGCTGCGCTTCGGGCACGTCCGGATGCTGCTTCGTAAAAGACCGGACATTGAGCTCGTAGATCAGGCCGCCTGGCTTGAAGACCGGCGGCAACAGGGCCACCGGTTCCGGCAGCGCAACTACGACCGCCTTCGGCATGAGCGGGGCGGTGTCGGCGCCTTCGTTGCGTTTGGCGGTGAGCCGCCAGTGATACTGGTACGGTCGGTCGATTTCGACGGCGTAGGGATCGGTCAGCAGCTTGTCGGGATCGAACCACAGGCCTCGTTCGGGCGCATAGTCGCCATCGGCGCGCAAGCCGTAGCAGGTGCCGGCAGCGAGGCCGGCGACGAACAGCGCATAGACGCCCTCGCCTTCCGGCTGGAGTTCGAGCCGGTCGATTTCACGGGCGCCGGTGACGTCGAAGATCGACACCCAGAGCCGCCGCGCCGAGGACGACCAGGCGGCAAAACGGATGCCTTCGGGAGTGACCGTTGCGCCGAGTTGGGTCATCGGCGCATCCTCCACCCTCCCCCTTGTGGGGAGGGTCGCGAACGAAGTGAGCGGGGTGGGGGTCGGCGCGGGGAAAGCGCTTTACGAGCACCCCCAACCCGATCCGCTGCGCGGATCGACCCTCCCCACAAGGGGGAGGGTAAAGACGTCACCACCCTCAAGTAATCACGCTCGGCTTGTTGCGCCCGGTGTGGCTCTTGATCCCGGCGATATCATCGGCAGCCGCGATCAGGTCAGCGAGCGCCTCTTGCGTGTCGAGATCATGCCGCGCTCTGTCCGGCTCGTAGCGCTCGATGTAGACGCGCAGCGTAGCACCCGACGTGCCGGTGCCGGACAAACGAAACACGACACGCGAGCCGCCTTCGAACAGGATGCGGATGCCCTGGTTCTTGCTCACCGAACCGTCGACGGGATCGTGATAGGCGAAGTCGTCGGCATTGGCGATCTTCAGTCCGCGCACGCTGGTGCCGGGCAGCGAAGCGAGCTTGGCGCGCAACTCGTCGACCAGGGCGTTGGCGCGCTCGGTTTCGACCTCCTCATAGTCATGACGTGAATAGTAATTGCGGCCGTAGGTCGCCCAATGTTCGGTGACGACGTCCTTGCAGCTTTCGCCGCGCACGGCCAGGATGTTCAGCCACAACAGCACCGCCCACAGCCCGTCCTTTTCACGGACATGGTTCGAGCCGGTGCCGGCGCTTTCCTCGCCGCAGATCGTTGCCATGCCGGCATCGAGCAGATTGCCGAAGAACTTCCAACCGGTCGGCGTCTCGTAGATGCCGATGCCGAGCTGTTCGGCGACGCGGTCGGCAGCGCCGCTGGTCGGCATCGAGCGGGCGATGCCTTTGAGGCCGTCCTTGTAGCCCGGCGCCAATTGCGCATTGGCGGCAAGCATGGCCACCGAATCCGACGGGGTGACGAAAATACCCTTGCCGATGATGAGATTGCGGTCACCGTCGCCGTCGGAAGCGGCGCCGAAATCGGGCGCATCCGGTCCCATCATCTCGTCATAGAGATGCTTGGCGTGGACCAGGTTCGGATCCGGGTGATGGCCGCCAAAATCCGGCAGCGGCTTGTAGTTGCGGCAGGTGCCATTCTCCGCGCCGAGCCGGCGCTCGAGGATTTCCTTGGCATACGGGCCGGTGACCGCATGCATGGCGTCGAAGCGCATGCGGAAGCCGTATTTGAAATTGGCGCGGATGGCGTCGAAGTCGAACAGGCTCTCCATCAATTCGGCATAGTCGGTGACCGGGTCGATAATCTCGACCGCCATGCCGCCGGCGGTCACCGTGCCGATCTTGTCGATGTCGATCTGGTCGATGTCAACGGTCTTGAAGCTCGAAATCGTCTTGGTCTTTTCGAAGATCGCGTCGGTCAGCTTTTCCGGCGCCGGGCCGCCATTGCCGGCATTGTACTTGATGCCGAAATCCTCGTGCGGGCCGCCCGGATTGTGACTGGCCGACAGGATGATGCCGCCGAAGGTCTTGTATTTGCGGATGACATGCGACGCCGCCGGCGTCGACAATATGCCGCCCTGCCCGACCATCACCTTGCCGAAGCCGTTGGCCACCGCCATGGCGATGGCCTTCTGGATGACCTCGCGGTTGTAGAAGCGGCCGTCGCCGCCGATCACCAGCGTCTTGCCCTCAAAGCCCTCCAGCGCGTCGAAGATCGACTGGATGAAGTTCTCGGCATAGTGCTCCTGCTGAAAGACAGGCACCTTCTTGCGCAGGCCGGACGTGCCGGGTTTCTGGTCGAGATAGGGTTTGGTGGCGACGGTCCGGATCATGCTTCAGGCAACCCTTTTCGAAAGCAGCAGGCGGTAGAGTTCAACGTATTTGTCGGCGCTCTTGTCCCAGGAGACATCGGCCTTCATGCCCTGGCGCTGGATCTGTTCCCAGACGGCCGGGCTCGAATGCGCATCGACCAGCCGGCGGATGGCGTGCAGCATGGCGCCGCCACTATTGGGCGCGAACTGGAAGCCGGTGGCGACACCGGCCGAGATCGCTGCTTCATTGGCGTCGATGATGGTGTCGGCAAGGCCGCCGGTGCGGGCGACGACCGGCACGCAGCCATAGCGTAGGCCGTAAAGCTGGGTCAGCCCGCAAGGCTCGAAGCGCGACGGGATGACGATGGCGTCGCAGCCGCCCTGCATGGTGTGGGAAAGCCCCTCGTCATAGCCGACGACGACGCCGACACGGCCGCGATGGCGGGCGGTGGCAGCCAGCAGCGCGCCTTCCAGGCCGGCGTCGCCTGAGCCGAGGATCGCCAGCCGCGCGCCGGTGGCGACGACGCCGTCGACCACAGCCGCCAGTATGTCCATGCCCTTCTGCCAGGTCAGCCGGCTGACGACGCAGACGATCGGACTGTCATCGCGCTCGAGGCTGAAGCGGTCCTCGACAACCGCCCGGTTGGGAAGCCGAGCCTTGAGCGTCGCGGCGGAGTAGGCCGACACCAGATGCTTGTCGGTCTCCGGGTTCCAGATGTCGGTGTCGATGCCGTTGACGATGCCGTAGAGGTCGGAAGAGCGCATGTTGATCAGGCCGTCGAGGCCCATGCCGAATTCCGGCGAGCGGATTTCCTGGGCATAGGTGGGGCTCACCGTGGTGATCGCCCAGGCCGCCTGCAGGCCGGCCTTGAGGAAGCCGACGCCGCCATAATATTCGACGCCGTCAAGCGCCATCGCCGCGGCCGGCAAGCCGAGCTCGCCAAAAATGCCGGCGCCGAACTGACCCTGGAAGGCAAGGTTGTGAACCGTGATCAGCGACGGCACGCCGACCGCCTTGCCGTAGCGCATATAGGCCAGCGTCATCGCCGACTGCCAGTCATGGGCGTGGACGAGATCCGGCTGGTAGCCGGAAATGGCGCCGCCGGCGATATCGCCACCGACCTGGCTCAGCGCAGCAAAACGCCGCCAATTGTCGGGCCAATCGGCGCCGGCCGCGTTGCCGTAAGGGCCGCCGGGACGGTCGTAGAGATGCGGCGCGTCGAGCACGAACAGGTCGAGCCCGGCGATCTTGACGGCATGGACCGAAGCCTTGCCGCCCTGCAGCAGCGGGTATTGGTAGACAGCCTTCTTTTTCTTGAAGGCGTCCATCACCTGGGGAAAGCCGGGGATGAGCGTGCGCATGGTCACGCCCTTGGCGGCCAGCGCGATCGGCAATGCGCCGGTCACGTCGGCAAGTCCGCCGGTCTTGATCAGCGGGAATATCTCGGGCGTGACCGACAGAACCTGCATGCGTTTATGGTACCCCGTCTTACAGCTTCAGCTTGTCGATCATGTCCTGCGTGACCAGGCAGATGCCCTTTTCCGAAACCCGGAAACGCTTGGCGTCGAGAACAGGGTCTTCGCCAACCACCAGCCCTTCCGGTATCCTTACACCGTGGTCGATGACGACGCGCTTCAACTTTGCGTTCCGGCCGACATGAACGTCGGGCAGCATGACGACCTCTTCCAGCGTCGAATAGGAGTTGATGCGCGCCCCGGTGAAGATCAAGCTGCGCTTCAGCGAAGCACCCGAGACGATGCAATCGCCTGAGACCAGCGAGGAGACGGCCGAACCGCGCCGGCCATCCTCGTCATGCACGAACTTTGCCGGCGGCTTCAATTCGGCATAGGTCCAGATCGGCCAGTCGCGGTCGTAGAGGTCGAGTTCGGGAGTAATATCGGTCAGGTCGATATTGGCTTCCCAGTAGGCGTCGACGGTGCCGACATCGCGCCAATAGGCCTCGTTCTCGGCCGTCGAGCGCACGCAGGATTTGGCGAAGCGATGCGCGATCGCCTTACCGTGCTGTACGATGTAGGGGATGATGTCCTTGCCGAAGTCGCGGCTTGAACCCGGCTCGGCGGCATCGCGGCGCAGCTGCTCCATCAGGAACTTGGTCTTGAAGACATAGATGCCCATCGAAGCCAGCGCGAATTCCGGCTTGTCGGGAATGCCGGGCGGGTCGGCGGGCTTTTCGACGAACGCGATGATGTTGTCCTTGCCGTCGACATGCATGACACCGAAGCCGGTCGCTTCCAAGCGCGGCACTTCGAGGCAACCAACAGTGACGTCGGCATTGGCGTCGACGTGCTGGCGCAGCATCAGCTCGTAGTCCATCTTGTAGATATGGTCGCCGGCTAGGATCACCATATATTCAGGGCCATAGGCCTCGATGATGTCGATGTTCTGGTAGACGGCGTCGGCGGTGCCTTCATACCACTGGGTTTCCGAGACACGCTGCGAGGCCGGCAGGATGTCGAAGCTTTCGTTTCGCTCCGGGCGCAGGAAGTTCCAGCCGCGCTGCAGGTGGCGGATCAGCGAATGCGCCTTGTACTGGGTGGCGACACCGAGGCGACGAATGCCGGAATTCAGCGCATTGGACAGCGCGAAATCGATGATGCGCGTCTTGCCGCCGAAATAGACAGCCGGCTTGGCGCGGCGGTCGGTCAATTCCTTGAGCCGGCTGCCGCGGCCGCCGGCCAGCACATAGGCCATGGCATCGCGCGCCAGCGGCTGGGTTCTCTTCAAGTCTGCCATTTTTACCCTCCCAAATTACCAGTCTGGAGCATCGCCCGGTCCGCAACGAGTCGACGGACCTAATCCGAAACGAGTTGACGGACCTAGTCCGCAACGAGTTCAAGCATGATCGTCGACAGCGGCGGCAAAAGCATCGTTGCCGAAATGCCTCCTCCTTCAGCCCTGGCTTCGACCACACCGCCATTGCCCTTGCCCGAACCACCATAGTCCGAAGCGTCGGTGTTGATGATTTCGCGCCATTTGCCGACCTTGGGCAATGGCACGCGATAATTGTCGCGCGGCACCGGTGTGAAGTTGGAAATGACGGCGATCGGGTTGCCGCCGGGCGCGCTGCGCAGCCAGGCGAAGACCGAGTTTTCCTTGTCGTCGACGATCAGCCAGGAAAAGCCGTCCGGTTCGCAGTCGCGCGCATGCAGCGCCGGGCGCGAGCGGTAGAGATAGTTGAGGTCGCGCACCGTCTGCCAGACGCCGCGATGCGGGTGGAAGTCGAGCAGGTTCCAGTCGAGCGCGCGCGCCTCGCTCCACTCGCGGCGCTGGGCGAATTCCTGGCCCATGAACAACAGCTTCTTGCCGGGATAGCCCCACATGAAGGCATAGAAGGCGCGCAAAGTCGCGAACTTCTGCCAGTCGTCGCCGGCCATCTTGCCGAGCAGCGTGCCCTTGCCGTGCACGACCTCGTCATGGGACAGCGGCAGCACGAAATTCTCGGAAAAGGCGTAGGTCAGGCCGAAGGTCAGGTCGTTGTGGTGATGTTTGCGGAAGATCGGCTCCTTGGCGAAATACTCCAGCGTGTCGTGCATAAAGCCCATGTTCCATTTGAAGCCGAAGCCCAGCCCGCCTTCATGCACCGGCGCCGAGACCTTCGGCCATGAGGTCGATTCCTCGGCGATGGTCATCACGCCGGGATGGTGGCCGTAGACCTCCTTGTTCATCTTCTGCAGGAAGGACACCGCTTCGAGGTTTTCGCGGCCGCCCTTCTCGTTGGGGATCCATTCGCCGGCCTTGCGCGAATAATCGAGGTAGAGCATCGAGGCCACCGCATCGACGCGCAAACCGTCGACATGGTATTTCTCGGCCCAGAACAGCGCGTTGTTGACGAGGAACGACACCACCTCGCGGCGGCCGAAATTGTAGATCGCGGTGTTCCAGTCGGGATGAAAACCCTTGCGCGGATCGGCATGCTCGTAGAGTGCGGTGCCGTCGAAATTGGCGAGGCCATGCGCGTCGACCGGGAAATGCGCCGGCACCCAGTCGAGGATGACGCCGACGCCGGCGCGGTGCGCACCGTCGACGAAACGGGCGAAGCCGTCGGGGTCGCCGAAGCGCGCCGAGGGGGCATAAAGTCCGGTTGTCTGATAACCCCATGACGGGTCATAGGGATGTTCGGAGATCGGCAGGAACTCGATGTGGGTGAAGCCGGTCTCGACAGCATAGGGGATAAGCTGGTTGGCGAGTTCGTCCCATGACAGGAAGCTGCCATCATCGTGCTGCTGCCACGAACCGGCATGGACCTCGTAGATCGATATGGCTTCCCGCCGCGGATCGGCCTTTCGCCAGTAAGCGCGATGCGCTTCGTCCCCCCATTCATGCGCCGGCGGCACCGCCGTCACTGAGGCTGTGGCCGGGCGCAGTTCAGACTTGAAGGCGAACGGATCGGCCTTGAGCGGCAGGCGCACGCCGTCGGGGGCAATGATCTCGTATTTGTAGGGGTGGCCGGCGCCGATATCGGGAATGAACAGCTCCCAGATGCCGGTGTCGCGGCGGTCGCGCATCGTATGGCGGCGGCCGTCCCATTCGTTGAAGTCGCCGACCACGGAGACGCGCCTTGCATTGGGCGCCCAGACGGCGAAATGGACGCCCGACGCGCCTTCATGGTCGAGGAGATGGGCGCCGAGCTTGTCGAACAGCCTGAGGTGCGACCCTTGCGCGATATAGTAGTCGTCCATCGGGCCGAGCACCGGGCCGAAGGAATAGGGATCGGTCAGCCACCAGTCGCCGCCGGCATTTTTGGCGTGATAGCGCAGCGGCTGACGCTTCTTGATCGACAGTCTGCCTTCGAAGAAACCGGCGTCGTCGCGCCGCGTGAGTTCGCCGGCGTTCTTGCCGGCCAGCGTGTATGCGGTGACGAACTCGGCATTGGGGACGAAGCAGCGGGCAACCAGGCTCTTGCCGGCATCATGCACGCCCAGGATTGCAAAAGGATCGCCATGCGTGCCTGCAACAATTGCGGCGACATCGCCGGCTGACGCCAGCCCGTCCGACCCGCTCGTCGTCGCGGTCGCGCGCGGTTTCTTCATCAGGCGGTGTCCCTCCCTGGGAACCAGTTCTTGTGCACAAGACCCGTTGCTCGTGGCCTCATGCAATCATATCAGGCGGGCACGTTCCAGATTTCTTTCGCATATTGGCGGATCGTG
The DNA here is from genome assembly GCF_000502235.1 of Mesorhizobium sp. L103C119B0. NCBI lineage: Bacteria > Pseudomonadati > Pseudomonadota > Alphaproteobacteria > Hyphomicrobiales > Phyllobacteriaceae > Mesorhizobium > Mesorhizobium sp. L103C119B0. The sequence goes on along the minus strand of NZ_AYXE01000027.1, from coordinate 27,332 downwards.
CGATCGGAAGAGAACCAGCCGACGCGGGCAACGTTGCGGATAGCGCGCGCGTACCAATCGGGGCTGTTGCGCCAGACGGCGTCGACATCGCGCTGGGCGGCGGCATAGGCGTCGAAATCCGCCGCCACCATGAACCAGTCGCTGTTGTAAAGACCGTCGACCAGCTCGCGGTAGCGATCCGGCTGGTCGGGCGAGAACACGCCCGACGATACTGCGGCAACAGCCTGCGCCAATTCAGGGGAGCCCTCGATCACGGCGCGCGGGTTGTAGCCATTGCTGCGCCGCTCGGCGACTTCCGCCGTGCTCAGGCCGAAGATGAAGATGTTGTCGTCGCCGACGCATTCCTTGATCTCGACATTGGCGCCGTCGAGCGTGCCGATGGTCAAGGCGCCGTTCAGCGCGAACTTCATGTTGCCGGTGCCCGACGCCTCCATGCCGGCAGTCGAAATCTGCTCGGACAGGTCGGCGGCCGGCATCATCACCTCGGCCAGGCTGACATTGTAGTTCGGCACGAACACCACTTTCAGCAGCCCGCGCACCGACGGGTCGCTGTTGATGACCTTGGCGACGTCGTTGGCCAGTTTGATGATCAGCTTGGCATTGTGGTAGCTGGGCGCCGCTTTGCCGCCGAAAAATTTGACGCGTGGCATCCAGTCCAGCTCGGGATGCGAGCGGATCTGGTCGTAGAGCGCGATAGCTTCCAGGATGTTGAGCAACTGGCGCTTGTATTCGTGGATGCGCTTGACCTGGATGTCGAACAGCGCCGACGGGTCGAGCTTGATGCCGAGCCGGTCGGCGACCAGTTTGGCGAGCTTGACCTTGTTGGAGCGCTTGACGGCGGCGAACTTGTCGCGGAAGGCGGAGTCACCGGCAAAGGCTTCGAGCCCCTTGATGGCGTCGATGTCGTCGAGGAAACGGTCCCCGATCGCCGCGCGGGTGAGCGCGGTGAGGCCTGGATTGCACTGGATCAGCCAGCGCCGTGGCGTGATGCCGTTGGTCTTGTTGTTGATGCGATCGGGATAGAGCTTGTGGAGATCGGCAAACACCGTCTCCTTCATCAGTTCGGTGTGCAACGCCGACACGCCATTGATCGAGTGCGAGCCGACAAAGGCCAGGTTACCCATGCGCACGCGGCGGTCGCCATTTTCCTGGATCAGCGAGATGTGGCTGATCTGCTCATTGGAAAACTGGTTGGTGGCGCGGGCCTCAAGCAAAACCTGCGCATTGATGGCGTAGACGATCTGCATGTGGCGCGGCAAAAGCCGCTCGAACAGCGGCACCGGCCAGCTTTCCAGCGCCTCTGGCAGCAGCGTGTGGTTGGTGTAGCCGAAGGTGCGCTTGGTGATGTCCCAGGCCTGGTCGAAATCCATGCCATGGACGTCCATCAGCAGGCGCATCAGCTCTGGCACGGCGATCGCCGGATGGGTGTCATTGAGATGGATCGCCGCCTTGTCGGGCAGCGAGGCGAGATCGCCATACTGGCTGAGATGGCGCTGGACGATGTCCTGCAGCGATGCGGTGGAGAAGAAATATTCCTGCCGCAGCCGCAGTTCCTGGCCGGCCTTGTGGGAATCGGCGGGGTAAAGCACGCGCGACAAGGCATCGGCCTTGTTGCTTTCGGCCAGCGCGCCGATGTGGTCGCCGGCGTTGAACTTGTCGAGCAGGATCGGATCGACCGGCATGCCGGACCAAAGCCGCAGCGTGTTGACGCGGTTGGCCCGCCAGCCAACCACCGGGGTGTCGTAGGCGACGGCCTGGACATGCTCGGTCGGCTTCCAGACGTGACGTTCGAGCCGGCCATCCTTGGAGGTGATCGATTCCACCGAGCCGCCGAAGCCGACTTCGAAGGCGCGTTCGCGGCGCTCGAACTCCCAGGGGTTGCCGTGGTCGAGCCAGGTTTCGGGCAGTTCGACCTGCCAGCCGTCATGGATCTCCTGGCGGAACATGCCGTTGGCGTAGCGAATGCCGTAGCCATGCGCGGGAATGTCGACGGTCGCCATGCTTTCCATGAAGCAGGCGGCGAGCCGGCCGAGACCGCCATTGCCGAGCGCTGCATCCGGTTCGAGCCCGGCGATGAGGTCGAGGTCGACGCCCAGCGACTTGAGCGCTTCTCGCATATTGTCCATCAGGCCGAGATTGGAGAAGGCATCGCGCATCAGCCGGCCGATGAGGAATTCGAGCGACAGGTAATAGACGCGCTTTTCCTGCTGGGCGTAGGCCTCCTGCGTCGCCTGCATCCAGTGATCGACGATGCGGTCGCGCACGACCTTGATCGAGGCTGTCAGCCAATCATATTGCGTGGCAACGGAGGTGCCTTTGCCGACCCGGTATTTGAGAGCCAGCAAGACTTCGTCGGCCAGCGTCTTGGGATCGGGTATTTCGAGATCGGGGGCTTTGGCTGTCATTGTTCGCGTCATACTGCCTCTCGTGATCGTGCTGCGATCATACCGGCTTTCGCTCTCAGTCCCAGCCTATCCTAGTGCATCGCAACATACGTTCAATCGATTTAGACCAGCATGCCGCCAGTTCCCCTGCGGCAATTTATCCGTCGAGCGGATCAGGCAGCGAGTGCAGCCTCCGGCGGAACCTTCGCTCCCGTCATGAAGGCGACGGCGTCGGACATGGTATATTGCTTGGGATCGATGACGCAGAGGCGGCGACCCAGCCGATGGATATGGATGCGGTCGGCAACCTCGAAGACATGCGGCATATTGTGCGAGATCAGCACGATCGGCAGGCCTCGTTTCTTGACGTCGAGGATCAGTTCCAGCACGCGGCGGCTCTCCTTGACGCCGAGTGCGGCGGTCGGCTCGTCCATGATCACCACGCGGCTGCCGAAAGCAGCGGCGCGCGCCACCGCCACGCCCTGGCGCTGGCCGCCCGACAGCGTTTCCACCGCCTGGCTGATGTTCTGGATGGTCATCAGCCCAAGCTCGGTGAGCTTGTCGCGGGCGCGCTTTTCCATTGCGGGCCGGTCGAGCATACGAAGCCAGTCGCCGAGGAAGCCGGGTTTGCGGATCTCGCGGCCCAGGAACATGTTGTCGGCGATCGACAGGGCCGGCGACAAAGCCAGGTTTTGGTAGACCGTCTCGATGCCCGCCTCGCGCGCCTCCATGGGCGATTTGAAAGCGACAGCCTTGCCTTCAAGACGGATCTCGCCTTCGTCGGGCACGGCGGCGCCGGAAATCGCCTTGATCAGCGATGATTTGCCGGCGCCATTGTCTCCGATGACGGCCAGGATTTCGCCGGGGTAGAGGTCGAAGTCGGCATTGTCGAGGGCGGTGACACGGCCATAGCGCTTGATCAGGCCGCGCGCGGTGAGGATGGGTTCCACGGTCATGCCGAAACCTTTCTGATCCATTGGTCGATCGCCACGGCGCCGATGATCAGCACACCGGTGAGCAGCACCTTCCATTGCGGATCGGCGCCCAGCATGTTGAGGCCCATCGAGACGACGCCGACGATCATCGCGCCGAAAAGCGTGCCCAGAATTGAGCCGCGCCCGCCGAACAGTGAAATGCCGCCGATCACCGTCGCGGTTATCGCCTGCAGGTTGTAGTCGGTGACGGCGGCTGACGGCGAGATCGAGCCGTTGCGGCCGATGGACACCCAGGCAGCGAAAGCGGCGATCAACCCGGCAAGGGTGTAGACCGTCATCAACACCTTCTTGGTCTGGATGCCAGACAGCTTCGCCGCCTCCTGATCATCGCCAACGGCGTAGACATGGCGGCCCCAGGCGGTGTGATTGAGCACGTACCAGAGGATCAAAACGAGCACGACCGTGGCGATGACGCCCAGTGTCAGCACCGCCGTGCCGATCTTGAAACTCAGGGCAAAGAGATGCAGCAGCGGCGCCTGGGCGTCGACGTCGGTATCGCGGATCGTCTCATTGGCCGAATAGATGAAGTTCGTCGCCATGACAATGTTCCAGGTGCCGAGCGTGACGATGAACGGCGGCAGCTTCATGTAGGCGACCAGCAAGCCGTTGAGCAGGCCGCAGGCTGCGCCGGCGGCAAGCCCGATGGGCACTGCGAGCACGGCCGGCATGCCGTAGCTGACCGCGCAATTGCCCATGATCACGGCCGAAATCACCATGATCACGCCGATCGACAGGTCGATGCCGGCGGTCAGGATGACCAGTGTCTGCGCGGCACCGAGGATGCCGACGATGGCGATCTGCTGCAGGATCAGCGTCAGCGTATAGGATGAGAAGAAACGCCCGCCAATGGCGATGCCGAAAATGACGATCGACAAGACCAGCACAATCAGCGGCACCGCCGCCGGCGTGGAGTGCAGGAAATGCTGGATGCGCTTGACGGCCGATTTGTGCTCGTCAAAGGCGGCAACGCTTGTGTCGCTGCTCGAGAGAACCTTCTCGAATTCCTGTGCTTGAGCCATGTTTCCTCCCCTGGGCTTCAGCTCCATGCCGATACCCGCTCGCGCCTGTCCGGTCTGCTGCCGGGATTATTCGCGTGACGCATCGTCCACCCGAAGCGGCCGGGGATCAAGCCCCCGGCCGTCAGCTTGTCGCTGGCTGTCAGACAGCCATCAGCCCCAGCACTTGGCGAGGCCTTCCTTGGTGTCGATCGACTTCACGCCATTGGCCGGCTTGTCGGTGACGAGGTTGACGCCGGTGTCGAAGAAGTTCTTGCCTTCGGTCGGCTTAGGCTTGGCGCCATCCTTGGCGAAGGCGGCGATCGCCTCGATGCCGAGTGCCGCCATCTGCAGCGGGTATTGCTGCGAGGTGGCGCCAATGACGCCTTCGGTCACCGACTTCACGCCGGGGCAGCCGCCATCGACCGAGACGATCAGCACCTGGCTTTCGAGACCGACCGCCTTGAGCGCCTGGTAGGCGCCGACAGCGGCGGGCTCGTTGATGGTGTGGATGACGGTGATGGAGTTGTCCTTCTGCAGAAGGTTTTCCATCGCCTTGCGGCCGCCTTCTTCATTGCCGTTGGTGACGTCGTGGCCGACGATGCGGGCATCGTCCTCATCGCCGATCTTGTTGGGATCCTTCACGTCGATGCCGAAGCCCATCATGAAGCCCTGGTCGCGCAGCACATCCACGGTCGGCTGTGAGGGGGTCAGGTCGAGGAAGCCGATCTTGGCGTCCTTGGCCTTGTCGCCGAGGGTCGCGGCTGCCCAGGCGCCGATCAGCTTGCCGGCTTCCAGATTGTCCGTCGCGAAGGTCGCGTCGGCGGCATCGATCGGGTCCAGCGGGGTATCGAGCGCGATCACCAGCAGGCCGGCGTCACGCGCCTTCTTCACCGTCGGCACGATGCCCTTGGTGTCGGACGCGGTGATCAGGATGCCCTTGGCGCCGTCGGCGATGCAGCTTTCGATCGCCGCCACCTGGCTCTCGCTGTCGCCGTCGATCTTGCCGGCATAGGTCTTGAGGTCGACGCCAAGTTCCTTGGCCTTGGCGGTCGCGCCCTCCTTCATCTTGACGAAGAAGGGGTTGGTGTCGGTCTTGGTGATCAGGCAGGCGCCGACGCCGGCGGCCGATGCTGTCGAAGCAAACGCCATCAGGCCGAGGCCCGCCGCGGCGAACACGGTGGACTTCAATAAAGCTTTGGTCACGATCTTCCTCCCATGGAACCATGCGGATGCCGCCAACCGGCATCTCGAGCGCATCCACTGAAGTTCTCCCAGTGTGGACGCGCCCTCAAATGACACCAGCGGGAGCCGCCTGTCAATAATTAAATCACTCTTATTTATTATTGACAGCTTTGCGCGGTTCACTCATTCTGCCGCAAAAGCAGTAAGAATAAACCAAGGGAAGGAACAAGGGTGGAGACCGGCATTGCAAGGCACGGTTCGCCCGAGGCGGCCGCCAGCCGTCTCCACCGTGGCACCAACCAGAGCGGCATGCGCGACCACAATGAGCGGCTGGTGCTGTCGTTGGTTCGCCAGCACGGCAGCTTGGCCAAATCAGACATTGCGCGCATGACCGGGCTTTCAGCGCAGACGGTCTCGGTCATCATGCGCGAACTGGAGGAAGACAGCCTGCTGCTGCGCCAGGCGCCGTTGCGCGGCAAGATCGGCCAGCCCTCCATCCCGATGGCGCTGAACCCCGAAGGCGCCTTCTTCATCGGCCTCAAGATCGGCCGCCGCAGCGCCGAACTGGTGCTGATCGATTTCCTCGGAACTGTGCGTTCCATGCTGCAGCACTCCTACCGCTATCCGGCGCCGCGCGAGACGGTTGAGTTCGTCACCGAAGGCATGAAGACGATGCGCGCCGAACTGACACCTGCGCAGGACAAGCGCATTGCCGGGCTCGGCATCGCCATGCCGTTCGAACTGTGGAACTGGGCCGACACCGCCGGCGCGCCGCGCGACATCATGGACGAATGGCGCCATCGCGACATCCGTGCCGACATCCAGGCGCAGTGCGAATTCCCGGTCTATCTGCAGAATGACGCCACCTCCGCCTGCGGCGCCGAACTGGTGTTCGGCCAGACCGGCGGGGCGCGCGACTTCGTCTATTTCTATATCGGCGCCTTTGCCGGCGGCGGCATCGTGCTCAACGGCCGGCTGTTCGGCGGGCCAACCGGAAATGCCGGGGCGCTGGGTTCGATGCCGGTGCCGGGACCAGACGGCAAGCCGACGCAGCTCATCGACGTCGCCTCGATCGCCATGCTGGAAAAGGCGCTTAACGCACGCGGCGTCGAGGCTTCGCATCTGTGGACGTCGCCTGAGGATTGGGGCGAGATCGGTCACGAGCTCGACGACTGGATCGCCAATGCCGCTCAGGCGCTGGCCTATGCCATCGTATCGGCGTCATCGGTGATCGATTTCGAGGCCGCGGTGATCGACGGCTGGATGCCGCTCGCTGTCCGGCGCCGGCTCGTCGATGCGATCAGGCGGGCGATCGGTACGATCGATGGCGAAGGGCTGAAGCTTCCGGTGGTGCGCGAAGGCACCGTCGGCATCCATGCCCGCGCGCTGGGCGGCGCCAGCCTGCCGCTGTCCGAACGCTTCCTCATCGGTTCGACCACCATTTCCCGGAGCACCTGAATGCTGATCGGTATTCCGTCGCTGCTCGGTCCGGAGCTTCTGGCGACATTGCGCGCCATGGGCCATGGCGACGAGATCGCGCTTGTCGACGGCAACTATCCGGCGGAAGAACAGGCAAACCGGCTGATCCGCGCCGACGGTCTTCACCTCATACCGGTGCTTGACGCCATTTTGAGCGTGCTGCCGGTGGACGACTTCGTGCCGGAAACGCTGTTTCGTGCCTCGGTAAAAGGCGATCCCTCGGTCGCCGATCCCGTCCACCTCGAGATCGAGGCGATCTGCACCAGGCGCGCGCCGGGCCGCAAGGTGGTTGCGCTGGCGGGCGCCGACTTCTATGCACGCGTCCGGTCGGCATATGCGATCGTCGCCACCAGCGAACCCCGGCTCTATGCCAACATCATCATCCGCAAGGGCGTGATCTATCCGCCGGAGAACAAGAAATCATGATCCTCTGCTGCGGCGAAGCCCTGATCGACATGCTGCCGCGCACCACGACACAGGGAGAGCCGGCCTTTGCGCCCTATGTCGGCGGCGCGGTGTTCAACACGGCGATCGCGCTTGGCCGCCTCGGCGCGCCCGCCGGCTTCTTTTCCGGCCTGTCGTCGGATCTGTTCGGCGGCCAGTTCCGCGAGGCGCTCGGCGCAAGCAAGGTCAGCTCCACCTATGCGCACACCTCCCCTCGCCCGACCACGCTCGCCTTCGTGCGGCTCACCAACGGCCAGGCGACCTACACTTTCTACGACGAAAACACCGCCGGGCGCATGCTGACGACAGAGGATCTGCCGAAACTGGGCGCCGAGATCGAAGCCATGCTGTTTGGCGCGATCAGCCTGATTTCGGACCCGGCGGGTGCTGCCTACGAAGAATTCATGAAACGCGAGCACGAACGCCGCGTCATGATGCTCGACCCCAACATCCGGCCGAACTTCATCCCCGACAAAGCCAAGCACCTCCGGCGCATCCGCTCGATGATGGCGATGGCCGACATCGTGAAGCTATCGGATGAGGATCTGCACTGGTTCGGCGAGGCCGGCTCGCATGAGGACGTCATCCGCAACTGGCTGGATCGCGGCCCGAAGCTGATCGTCGTTACCCACGGCAGCGAAGGTGCCGTCGGCTACAGCAGGGAACACAAGGTCACGGTGATGCCGCATAAGGTGGAGGTGGTAGACACGGTCGGCGCCGGCGACACTTTCAATGCCGGCATTCTGGCCTCGCTGCACGAGCAAGGCCTGCTCACCAAGGCCGGGATCGGCGGCCTTTCGGAGGACGCCATCCGTCAGGCGCTGGCGCTCGGCGCCAAAGCGGCGGCGGTGACCGTGTCGCGGGCCGGCGCCAACCCGCCCTGGCGGCACGAAATCGCCTGATCCACGCTTAGTCCGCCGCCAGCCGCTGCAAGCAGCCGATCACTTTATGTTTCCGCGAGCCGGAAAGACGCACTGAATCAGCCGGATTAATAGGCGGCGAAGCCCGGATTTCCGGCATCTTGCGGCAATGCAGGGAAAGCCTGAAGTAACAGGCTGCGACACCTAGACAACCCGTCCCGCGGCCGGTCCGGCTTTCTAGACCGGCCCAACTCTGGTACCAGCGGCCCGGTTAAGTTGTTGTTTCTGTGCGTGTCATTGTCCCCGGGGCAGCCCGCACCACACCGTTTTGAGGCCGACATGCAGTTCATCGATCTTGGCGCGCAACGCGAACGTATCCGCGACCGGCTGAAGGCCGCGATCGACAATGTCGTCGAGGAAGGCCGCTATATCCTCGGACCGCAAGTCACCGAATTCGAAAACAAGCTCGCAGCGTATATCGGCACCAAGCATGTCGTGGCCTGCGCCAACGGCACCGACGCGCTGCTGTTGCCGCTGTTTGCCGCCGGTATCGGCCCCGGCGACGCGGTGTTCGTGCCGAGCTTCACCTTTGCCGCGACGGCGGAAGTGGTGGCGCTTGCCAAGGCCGAACCGGTTTTCGTCGATGTGGACGCCGAGACCTACAACATCGACATCGCCAGCCTCGAGGCGGCGATCGCCATGATCAAGAAGGAAGGCCGGCTGAAGCCGAAGGCGATTATTCCCGTCGACCTGTTCGGGCTTGCCGCCGACTACGAGGCGATCATGGCGATTGCCAAGCGCGAAGGGCTGCTGGTGATCGAGGATGCGGCGCAGTCGATCGGCGGTTCGGCCGACGGCACAATGTGCGGCGCCTTCGGCCATGTCGGCTCGACCAGCTTTTATCCGGCCAAGCCGCTGGGCTGCTACGGCGATGGCGGCGCGATGTTCACCAATGACGACGCGCTGGCCGACCAGCTGCGCTCGTTTGCGTTCCACGGTAAGGGCGAGACGCAGTATGACAATGTCCGCGTCGGCATCAATTCACGCCTCGACACGATCCAGGCGGCGATCCTGATCGAGAAACTCGCCATCCTCGAAGACGAGATGGTCGCCCGCCAGGTGGTGGCCAAGCGCTACGCCGAAGGTCTCGGCGACATCGTCAATGCGTCACGCAATCTGGGCGGTGGCCGCTCGGCCTGGGCGCAATACGCCATCGAGACGCCGAAGCGCGACGGGTTGAGGGCGCATCTCGGCGAAAAGGGCATCCCTTCGGTGATCTATTATGTGAAGCCGCTGCACGAGCAGGTCGCCTATCGCGACTATCCGCGCACGCCGACCGGGCTTGCGGTTTCGGAGCAACTGCCGAAGCGCATCCTGTGCCTGCCGATGCATCCCTATCTCAGCGAAGCCGACCAGGACCGCATCATCGAGACGATCCGCAACTACATTGGCTCGAACCGGCGCATGTAGCGGCGGCGTAAGTTACGCCGCGTCCGCCGCCTTCCCGCTCGCAATAAAATGCGGGTTGGCGAAATCCTCGTCGTCGCTCTGTTTGCGCTTGCCATAGGTGAGCGGCTCGCCGTCCAGCGTGCGCGTCATGCCGCCGGCGGCGCGCAGTACGGCGTCGCCGGCCGCCGTGTCCCATTCCATGGTGCGGCCGAAGCGCGGATAGATGTCGGCTTCGGCTGCGGCGAGCAGGCAGAATTTCAGCGATGAGCCGACCGAGACGATCTCGGCGGCGCCGAGATCCTTGATGAAGGCTTCGGTCTCCGGGGTGTTGTGCGAGCGGCTGGCAACGACCGCCAGCGGCGTGACCGCCCTCCTAACCGAAATCCGCCGGCGGCCGACGATACGGAAGTCGCCATCGACCTCGATTGCTTCGGCCCAGCCCGGCCGTCCAGAGAAGAACCGCCCGCTGCACGGTGCGAAGACGACGCCGATCTCCGGCACGCCGTGCCGGACAAGCGCGATGTTGACGGTGAAATCGGTCCGGCGGTTGACGAATTCCTTCGTTCCATCGAGCGGATCGATCAGGAAGAAGGCGCCATCCAGATCGGGCGGCACAATGCCTTCGGCGACCTCTTCCTCGGCCACGCAGGGAATATCGGGATAGGCCGCACGCAGGCCGGCGAGGATGATCGTCTCGCTCTCGCGGTCGGCTTCCGTGACCGGCGAGGAGTCCGACTTGCTGTCGACCGCGCAGCCGGCCTTGAAGACCCGCATCACCTCGCGTCCGGCTTCGAGCGCCAGGCGCTCGAACACGTCGAGCATCACTTCGTCGTCAGATGCCGCCGCCGCTGTCATATTGGTCTTCGGCAATGTCGCGCTCATTCAGCCAGTGTTCCAGAGCCTCTACCATCTCCTCGGCCGTCTTGCCGAGTGTCTTGAGATGGATTTCGGGATTTTCGGGAGCTTCATACGGGGAATCGACGCCGGTGAAGTTCTTGATCTCGCCATTCAGCGCCCGTGCGTAAAGGCCTTTCGGGTCGCGTCGGGCGCATTCCTCGAACGGCGTATCGACGAACACTTCGACGAACTCGCCGTCGGCCATCAACTCCCTGGCCATGCGCCGCTCGGCGCTGAAGGGCGAGATGAAGGAGACGATGACGATCAGCCCGGCATCGGCCATCAGCTTGGCCACCTCGGCGACCCGGCGGATGTTTTCGACCCGGTCGGCGTCGGTGAAGCCGAGATCGCGGTTGAGGCCGTGGCGGACATTGTCGCCGTCGAGAATGTAGGTGTGGCGCCCCGAAGCGAACAGCTTCTTCTCAAGCAGATTGGCGATGGTCGACTTGCCCGAACCGGAAAGGCCGGTGAACCAGAACACGGCGGGACGCTGGCTCTTCAAGTCGGAACGACCGCGCTTGCCGACATCGAGCGACTGCCAGTGGATGTTTTCGGCGCGGCGCAAGGAATGCAGGATCATGCCGGCGCCGACCGTGGCATTGGTGATGCGGTCGATCAGGATGAAGGCGCCGGTATCGCGGTTGTCGGCGAAGGTGTCGAAGGCGATCGGCGCCCGGGTCGAGATATTGCAGATGCCGACTTCGTTCATCTCGAGCGACTTCGCCGCCTCGCGAGCGAAGTCGTTGACGTTGACGCGGTATTTCAGGTCGGTGACGGTGGCGCTGGTCTGGTCGGTCTCGGTGCGCAGTATATAGGAGCGTCCCGGCAGCAGCGCTGCCTCGTCGAACCAGACGATGTTGGCGGCGAACTGGTCGGCGACCTGCGGCCGTGCCGCCGGCGACACCAGCATGTTGCCTCTGGAGACCTCGACCTCGTCATCGAGCACAAGGGTGATGGCCTGGCCGGCCACCGCCTGGGCAAGATCGCCGCCTTGCGCGACGATGCGCTTGACCCGCGAGGCCTTGCCGGATTTGGCGACCACCACCTCGTCGCCCTGCGCGACGGAGCCGGACGCGATGGTGCCGGCAAAGCCGCGGAAGTCGAGATTGGGCCGGTTGACATACTGCACCGGAAACCGGAACGGCAGTTCGACCGCGGCCTCGTCGACCGATATGGTTTCGAGATGCTCGATCAGCGACGGGCCGGAATACCACGCCGTCTTGCCGGAGCGGCTGGTGACATTGTCGCCATAGCGGGCCGACATCGGGATCGGCACGATCGTCTGGAAGCCGAGCTCGTGCGAGAACTGCCGGTAATCCTCGACGATACGGTCGAACACCGCCTGGTCGAAATCGACGAGGTCGATCTTGTTGACGGCAAGCACGATATGGCGGATGCCGAGCAGCGAAGCGATGATCGAGTGGCGCCGGGTCTGGCGCAGCACACCCTGGCGCGCATCGATCAGCACGATGGCGAGATCGGCAGTCGATGCGCCGGTCGCCATGTTGCGGGTGTACTGTTCATGGCCGGGGGTGTCGGCGACGATGAACTTGCGCTTGGGCGTGGCGAAGAAGCGGTAGGCGACGTCGATGGTGATGCCTTGCTCGCGCTCGGCCTCGAGGCCGTCGACCAGAAGCGCGAAGTCGATGTCGTCGCCAGTGGTGCCGTGCTTGCGGGAATCGCGCTCGAGTGCGGCGAGCTGGTCCTCGAAGATCTGCTTTGTGTCGGACAGAAGACGGCCGATCAGCGTCGACTTGCCGTCGTCGACCGAGCCGCAGGTGAGGAAGCGCAGCAGCGACTTCTTCTCCTGCGCCGCCATGTATTCGCGCACGCCGTCGGTGGGAGCGAGGCTCTTGGCCAGGATATGGCGCATGCTCAGAAATATCCCTCGCGCTTCTTCTTTTCCATCGAGCCGGCTTCATCGCGGTCGATGAGGCGGCCCTGGCGCTCGGAGGTGCGCGCCGTCAGCATCTCGCCGACGATGGCTTCGAGCGTGTCGGCGTCGGATTCGATGGCGCCGGTCAGCGGATAACAGCCGAGCGTGCGGAAACGCACCAGACGGTTCTCCATCGTCTCACCGGGGCGCAATTGCATGCGATCGTCATCCTTCATGATCAGCATGCCGTCGCGTTCGACCACCGGCCGCTCCTTGGCGAAATAGAGCGGCACGATCGGGATGTTTTCCTGCAGAATGTACTGCCAGATATCGAGCTCGGTCCAGTTCGACAGCGGAAACACGCGGATCGATTCGCCCGGCGCGATGCGGGTGTTGAAGATCTTCCACATCTCCGGCCGCTGGTTCTTCGGGTCCCAGACATGCTGGGCGTTGCGGAAGGAAAAGATGCGCTCCTTGGCGCGCGACTTCTCCTCGTCGCGCCGAGCCCCGCCGAAGGCAGCGTCAAAGCCGTATTTGTCGAGCGCCTGGCGCAACGCCACCGTCTTCATGACATGGGTGTGGGTGTTCGAGCCATGGTCAAAGGGGTTGATACCGTCGCGCACGCCGTCTTCATTGACGTGGACCAGCAGGTCGAAGCCGAGCTTCTGCGCCATCTGGTCGCGAAAGGCGATCATCTCGCGGAACTTCCAGGTGGTGTCGACATGCAGGAAGGGGAAAGGCGGCTTGGCCGGATAGAAGGCCTTCATCGCCAGATGCATCAGCACGGAGGAATCCTTGCCGACGGAATAGAGCATCACCGGCTTGGAGAAGGAGGCGGCAACCTCACGGAAGATGTGGATGGACTCGGCCTCGAGCCGCTGCAGGTGCGTAAGCGCGATGTTCATGGACTGTGAGCGTTCTCTCGTGCAATCCAGACCTTGCATCAGATGGATCGGGCGTCCTTTTCAGCCGCCCGGTTCAAGCTTCACTGCTGGACACTATCGGTTCGTGCCGGCGTTCTAGCAGATCGCCACCTGATATAACAACGCTGGAAAGGCCGGCGGCCACACCGATCGGCAACGAATTTTCCATGAAAAGCCTAGAATCCGAAAATTCCTGCCCGACGGAGCGATAGCATTCAAAGGCCGGGAAAAATCTTGCCTGGACCGAAAGAAACGCCGGCCCGACCTCGTCGCACTTTCGAAAACCGCACCCAGCCGCTATACCGGCTCCTGAACCTGCGCCGGGCGGCATGCCGCAAATGCCGCCGCCAAACATCGTCCGTCGCCAAGCGACCCAGCGCATTGTGAACCAGAGCATTGACCCCGATTTCCGCCATCAAGCAGCACGTTTCGCCGTCACGGATCAACATCACCTTCTCCATTCTGTGCTTCTTTTTCCCGCCGGTGCTGGGATCGGCGGTCAGCTTTTTGTTCAATGGTGGCGGCCTGTGGTCGGTGCTTCTGCTTGCGTTGAAAAGACGGCGTTTCAACATTGACCGGCCGATGACCGCGATGACGGTGGCCATCTATGCCTATTGCGCAGCCAGCGTGTTCGCCTCCATCGTCAACAATTCGATCGCCAGGGATGCGCCGCATCTGGCAGGGCTGATCACCTTCCTGTTTTTCCCTGTCTCATACGCGACCTGGAGCATTACCGAGAAAACCACGCTGACGCGCATCGTCGTGCTGGCGAGCGCCGCCGCCTGTTTTGGCGCCCTGCTGCTGGCGGTCGTGCAATATCACGGGCTGGGCATACGGGCCGAAGGCGGCGCCGGCAATCCGATCGTGTTCGCGACCGTCGCCTGCCTCAGCATGATGATGTGCCTGGCAGGCGCCTTATCGGGTGTCGAAAAGAACAGGGCGTTGCTGGCCTGCGCGACACTGGCCGGCGCGGTCGCCATTGTCTATTCGGGGTCGCGGATCATCTGGCTGGCGATGCTGGTGGCCGGCATCGCGGTCCTGCTGATCAACCGTCGCAAGCTCAACAACAGAAACGCCATTCGGCTTTTGCTGATTGCGGGGGCGACCGGCATCGTCATCGCTGTCATCGGTCTCCCCATCATTTCCGAGCGCGCGGCCTTCCTGTTCAGCGACTGGGATGCGCTCGCCACGAAGGGCGACCACACGACCGCGCTCGGCTTGCGCGCCGCACTTTGGCAGATTGGGCTGAGCGCCTTCCACGACATGCCGATTTTCGGTCACGGCATTGCTGCAAGCCGTGAGCTGATAAAGGATGGATTCCACAATCAGTTCCACATGCCGTCCACGGGCTTCAGCCATTTTCACAATGGCTTCCTGACTGCATTGGTGGAGGCCGGGCTGCTTGGAGCCGTAACGCTCGCGGCTGTGTTCTTCGTTGCCGCGAGAAACGCGGCCATCGTGCTGCGCACCAGCACGGACGCGATCGAGCGGTTCGGCGCCACGATGATTGTCGTCACTGCGATCACCTACCTCATCGGCGGCCTGACCGGCATCCTGGTCGGCCACGACATCCTCGATGCCACACTGATGGTGTTCCTGGTGTCCGGGACATATCTTGCATCGGGCCGGCAACAAATGCTGCCGGAACAACAGGCACCGGCCCCGGCCCCCCAGGCAAGCCGGCCGTGAAAGTGCTGGTCACAGGCGCGACGGGTTTCATCGGCAGGCAGGTCGTCAACCAGCTGCGCGAAGCCGGGTTCGGGGTGCGCATGGCATCGCGCCACCCGGAACGGCTCGATCCCGTGAGCGATGCGGTTTTGTTGCCGGACTTCGACGCACCGGCTCAGGCATACCAGGCGCTGATGCGAGATATCACCCATGTCGTCCACTGTGCGGCGCTCAATAATGACCGCAAGGCGAGCGAAGCCGACTTCATGGCAGCCAACGCGACACTGACCGCGCAGCTGGCGCGCGCGGCCGCCTCGCGGACAAGCGGGCGCTTCATCTATCTGTCGTCGATCCGGGCAGTAGCCGGTCCCGGTTTCAGCGGAACGATCAGCGAGGCGACGCTCCCTGCCCCGCAATGCGCCTACGGGCGCTCGAAACGCGAAGGCGAGATCAAGACACTGGAAGCCTATGCGTCCAGGCCCTCCGATGCCACCGCGCT
Organism: Mesorhizobium sp. L103C119B0; assembly: GCF_000502235.1. NCBI lineage: Bacteria > Pseudomonadati > Pseudomonadota > Alphaproteobacteria > Hyphomicrobiales > Phyllobacteriaceae > Mesorhizobium > Mesorhizobium sp. L103C119B0. The sequence continues at coordinate 11,678 of NZ_AYXE01000027.1, read as the reverse complement.
GCGCCTGCCGCCGGTCTATGGCGAAGGCATGAAGGGAAACCTGCGTGGAATGATGCGGGCTGCCGCCATTGCCTTACCATTGCCCTCAGGCGCTTTCACCGCAGTTCGTTCGCTGATATCGCGCGACGCGGTGGCTGGCGCCGTGGCGCATCTTTTGACTCGTCCCACGCCACCGCGCCCGACCTATGTCCTGGGCGATGCTTCCCCCGTTGCGATGTTCGAAATCTTGACTGCATTCAGGCACGGATACGACGTTCCGACCCGGCTCGTTCCTGTGCCGGCCTGGCCATTCAGGCTGTTCGCCACACTGCTTGGCAGAAAAGCAGCGTACGACGCTTCCATGGCGACACAGATTTGCGACCCGTCACTGCTGATCTCGGAAGGCTGGATGCCGGAAACCGACACGCTCGGCCGGATTGAGGAACTTGCACGACAGGCCCGTCAGGTCCGGTAGATTGTGCCAAGCAGGATTTTGACGTCGAGTCCGATCGAGGCTCCCCTGAGATATTCGGCATCCGTTTCGGCGCAGAGTTTCGGATCCGACATGTCGATGCCTTTCATCTGTGCCAGCCCGGTAATGCCCGGAAGTGCGGCAAGCACACCCAATTGCCTGCGGCGTTCGATCAATTCGGTTTGCGTGGGCAGGCATGGACGCGGCCCAACCAGGCTCATCTCGCCCTTGAGCACGTTCCAGAGCTGCGGCAGCTCGTCGATCTTGAATTTCCGCAGCACCTTGCCGACGGCAGTGACGGACATTGCCGGCGCCTGATGCGAGGGCAGAGACGGCGTTCCCACAACCATCGTGCGCAGCTTGTGGCAGGCAAACGGCACCCCGTGCTGGCCGACACGGGTTTGAGAGAAGAGTGCCGGTCCAGGCGACGTCGTCCTGATTGCCAGCATGGCAAGCAGGACGAAAGGCGAGGCCAGTGGCAGCAGCAGCGCCGCCACCGCCAGGTCGAAAGCTCGCTTGGGTTCCCTCATGGCCGTGTCTGCATGCTCTAGATCCGCCGCCAGATGAAGGCCAGATAGAGCCCAAGCGTCCCAGCCAGCGTCTGCCGGTAGACGCCGCTTTTCCTGAGAAGGCGCAGGCGTCGCAGAATACCGCCCTTTCGTGCCCTGATGAACAGGCCGAGACAGGCGGCGGCATCCCTCGAGAGGATGTCGCGATTGACCGCCAGGCCGCTCAGATTGTGATCGGTCCAGACGGCGAACTCGCCCCTGAACAGGCGCCCCAGCCGCGACAGCCTCGCCTTCCACGACACGTTGGCGCCGACCAAGTTTGCCTCATGCTGGCGGTAGCGCACCAGCGGTCGCGGGTCATAGCGGACAATGCCGCCGGCAGCCGTGACGATCAGATAGGTCCACCAGTCATGGCTGACGAACTCGGTCCTTCCCGATGCCTTTGCCAGCAACTTTCGCGCGGCGCGGTTGATCATCATCGTGTTGCCGCCGGCAATGCTTTGCACAAGCGCATTGCGAAATGCGGGTGGATGCTGGAACAGCGGCGAATACCCTTGCGCTGCTCCGGTTTCGGACATGGTCGCGGTTCTGGAGCAAAACAGCAGCGGCGTTCCGGCGTCGTGCCCTTGCATCCAGGCAATGGCGCTCTCCAGCCTGTCCGGCTCCCAGATGTCGTCCTGGTCGCAGAAGGCGTAGTAGTCGGCCTCGATGCGCGGATCGATGATCATCGCGCGGAAATTGGCGGCAAAGCCTTGGCGAGGACCATTCGACAGGGTCAACCGGCCCTTGGACCAGCGGCTCTGCCAGGCGCCGATAATGGCCGAAGTGCCGTCTGTCGAACCGTCGTCGGAAACCCAGAGGTCGACAACAGGATGCGATTGCGCAGCCAGCGACGCGAGCTGCTCGTCAAGGAAAGCCGCGCCATCTTTCGTGCCCAGCAGCACGGCCACGCGCTGATCTTGTCTGCTCACTGGTTCAAAATCATCTGCAAACGCCTGGGAACGGCCATCGGATCGGTTTCAATAGCCAATCCCGGTCGATCAGGACAGGCTCTTTGTTTTGACGCAATCCCGGACGGAAAACCGCTCCACACTTTTCCTGGAATTGCTCTAACCAGCTTGCCCGACTGTTTTCGCAACGGTTTCCCGGCGTGCGTCACTTGGAGGCTCTTCCGCCTGATAGAGGCCGGCCATGACGGCGAGCGCCGAGGCCTTGTCCTGATCGCGCATGGCCGCCTGCAGCAATGTCAGCGCCTCCTGGACCTTGGGCCATCCCACGACATCGGTCCTGAGGCCGAAGATCTTGGGGATATCCAGCGCGACGATCTCCTCATTGCCGCCATGCAGCACCTCGTGAAGCTTCTCGCCCGGCCTGATCCCGGTGAAACGGATCGGAATGTCGGTGTAGGGGCTTTTGCCGGCCATGCGGATCATGGTTTCAGCGACTTCGAGGATCGGCACCGGCTTGCCCATGTCGAGCATGTAGATGGCGTAGTCGTCCTTGCCCTGGCGCCGCTCGGCGTCGGCCGCCGACATGATGACGAGGTCGACGGCTTCGGCCACCGTCATGAAGTAGCGGGTCATGCGACGATCGGTGATGGTGACCGGACCGCCGGCCTCGATCTGCGCCTGGAAGATGGTGGCGACCGAGCCATTGGAGCCGAAGACATTGCCGAACCGCACGGCGATGAACTTGGTGCCGGAGCGACGGCCGCTAGGCCCGGTGGCATGCGTTTCGTGCAGCGAAGAGACGATCTGCTCGGCGGCGCGTTTCGTCATGCCGAGCACCGAGGTCGGATCGACCGCCTTGTCGCTGGAAATCAGCAGGAACTGCGGCACCCCGCATTTGGCGGCAACCTCGGCGCAGACGAGGGTGCCTAAAATGTTGGTCTGGATCGCCGATTCCCAATTTTCCTCGAGCAGCGGCACATGTTTGAGCGCGGCGGCATGGAAGATGATGTCGGGCTTGAAATCGCTGACGACGCGGGTGATCTGGCGCCGGTCTGTGACATCGACGATGCGGCTCTTGAGCCGGACATGGTCCTTTTCGTCAACCTGCTGGTCGAGCTGGAAAATACCGAACTCCGAGATATCGGCGACCAGAACCGCCTCGGCGCCAAGTTCCAGCGACCGCTTGACCAGGATGCGACCGATTGAGCCGGCGCCGCCGGTGACCAGGACGCGCTTGCCACCGATAAAGCCGCCGATCCGCTCCATATCGGAAGCAACTGTGGGGCGGCGCAGGATGGTTTCCATCTCGACAGCGTCGAGTACCAGCTTTCCGCCTTGGCCGAGCTCCGAAACGCCGGAGAATTGGACGACGGCGATACCGCTGTGACGGGCGACACGGACCAGTTCCGAATATTCCTCGATCTCGCGTTCGGTGCCATTGCCGAAAATCAGCATGTCGAGGCTTTTGGTGCCTCTTGCATATTCTTCGAGGACCTCGACCAGGCGGGGCCGCACGGCCACCACCGGAACGCCCTGTATCTGCGTGCCCAACGGCGCGCCGTTCTCGATGGCCATGATGCCGGCGATGGAATATTCGGCCGGCTCGGCCGTGCGTGTGAAGCGGATGATGACGTCTGCTTCGCCAAGCCTGCCGACGAACAGCGCTTGTTTGATCGCCGCATTGTTTGCGTTGCGGCTCAGGATTCGCCAGCTCGCCCCGTCGCGCAGGAACCGGTAATAGAGCCGAGGCGCCGATATGATGGTGAAGGAGACGAGGAAAAAGACGATGAACTGGCGCTCGTTGAGGCCGGTCACCGGCTGAAACGATCGAACCGCCAGCGAGACGACATAGAGCGTGACGGTCAGGATGGCGCAGCTCTTCAGGATGTTGAAGAAGTCCGGCGTGGAGGCGAAACGCCACACGGTGTTGTAGAGGCCGCAATAGCGAAACAGCATATGGCTGAGAAAAACAATACTTGCCCAGCACGCCAGGCCGGCCGTGGAGAGCGCGTCGAATGAAAGTCTCGACTGAGAAAGCCCCAGACTCAGCGCCACCGCGACCAGGACCATGACCAGATCCTGGATCATTATAATGGCGCGCCGCATCTTCGGCCGAAGTCCGGACACGACCTCTACATAGGATGTCATTGGGTGGTACTGAACTCCAGGCGCAAGGACATGGACACTAACGTGGTGCAAGAGCGACGGAAACCCGTCACCGATCACCTGTTTAGAGTGCCAATCCCCAGCCCCGCCGCTTTGTATCGCATAGCGTGGAGTTGTAGTGATCGCCAGATATTTTTTTGGCAGACCCTTTGGTTAAGGGATTGAAATGATCGAACGAAGAAGGGTTTCGCCAGGTTTTGCAGAAGGTCGAGCCGTTGGGTGTGACCAGCAAGCCTCGAGCAGCAGCCGCGCGCGGCATTGGCAGGAAAAGCGATTGTGGCCAAGCGCGAAGATGAGCCTCTGCTCATAATCAGCGGCAGGAATTTGCGATATCAGAGGCACGAATCTGCGATTCGCGCAGTGCGCCGATTCCGATATCGAGGTAAGAGGCGTCGACCTGTCGCAAGCGATTCGTGGTTCATTGCGACGCAATGCGTTGCCAAATGCGCGCCGCAGTGGCTATGAAGGGCGCCTTTGGCCCGTCTAACGGCCATAGATGCACAAGAACAAAAGAATGCGACACTAGGAAACTATGATTGCGGCACTAAACGGCGCTGTCGACGATATCAGCAAGGCCATGAAGTTGCGCAGGGTCTGGATTGCGCTTGCTCACGAAGACATCGGCGACCAGCACAGACGCACGACACTTGGCCCGCTTTGGCTGCTGGTCAACTACGTCGCGTTCGTCGGCACCTTCGTTTTCGTGTTCCAGCCTGCCGGCAAGGATGCTGCAGGCTATTCCGCCTATGTCGCAATAGGTCTCCTGGTATGGTTTTACCTAATGGAGGTTATCTCCACGAGCGTGGCGCTCTTTCAACGCGAGGAGAGCTTCATCGAAGGCACGACGCTGCCTTTGTTTGTATACGTGATGCGACTGGGTCTGCAGTCTGTCATCCGGGCCGGCTACGCGATTGCTGGTTGCGTTGCGATACTGATCTTGAGCGGCTCACCAGTCGCCATTTCCTGGTTATGGTCGTTGGCAGGATTGTTGCTGATCCTGGTCGTCACGCCCGCCCTTACCACCGTCTTCGCGTTCCTCGGAACCTTCTTCCCTGACAGCCAATTCATAGTCGGCAACTTGCTGCGCGTCGGCATGTTCTTCACGCCCGTCTTCTGGATGAACAACGGCAAGGACCCTATCCAAAAATATGCCTATGAATGGAACCCGTTCACCTACTTTCTGGAAATCGTCCGCCTGCCAATCATAAACGGAGAATTTCCGGCTCATGCCTTCGTAGTAACCATCACTGCATCGCTGCTTACATGGATGATTGCATTGCTGCTGCTTGGCCGGTACCGCAAACAAGTCGTCTTTCTCATCTGAGTTCTCAATGGTTTCTATCAAGCTGGACAATGTTAGCCTTGTTTACAAACTACACGAGAAGCTGACGCTTTCCGCGCCCGATCGGCGCGTGGCCGGGCCAGGCGGCAGAATTGAAAGCTCAGGCAGAAAGCAGTTTGTGCAGGCTCTCGACGGCGTCAGTTTCGAACTCAAGGCGGGCGACCGATTGGGCCTGGTCGGTCCGAACGGAGCCGGGAAGACGACACTTCTCAAGGTGCTCTACGGGATCTACGCGCCAACTGAGGGGAGCATCGCAATCGAGGGCAAGGTCGACGCTCTGTTCAACATCAACATCGGCTTTCGCCGCGAAGCCACGGGTCGCAGGAACATCGTTTTGCGCGGGTTGATCAACGGATGGACCGAAGCCGAGATCGAAGGGAAAATGGAGGACATCATTGCCTTCAGTGAGTTGGGCGACTTCATCGACCTCCCATTCAAGGCATACAGCCAGGGCATGGCCGCGCGGTTGGCTTTTTCGGCAGCAACTGCGCTCGATCCCGAAATTCTGCTCATGGACGAGTGGATCGGCGCCGGTGACGCCTCTTTCCAGGACAAGGCCAAAAGGCGTATGGACGAACTGGCGGAAAAGGCCGGCATTATCGTGCTGGCCACCCACAGTGAAAGTCTGATCGAAAGAGTGTGCACAAAAAAGCTGACGCTCAAGAGCGGCCGTGTGGAATCTCTATATAATTCAAGCCCAGTCAAGCATGCTGGAAAATTGCAGAACTAGTTCACCTTCGGAGGGGTTGCCGTCTCTCTGTCAAAACCGTTGGGCATTGGCGGGGTTCACACTAGATGTCCCCACCAGAATCTTGCATAGGACTATAAGGACAGACGAGCCGAATGAGCTAGCCGGGTCTATCGGAGCGCGTGAACTCCGGATCCATTGCCAGCAATCAAGTTGTGCCTTCGTGCACCTTAAGAACCGACGCGGATTAGCACCTACGATAGACGCAGCCTACAATGGTGGTTCTGGAATACAAGTCAAAGAGATTTACAGGATTTAGCTATGCTAGTGACGGTTATCATAAGAACGTATCATGGTCGCGAACGACTGCTTGCACGAGCACTGGAAAGCGTGAAACAACAAACGGGGCAGGCTGAGGTTGAAACCATAGTTGTTGTTGACGGACCATGCGATATTGACATGGACATTATTTCAAGTTCTAGAAGTGAAAACACTAGAATTATTCGTCTTGGCAAACAGTCCGGGCGTTCAATAGCTGCTAACGCTGGACTCGATGATGCAAAAGGACAATTTGTAAACTTCCTTGACGATGACGATTGGTTTGAGAATAACCACATTCAAGTGTTGGTCGAAAGACTTAATGCCTCGCCAGATGCCATCGCAGCTTACTCGGCAGCGTGGCAGCTGGAGGCTGCCATTGACGCAGAGAACCCTAGTTTGAGCAGGTACGGTGAACGCACCAGATTCTTTTATGAACGCGCCAGCAGCCTTGACCTGCTCGATATCAATCTATTCCCTATTCAAGCCGTGATGTTTCGCCGAAGCATCATAGAAACGAACGCTCGCTTTTCCACTAAGCTAAACGCACTTGAAGATTGGTCGTTTTGGCAGAAAACGCTAATTGGCCAACGCATCGTGGCGGTTAACGCGACGACGTCGACTTTTTTGATACCGCTCAATCCTTCGGACACCGCCAAACGTGTAAAGGAACATGAAGCTGCACTGAAGGCCTTCTACAAAGAGCAGAAAACCATTCGCGTTCCGTTGACTAGTCTGATCGAAGCATCGTCATCTCGCCGAAACTCTGGACGACGATATCGAGATTCCTCGAACTTCCACTCGTCTCTAAAGATGCTGCTGATTGAGCGCCAGATTGAACTCTCTAGCCATCGCACAACGCTTGAACAATCTATTGAGTATCGTTTTCTGACAGCAGCCCGGGCCGCCTGGGTGGGGGTTGGAAGACCTGTGCTGAATGGGCTGTCCAAGATTTTGGGACAGAGAGGTGTCGGCCGATCGTGTTCGCCTCTAAAAGGTAGCAATGATAGATTGTGCGCCAACGAGATAAAATTGTCTCATCCTTTTTTCCGACAGGCGTCGGCGGGCGCCAAGGTGGAGGGGCGGGACGTCATTTTTACGGTTTGCAATTGGCGCTATATAGACAAGGCCGTAGTCTTGGCTGACAGCTGCAAGCTGCATATGCCCGGTTTTCAGTTTCACCTCCTAATGGTTGATGCGGATGACGAAGATCGACGCTCGTTAATAAAACAACACGGCAGCATCGATCACGTATCTTTGGCAAGCGACCTGCCCATCTTCACAGCGAATTGGGCTTTCATGCATACGGTTGTTGAGCTAAGTACTGCTGTAAAACCTTTCTATTTAAATTTTCTCTTAAAAAGAAAAGCCCGCCGGGCAATATATCTTGACCCCGATACGCTATTGCTCGCCCCGCTAAATTCTGCCTTGTTAGCAATCGATCGGTCAGATGTAGCGTTGACCCCACACCTCTATCGTCCCGCCACTTCCAGTGAATCCATTGCAACCTTCGAGATTTCGGCGCTGGCGCATGGAATCTTCAACCTCGGTTTTTTTGCTTGTCGGAACTCAGAGAAGACTCTGCGCGTCGCAAACTACTGGCAAGAACGATGCCAAAGTTACTGTTTCAGTGACGTGCCAAGAGGACTATTCACGGACCAGAAGTGGTTTGATCACGTTCCTGTATTTTTTGAAGGCATCGAAGTCATCTCATACCCTGGCGTGAACACCGCGGTCTGGAACATGGAGGGCCGGAGTTTCACCAGAAAGGGGGACAAATATTTTGTCGACCGACAGCCCCTGGAAATGTTCCACTTCTCGGGCTGGGACAAAGGGACACCGGAGCATTTCGCAAAATCGCTTATTAAAGGGGGGGCTGGTCGACATTTGCTAGCCGACTACAAGGGGCGAGTGGAACGAAATAGGTCACTTCTTCCTCGCCAACCTTGGATTTATGGACTTTACGCAGACGGCTCTGAAGTGACACAGGCCCAGCGCACATGCTACCGCCGCCATCGAGACCTGCAAGAAGCCTTCCCAAATCCCTTCTTAGTTGGACCCCAAACCTACCACGATTGGGTGCACAGTGAAGGTCTGGCAGCGATCGAGGACCAATATGACGAATCAGTGTGGGTAAGGCGGCACTATTGAAATGAGCTCGGTTTTTACGCCTGCGGATACAACCCGGTTCCTTCTTATAGGTGGGTGCGGCCGTTCGGGAACTACATTTATTCAAGAACGGCTTGGTGCATGCAACGAGATATCCGGAATTCTCGATTTCGAATCAAAGCTGTTTGCAGAGCCGGCATCCATCCCAGATTTGTTCGATTTCTACGTCTACTCCTATACCCAATCCCGCTTCGACTGGATGGCCAATATTTTTGTCAGTAGTGTCGAGCGAAATTTTGCATTGCTTCCGGAAAGCAATGAGGTTGCGCCAATCACGAAAGATAGCGCTGTCGCAGCAGCCAGAGAATTTGTCGGGCATCTGTATCGAGTGCGCACCGGCTCGTTGAATTTGGCTGATGCATTCCGCAGATATGCGACGCCTTTTCTATATGGGGTACTCCAGCCTGAACCTGCCCGGTGGGTACTTGAAAAAACCCCACACAACGCGCTGCAATTCGGTCGTGTCTTGAATGTGTATCCCAAAAGCAGACTTATCCACGTTGTGCGGGATCCTCGACGAATTGCAGAGTCGTTGGCCCGGCAGGACTGGTTTACCGGCTCGTTCGAGGACGCAGTCATATGGGTTCGTTTGTACTATGAACAGTATTGGAGGCTTCGCTCCTCTTCGGGCGGAAAAAACGACCGAGAGCTTACGATTCGACTGGAGGATTGTGTCAATTCGCCTAGGGTAATTTCACAGCGTATAGGCGAATTCTTAGATATAGAAGACACGCAAATACGATTTGATGGCGATATTGTTCTGCCAAATCAAGGCTTCCGGAATCTTTCGGATGACCAGCTTCAATTTGCTAACTCGCAGCTCTTTCCGACCATTGAAGCATTCGGATATAATCTGGAACTTTGAAGTTATGGCGGCTGCATACTCAGTTCCCTTGTCAAAAGCGCCGGTCGGTATCCGAAATTCGATAGGTAGAGTTGTTGTACCCTTCACCTCGGGATGGAACGACGTGTCGCAACGCTACCGTCGCTCCGAAATCGGTACTTTCTGTATTGCTATAGATTTTGGAGTTTTTGTTGACGCGATATGGTTTATATTTGTTGAACGCGGACAAATGGTTGCGAAGGCAGACGAGCCTGACAGCGCTTACTTAGGCTCTCCATGAAACGTCAAAGCACTAAGCCATTTTGCGTCTATACAACGATGATAGGCCGATACGAGCGACTCAATGATCAACCCGTTGCGGCGCAATCGAATATCCCCTTTATCTGTCTGACCGACGATTTGGAGCTAACGAGCGCCACTTGGCAAATTCGAATGGTCTCGCCCACTTTCGGAATGGACCCGATCCGGAGCCAACGCGATTTAAAGCTACGTCCCCACCTTCATCTTGCTGATTTCGAAGGGTCGCTGTATATCGACAATACTGTTATCCTCAAGGAACCGCCAGAGAAGATTCTAGAGCGACATCAGAAGGAATCTGGCTTTAGCGTCGCTGCGCATAGTTTTCGAGAAACTGTCCTAGATGAATTCATGGAGGTCGCCCGCCTTGGTTTAGACGATCAGAGTCGAATATTCGAGCAACTCAACCATTATCAGCTTGAATGTCCCGACGTCTTGATGGAGAAGCCGTTTTGGGGGGCAATCCTCTTGCGCGATCACAAGGCTCCCGCTGTTCGTAGTATGCTGGAGATATGGAATGCACATGTCCAGCGATACGCTCGACGCGATCAGTTGTCGATGAACTACGCTTTTCGGAGAGCTGGGCTAGTACCAGAGGTGATGTTCATCGATAATTTCAGTTCTTGGTTTCATGGGCGTTCGCATCAAAACGATCGTGACATTAGGAACGGTATGCGGCGACCATTGGCGTCATTGATGCCGCCATTAGGTCGCCTTCGCGAACTGGAGATGGCCCTGATTCAGCAACGCCAGGCCCTCGTTGAGCAGGCCCGCATCTATGAAGAAGCTTTAGGCACGAGGACACAGGAACTCAGTTTTGCAATGAATGCAACAACTAGCAGGCTGGAAGCGATTGAGCGCTCAAAGAGCTGGAAGGTGGCTATGTTTCTTAGTCAATTCGCAAGTAGGCATCACAGACTGGCCAGATTCGTTTGGAATCGCATCGAAAGGTTCTCAAAAGAGCGAAAAGAACCGTAACCAGCCGCAGATTCCAGGCGCAGCCTGATGAGATCCCACCCGCAATTCCTTCGGCTAACCCGCCTCTCCTTGACTAGGCTCGTGCCCAAACATCATGAGGCAAAGCCATGGCGTCTCGTTCAAACTCGGTCTTCTGAATGGCCGGGTGAAGTCGAGTTGACATGGATTTTTTGTTCTCTGTAAAATCGGCGTATGTACAGGATGCAGTTTAAATTCGCTGTGAGCCTCGGGGCTTCTTGCTCGGTTGCATATCAGATCAGGCGCTACTTCGGGCAGGAGACAGCGTTTCCGTTTGACTGGCTGATCACGCCGTTCGCTAGTCTTATCCAGTTGATTGAAAACGATCTGCAGTCGTTTGTCGAACCTGCGCATCTCGCGCCTTACCAGAACTATTTCAGCCTACTGAACACCAACCATCTCGTGCTGCACCATCACGATGTGCCACGCGAGAATGGTCGTATTGTTCCCGATTGGGCGGCCCATGTAGAGCAGGTCCGTGACAAGTACGAGTTTCTTGGACAGCGTTGGCGCGAGATGATGACTGACCCCGAGCCAGTGTTGTTCGTCCGGCATCAGGGTAGAGCTCACCTGACCAATCCGGGTGCAGAGTCGATCCCTGTCCTAAAGGCCAACGGCTTGAGCAACCTGATCAAGGAAAAGCGGCAGGGGAGGCCTTTCCAGATCATATTTGCGAGTGCGATCGATCCCGAAGACACGCGTCCGCTGACATCTGAGGCGTTTCGGTTTGATGACGTGAGATACACCGACCAAGAGGAATGGCCTGACCCCAGCGATTGGTGGCGGGGGGCCAGCGCCGATTGGACGAGAGTTTTTAAGGTTGTTGCGGGTAGCGTCAATCAAGGCCGACAGATTTTGAACGAACGTACCTAGGTGTTTAGTCCCAAGGTTTGATGGGTTGGATCGAGCCTGAATCGTTCGGGCTCTTTTGTCCAGATTTTGCAGATG
>NZ_AYXE01000026.1:0-45602 GCF_000502235.1 Mesorhizobium sp. L103C119B0 | reverse complement strand
CCACTCGGCGTCCGGAACCACCATTTCGGAACCGATCTGCTCGGCGGTCGGCATGTTGGCACGCGCTTCCGCGCTCTGGGGAAATGCTCCTTGCTGTAGGTCATCAGCGTCGCACCTCGGCCCCAGAGGACGCCTGATGCCTTGCAGGAGCCGGGCAGCAGATCTGCTCGATCCTTGAACTGCGCGCAGAAGTCGTCAATGTTCGCCGCACGCTCGGCGTGGGACGGCGCCTCGGCGTCCATTTCACCGTCAACGAAGATATCCCATGTGACGTTACTGGTTTGGCCTGCACCTTGGCACGCAGTTCGGCGGAATTGGCGGTCGGGACGACCACAACCTTGATGCCGGTGGCCTCTTCGAAGGGGCTCAGCCAGTATTCGCGGACGATCTTGTCGTAGGCGCCCCCAAAGCCTGTCAAGACGACCTGGCGGTCCTGCGCCATCGCGTGGGCCGCAGGCACTGGCAGCGAGAATGCCGCGAGCGCGTATCGGCTAATCACGAGTTGGGTCTTCATTTGTTACCCCAAGGTTTTATGATCATCGATACAAAGTGGGATCGAGATCACGTTACACATTCACGCTTCGTTGAATCTGATCACTCCGGCGCAAGGAGTCCCGTTGGTCGTTCGCGGCTCCACAACTGCAGTCTATGAACTTTTGGGCTTCTTGGAATTTCCCATCAGTTATGAGCGCGGCGTTTTTCGTTATTCCGATTAAGCGACGTCTGGCCCCGGAAACCGCGCAGGTAACAACGATCGCGCAAGCGTCGGGCTTGCCGCGCAGCGCCGGCGAGGGCCTCGCCAGCCGCTGTTCATGTCACTTGAAGCTAGGCTGGGCGGGAAGATGATCAGGAATTCGCTCTGTTCTGGAATAGGCGTATCATGCCCATCAGCAGGATTGAGATGGCAAGGATGATTGTGGAGACGACTGCGATGACTGGGGTGAGATTGAAGTCAATGTCCTCGAACAGCTTTCTGGTTATCGTCTTGCCCTCAATGCCGGAGATGAAAAAGGCGACGGTTGCCTCATCGAACGAGGAGATGAAGGCGAAAACCGCGCCGGTGATCACGCCAGGGGTGATTTGTGGCAGGACGACCTCGAAGAAGGCGCGGCCGCGCCCGGCCCCGCAACTAAGGGCAGCCATTTCGAGAATGGGATCGAAGCGCTGCAGCGATGCCGAGACGGCAATGACTACATAGGGAACGGTCAGCATGGTGTGCGCCAAGAGAAAGCCGAAGAAATTTCCCGTCAGCTGAAGCGGCGCGAAGAATAGATAAAGTGCGATTGCCATGATGATATGCGGAACGATCAGGGGGCTGAGCGCCAAACCGAGAACAAGCGATTTGCCCGGCAGATCGCCTCGGACCAAGCCCACCGCGGCAAGGGTTCCGACGAGCGTCGCTGAAATGGTGGTGAAGAAAGCGATGCGCAGGCTGAAAAACGTCGCCGCGATCCAGTCGGGATCGCTGAAGAACTGGCCGTACCAATGCAGCGTCAGTCCGGAGGGCGGGAACTCGATGTAGGGGGCACTGCCGAACGAGATCGGTATGACGATCAGCGTGGGCAGAATCAGGAAGAACAGGATGAGCCCAATAACAGCGCCTGCGGCGAGTTTGCCGAGCACGAGGAGACGAAACGGGCGCGTCTGGCTCAAGGCGATCGTCTCAGACATTGGCGAATCCTCTAGAGGTGGCCAGGACCCTGCGGAACATGAACGTGAGCACCAAGGTAACCATAAGAAGAACCGTCGCCAGTGCGCCCGCAAACGGCCAGTTGAGCAAGACCGTCGTCTGCTGTCCGATCAATGTCGCCATCATCAGGGTTTGAGGGCCGCCCACCAGAGCGGGCGTAACGTAGAACCCGAGGGCAAGGATGAAGGTCATCAGCGTGCCGGCGAAGACGCCGGGCAGACTGAGCGGCAAAGTCACCTTGAAAAAGGTGGTGAAGACGCCGGCGCCGAGGTTCGCGGCGGCCTGGGTCAGTTCCTTTGGAATGGTCCGCAGGGCGCCGTAGATCGGCAGGACCATGAACGGCAGCATCACATGGATCATGGCGACGATCACCGCGCCTTCGGTATAGATCATCCTGAGCGGTTCTTCGATGATGCCGGTTCCGTTGAGGATGTCATTGAGGACGCCCCTGCGCTGCAACAGAATGATCCAGGCATAGGAGCGCACAAGAACCGAAGTCCATAGCGGGATCAGGACGCAGGCTGCAATCCAGAGGCTGAGCTTGCCGCCCGCCCGCGCCATGGCGAAGGCAACCGGATATCCAAGGACGAAGGCGCCAACCGTCGTCGCAAATGCGATCCAGAGCGTACGCAGCAGAACCTTCAGATAAAGCGGTTCGATGAACATGCGGACATAATTGTCAAGGGTGAAGCCTGGGTCGAACAGGCTGCCGACCAGCATGCGGCCAACCGGGTATAGAAAGCTAAAGAATAAAAGCAGAAGGAGGGGCAGCAGCAGCGCAGCCGTCAAGAGCGGGGGATATCTACCGCCGGTTCCGGTGACCACGAAGAGCCGCCTAAAACGTGGCGCGGGGGTGGGACTGAAGGGAGACACGTCCAGACCGCTCATTGGCCGTCGCCCTTGCCTGAAAACAGGTGAATGGAATCGGCCTGGAACAGGATGTCGACCGCATCGCCGCGCGCGAATGCCGACAGGTCTCGGCTTGCCGATGTCTGGATATGGAGTGGGGGGCCGTTGCGTCCATCGATGTTAACCAGAAGAATCTGGTGCGTGCCGAGATAGATCGAGGTGTCGACGGTTCCGGCGATGGCGTGCGGGCCGCCGGATCCGCGTGCGGCAAGGGAGATGTTCTCCGGCCGGATCGCGGCCTGCAGTGACAGTCCGGGAGAAAGCTCAAAGGCGTGTCCGTTGAGCGAGCGCGTCACGCTGAGCGTCGAGTCGTCGGCGACCCTGATCTGGTGGCCGGCCTTCTCGGATCCCAGATATTCGACCGGCAGGAAGTTCATTTTGCCGATGAAATCTGCGACGAATGGAGAGGCGGGCTCGCTGTAGAGGCTGGCCGGGGTGCCGATCTGGGCAATGTGACCATCGTTCATGACCGCGATGCGGTCCGACATGGTCAAGGCTTCCTCCTGATCGTGGGTCACATAGATGACGGTAACGCCAAGACGCTGCTGAAGAGTCTTGATCTCGATCTGCAGCTGCTCGCGCAGTTTCTTGTCGAGCGCGCCGAGGGGCTCGTCCATCAGGAGCACGGGGGGCTCGAAGACCAGCGCCCGCGCGAGGGCAACACGCTGTTGCTGCCCGCCCGACAATTGGGTGGGCATCCGGTTGCCATAGGCATCGAGCTGGACCATGGCGAGAGCTTCGCCGACCCGCCGCGCGATCTGCGCACGATCGACCTTCCGCATGCGCAGGGGGAATGCAACGTTCTCGTGCACCGACATGTGGGGGAAGAGGGCATATTTCTGGAAGACCATGCCCACATTGCGCCTGTTGGGAGCAACATGCGTCACATCGGTCGCGCCGATCTCGATGAGACCTGAGGTCGGCAGCTCAAAACCCGCAATCATCATCAAGAGGGTCGTTTTGCCGGAACCCGAGGGCCCGAGGAGCGAGAGGAACTCTCCAACTTTCACATCGACCGACACATTCTCGACCGCGGTGACCGATCCGTAGCGTTTCGCGATTTTGCGGACCGTGACGCTTTCACCTTTCATTGCGTTCCCACTCTGGTTTGTTGCTTGAACTCACATCGGGCTAAAGTCCACCAAGTTGGACGCCGATCCCGACCCGAACGGTCTCTGCGCCTTATGCGGTTATGCTAGACACAGGGAAGTCGAGCACAAGCCCATGCTGTTATGATCTGACCCTATTGGTTATGGCCGGAGAGACCGTTGCTTCCGACGCACAGCTCTGTCTGCGACTTTCAATGGAGCAAGCCTGCAAAAAACAGGCCAGCAGTTCCACCGGCTAGCGTCGAGGCTGTCGAGTTTATCCGCGACAGGCACTTCAGGACGCCAAGATCTGGGCCTCGTTTTCGCGCAGCCATTGTGATCGACCAGAAGGAGGGCGCCTCAGTACCCGCGGGGTAAAGCGCGCGAGCTAGGCGAGTTCGGCCGCCGTGCTGCGTCAGCCTGGGAGAACGAGGCCGGTGCGATTGCGGGCGCCACCGGCATCGTGCTCCCGACCAGCCATTCAGCGGCTCGCCAGCGCATCCCTGATGCCGTGGATCGCTGCCAGATCCTCGACCCAACGATCCGATGATTTCCCATCATCCGGCCAGCACGACAGCTTCACCGCCGCAAAATCGGTCTGCGGGTCGATATAGATTGTCTGGCCGCCGTGCCCGAGGGACATATAGGCGCGCCGCTCCGGGTTCTCGATCCAGAATGTATTGTGATAAGCGCCTTTCGGGAGGTATGCTCTTTCTTCGCCCCCGAACATCCGGAATAGATCGTTATCGGCCCTTCGCGTCTTCTCGATCCATTCCGATGGAACAATCTGCTTCCCGTTCAAATTTCCGCTGCGGAGATGCAACAGCGCAAACCGGGCATAATCACGAAGGGTCGCATTGAAGCCGCCATCCGTGCAGGCAAAACCGCCTCCATCGACGGTAATGTAGGCGTCTTCCTCCGCCCCCATGGGCGCCCACAGTTCAGTGCTGACGAGATCCGCGAACCGCTTCCCGCTTGCACGCTGTATGATGAAGCCCAGCAAGTTGTTCTCGAGCGACCGGTACTCGAATCGTTCGCCATGCGGAGCCTCCTGCTCGGTCAGTTTCAGGAAGAGCTGCCAAGTGGTCTGAGGGTAGTCGGGAAATGCCTTCGGCCGCCATCCCGCAGCCACCATAAGCATCTCCGCGTGCGTACCAGACTTCGTGTAGGGCCCGGTGACCAACGCACCGGCCGTCATGTCCAGCACATGCTGCACCGTGGCACCGCGATAAGCTGTCGATTCAAGCTCCGGCAGATACCGCGTCACCAAGCTGTCCGTGTCGATGAGGCCCTTGTCGACTAGTATGCCAAAGACCGTCCCCGTAATCGACTTCGACACCGACATGGCGACGTGTTGGCAATGCGGCGTGAAGCCGTTCATATAACGTTCGATTGCGACCTGGCCGCGGGAAAGAACAAGGAATCCGTCGGTAAAGCTGCTGTCCAGGAACTCGCGGATGATGGAACGCCGTCCGGCCACCTCGAACTCGATTCCATCGATGTCAGTGATGTGCCTTGGAAGCGGCAGGGCAGGTCCCTGGCCGCGCCAGATTTGCGCGGTCGGAACAAATTCACGAATCCGCTGAAACGTCCAGCGGTTGTACGGCGAAAGATCCCACCCCTTCTGCGGAATCATTGGCGCGCCGGGCTCCATCGGATCGGGCTGCCAGTCGGGGCTCGTGTCATTCATCATTTCGTTCTCCATTGCCGTTACGGATCGCTCAAGCGTTGGAACTACCCGCCGCCCGTTCACATAACGTGGTCGCCCGTGACCCGGTCTCGAGCTGCACCGCGCCAGCCGCCATGTCACAGCAACGTTCTTGCGTCAGCTGACAGGAGAATACCTGGAAGATCGTCGCCGCGATCCGAAGACCCAATTGCGAGCGCCAGTCAGCACGTCAGCGACGTGATGCCAACGGCTACGGACGTGATCCACCGATTGTACATTCATGTGTTCAGGGGCTTTGCTCCTACGGATTCCCGACTGGTAGGCTGCAAGCTTGGCTTGATCGCCTAGGCCTCGTCCGACTTTCTGACGTCTCTGCGCTCCCTACTCCACGTCCAGCCGAATTCTTCTAGCCGCTGATCCATGCCGTCCAGCGTTCGATCAGCTCCTGCCTGTTTTTCGACAGCCAAGTCACGTCCGTTTCCACGATCCTCGACCAGTTCTGTGGTGCGGTCGGGAGCGCCGATTTGATATCGGCGTCGAAGAAATCGCCTGCATGTTTGTTGGGCAGCGCGTAGTTCAACCGCTTGGCGAATGCGGCATGTGCCTCCGGCCGCGTGTAAAGGTAGTTCAGCAATGCCTTGGCAGCGATCGCATGTGGCGCGCCCTTGATGAACGCGAGCACGTCTGCGTCGAGCATGGCGCCGCTCCACACGAAGGAAATCGGGAAGCCTTCCATGCGGAGAGCTGCGACACGTCCATTCCAGACCATTGTTGCGACCACTTCCTTGGTCCACAGCAATTGCTGAGCTTGGTCACCGCTGGTCCACCAGACAGTAATGTTCGGCTTGAGCTCGTCGAGCTTCTTGAACGCGCGGTCGAGATCCAGCGGGTAAACGTCTTTTGGGTCGACGCCGTCCGCAAGCATTGCGGCGGTCAGCACATACCAAGGGGTGCCGACATTTGGGAGCGCGCGCGGCCCTGGGAACGCCTTAACGTCCCAGAAATCGGCCCAGTTCCTCATGCTGCTATTCGGAAACGCGCTTTCGTCGTAGGCGATGCCGTTGCCCGTCGCGGCCCAGAGAACCGCGTTCCCTAAGCAGGACCCGTCAACCCCTTCGGACACCACATTGGACAACTCCGAGCAATCGCGCAGATTCTCGACATAGTTCGCAATCTCGGGAGACCGCACGGTGTCGTGGGTCGTTGCGACGATGTCCCACTCCATGTTGTTCGTTTCGCTCATGGCGCGCAGACGTGCTATTCGCTCCTCATAGCCGCCGCCGCTGACGAAAGCCGTCTGGATTCCGGTTTCCTTCGTGAAAGGGTCGAAGAACAGCTCCTTGAGGACGTCGAGATAGACCCCTCCGCCGATCGCAATCACCACCTTCGTCTGTCCCGCCGCTTTGGCTGCGGCAACGAGGTCGGCGGTGGAGGCGGCCGTGGCCGGCGAGGGCAAGAGGCAAGGAGTCGATGAAATGAGCGCCAAGCCTGCGACGCTTTTGATAACTTGACGTCTATTGGGCATGAGAAAGCTCTCCATCGAGTTCATCTGGGGTCTAGCTTCAACCGAGCGGCGCCTCTTCGAATAGGCCGATTTGTTATGCCCCAACTTCGATTGTTATGATCTGGAGTAGCTTCAAACCTCATCAGCTTGATAGACGATGCTGGTTGAGGGGAACATTCTACCCTGGCTCCGGACAGGCGGTCGGCGAGGATCTGTCCGTCGCGGTGCCTAGCGCCATCCTGGCCGTTGTGCGTGCACGAACAGGTCGCGCGCCCGAATGAGCAGCCGCAGAGCGGGCGTTTTCCGCCATTGCTGGCGATGACAAAGGGCCGCAGCGGGTTCCGGCATGCTTGCGTAACGCGGCGCGCCTAGAAAAACACGGTAGACTACGGGTTTCTGCCACGCCGTTCGGCGGCGCGAGGAGAATGGCGCCCGCCCGATCATAAATCTTCGGTCGTTGGAATAACTGTCAATGCTCGCGCACAGGCAGGCATTCCGACTAGATGTGTTACGGGAGCATAGTTTGCGAGGCAAATCGCGCCGCTAAGAACAAGCGGCAACTGTTGAGCTGGCGCGCTCGGATGGCGACTCGCGATAACGATGAAGTATTGGGTGAGCTATATGAACAAAGTCTATAGTGACGCGGGTTCTGCGCTAAACGGTCTGTTGTTTGACGGAATGTTTATTGCTGCTGGCGGATTTGGTCTTTGTGGCATCCCCGAGCTTCTGATCGATGCGATCCGGGAGGCGGGCACGAAAGAGCTGACGGTCGCCTCGAACAACTGCGGCGTCGACGACTTCGGGCTCGGCGTGCTTTTGAAGACGAAGCAGATCAAGAAGACGATTTCTTCCTATGTTGGCGAGAACACCGAGTTCATGCGCCAGTACCTGAGCGGCGGGCTTGAGCTAGAGTTCAACCCACAAGGGACGCTGGCCGAGCGCATGCGGGCAGGGGGTGCCGGCATTGCCGGCTTCTACACTCGAACCGGTGTCGGCACCGTCGTGGCCGAGGGCAAGGAGGTGAAGAGTTTCAATGGCGAGAGCTTCGTGCTCGAGACCGGCATCGTCGCCGACCTGTCGATCGTCAAGGCCTGGAAGGCGGATGCTTCCGGCAATCTCGTCTTTCGCAAGACGGCGCGCAACTTCAATCCGCCGGCGGCCACGTGCGGCAGGGTCTGCGTGGCGGAAGTCGAGGAGATCGTTCCCGTCGGCAGCCTCGATCCCGATCAGGTTCACCTGCCGGGGATCTATGTTCATCGCCTGATCCAGGGCGAGCACGAGAAACGCATCGAACAGCGCACCACGCGCGCGGCGGCTTGAGGGGAGGGAGAAGAGACATGGCCTGGGATCGCAACCAAATGGCGGCGCGCGCCGCCCGAGAGCTTGAAGACGGCACTTACGTCAATCTTGGCATCGGCATTCCCACGCTGGTCGCCAACCATATTCCCGATGACGTGCATGTGACGCTGCAGTCGGAGAACGGCTTGCTCGGCATTGGCCCATTCCCAGCCGAGAACGAGATCGACGCCGATCTCATCAATGCCGGCAAGCAGACGGTCACGGCACTGCCGCATTCAGCCTTCTTCGACTCGGCCCAGAGCTTTGCCATGATCCGCGGCGGCAAGATTGCCATGGCGATCCTGGGCGCCATGGAAGTCGCCGAGAACGGCGATCTCGCCAACTGGATGATCCCCGGCAAGCTCGTCAAGGGCATGGGCGGTGCCATGGATCTCGTCGCGGGCGTGAAGCGGGTGGTCGTCGTCATGGACCACACCAACAAGGCCGGGGAATCGAAGGTGCTGAAGGCCTGCACCCTGCCGCTCACCGGCCAGGGCGTCGTCGATCGCATCATCACCAATCTCGGCGTGCTCGATGTCGTTGAGGGCGGGCTGAAGCTGGTGGAGCTCGCCGATGGCGTCACCGACGACGAATTACGCAGCGCGACCGAAGCAGCGATCGTCTACTGATCAGGGACGCTTCGGCGAGTTGCCCAACCTCTGCCAATTTGAACCAGCGAAGGGAACGATCATGAGCACTCAATCCATCGTCGTCGCCAGCGCCGCCCGCACCGCGATCGGTTCCTTCAACGGCAGTTTCGCTGCCACCCCGGCGCATGAACTCGGCGCCGTGGTCATCAAGGCGGTGCTCCAACGGGCGGGCGTCGATGCGGGGGAGTTGGACGAGCTGATTCTCGGCCAGGTGCTGCCCGCCGGCGAAGGCCAGAACCCGGCACGGCAAGCGGCGATGAAGGCCGGCATCCCGCAGGACAAGACCGCCTGGGGCATGAACCAGCTCTGCGGTTCGGGATTGCGTGCGGTGGCTCTTGGCATGCAGCAGATTGCGACCGGCGACGCGAATATCATCGTTGCAGGCGGCATGGAGTCGATGTCGATAGCGCCGCACTGCGCGCATCTGCGCGCCGGCGTGAAGATGGGCGATTTCAAGATGATCGACACGATGATCAAGGATGGCCTGATGGACGCCTTCTATGGCTACCACATGGGCATTACCGCAGAGAACATTGCCCGCAAGTGGCAGCTTTCCCGCGAGGAGCAGGATGAGTTCGCACTCCGCTCCCAGAACAAGGCAGAAGCTGCGCAGAAGGCCGGCAAGTTCGCCGATGAGATCGTCCCCTTCATTGTCAAGACCCGTAAGGGCGACCTGACCGTCGACCAGGACGAATATATCCGCCATGGCGCCACGCTCGATTCCATAGCGAAGCTCCGGCCCGCTTTCGACAAGGACGGCACGGTCACCGCCGGTAACGCATCGGGCATCAACGACGGTGCTGCCGCCACGCTTCTGATGACCGAGGCGGAGGCCGGAAGGCGCGGCATCCAGCCGCTTGCACGTGTCGTCTCCTGGGCGACGGCCGGCGTCGACCCGCAGATCATGGGCACGGGACCGATCCCCGCATCACGCAAGGCGCTGGAAAAGGCCGGTTGGTCCGTCGGCGACGTCGAACTCGTCGAGTCGAACGAGGCCTTCGCGGCGCAGGCCTGCGCCGTCAACAAGGATCTCGGCTGGGATCCATCGATCGTCAACGTCAACGGCGGCGCGATCGCCGTCGGGCATCCGATCGGCGCCTCCGGCGCGCGCATCCTCAACACGCTGCTCTTTGAGATGAAGCGGCGCGGCGTCTCCAAGGGGCTTGCGACCTTGTGCATCGGCGGCGGCATGGGCATCACGGCTCGTTCAGCAGCCGCAACGCGCACGTCGAGCGGGAACGCGCCATCGCCGTCGATGACCTGCTCGCGAACAACATCTTCATTCCGGTCGGCCATGACGGCGGGCCCTATCGACTCAGCCTCGCATTCGCGGATGCACGCTTGGCGCTGCATATTGCCACCGGGAAGGGAGTGCATGTCGTGAGCCACCTTCTGTCGCTCGGTCCGTTCCGCCGACTCCTCAAGGACTACATCCTGATCTGCGAGAGCTACTACGACGCCATGATGCGCGCGAGCCCTGCCAGGCTTGAAGCGATCGACATGGGCCGCCGCGCCATTCACAACCACGCCTCCGAGCTGCTGAGGGAGCGGCTCGCCGCCAAGGTTACCCTCGACAGCGACACCGCCCGACGGCTGTTCACCCTCATCTGTGTGCTGCTCATGCGAAGCGCTAGCCAGCGCACTCTGCTGAGATGAGTCGAATGGGTAGCAGCGTGGTGCGCAAAGAAAGAACTCGAAATGGTCGAAGGCATAGGAGGCATTGGGGCAGGTCAATTCTGGATCCTGCCGCGACCGACGATGCCGCCATCATCGAAACACGATTGGGCGACGGTCACTGCGCATCGAGCACATCTAACACCATCGGAGAATAGACCATGGATGCCTCTGTCTCGAACTTCCCTTCAAGCTTTCTGCAAAGCGTCGACCTCAACCTCAAACACGCCATGTCGTTTCTCGACCTTCCCGAGGGACTGCCGGAGCGGATCATCCAGTGCAACTCAACCTATACGGTGCGCTTTGGCGTAAGACTCCGCAGCCGGATGTATAGCTTTGTCGGCTGGCGGTCGGTGCACAGTGAACATTGCGAGCCGGTCAAGGGCGGTATCCGCTTTGCGCCTGATGCCGATGCTGAAGAGGTGGAAGCGCTTGCGGCGCTGATGACGCTCAAATGCTCGCTGGTCGATGTGCCGTTTGGCGGCTCCAAGGGCGCGCTGAGGATTGACCCGCGTGACTGGACGCCGCAGGAACTCGAGCGCATCACCCGGCGCTTTACCCAGGAACTCACAAAGCGCGGCCTGATCGGTCCCGGCCTCAATGTGCCGGCTCCGGACGTGGGCACGAGCGAGCGGGAAATGGCCTGGATGGCAGACGAGTTCCGCCGGGCCAATCCTATGGATGTGATCAACGCACGCGCCTGCGTGACGGGAAAGCCGCTCTCCAAGGGTGGGATTGCCGGACGGACCGAAGCGACGGGGAGGGGCGTGCAATTCGCCATCCAGAGCTTCCTTCGCGATCCCCGCACCCCGGGGTTGAATGGCCGGCGCGATCTCAAAGGAGCCTCGGTGATAGTCCAAGGGTTTGGTAATGTTGGCTACCACGCTGCCAAATTCCTCGCCGAGGAAGATGGCGCGCTGGTCACGGTCGTTACCGAACGCGACGGATATGTCACCAACCCCGAAGGTCTTCCCGTCGAGGCGTTGAAGCAGCATCAGGTGCGCACCGGCAGCATTCTGGGCTTTGCCGGCGCCAAGTCTTTCGCGGGCGACATGACGGGCCTGGAAGAGACCTGCGATGTCCTCATCCCGGCAGCCATGGAGAACGCCATTCACATCGACAATGCCGAGCGCATCAAAGCGCATCTCATCGTCGAAGCCGCTAATGGCCCGATCACCTTCGAGGCCGATCAGATGCTGTGCTCGCGAGGCGTGACGATCCTCCCCGATCTCTATGTCAACGCGGGCGGTGTGGTCGTGAGCTATTTCGAATGGGTGAAGAACCTGACCCACATTCCATTCGGCTTGATGGAAAGGCGGCGGCGGGAGCGGCGCAACCAGACGATCGCGACAGCGCTCGAGCGGATGACGGGCAAGACGTTTCCCGCCGACATGCGCGACGAATTCCTTGAAGGCGGCGCTGAGATCGATCTCGTTCGGTCCGGCCTGGAGGACGTCATGCGCAGCACCTGGGCTCGCATCGCCGATCTCCTTGAGGAGCAGCCGGAACTCGGCGACTACCGGACGGCTGCCCATGTCGCGTCCATTCGACAGATCGCAGCCGCATACGAGGCGATCGGGATTTGAGCCCTGAATCTTAAACGTCACGAACGCGCGGACGAGGCGATGGCGGAATTTGTCGAGCCCCTGAGAACGGTATTACCCGGCTGCAGAGTTGGAGCGCCGACGTCATACATGGCAGTGCGGCGCCTCAAATGATCGCGCCGACGGCCATCGACTGTATGACTCTATTGCGTTTACCAACTGCCCTGCCGGTTGGCGCGCACCGCCGAGATCTGCCTTGCCAATCTCGAAAGCAACGAACCCAATGCAGTCTACGGTGCCGAGGTGGGCGCGGCCCCCTCAGCCAGCGGCTGCGGGCTCAAAAAATGGAAGGACCATCCTAGTGAAGCTAAGTGAACAAGCAGAGTTCGATCCCATCGTTTTGGCCTCTCTGGTGGGCGCGGCGAAGTAACTGCTGTGGAACTGACGCGCTTGGCCCCCAAAGTATACGAGAATCGAGTTAGTCTCGAACTCCTTCTGTCGCGCGGACGCCTTTGCCTGTTCCTGCATCATTCAGTTGCAGAAGGCTTTTGAATTTGCGAAACGCCGTCGTCCGTAAGCATCAGCCTCTCCTCAGATCGATTTAATGTATTGGTGCCGAGACCACTGTGCTGCTCCATGGTTATCCCGAGCCTTTGGCTAACCATCCCGACGGTAGATCGCGCTGTCGCTGTGATCCAACCGATGATATCGGGACTGCCTGGCTTCGTCTGTACAAGTAGTCGTTAAGGCTCGCCGCGTGGCGGAAATGTCTGAGTCCTGAACCGTGGGACGGTTCAAGGTTGGCAGGGACGTTATGTGGTTCGCCGTTGAGAAAGCTGATTTTCCTAGCTATTTTGCAGACGATTGTCGCGCCGACCTTTCCTAAACGGACGGAAACTGTGCCGTAGCCTAGATGGAGCCGAAATGAAATATGATAGGATAGACGCGCGCATCCTGGAAATCGTGCAGAAGAACAATCGCCTCACGTCTGAAGCTCTCGGAGATATGGTCGGTCTTTCAGCCACCGCCTGTCAGAGACGATTGAAACGGCTCCGCTTCGAAGGCATTATAGAGTGCGATGTTGCGATTGTTTCTCCCAAGGCTGCGGGCAGGCCTGTGCAAATGCTCGTTCTCGTTAGCCTAGAGCGGGAACGGGCGGATATCATTGACAGATTCAAGAAAGCTATTAAGTCCACTGCCGAGGTGGTGAATGGATTTTACGTCACGGGTGACGTGGACTTTGTTCTGTATATTACCGCAGAAAGCATGGAGGCCTATGAGGCTTTCACACGGCGTTTCTTCTACGAGAATTCTGACATCAAAGCCGTCAAGACGATGGTTGTCATGGATCGGGTAAAAACCGGCCTCGCTGTGCCGATCAAAATGCCGACCGATGTTTGACCAGATCGATTCTAAGCTCATGCCAGCTCGGGTCTCTTAAAGAAAGCATCAACGGCGCAAGCGCCGACGCCAGACCATGGCTAGGCAATCGCCTGGAGTCCGTTTGCCGGAAAATTCTTGGTTGTGGCGTCCCTCGCTCTTGCCTTTCAGACCTCATCCGCCCTGCAATCTCTGTCCGGATATGAAGCGCATCACACCTGCCAATATACCTGTAGAAACTAGCGGGTTCGAGTTCCTCGGATTCCGCTTTGTCATGCACTGGGATAAACGCTACGGCTACGGCCCATGCGTCGAGATTCCCAAGACAAAGGCCGCCGATCTGCGTTGGAAGGTCGAGGCACGTACGGGTACGAGTTCCGCCCGGTGCAGTCTGGCTTCCAAGCTTCGGGAGCTCAATCCCATCCTGNGTCGAGGCACGTACGGGTACGAGTTCCGCCCGGTGCAGTCTGGCTTCCAAGCTTCGGGAGCTCAATCCCATCCTGCGCGGGTGGGCGAATTACTACCGTCACTTGCCTACGCCGGCCGGGTGTTCACCAGTCTCGACTGGTACACTGGCATGCGTATAGTGCGATGGTTGCGGAAGAACGCTCCAAAGCGCGGTCGCGTGACATTTGGGCGGCCTATCAGCCCAGCAGTCGCCGGCCGACGAGACGCCTCTGGCGCGAGGGATTGGTCGAGCAACACATGCTCGCCAGGACCCCCGTCTGGCGCTTCCGTCTCGCATGGATGGATATGCCTGACTTTACCATGTCTTCACCATGTCTTCTGGAGAGCCGGGTGCGTAACGAAAGACGCATGCCCGGTTCGGGGAGAGGCGGTGAGAAACCGGTCGCTGAACGGCGGCGCGGCGCTTACCGCCTACTGAACTGTCGCTGGAACTGAGCAGCGTTTGCGTGGTCGATTTATCAGGCAAGATCGTGCGTGAGACGAAGGTGGCGAGTGAGCCTGATGCGCTGTTGCAGTATTTTGCCGATCTTGGGCTGCCGATAGTCAGGATCGGCCTTGAGGCGGGACCTCTGTCGCAGTGGTTGCGCGAAGGTCTGATCAAGGCTGGCGTTGAGGTGGTGTTGCTGGAGACACGGCACGTGAAGGCGGCGCTGTCGGCGATGACCGTGAAGACGGATCGCAAAGACGCTCGCGGGATCGCGCAGTTGCTGCGCATGGGCTGGTACCGTCCTGTGCACGCCAAGTCTGCAGATGCCCAGGAGGTGCGGGCCCTTTTTGTCGGCCGCAAGCTGTTGCAGGCCAAGCTGCCGACGTCGAGCTCAGCATTCGTGAGATCCTTCGCGGTTACAGACTCAAGGTTGGCGAGGTGAGCCTGGTGACAGCACTTCAACGTGCGCCGGAACGCGACGTGCTCCGTTCGAATGGCTACTCCGCGGCACATTGCTATCGCCATGAAGGTCGCCTCTTCCACCTTGACGGAACCGAAAACGAGTTGTTCACGCACTTGCTCGGCGGTAGTTGCCCGAAATGCCCCCATCATTCCGAACCGCAGGCCATCTCCCTAGCATACTGGCATCGACGAGATAAAGCTTCACAATCGGCCAATGACCGCACAATTTCTGCGACGCGAGGCCCTATTTTGGTGCGAGTCAGTCTTAGGAGGGCAGTAATGTTCGTTCAGCTCTAGTTGCGCTGAGACAAGGAGGTCAATCCTGCCTAAGTCGGCTCCAAACTGCACATCTCGCTGGAAGCTCTTCCGCCGCCCAATTAAGCGGAAGCGTAGTGGTTGGACGGCCTGTTTCGTCAGCTGTGGCCAACGCTATTTACCGGGTTTGAGCACCCCCCCCCCCCCACAAACGTCAGCAGGGAACTCAATCGCGCGCACGATTGAGACGTTAGGAGGTTCGCAAACGGCCGGCGAGAGAAAGAGATCGTAGTTATCCCACCAACCCATGTGCCGCAACGAATCCCAACGGCGGCACGCATGTCTAAATTGGGCCCACGCAGGAAAAAACCGAGCAGCGGTGTTGTGGCTCTGGAATGGAGATAGACGACAATGCCTCGAGGCTCAAAGCGGCAGTGCGAATTCCCTACGTCCGCCGAACTGTCGGCGCGTTACATGCAAGCCGTCGGGCTCTCTTCAGTGCGATCTGCGGTCCCCGACGCGTTCCCGACTTTTCGTTGGCTGGGAACAGAACAACTTATAGCCGCCTCGGGATCGAAGATCGTGGGCGCATTCCGCGTCAGCGACGGCAAGGGGGTAGAGTCCGGAGAATCCATAGAACCAAAAGCTAGTTCGATCGAGGATCGAGCCATATCGCCAGATGGTGCCATGCGGATTGTCCAAAATGGCTACGACTTGACGATGCTCGAAACGGAGACAGGCTTCCGTCATCGCCTTACGCATGATGGCACATGCGACATCGCCTATGGCGTTGTTGCTGACAATGGATCCGAGTCCGAACCGCTAACGCGATTGCGAAAGCACTGGGTTCCGCCTGTTGTTGGGACGTGGTCGCCTGACTCGCGCTATTTCGTAACGGTCCGCGTAGACCAGCGGGGGCTTCGCTCACTTCCATATGTAGTCGCGTCGGCTCCGGACGCAGAGGGACATCGGATACCGGAAGTACATGCATTTCGTTACGCTCTTCCGGGCGACACCACTGTGCCGACCGCCACCCTCGTGCTGATAGATCGCCTCACGCGCACGGTGCGTGAGCTGCAAGTCCCGCCGTTATTCCTGCTTTACGGTGCCCTCGAAGACAACAAGGTAGTCTGGACGGACGACGGTCGCTATCTGTTCGTCGGTGTGGAGTCGCGAGACCTAAACACCCTTACGGTGTGCCGGGTGGACCCTCAGACGGGCGTTTCTCACAAGGTTCTAGTCGACCGCAACGACAAACCTCTGCGGCCTTTCCCCTGGACTTCAAAGATATTCCTGCCCGTGGGCTGCGGCGGGCAGATCGTCCTGGTTTCGGAACGGGACGGCAGAGCTCATCTCTACCTGTACGACGTAGCGTCCGGAAAGCTTGTTCAGCAGTTGACCTCGGGTGCCTGGTCGATTGTCGACCTAACAGCGGTCGATGCACGTGAGCGTGCCGTGTTCTTCTCCGCTGCGGGTCGCGAGCCAGGACGTGATCCGTACCTGCGGCATTTTTATCGTATTTCGCTCGACGGTGGTCAGCCCATCCTATTGACGCCTGAAGATGCCGATCACGAGGTCCATCTCTCGCCTAGGGTTGACGCCTTTGTTGACGTTTACTCGACGCTGTCGCAGGCCCCCACGGTTGTCCTCAGGGAGAGCACGGGTGCCCTAAGATCGGAGCTTTGGCGAACCCGGCCCAACCCCTTAGTGGAGCGCGGCTGGGTTGCGCCCGAGCGCTTCTGCGTTACAGCTGCCGATGGCAGGACCGTCCTACACGGTACGCTTTACCTGCCATCGGGCAAGGAGGGATTCGGCCAGCTCCCGATCATCGATTCGATTTACGGCGGGCCCCACAGGTGTTATGCGCCTGTTCGGTTCCCGGGCGAAGGCGCCGGCGGAGCCATGGCTTTGGCACAGCTCGGTTTTGCGGTTTTCGTACTCGACGCCCGCGGTACACCGCTGCTCGACCGTGGCGCCCGGGATGCAACCTGGGGGCCGAACTTCGGCTCAGCAGATGTCGTTGCGGCGGATCATGCGGCCGCCGTCAAGCAACTTGCGGCGAAATACAATTTTCTCGATCCGGAACGGGTCGGGATATACGGCCACAGTTGGGGAGGTTACTACACGGTACGGCTAATGGCCCAACGTCCCGACGTCTTCAAAGTCGGCGTCGCCTCAGCTCAATCCAGTGACAATTACATGTATTTTTTTTCGAATGACCGCTGGTACGGACTTCCTTCAAAATTCCCCGAGAGTTACCAAGCGCAGTCAAACTTGCCGCTTGCAGGTCAGATTAAGGGTCACCTTCTGATGGTTGCTGGCGACGCGGATGACGCCGTTCATCCACTAAACACGATATTGATGGCGGGCGCCCTCGCGAAGGCAGATCGAAACTTTGATATGCTGATCCTTCCCGACTTGAACCATTCCACGACCGCAAGCGATGGGTATGTGACCAAGCGCACGTGGGATTATTTTGTGGAGCACCTACTGGGCGCCGAGCCGCCAAGGGATGTAAGAGTTCCGGATATTGGTAACGAAGCGGCTGACGCGGCAGATGGTAATGGGGTTTGCCGGTGAAGGCTTCCGTTTTGAAGGATTGCGTCTGTTGATGCTCAATCTTGAGAATAGGAGCAATGATATGGCCGAACTGAGCCCGCTTCGCTGACGCATAATTGAGAAGATGATCGGTCTGCAATCTGTCGCCGGCCACGTAACGATCCTATGTCCACGCGTTGGCGAAGTTGTCCCGCCATCTCGGCCGCTCTCCGGACCGGCTTGGTCTTGAGGACGTCCGCGCTCTCGATGCCGAGCCTAAAAACGGTCACGGCTTTGACCATGGCCTATGACGTGACCCTTCATCGCTTCGGAGACTGTGGGGCTGAGGTCGGCCACGTCGACAGCGAACGTGGGGTCATCCGGGCCGAGCACGACAAGGGCGGCAAGGACCGCACCGTGATGCTGGGCTGGCTGTTTCCCGACTGCGACGCAAATCGCCCCGTGGAGGTGTTGTATTCGGCCTGTCACTCGGCGCGGGCGCCAGCGCGTGATGGTCCACACGCTCAGGCACGGCTTCGCCACGCATTTGCTGGAGGACGGCGCCATCCAGGTGCTGCTTGGCCACAGCAATCTGTCCTTGACGGTGCGCCATACCTGAGCCCGCCATATCGGCGAGGCTGGAGATGGCGTATTGAGAGATGCCGGTCCTGCGGGGGTGGTCCGCATCGCCTATAATTCCTGTCGCAACCGGCATTTGCCCGGAGTGCCATGGGCAAGCTTGTTGGGACTGGTTTGCCGCGTGACAGAACGAGATCTTGCGGGTTGCCTATTTCCACCCCGTCTTCACGCAGTCGGAGCAAATCGCGCCGATTGCCATCCAGAAAGGCAGCGGTCTCACCATCCTGTTCAAGACGACGGCTGAGACCCTGCGCATGATCGCTGCAGACCCCAGACATCTCGGCGCCAAGGCCGGCCTAGTCGCGGCCCTCCACTGGGGCCAAAACTTCACCTACTATCTCCAGCTCCATTGCATCGTACCGGCAGCGGCATCTCTCTCAATGACGCGGGTTGGGTCGTCTGCCGGCAAAGGCTCTTCCTGTCCGTTGCGCATGCTGCCGCGCCTGTTCCGCCGCTCTTTCTTGATGAACTCCCCTCTGAACGAGGGTCTGTTGAGCTTCTTCGGCGATCTCCGTGGCTCGTCGCCGTTAATGGATCGTGTACGCCAAGCCGCCCTTCAGCGGACCGAAGTAGGTGCTGCCTACCTCGGCCGCGCACCCATCGCGTCGCTAAGCTCGACCTGTGTCGCAGGCTGCGGGACGGATCGCAGCGGAACGATCTCGAACCGGATGCCGAAAGCGCGGCTGTCGCCGCCGAGCGCCTTGCGGTGGACGTTGCTGCATCTGCCGAAATCCGGGCGGCAGCCAAGAATGCGCTTGAACGGCTTGAACCGCACAGACTGGTCTTCATCGATGATGACTGGCACGACCACACGAAGATGACGCGCCTATATGGCCGATGCCCAAAGGGCTAGCGGATACACTCCAAGTCACTGTTCGGTCACTGGAAGACCCAGACCTTCACCACAGGCCTCAGATGCTTAGGGTCCACCACTCCATTTGAGACCTCTGTTTCCACGCAGTTCGCCCAAGCCTGCCAAAGGGCGATGCCGTCATTCTCGAGCGCGTCCGCCGAACAGGCCATCGGGGCCAGAGGCCCCTGCCTGCCTTCGCCAAGACCAGCAGCCCAGCCTAATCGCATAGTTGCCCCAAATGCATGAACACAGATGCTAATTGGGCCATCACGCAGACATTATGCGTCAATTGCTGATAATCGCAAAAAAGCGGCAGGGGATGTCAACTAGGATTTTGGAGCGGGTCGTCTAGGCTGGATGGCACAGATGCCCTACATAACAAAACTGGGGAGCTAGGATGATGTCAAAGAAGTCCATAACAAATCATTGGTCTTATAACCGCCGTGCGGTCGTAAAGGCAATGCTTGCCGGATCCGTAGCGCCTTGGATGATAACTTCTACGGCGCTGGCCTCGTCGTGTGGGAATAAAATCGTGCGCTTTGCAAGTATTTCGTCGCCAGATACCATGAATCCATTTGCTACATGGTCTTCTTTTTGGCCAACCGTGTTTACCTATGATTTCCTCGTCGGGGTGGATGCGCAGCGTTACGATGATCGGAAAGGTTTCGCCAAAGAGTGGTCGGTTGCGGACGACAGTGTAACTTGGACTTTCAAGATCTGGCCCGGCTTGAAATGGTCGGACGGCCAACCTGCAACTGCCAGAGATGCCGCGTTCACATACAATTATCTGCGCAAATCGATGGGCACGCCCGAAGAGCTCAACGTCGGCTGGAACAACACCACCGGCCTCGATCTGGTCCAATCGATCACAGCTCTCGACGATGAGACTTTGCAAATCGTGACCAAGTCTCCTACCCAGTGGCCAATCAACAACACGACGATGATGGTCCCCGAGCACATCTGGAAGGACATCAGCTACGCGGATGCTCGTGGCACTTTCCGGAATGATCCTCCGCTGGTGGGCACCGGCCCGATGGTCGTTGCAGAGTTTCAACAGGGTCAGTTCGTTCGCTTCACGCCGAACCAGTACTTCCGTAACGGGCAACCGGCAATAGCCGGAGCGATCTTGAATTATTTTAATACGGCGGATCCCATCGTCCAGGGTCTAAAGAGCGGTAGTCTTGACTATGGCTCCAGTATCACGGCAGCGCAGTGGCAGAACCTCTCAAACGAACCCGATATTGCGGTCGGTCAATCGCGCATCGAGCAGCGGAATTTCCTGGCGTTCAACACTCTAACGGGGGAAGGGGCCGGCAGCACCAAGGCTTTGGCGGACCCGGCGTTTCGCGATGCAATTGGATATGCCATCGATCAGAACACCATCGTTGATCGAGCTTTTCAAGGACACGCCGACGTTGGCGTCGGGTTAGTCATGCCGGTGGCCGCCAATTACTATTCTGATTTAAGTGACATCAGACGTCGCTTTGATCTCGCCGAGGCAGGTCGCCGGCTCGATGCTGCCGGCTATCGCGACACCAATGGCGACGGCGTCCGGGAGGACAAGGAGGGTAAGAGCTTCCAACTCGACCTGATTACCGCCACCGCTTCGGGTATGCTCGAGATACCGACCGCGGGTGTGCAGCTTATCGCGGGCTGGTTGGGGCAAATCGGAATCCCCGTATCGGTGACCCAGCTCGACTCCGGAGCGCTCACCGCCCGCACGGCAGTGCCGGAAAAAGGCGGTGGGGGGTGGGATCTGCTCGTTGCCGGAAATTGGCCGTCTCCCTATCCTGCCGATCTGCTTTCTTTGGGCAAAAGCGCCGACCCACGCAATCGTTCGTACTGGAAAAACGAGAAATTCGACGAGCTAGCGTCGGAGAGCGATGTCACCGTCGACCTCAAGAAAAGCCAGGATTTGGTCAATCAGGCGGCGCGACTCATCTACACAGAAGCACCTTACATAATGCTGTGTTACCCTTTCGTGCTCGACGCTCATCGGAAGGACTGTTTCCAAGGCTGGGGTGACGCGGCTTCGTCGTGGAGCTATTTCCCGTTCGATCGCCTCACGGTGGGCTGATGGCCGGTAATGGACACGGAGGCCCGACGAGCCGGCGTATTGGAAGCATCCTGATCAGGGCGATCACGACGCTTCTGATGGTGGCAACGCTAAATTTCATCCTCTTCAGGGTCATTCCTGGCGATCCTGCATCGCTTCTACTTGGCGGGGCACGCGTCAGCATTACCGCTGGACAGATGGAGGATCTGCGCCAGGAATGGGGCCTCGATCAGCCGCTGTTCCCGAACCAGGTTCTCGATTACTTGTCGGCAACTCTCCGTGGCGATTTCGGTTACAGCTTCAAGTTCAGGGGCAGGCATGTCGCTGACCTGATTTTGGAGCGTTTGCCGGCCACTATCGCCTTGGTCGGTCTAGCCCAATTGATCGCCATCCTATGCGGAGTTATGCTTGGTCTATATGCGGGTTGGCGCAGGGGAGGAGCCGTCGACCATATCGCCACTAGCGCCTCTCTTGCGCTCTATTCTACGCCGTCTTTCTGGCTTGGGATGCTCCTGGTGGTGATTTTCAGTACGTCACTAGGCTGGTTTCCGGGCTACGGTGCATACTCTCCCGGCGCTATTATAGGTTCCATTGACTGGTTGCTCGATTATCTACGGCACCTCGTGCTCCCGGTCACCGCGGTGGCCCTTGGACTCATCGGCCAATACGTCGTGGTCGCTCGTGCTGCGATGAGCGACGTTGTCACCGAGGATTACATGGTAACCGCACGGGCCAAGGGACTCACCAATGGTCAGATGCTGATGCGTCATGCATTCCGTAATGCAATGCTGCCGGTCGTAACCTTGATTACTCTCAACCTCGGTTACGTGGTTGCCGGTGCTATCACCGTTGAAGCTGTCTTCGCCTGGCCTGGTATCGGCGGCCTCACGGTGGAGGCGCTCAATGCACGGGACTATCCAGTCCTTCAAGGAGTATTCCTGTTGCTCGGTGTCTCGATTGTTCTCGCAAACCTCGTAGCCGATCTTGCTTACGGCCTCCTCGATCCAAGAGTCCGGTAATGAGCGACGGTATTGTTCAATCTCCCTCACGTATTCGGGCGCGTGCTATCAAGGCCTTTCTGCGCCAATTTCTTGGCTATGGCGGCGCTCAAGTGGGCCTCGTATGTCTGGTATTCTTTGTAGTTGTGGCAGCGGTCCCCAATATTCTGGTGGGACCGCTCCAGACCGCGATCAATGCATCCGGAGATTTCCTCGTGCCCCCATCAGGCGAGCATCTGCTCGGCACGGACGAAGTCGGGCGGGACGTGCTCAATCTGGTCGTCCATGGTGCCCGGATTTCGCTCACCATCGCGCTGCTGGCGACTGTGATCAGCCTCGTCGTTGGGACTACGATCGGTGTGACGGCTGGCTACTATGGTGGCAGGGTTGACGTCTGGCTGATGCGCTTGACTGACTTCTTTTTTGTCATGCCGTCCTTCGTGCTGGCGCTGGTCATCACACCCGTGGTTCTCGAGGTTACGGGGCGCGGCGGAGAAATCCTCGGCTTCCGTCCTTCTCTTTTCGTGATCCTTGTCGTTATCGGCATGACAAGCTGGGCTTTCGTTGCACGTATCGTACGCAGTCAGACACTGTCGCTTAAGGAGCGAACATTCATTGATCGTGCGCGCGTTGTGGGTAGCAGTAATTTCAGCATCATGATGCGGCACATCCTGCCCAATCTCGTGCCGCAAATCGCAGCCAATGGTGCCCTGGTCGTCGCCGGCGCGATTTATGTCGAGACGTCGCTTTCGTTCCTCGGGCTTGGCGATCCGTTGCAGCCTTCATGGGGCACTTTGCTTTCGCTCGCCCAGCGCGCCGGCGCTGCCAGTGCTGGAGCCTGGTGGTACCTTGGTGCCCCCGGACTGTGCGTAGTCACGGTTTCGCTTAGCTTCGTCCTGATTGGCAATGCCCTCGACGACACGTTCAATCCACGTCGAAGGGTTATTCCATGACAAACTTCTCCCAGGAGAAGGCTCCGCTTCTGGAAGTCGACGGGCTCTCTGTCGACTATGGGCTCAAGGGCGTTTTGTCGCGCGCAATCGACGGCGTAAGCTTCGCGCTTCGGCCCGGAGAGGCCGTTGGCCTAGTCGGCGAATCCGGTAGCGGAAAGACCACGACCGCCATGGCGATCGCGGGTCTGCTGTCACCAAATGCACAGGTCAGCAGCGGCGAGGTGCGTTATCGCGGCAACCGACTGCCGATCGACGATGATGCGGCGATGCGGCCACATCGCTGGTGCGAAACGTCCGTAGTCTTTCAGGGGGCGATGAATGCGCTTAATCCTGTTCACCGCATCATCAAGCAGATCGCCGAGCCGTGCATGCTGAAGCTGGGCATGTCGCGTGGCGAGGCGGCGGCGCGGGCAAGAGAACTGCTCGAGCTCGTTGGCATTCCGACTGACCGCGGTTCCGCCTATCCGCACGAGTTGTCGGGCGGCATGCGTCAAAGGGTGATGATTGCGATGGCGCTCGCATGTCGCCCCTCGATCGTCATCGGCGATGAGCCCACCACGGCGCTGGACGTCATAACACAGGCTCAGATCCTGAAGCTGCTGGGGGAGTTGCGATCGAGGCTTAGCCTTGCCCTCATTTTGATCACCCACGACCTTTCTGTGGTGGCTGAGTGTTGTGATCGCGTGATGATCATGTACGCGGGGCGGATCGTCGAGGATGGCACCGTCGCCGAGATCTTCGCCCAGCCTAAACATCCCTACACTCGCCTGCTGATCGAATCGATCCCGAACCCAGCGAGCGGCAAACGGATCATTCGGCCAATACCCGGTGATCCCCCCAACTTGGTGGATCGACCCTCAGGCTGCGCTTTCCATCCACGTTGCCCGTCGGCCATGGGGATTTGCGCGACCGAAGTCCCCAGCCTCGATCAGTTCGGGCGGGGACGCGTGGCCTGTCACCTTTACCGGTCCTCGCAAGAAGCCAAGGTCGCAGCTCATGCCTGACACCGCCGATATCCTGCGTCTCGAGAGCCTACAGGTCCATTTTCCTATTCAGGGGGGGCTGTTCGACCGTGTCCTGGGCCGCCCTGCCGGCGCCGTACGCGCGGTGGACGGGATCGACCTCAACGTCGGGCGCGGCGAGATCGTCGCCTTGGTCGGGGAATCGGGAAGCGGCAAGACGACGGTGGGCCGCGCCATCACAAAGCTCGCCCAGCCAACTGGCGGCAAGTTGCTGTTCGAAGGCCGCGACATGACGTCGGTTCAAGGCTCCTCGGCCTTGCGTCCTTACCGCCATCGCGTTCAAATGATTTTCCAGGACGCCTATCAGGCGCTCAATCCGCGACACACAGTGTTCGATATTGTGGGAGAGCCGCTGCGGTCACTACGGCTGGTCGAGAACCATGCCCAACTCACGGAACGCGTCAGCGAAGCGCTTGCAGCCGCAGGGCTCAACCCGCCCGGGAATTTTTTCTCCCGCTTCCCACATGAGCTGTCTGGCGGGCAGCGCCAGCGGGTTGTGATTGCCGGAGCGCTGGCCGTGAAGCCGGAGCTCATCGTTGCCGACGAACCCGTCTCGATGCTCGATGTCTCGATACGCGCACAGATTCTTCAGGTTCTGTTCGACTTGCGCGACAAGCACAATATGGCGCTACTGTTCATCACCCACGATTTGCCGCTGGCTTGGTTGATCGCCGACCGGATTGCCGTCTTATATCTTGGAAAATTGGTCGAAATCGGTAGCGCCGACGAGATCACATTCAACCCTCGCCATCCCTATACCGTCGCCTTGCGTAACGCCACACCACAGATTGGCGGCAGTGCAGGTCGCGCCGAGATGCCGGCCTTGCAAGGCGAGGTTCCAAGCGCCGCACACGTACCGACGGGCTGTCGGTTTCATCCTCGCTGCCCGATTGCCATCTCTCGATGCCGCGAAGAAGAACCACCCGCTGTCGTGGTGGGACCGCAGCACATCGCAACTTGCTGGTTGGCAACATGAAGGCCAACCTCTTGCTCAGTCCGCGAAGCGTGAACTATCGGTGGAACCGAGATTATCCGGCAACGAGACGGTTGACCGCGGCATCAGAGCCTTGCTGCAGCCCTCGCTCATCGCGGAGATAGTCGAAGAATCCTCGCCCCGGAATCGCCAATGGATCGGCTAAGTGGTGGCCCGAAGCGGTCGCTGCCGCCCGCCTTCGATAAGACCAGACTAAAGTAAAGAAATGCTGCGTAATGCTCCCGACGGAGTTGGGCTCGCGTCGGCACCCATTACCGGGTCGGTCGGCGCGGCGAATGAACAGCTAATCTCATCGCGCAGGCGAAGCAACAAGCGCATCCTACAGCTCCCCTAATCCAGGACGGAGGTTGCCATGTTGGAACACATTTTCGTCAAGCCGCAGACGGTCGATCGGATTATGGATTGCTGGGCTTGGACCGCAGATTGACCGGAACAATTGACGAGTATGTGACGGCCTTATGCGACCGCGCCTATTCGTCGCTAGGGACAACCCAGCCGTTTAAAACTCTCAGGGCACATAACCGGGGGGACACAAAAGCCCGATTGGACTAACCCGCTCCGCGATTGCGGAGCGGCAAGGAGGGTGCCGACGGCGTGGTCTTGATCGCGTCATCTGTCGCGCTGGTCATGTGTCCACAACAAGCTCCGACTGCGTCAGCATGGAGTGGCTGCTTGCAGCCCATTCCACCGGACAAAGGAGCTTGTCATGACCCACCTTCGCCAGCGCATGAGCGCGAGGACATGGAGATGCGCAACCTCGCGCTCAACACCCAGCTCTCCTACCTTCAGCAGGTCTCGCTGTTTGCGCGTCACTTCGGCAAGTCGCCGGACTTGCTCGGGCGAGAGGATATTCGGACCTATCAAGTCTATTTGACCAACGAGAAAAGCTGTCGCCCGGCTCGATCCACACTGCGGATTCCGACGTGAAGCCGGCCGCCATTTCCGATCAAACACCGGCCACCATTCCGGTATGAAGCCGGCCACCATTCCAACCAAAGACCGGCCGGTTTTCGGCACTGAAGATTACCTCCTGGGTCAGCAACTTTGGCATCAATTGCCTCGCGATGAACGAGGACATTTTGATGCCGGCAAAGAGAAGGCTGACCATGAGACAGTTGAGACAAATGCTTCGGCTTGCCGGAAGCGGGACCAGCTCCCGCGAGATTGCGGTCGTGCTGGGAATAGCACGCAGTACGGTGCAGGATAATCTGCAGCGCGCAGCGGCAATCGGGTTGAGCTGGCCCCTGCCAGGCGAGCTGACCGATGACGCGCTTGAGAACAAACTCTTCGCTCGCAATGGCGTCAAACAGGGCACGCGGCGGCGCCCAGAGCCGAACTGGGCCGATCTTGCCGTCGAGCTCAAGAAGCCGGGCGTCACGCTCCTCATCTTGTGGGAGGAGTATCGAGGAAGTCATCCCGACGGATATGGCTATAGCCGGTTCTGCGAGCTCTTTCGCAGCTTCGAACAGCGGCTTTCGCCGACGATGCGCCAGGAACACGCCGCCGGCGACAAGGTCTTCGTCGACTATTCCGGCAAGAAGATCCCGATCGCTGATCGAGACACCGGCGAGATCCGTGAGGCGGAGATCTTTGTGGCGGTCTTGGGAGCGTCCAGCTTCACCTATGCCGAAGCAACCTGGACCCAGACACTGCCTGATTGGATTGGTTCACACGTCAGGATGTTTCGTTTCTTTGATGGCGTTCCCCGCCTGGTCGTCCCCGACAATCTGAAGTCGGGCGTCAGCCGCGCCAGCTTCTACGATCCCGAGATCAACCGCAGCTACGGCATGATGGCATCCCACTATGGCGTCGGCGTTCTTCCGGCACGGCCAAGAAAGCCTCGGGATAAATCGAAAGTGGAAAATGGAGTGCGTTTTGCCCAATCCTGCATTCTGGGGCGTCTGCGCAACCAGACCTTCTTCTCGCTGGCCGAGGCCAATGCCGCCATTCGCCAGGCACTCGATCGCATCAATGATCATGTCATGCGTCGGCTGGGCGTCAGTCGCCGGCAACTGTTTGAGAGCGTCGAGCGTGCTGCGCTCGCAAGCCTTCCGAGCGAAGACTACGAATTCGCCGAGTGGCGTTTGGCCCGCGTCTCGACGGACTACCATGTCGAGTTCAAGACCTTCTTTTATTCCGTACCGCACAACCTCATTCGCCAGCAAGTCGATCTGAGAGCAACGGCACGCACCATCGAGATCTTTCACCGCGGCAAGCGCATTGCCGTCCATCAGCGCCGTTATGGCGGTCCTCGTCATGGGACTGATCCGGATCATATGCCCAGCTCCCACCGGCGATATGCCGAGTGGACGCCGGATCGGTTCCGTCGCTGGGCCGCATCCGTCGGGCCCGAGACGGAAGGCTTGGTTGTCGCAATCCTCGCCAGCCGCCCACATCCTGAACAAGGCTTTCGAACATGCCTGGGTGTTCTGCGCCTGTTTCGCGATGTCACACGCGATCGCGCCGAAGCCGTGTCAGCCCGCGCTGTCGAGATCGGTGGGCTGAACTGCAAGAGCATCGCCTCGCTCATCGCCAATCACAAGGCCGCAAGGCAGTCCACCGAACCAACCGCCATCGTCGATCACGCCAATCTGCGTGGCCCTGATTACTTTCATTGAGGAGATACACCCATGCTGATCAATCCCACCATCGACATGCTGCGCGAACTCGGCCTTTACGGCATGGCAACCGCTTTCCTAGAACTCGACGCACAGTCCGAAGCGCGCGGCCTCGAGCACGGCGAATGGCTTGCCATGCTGCTCGAGCGCGAGGCGACCATGCGCCGCCAGAAGCGTTTCGAAGCCCGCGCCAGGGCTGCAAAGCTTCGCCATGACGCACAGATCGAGAATGCCGACTTTCGTGCCGCACGCGGTCTTGACCGCAATCTGTTCATGGCGCTCGCCGGCTGCGACTGGATTCGCAAGCATCACAGTCTTCTCATCACCGGGCCGGCGGGCGTCGGCAAGAGCTGGCTGGCCTGTGCGCTTGGTCACAAAGCTTGCCGAGAGGATTTCTCCGTCGCCTATCACCGCGTTCCTCGGCTGTTTGCAGCACTTGCCCTCGCCAGAGGCGACGGACGTTAGGGCCGCATCCTCAAACAACTCGCCAAAACCGACCTTCTCATTCTCGATGACTGGGGGCCGGAAAAACTCAATGATGACCAGCGGCGTGATGTGCTTGAGATCATTGAAGACCGCTACGAACGCCGATCGACAATCGTCACCAGTCAGCTGCCCTGGATCGCTGGTACGAGATCATTGCAAACCCAACTCTGGCCGATGCCATCCTGGACCGCCTCGTTCACAACGCCTATCGCATCGATCTCACCGGAGAAAGCATGCGAAAACAGCGCTCGCCAAAAGCCTCTGAAACAGCGCAAGCTTGACCGGAAACGAAACCCAATCCAAACATCAACCAGACCCAGGATCAGTCCGAAAAATGGCCGGCTTCAAATCGGAACACCGGCCGGAATGAAATCGGAATGACTGGCCGGCTTCAAATCGGATCGATGGCCGGCTTCGTCGGAATACGCATTCTGGCCGAAACGGCAAGATCGGGCGCTATCACTGTCGTGGCGCGTTCCTCAACCATGGCACCGATCCATGCATCAGCTTCGGATCGCTGCGCGTCGATGAAGCCGTCGGCACCGAAGTCTTGGAACGGCTTCAACCCTTGGGCATCGAAGCAGCTGTTCAGGCGATCGAGACATCCAAGGCGCAGAGCGCTGAGAAGCGGCGTCAGATCGAGCTCGCGCTTGAACAGGCACGCTATGAAGCGGCCCATGCGCAGCGCCAATATGACGCCGTCGATCCCGACAATCGGCTCGTGGCAGGCGAACTTGAGCGGCGCTGGAATGCTGCGCTTGCGGTTGTGCGAGAGCGCGAAGCCGAACTCAACGCCCTCGAAACCAAAAAGCCGGAAGCACTCAGCGAGGCCGAGCGCCAGGAGCTGCTGCACATGGGCGCCGATCTTGAACGAGCGTGGCATCAAGCAAATGCCACCAGCGTCACTCGCAAGCGCAATATTCGCACGGTCGTTCGCGAGATCGTCGTTCGTGTCGAGAATGACCGGATCGAGATGGTGGTGCATTGGCAGGGCGGCGATCATACCACGCTCTCCGTCATGAAGAACAAGCTCGGTCATCACAGGTGGGGTGCCGCGCCCGAGATCGAACCGCTGATCCGGGCGCTAGCGCGCCAGCTGCCGGACAAGGCGATTGCGGCCCTTCTCAATTGACTCGGCAAGACCACCGGCCGGCAAAACGGATGGACGCAGTCGCGCGTCTGCACCTTCCGTAGCCAACACAACATTGCCGTCTACAGGCACGGCGAGCGCGCGGCGCGCGGCGAGTACACTTTGCAGGAAGCGGCCGAGAAGCTGGGGGTGCGGGCAATGACGGCTGCGCATGATCCGCGCCGGTCATCTGCCGGCCGAGCAATACTTCAAGGGCACGCCTTGGGTCATTCGCGGTGAGGAGCCGACATCCAGCACTATGCCAACAGCGGCATGCGACGCCCATTATCGCAAGGGCAAGATCAACAGCCGATGCTTTTTCAATGACATAGCGAGGTGTGCATCATGACGCGGGATCGGGCGGGCCAAACAACAGGATGTTGGCGCCCTTTGCGAGCCAGCTGTCGCCGGCGGCGATCGCCATCACCCGGGCCTTGGAGACCATCGGCACGGCGTCGAAGGCAAAGCTGTCGAGGGTCTTCCCGGGCGGCAGGTGCGCCTCGGCGAGGTGGCGTTCGATCCGGCGGTGCGCCCGCTCGGCCAGCTCATGCTCGGCGATGGCCGAGAGGAACCGGGCGGCGGGCCATCCCTCTCTGTCGGCCTGTTCGGCGAACTGCGGCCACAGCGTCTTGATTGTCGGCAGCCGGAGCTCGTTGAGCATGATGCCGAGGCGTGCTTCATCGATGCTATGGGCTTGTCTCATGCGACCTCTCCCGCGCAGGCCGTCCCGATCAGGGCTTCATAGCCATTGAGCGATGCGAGTTGCACATGAACAGTCAGCAACCGGGCCGGATCCGGGCCGTAGAGCGCTCTCAGGGCTGCCAGATCAGGCAGTTCGCCGGCGTCGAGCGTTCTGGCAAGCTCTTCAGCCAGTTCACGCTCGCAGCCACGATCATGAGCCAGCGCCAACAGTTCGACGGCAATCTTGCAAGCCTGTTTGTCGGACAGTTGCTCGATGAGAACGTCGAAGGCTCTATGATATTCCAGCCGGGGAAAGAGCTTGTCGCGATAGACGAGATCCCGAAGCGCCATCGGCTTCTTGCGCAGGGAATGAATGACGTGCCGGTAGTTGACGACTTGGTCGTGCCGGCCGTC
This sequence comes from Mesorhizobium sp. L103C119B0, assembly GCF_000502235.1. Classification (NCBI taxonomy): domain Bacteria; kingdom Pseudomonadati; phylum Pseudomonadota; class Alphaproteobacteria; order Hyphomicrobiales; family Phyllobacteriaceae; genus Mesorhizobium; species Mesorhizobium sp. L103C119B0. The sequence goes on along the minus strand of NZ_AYXE01000026.1, from coordinate 15,163 downwards.
GGCATGGCCGCGTCCTCGGGGCAACGTCATCAGATGCGTCCCGCCGATGAAGACCTCGAGGCGATCGTCGAACAGCCGGACGCGAAGCCGATGTCCGATCAGGCGGGAAGGCACAGTGTAGAAGACCTTGCGCAAGGTGAAGCCGCCGGTGCGCGACACCGTGACGACCACCTCCTCGAAGTCGGTGGTGCGGCGGTCGGGAAGTTCCTGCAAATGCGGGCGCTCAGCGTCAATGCGCTTGCCATGTGCGGCATTACGGCGGCTGACGATCTCATCGACGAAGGCGCGGTAGGAGCCGAGATCGTCGAAGTCCCTGGTGCCGCGCATCAGTAGCGCATCGCGGACCGCGTTCGTGAGATGGCCGTGGGAGCTTTCGATCGAGCCGTTCTCGTGCGCGACGCCCTTGTTGTTGCGCGTCGCCGTCATGCGATAATGGCCGCACAGTGCCTCGTAGCGATGCGGCAAAGCGCGTAAAGACGAGCGTGATCGCTTCGCGCACACGCAGATCGGGGTCCATCTCGATGCGGTCATTGCCCGCCTTCACGTAGCAGACCGCCACCGCCAAAAACAGCTCACCGCGCCGCGCCTTGTTCTTTAGCGCTTCGAGCGAGCGGGCGCGCAGGATCGAAAGCTCAAGTTCGCTCATCGTGCCCTTCATCCCGAGCAACAGCCGGTCATTGGGATGACGTGGCTCATAGATGCCGTCCTCATCGATGATGAGCGTACCGACCAAGCCGCAAAACTCGATTAATGTGTGCCAGTCCCGCCCATTGCGCGCCAGGCGTGACGCTTCGATCGCCAGCACCGCGCCCACCCGCCCTTCGCAGATCGCTGCGAGCAGCTTCTCAAAGCCGGGGCGCGTGACGCCGGATTCGGAGCGACCGAGATCATCGTCGATGACGATCACGGTCTCCCAGCCAAGTGCCCGCGCCCGGTCGGCAAGACCGTATTGGCGATGCCGACTCTCCGGGTTGTTGATAAGCTGATCGGCTGTGGACTGGCGAATATAGACATAGGCATCGCGCGCCAGATGCTCAGGCGTGATCTTCATGATCCGCCTCCCTGGCCTTCTTCGCCGCTTCCCTGAGCAGGGCCTCGATCAATGGCAGGAGGCGCTGACGGATGTCGCTCGGAAGTTCCGGTGGCGCGGTCTGCGCCGCAGACAGATCCGATTGGGCGGAAATAGGCTGCCTTTGCTGCATGGCTCTCTCCTCCACGGCGTGAGTCGCCGTCGAGCAAGCTTAAACAGGTGTCGATCTCGCGACGCAGATCGCGCAGGCAGGAAAGGGCAAGCGTGGCGCCTCGACGAGCATCATCGCGGCCGCGGATTCTTCGGTCATCCAGATCGGCACCAGCGCCAAGCTGCCATCCGGCTGCCGGCCCACATAGGCCGGCTCGCCGCAATAGCGCTGCCGTCCGACAACGACCGCCTCCTCGCCAGAGCGCGGATGAAAGGCGTAGCGAATAATCCGTGTTCCGTTGTCTTGCTGAAAACTGGCATTATGAGCCCTGTCTGCCCGGCGGCGGAAAGAGCCATCTCGCCGCGGCCATCGGCCTCGCCCTGATCGAGAACGGCTGGCGCGTGCTGTTCACCCGCACGACCGATCTCGTCCAGAAGCTTCAGGTCGCGCGGCGGGAGCTCCAGCTCGAATCCGCCATCGCAAAGCTCGACAAGTTCGATCTGCTCATCCTCGACGACCTGGCTTACGTGACCAAGGACCAGGCCGAAACGAGCGTGCTCTTCGAACTCATCTGCGCAAGATATGAGCGGCGCTCCATCATGATCACCGCCAATCAGCCCTTTGGAGAATGGAACAGGGTCTTTCCGGATCCCGCCATGACCCTCGCCGCGGTCGATCGGCTTGTTCATCACGCAACGATCTTCGAGATGAATGTCGAAAGCTACCGGCGCAGATCTGCCGTAGAGGCCAAACGCCAGCGCGGCAGACTCGCCTCCTACGCGACAATTAAAAATACGCACAAACTTGTCGCGGAGCGGCAATCAGAATTGCCCGTGACCGCGCTCTGAGAGTCTCATCCAGATTGTCGCGCGCGTCTCATCCTGATCGTCGCGCTATACCTCGGCGCTGTGCATGCTCAGATCGGTGCCTTTCGGAAAGTACTGACGCAGCAGTCCATTGGTGTTCTCGTTGGTGCCGCGCTGCCATCGGCTTTGCGGATCGCAGAAGTAGCCCTGGATACCGCATCAATCTGGAGACAATCATGCTGAGCCATCTCAGGACCCTGATCTCAAGTCAGCGAACGGCGCAGTTCTTCGGGCAGGTGATGATGGTGCACGTGATCGCGCCGCGAACCGCCTCAGCTCCGTGTCCCGCGAGCGCAGGCCCGTTCTTCGTGCGCGGAGCTTCGCCGTGGCCCGCAAGGCGGGGAAGATGCAGCAGCATCGTGAAGCGCGTCGTGCGCTCGACCAGCGTGCCGATGGCTGAGCTGCCAAGGCCCATGATAAGGTCTGCCTCCCAGTGCCCTGGCGCCGCGCGATCGGCCGCTTCGGCGGGACGTTGACTGATCATGATCTCCGGGCGAGACAAAGCCCTTGCCTCGCCTGCGTACGCGCGGCCCCCGGCACCCGCAACACGCGCCCCGTTCGCAAGCATGCCGTCAGCTCGCGGCGTAGCGCTCCGCGGCCCTGAACGAAGAGGGCATGATAGATGGCTTCGTGACTTACGCGCATCATATTGTCGTCCGGGAAGTCGATCGGCAAGCGCCGGGCGATCTGCTCCGGCCTCCAAGCCCGCTGCCCCATCGCCGGTCCTTTCGCGGGCCATGCCGGCGGCCCTTCCACGGCACGGCAGGACCATGAACGGGAATGCAACTCGGGGCGAGGACGACGTCAGCAAGTCTCTCCTCTACATAAGTGTGCAAGCTCATCTTTAGTGTAAGCTTGGTCAGTTTGGGTCGACGGGCCGATTGGTTGGCGTCGCGCGATACACCAACCCGCCGCTGCGCGTGGCTGCGTTGCGCCGCAGTTCACGGGAGATCGTCGAGGCGGACCGACCGAGCCGGCGCCCAATCTCCTGCATGGAATGGCCCTGCACCCTGAGAAGTGCGATCGCCTCGCGCTCTACGATGACAGGTACCGCCCGGAGAGCGGCTTTGCCGAGGATCTGAACATCGTTTGTGGCATTCCGCCTGCCCTTCGGAGCCATCTGGTTCCTACAGGCTGCGACACGAGCGCAGCATCTTCGCTGCTCAGCCCAGCAGCAATCGCCCGCCAGAGTCTATTCTGTTCATCGCTCCCCGCCACAGGCGGCCGTCCTGGTGAAGGTAAAGGCGCTCGTCCCGACTGTGCCGATCTCCGCTTTCGAATGCTCATCGCAACCTCCAACTTCAGAGTGTTGCGACGAACGTTTGAATCTGCCTTGAATGCCGCGATCTGAGTGATGGATCAAACCGGGAGTCGACCTACGAGCTGCTATCGCCATTTTCAGGGCATCGACAGCAAGGCTGGCGCGCAAGTGTAGTTCCAGAGCCCAGCCGATGACCTTGCGACTGAATGCATCGAGAACAACCTGCAGATAGGCGAACTGCTCGGCAAGATGCAAATAGGTGATGTCGGCGACCCAGAGCTGTTTTAACCCCGTCAGTTCCATGCCGCGGGCAAGGTTTGGGACCACGCGCCAGCTATGCTTGGAATCCGTGGTCCGCGGTATAAACGGCCGACTGCGTAAACACAGAAGGTTGTCTTCTCCCGTGACCCGCAACACGCGTTTGTGGCTTATCTGCCAACCCTCGCGACCAAAGAAGGGCACCAATGCGACGATAGCCATAGTGCCGATTGGCTAAGGACAGCCGTTGAATGGCATCCCCTAAGCCTGTTTCTTCCTGGCGCGGCGCCGACTGCCGCCAGTGCCCGTAGTATCCAGCCGGCTGACGCCGGCCAAACGGCACATCTGTTCAATTCCCAGCGAGCCTTGCGGCGCGGTGGCATCATTTTTCTGGATAACCTCGAAGATACCGCACTGCCAAGCGCGTCTTTCTGCTGTTGACCGCCCCTGACACGCCGCAAGGCTTGTTGAAAAAAATCAAGTTCGACCTGTTGCTGGCCGATCTTTCGTTCAGTTCGCCAATGCGCCGGCGCGCCTTCTGCTAACGCATCGGCGCGCGCCGCTGTTCTGCCGACAGGCAGAACCTGCCGCCAAGGAGGTTGGCTGATCCGGCGGCGCATGGGTCGGTTGTTTCTTTGGACGGCCCAGCCGGGCCGGGGCAAGATTGCCGCAGGTTCGAAGCCGCTCACGCCAAGCGTATAAGAGCTGGCGACGCACTCCCAGTTCATCAGCCAGTCGGCTGACGTTTTCCCCGCTTTGCATTCTGCAAAAGGATGGCGAGCTTCTCTTCTTCGGCAAATGTGATCTCTCTTCCGGCCATTCCCAGTTCCTTTGATTCAGAAACTGTCCCCTATTTATTTGTCTCAATCTAGGGTGCACTTCAACCGCCAGCAACCAAAATGTTGCAACAACAGGTCCTTAACTAAATTTTTACAGGATCTTTGCAACCGCAGATCGCTGACAATGGTACCTTCACAGCAAGGTCTGAGGTCAGGCACGAATAGAAAGCTGCCACCTGTTTACACCCAGTCCGCCGCACAGCACGCAATGGAGGTTAACGCAAATGGCAAGAAGAGCGCTCATTCTGGTTGAAGGCCATAGGCGTGTTGGTCTGCTCTACGTCCAAGCGGCTCGCCGTCTTGGTCTTCATCCGATCTCCCTGTCGGCTGATCCAACTTGTTACGACTATCACGGGGCGGAAAGCATTGAAGCAATCCGCATCGATACAGACGATCTTGATGCGCTGATCCACGAATGTTCCCGGCTGCGCGCGATCTATGACATTGCTGGCATTACTGGCTTTGTGGTCGACGACGAGTCAGTGTATGCGACAGTTGGCAAGCTCTGCCGGTATTTCGATCTACCGGGACCGAACCCAGCATCGATTGAACGGTGCTACGACAAGTTCATTCAACGTCAGTTCCTTGCGAAGGCCGGTGTTCCAATACCTGCTTACCGCGTGGCAGCGAATTCGGCCGAGGTTGAAAGCTCTGCCGCGGAGATCGGCCTGCCGGTGATTGTTAAGCCAGCAGTAGGCAGCGGTAGCATCGGTGTCCGACTGTGCCGCAATGTCGACGAGTTAGCCGAACATACGACCTATCTGTTGGGCGGGAAGCACCTGTGGCGGTCTTCGCCGAAAATACTGGTCGAAGGTTATGCACAAGGCCCGTACTATAGCACTGACATAATGGGAAATGAGGTTATTGGGATTTGTACCGCTGACTTCGTCCGCCCACCCCATTTCGTCTTTCGTGGGTGCGCCCATCCGGCCCCGCTCACTGATGATGAGTATAAACGTATCGCAGATGTTTCGCTGAGTTGTTTGCAAGCTCTCGGCCTTTACTGGGGGCCAACCACTGTTGAACTCCGGTGGACGGAGCTTGGGCCAGTCGTCATTGAAGTCAATCCGCGCCTTGCGGGTGGGACCAATCCTCGGCTGGTTCAGTTGGCTTACGGTGTCGATCTCATCACCGATCACGTCAAGCTTGTCATCGGCGATAAATGCGACTTGCGCAGAAGGCATTCGCACACTGCGGCATCGCGGAACCTAGTTCCTGATCGCGATGGCACCCTCGATTGGATCGAGGGCGACAGTCGAGCAGCTGCTGTACCAGGTGTCGCCGAGGTCAAATTGTATGTTGAACCCAAGACGCCGATCGTTATGAAAGGCGATTACCTAGACACGATTGGACATGTCATCGCCACTTCACCCAGCCTTGCTGAGACCGAGGCGATCCTTCAGCGTGCCGTCGACTTGATCGGTTGGTCGATCACATGATTCCGTCCTTTGGCGAACAGGAGCAGTCAGCAGCTCCTCACGAACATTGATGCAATCGAGAGCAGGAGAGAGACGCAGGTCGATGATGATCTTATACCCCGATCAATTTCATAAAGTACGGACGTGAATAACGGGGGGCGACCTGTTCAAATCGTCCGCCATGCCGTTGCTTTAGGTTGGTGTTTAGCTGATCCGTCTCCGGATGGAAGTGTGGCTACAAGCGGTTCGGGCCCTACGACGGATCGGAGTGTGACGTATAAGCCGAAAAGGATTTCGGGCAATGGCAGTCAAGCAGCAGGTCGACCACTTGATCGTTAGTGGGGAGATTTTCACCGGCGGACGCGGATCGCCCTGCATCAAGGATGGGCGATTGCCATAGACGGTAATCGCATCCTCGGTGGCCTGCCCCCTGAAAAGTGGTCCTCCCTGAGGTATGGCTTTCGAGCCGATGGAGGACTGAAGAAATGGCCAGAAAGAGACACAGTGCGGAAGAGATCGTTACGAAGCTGCGGCAGGTTGACGTTCTGAGTTCGCAAGGCAAATCGGTGGCGGAGGCGATCCGATCGATAGGTGTGACGGAAGTTACATACTATCGTTGGCGGTCGGAATACAGTGGTCTGAAGGGCGACCAGGTCAAGCGGCTGAAAGAACTTGAGATGGAGAACGCGCGGCTTCGGCGCGCCGTCTCTGACCTGACGCTGGACAAGATGATCTTGGCCGAAGCTGCGCGAGGAAACTTCTATGCCCCGCACGTCGCCGTGCCTGCGTGGCTCATGTTGTTGCTGAACTTGGCGTTCCCGAACGACGGGCGTGCCGGGTTCTCTGTCAGTATAGATCCACGCAGCGCAAGGTTCCGACGGCACCCGACGATAAAGCGGCTTTGACCGCGGACATCATCGCGCTCACCCCGGTCAGGGAATCTTCGATGGAACTGAGTGACCGACTACGTCGATGCCCGTGCTAAGATAGAACAGCCCCAGGCGTATACACGGAAATGCGGTATTCCGTACGCATCCGAGGAAGGCCGCCTTGCGAAATTAGCCGCGGCGTAGCTGACTATCGGTATGGATATCCTTACTAGCAGTCATCATGTCACTCGCCTCGATGTTGTTGACACGGGCCGTCGCCGCCGATAGTCGGAAGAAGCGAAGCTTCGGATCGTGGAGGAGAGCTTTTCGGCTCCGCGGCTGGGATCGGCGACGGCGCGGCGGCATGGGATTTCCAACCAGCAAATATTTGCCTGGCGCAAGGCGTATCGGGAGGGCCGGCTCGGAGCAGATGGGCTCGGCGACTTTGTTCCCGCGAGGATTGTGCCGGAGGAAGCTGGGCATCGCGGTTCGGGCGGTGGGCGCATTGAGATCGTGAGCGCGAACGGGCGGCGGGTGATTGTCGAGGGTGATGTTGATGTGGCGGCATTGCTGCGGATCGTGCAAGGGCTTGAGACGCTGCGATGATGCCAAGCGGCGTTCGGGTGTGGTTGGCGACCGACCACACGGACATGCGAAAAGGATTCCCATCCCTGGCACTGCAGGTCCAGGAGGTGCTCAAGGGTGACCCGCTGGGTGGCCATTTATTCTGCTTCCGCGGGCGCAGAGGTGATCTTTTGAAAGTCATCTGGCATGACGGCCAGGGGGCATGTTTGTCCACGAAACGGCTGGAGCGGGGCCGCTTTTTGTGTCCATCACCGGCCGACGGCGCGGTGACGATCTCGACTGCCCAACTCGCTTATCTGCTCTCCGGGATCGACTGGCGAAACCCGCAGGAAACCTGGCGCCCGACGTCGATGGGATAACGGTTTTGTCTTTGCGATCGGGGGAGGATGTGATTCGCTCGCGCCTGTGAAATCCGCCCCTGATTCGCTTCCGTCCGACCTTGCCAGCGCCCATGCGATGATCCTCGCCGAGCGGGCCGCGCCCATGCAGGCGGAGGCCGTTGCGGCGCGTGCTCAAGCGGTGAGCTCCTCGACAGAAGCGTTGATCGCATACCTCAAGCTGGAGATCGAAAAGCTGCGGCGCGAACTCTACGGCAGCCGCTCGGAGCGCAAGGAGCGGCTCTTGGCGCAGATGGAGCTGCAGCTGGAGGATCTGGAGGCCTCAGCCACCGAGGATGAGCTGGCCGCCGAGAAAGCGGCGGCGCAGGAAACCGCGAGCGGGCCTGCTTGATCGCCATGATCACATTGCCGCTGTCGCGCGTGCGGACCGGAATGCATTCGGTCCAGCCGGTGGCAATGTCGGTCAGCACCATCGTCTGCACGAAGCTCCCCGACGAAGACGTGCCCGAATGCGCCACAAAATCGAGCTCAACAAAGCCGGGCGGGGAATCATTCCAATCGCCGAAGGTGCGAACTGGCACCGAGCGGCGAACTGCCGAACTCATTCCTGCCCGGCGGCGCTGGCCGCCGCGAGCGACGATGCGGACCTCGGTCAAAAGCCGATCGTCGCCGGGCTTACTGTTAGCAGTTTGCCGCGGAGCGCCTCATCGAGTGCTAACCGGCCATGTCACTCAAGCGCAGGCAATAAGACAGGGATCAACGGCTTAAGACGTTTGGAACACAGCCGCTCCGAAGCCTCCCACAATACGATGAGCGCCTCGCGGACATCGCTGCCGTAACAGCGGCTGTGGCTCTTGCCCGCAGACGGCCTCTGCTCACGACGGTTCATAACACGGATCGCGTGCTTGCGATGATAGCCGGTCACCGCCACGAACTCATCCAGAATGCGCCGCTTGTCATCTCGACACGCCGCTCGATAACGCTCTACGATCGCCGCTGTCAGTTCCGACCGTGTCGCCATGCTGAGCCCCGCCATCCGTCCCCCGAACCGGAATGGCACGACCTGTCCATCCCTTTCGGAACAGGGACACTATCGGTAACATCCTGTAGACTGGCTGAGTTGGCGGCCGAAGCCGTCCCGCACCTCCGAAAAGGTGCTCACGATCCGCTGAAATCGCTGCTCACGATCGTCTGAAATCGCTGCTCATGATCCCGTGAAATCCGTGCTCACGATGCGGTGAAATCCGTGCTCACGATCGCCTGAAATACGCAGGTGGCGTGCGGTTGGCCAACAGCGGCTTCCTGCGCGTCAGTTCCTGCAGCGCCAGTTCGCCGCCGGTCTCGTAAAGCTCCTTGAAGCGGTAGAAGCTGTCGCGCGAATAGCCCATCATCTTGCAGGCCTGGCTGACATTGCCGNGCGCTGCGAACCCTGACCACTCCGCGCCCGGCCTCGGCTCAAGCTTCAGCCTAGGACACCGTCTGTCAGATAAAGTTTAAACTTTTACAGATGAAGGCCGCCTGACTGGCGGCTGCTGAACGTTAGGCCTATTCCCATCCTCAGGGCCTAACCAGTCCTGACGATCCAGGTGGACGAACCGAGGTGTGGCTTGGCTTGAAATGCCGCCTCGCGAGAATGGTCCCGTCCTTCTGAGCCTTGTCCGCCACAGGCGGGATGTTGGTGCAGCTGTTCCGAACAGCGACCGTATATAAGTTGGATCTGGCTCGGCAACGGGCCGCATCATGCATTGGGCTCACCCTGGACGCTGCAACAGCGGAGCAAAAAAATGCCGCTTTTGACGACCGTCCGCATTGACCCTCCTCATATAAGCCACATCCGCCATGACCAACAATACGTTGCTGCCGCTCTCATTTCCAGCCGTTGGACGCTAGAAGATCACAGCTGCGTTTGACGGCGGACGCATCACCTCGGATGGTGGCGTCATGCTGCTGGCCGCAGCCGAGCGACGCCTGCAACTGGCCGACAGACTTGCCGCCGCGATCCACGACCCGCGCGATCCAGAGCGGGTGACGCACGCCATGGCCGACATTCTGCGCGCCCGCATCTTTGCGATCGCGTGCGGCTACGAGGATGCCAACGATCTCGATCGGCTGCGCACCGACCCGGCCTTCAAGCTCGCCTGCGGGCGGCTGCCCGACAGCGGGCTGGATCTGTGCTCGCAGCCGACATGCTCGCGGGTGGAGAACCTGCCGGACCTGCGCCCCGTCGTCCGGCTCGGCTGGGTGCTGGTCGATCTCTGGCTGTTGAGCTATGCCGCGCCGCCCAAAAGCGTGACGCTCGACATCGACGACACGGTTGATGTCGTTCACGGCCATCAGCAGCTCTCGCTCTTCAATGCCCATTACGACGAACGCTGCTTCCTGCCGATCCACATCTACGACGCCGCGACAGGACGCCCGGTCTCCATGATCCTGCGTCCTGGCAAGACCCCGACGGGCAAGGAGATCCGCAGCCATCTGCGCCGCCTTGTCCGGCGCATCCGCGCCCGCTGGCCTGCCACCCGCATTCTGATCCGCGGCGACGGCCACTATGGCCGGGCGGAAGTCATGGCCTGGTGCGAGAACAACGCGATCGACTACGTCTTCGGCCTGCCCGGCACAAGGTTCTCCAGCGTCTCGTTGATGAAGCCGCCGACGACATCCGCACCCCCGCACGCTGGAGCAGAAGCCGGTGCTGCGCGGCTATGCCGAGACCCGATACAAGGCAAAATCCCGGAAGACGGAACGTCGCCTCTGCGCCCGCATCGAGGCAACCACCCGCGGCCTCGACACCGCTTCGTCGTCACCAATCTCGACAAAGGCTCCGCCGCGCATGTCTGCAACGTGATCTACTGCGCCCGCGGCCAGGCCGAAAACCTGATCAAGATGCACAAGAGCCAGCTTGCCTCCGACCGCACCAGCTGCCGCTCACCTATTGCCAACCAGGTGCGCCTCGTCCTGCACACCGCCGCATACTGGCTGATGCTCACCCTGCGCGAGGCGGTGCCCAAAACCCATCATCTCAGCAACGCCGAGTTCGCCACGCTGCGGCTCAGGCTCCTCAAGCTCGGCGCCCGCGTCATCGAAACCGTCTCGCGCATCCGCCTGGCCTTCGCCGCTGCCTGTCCCGAGGCCAGCCTGTTCCGACAAATCGCTCTCACGCTGCAGCCCGCAGGACCATGAGCGCCGGGACATCAAAGCCCCGCCGAATCCGATACCTTGACCCTCCAGCGCGTTCCAAAATCCCGTCTCAGCTGCGGTGAAAAGACGCCCCACACCTGCATGACCGAACGCTCAGCGGCGCTCGAACCACAAGGCTCATGAAGGACGTGCTAGCCATTGCATTTTCTCGCGTATCATCTCATTATTATAAATTGCCAACTCTTTGCCCAAGTGCAAGAACTGAAATCTGGAATGCGAAATCAATAAGGATCGCCCATATCTCTTGCATTGGGTGTTTTCCAAGAGAAACCCCGATTTGATACTCAGTCAACGAGATCTTCGCCATGAAGACGCGCCAACGCTTCTCGCACTGGCGTCGCACTACTGCGGTCGATCGGCGATGCTCGTTAGTGCATAGCTGCTCTCCGGGGCGGAACCGATTTGACGACGAGCTCCTTCAATCGGCGGTTAGTCGACCCGGCCTTATCTCGAGCAATCACAGCCATGGGCTATCTCATCTCCTTCGCGGTTCGGACGTGCCAGGTGCTGTGGGCGGAAGCCGTATCTCCTCGCCAGCCGTTCTAGAGATGCCGATTCCGAAATACCGCGTGTGGGCGACATCGAGAATGCGATTGGCCAGGCTCGAGAAGCTGTGTCCGGCAGTCATCGCGGCTAGGACATAAGGGGAGTCCATACTGAGCCCCGGCATGGAGTTGATCTCGAGCACGAAAGGCTGGCCGGAGCGGTCGATCCGGAGGTCGACGCGGGCATAGTCCCGGCACTGGCAGGCACGGAAGGTCGCAACCGCAATATCCCGCAGCACAGTCGCAAGGCTGCTCCCGATTTGCGCCGGGCAAATCTTCGGCGGCGGCGCGGCCGCCACGAACTTCGTCTCCCAAGTCATGAGACGCGTTTCGCGGTCGCCGAAGTCGTACTCCACCATAGGCAACACCTCGAGTTCTCCGTTTCCCAGCAACGCGACGGCGATTTCTCGCCCGTCGATGTATTCTTCCACGAGCGCATCCTGCGCATACTGCGTGACGATCACTTCCACTGCCTGCCTCAGCTGAGCGGGCTCATGTACAAGCTGCAATCCGAAGCTGTTGTCTTCGTGACGTGGCTTCACTACCACTGGAAATCGCAGGTCGCCGGTACTCTCGGTGCCGCGACGCATGACGCGAAAGTTCGGCGTCGGCACGCCGCGATCGCGGATGAGCCTCTTGGTGATGACCTTATCGTCCGCCAGCCCATGCCCGAGCGGGCTCGGTCCGGTATATGGAACGCCGGCCATCTCAAGCATGGCGGGAACGTGGGTGTAACGGTACTCGCCCTGAATTCCGTACGCCCTGTTGAAGACGATTCCCGAAGGGCGGGCTTGCGGATCGGGTGGCATGAACCGCTCGAGCTTAGTGAGCAGTCCTTTATCGCCTTCACACAGCAGCGTTTCGTGACCGCCCTCTTGCAGTGCCGCGGCCAAGGTTTCAAATGTCCCGGGGCCGTATTCGTCGGGGCAAGGCTGACCGAACCGGTTGATCACGCCCGTATGATCATGGTTCCAAACGATGGCTACCCGCATGAGCTACTCCTTGGATTTTACCCGCTGTCAGTTCATTGGCTCAGATTTAGTTGTCTGATTGATGGAACGGATGGTCTAGATCCCGCGGCCCTCAACCGTGACCCATGCAATCCATATGCCAACGAAGAGCTTGTGCGAGCAAAAGGAGAAAACCATGTATTTTCGTGCGGCGCCGTCGGGATACGTGCGCGTCAGTGTGTCGGGTTTCGAACAAACACATCTTCAATCCGACACGGTTGTATGCGAGAATAAGGTGCCCACTGAGGTGGTGTAACTGACGGCATTGGTCGCCGTGCTGTCCGGCAGGGCCGGAATGATCAGCGTGCCACTGCCGGCAGGCTGATAAGCGGATCATCACTCGTCTGGCTGATGGTCTCAAGGGTCATATAGCGGGCCCGCTGCACGGCCCATTCATCGTTCTGTTCAAGGAGCAAGGCGCCGACAAGGCGGACGATGGCGCCGTCATTGGGGGAAGATACCAACGACCTCGTGCGCCGCTTGATCTCGCCGTTGAGCCGCTCGATCGGATTGATAACCGGTATGATTATAACGGTGCCATCTCGAACAACGATGAATGGGCAGTGCAGCGGGCCAGATATATGAGGCTTGTGTGGATGCCAGCCGTTTTGCAAGGAAGATTTTGAACCTTTGAACGTGATCGAGTGCGGTCTTGTGTCAGGCCTTGAGTTGCGGCCATGACGTGCCGCGGGCCGGTATGGTGATACGCGGATCAGGTCCAAATCTAGAAAGCGAGCGCGAGGCTCGGTGCGTCATTCTGGTTTTCCTGATCCCGATCTGATCGATCATTTGCCCATGCGGTTAAGGCCTTCCTCACATCCCCGACGGACCCGGTTCAGGTGTGCTGCTGAATGCTCATGCAGGCACCGTTGCCGGATTCCGGTAATCCCTTCCTTTGTCAGCATGGCCCAGATGCCACGCGCCATCTTGTTGGCCAGCGCAATGGCCACGAGCATGCGCGGCTTCTTCGGAATCATGCGCGCGAGCCAGGAGCCCTCGGGCGCGCCCTTCCGCGATGCCCATCGGACCACACCATGGCTCCAATGATGAGCATGCGTCGAATATCGCATTGGCCCATCTTCGAGGTTTTTCCTAGTCCTTGCTCGCCGCCGGTCGACTTCTGCAGCGGCACCAGCCCGAGCCAGGCGGCGAAATCCCGACCGCACTTGAAGGTTTCCATGGGTGGCGCAAAGGTTTCGATGGCAAGAGCGGCGATGGGGCCGACGCCCGGCATGGTCTGCAAGCGCCGAGCTTCAGCTTCCCTCGACAGAGCATCGATCGTCTTCTTCAGTGCGTCGATCCGGCCGGTCAGGCGGTAGATGTGGTCCAGCAGATCGCGGCAGCTTGCGTGGCGACAAACTTGGCACATTGCGATGCCTTCGGAGAAGGCTGGCATCCACATGGGTTCTCTGATCGCGGAGCTGATTGCAAGCTCCTTTTCGGCGTATCCATGTTCCTGCCGGCTCTGTGGTTCTCTTCGCGGTTAACACTCGGTCGCCGCATGTTAGCGTTCGGGACGTGGGTGCCTCAATGTAATGGGACTGTCAGGAATTCTGCGCCTGAGGCCATGATGATGGAAAGGAGAGAATCATCACATGGCTATAGACAAGGAACTTCTGGACCAACTGCTTGCCGGCCGCGATCCCAACGAGGTGTTCGCCAAGGACGGGCTGCTCGACGACCTGAAGAAGGCGCTTTCGGAGCGCATTCTGGACGCCGAACTCGACGAGCATCTCGAGGACGAACGCGCCGGTGGCGCTGCCAATCGCCGCAACGGCCATTCGAAGAAATCGGTTCTGACGGGCACGTCGAAGATGACGCTTTCGATCCCGCGCGACCGGGCCGGGAGCTTCGATCCGAAGCTGATCGCCAAATACCAGCGGCGCTTTCCCGATTTCGACGACAAGATCATCTCCATGTATGCGCGCGGGATGAGCGTGCGCGAGATCCGCGGGCATCTGGAGGAGCTCTACGGCATCGACGTGTCGCCGGATCTCGGCCGTCACCGACGCGGTCCTGGAGGAGGTGGCGGAATGGCAGAACAGGCCGCTCGACGCGGTCTATCCCCTCGTCTTCTTCGACGCGATCCGGGTCAAGATCCGGGACGAGGGCTTTGTGCGCAACAAAGCCGTCTACATCGCGCTCGGCATTCTACCCGACGGCAAGAAGGAGATTCCGGGCATCTGGATCGAGCAGACCGAAGGCGCCAAGTTCTAGCTGCGCGTGATGAACGAATTGAAGAACCGCGGCGTCGGCGACATCCTCATTGCCGTCGTCGACGGCCTGAAGGGCTTTCCCGAGGCGATCAGCGCCGTCTTTCCCCAGACCGTGGTGCAAACCTGCATCGTGCACCTGATCCGCCATTCCCTGGAGTTCGTCTCGTGGAAGGACCGCAAACCCGTCGTGCCGGCGCTGCGTGCGATCTATCGTGCCAAGGACGCTGAAGCCGGCATGAAGGCTCTGGAGGAATTCGAAGCCGGCTACTGGGGCCAGAAATATCCGGCGATCACGCAGAGCTGGCGGCGCAATTGGGATCACGTCGTGCCCTTCTTCGCTTTCCCCGAAAGCGTGCGCCGGATCATCTACACCACGAACCAAATTGAAGCGCTGAACTCAAAACTGCGCCGCGCAGTTCGAACGCGCGGGCACTTTCCCAATGACGATGCCGCCATGAAACTGCTATATTTGGTCCTGAACCACGCGGCCGAGGAGTGGAAGCGACCGCCTAGCAGGCTGTTGAAAAAGGGGCTCGCGGTTGGGGTAGCTCCGTGATTCACTCATTTCGCGAGAATGCG
>NZ_AYXE01000025.1:0-46262 GCF_000502235.1 Mesorhizobium sp. L103C119B0 | reverse complement strand
CAAATCCTGTCCCCGCAACCAACAAAAAAAGCCCGCTTCACGCGGGCTTTTTGCGTTCGGACCGTGATCGATGGCCGCGACCGACTATTCAACGATTGAGGAGGGCAGCAAGGCTGGCGTGCTCGACTTTATTGATAGGTCCGCGAACCGGGGGGTGATGCCGCCTCGGCGCATTTCGGCGAGAGCTACACGTCGAGCATTGGGAGTTCGCCAGCCCGTCATGGCAAGCGATCTGCACGACAACAGCATGATTCGAGCGGCGGAGAGATCGTCGTACGAAGGCGCGAACCGTTGATTTAAACAACCCGCGCCTTGCCGAAGCTTTTCGTCGCGGGCCGCGTCAGCCAGCTCGCCGCAATGACGCCTGGAAGACCAGCGAGGTCCAGCTGTTGCCCGAGGCGAGATGGCAATAGAGCAGCGCAAGCGCGCCGGATTTCCTGAGATCGAGAAACGCCTCGTCGCTCAATTTGTTGAAGGCCGGCTCGTCGATCACCTGAAAGTCGGTGAGGTTGAGGGTCTCGCCGCCCTCCAGCGTCACCTTGCTCTGCCGCGGCGCGAACAGGCCGTGCGCGTCGATCTTGTCGATCATGGCGCGAGTCGCATTGAAGTCGGTCTGGAACTGGCTGCAGAAGGCGAGCGCCTGCTTCGAGGGCTCGGCCGGCTCGTTGCCGTCGAAGAAGGGCGCGATCTCGTCGCCGCCCTTGGACGAAGGCGTCTGCTCGACGACGCGTTCGCTGGCGCGGTCGATGCACAACGTCAGGCGGCCGGTCGTTTTCGATTCATCGGCAAGGATAAAGGGGTAACGGCGGACATAGGCGGGAATGTAATGCGGCTCCGCCCATTTGCCGTCGGCGCCGACGAACAGGTTCTGGTCCTGGCGCAGGCCGGTGATGATGACCGGCGCCTTGGCGTCGCCGATGAAAACAATGGGGTAAGAGCGCATCGCCGCGGGCATTTCCGAGGCGACGACGGGGATTGCGTGCGCGGTGCGGGCAAAGGAGAAATCGGCACGCGCCGTAAGGCCGAGTGAGCCGTGCCGCAGCGGATTGAGCGCCTCGGGCTTTTTGTAGAACAGCGGCAGCGCATTGGCCGCCATGCTTTCCGCCCGGTCCGTTTTCGCATCGGTCATCCCTGGCATTCTCCTCTTATGCACTCCGGTTTAGGCCAGCGGCGGCGAGGGCGCAACGCGCTGACGACTGATCTACCCCGACATTAGCGGGATAAATCTACCTCGTTGTTCGATCGTGCTCTTTTCTACTTCCGGAGATCAAGCTCTATAGACAGCATGCCATCAAGCAGCGACATTGGCTGACGGGATAGACATCTCAAGACAGCCGTCTGAAAGACAGACGAACCAGGGCAGGCGCATGGCATCGCTTTCGGATTTCGAGCAGGGGCAGAGCTTTTCCGTCGAAGCCGGCGGTCAGACGCTCACGCTGGAACTGAGCGCGGTGCAGCCCATTGCCAACAGCCCGCGCGACGGCGGTGGCTTCACGCTGCTGTTCAGGGGGCCGCGCGACGCGGCGCTGCCGCAGGCTATCTATCGGTTCAACGGCAAAAGCGGCGCCCATGAGATCTTCATCGTGCCGATCGCTGCCGATGAGGCAGGGCGGCTTTACGAGGCGGTATTCAACTGATTTTTTTCGACCGGATCGGCCACTGGGACGCTCCGGCCATCAGGGCGATTTGGCAGCGCGGCGGCTCGACATATGATCGATTATATCGAGATTGCGGACGTATTTGACGGAGCGGCGTGTAGCGCACTGTGCGCGGAAATTCGGGCGGCCGTGGGCCGTCCGGCCGGCCTGCTGGGGCGTGCCGACCAGAAGATGGCATGGCCGGAGATCCGAAAGACCGTGCGCGCCGATGTTTCGCAGGCCACTGAAGAGCGAGTGAGTGCCCTGTTGGCGCAGCAGAAGGCGGCTCTGGAGCGGCATTTCGGGCTGCTGCTCGGCCAGGTCGAGAAACCTCAGTTCCTTCACTATCGGCAAGGCGATTTCTTTGTGCCGCACCAGGATGGCAACACGCCGCTCATTCACGACGAGTCGCGGTTCCGAAAGATCTCGGCGGTGATCTTTCTCAACCGTCAATCGGACAACCCTTCGCCAAAAAGCTATGCAGGCGGCTCGCTGGTCCTGCATGGGCCTTACAGCGGCCCGGGCCTGCGCGTTGCCATGCCCGCGTTGCCGGGCTCTCTCGTCGCCTTTCGTTCGGAAACGACGCATGAAGTCACCCCGGTCACGCGCAACGAACGTTTCACCATCGTCTCCTGGTATCGCGGCACGTGACGACCGGCACGGCCCTTACGGCGAACGGATCATCAGGTCGTAGACGCCCTTGTCCTCGGCAACGGTGAAGCCGAGACGTTTGTAGAGCCGCCGCGCTGGATTGTTCTTCTCGACATGGATCGAGACCGACTTGCCGACGGCGGCGGCCTCATCGATGAGATCGGCGAGCAACGCACCGCCAGACCCCTTGCCGCGATGCGCCGGCAGGAAGGCGATATCTATGATGCAATGCTCGCTCGCCGAGCGCTCGATATACAGGCGACCGATATCTTGCCTTGCCTGCTCGATCACCAGCCAGTCGGCGTTGGGATAGTATTTCTGGTAATGCGCGTGCTGCGCTTGAAACTGCATGTCGAGGAACGCCGTTTTCTGCGCGTCGCTCCACGGCGTGACGGCAAGTTCTTCGGCGCGGGTCGAGGCGTAGAGCGCCGACAGGAACGGCAGATCGGCGTCCGCCATCGGGCGGAACGTCAGATCAATCCGCGCCGCGCGCACCCAGCAAAATATAACAGGCCCGTTGTCCACAATCGGAAGCTGGATCATGGAGTGGCGCTTACGGACGCGCCGGATAAACGCCTTGCATGGCAATGATGAACGTCATCGCCAGATAGGGAGGCAGGTTGTTGTGAGGCAACGTACTGCCCGTTATGCTCAGTGCCTGGGGGTCCATCTGGACCAGATTTTGCGAAGTGTTGTTCTGATACAGCGTTCCGCCCCCCGACTTCCCCAGAACAACCGCATCGGTAAGAGTTCCCTGGGCGCCACTCTCGGTGGATATCGCGACAAAATGATTATGTTGCGGCATTTCCGTTTGCAGAAGGGTGACGGACGTTTCGCCACCCGTCTCGCCGAGAAACCGCTCCGACAAGCCATTGCCCTGTCCTTGCCCCATGGGCGCGGAACCAGCCATATTCGGCAACGCGAAGGTCGACTTGCCGTCGCCGCCGTAAACTGTGCCCAGCAGCGAAAACAGCGCCGTATTCTGCGAGATTGGCAGGAGCTGGCCATCGCAGGTCGCCCACCCCGTCGGGGCGAAATCTCCGGCAAAAATTCGAATTTCGGCAACGAACGGATTGGTCATGGCAAGTCTCTAGCTTTGCTGGGGGAAGATGCCAAATAGCGAGATGATGAAACTGACGGCGAGGAACGGCACCATATTGTCGTGAGGCTGGCTGCCGCCGGCCGGCGAAATGGCTCCGGCGGCCATGTTGCCATCAGGTGCGATACCCACATAGGGCGTCAGCAGGCTCGATGTCGCCAGGACACCGCCGGACGGACCCGGATTCTTGGCGATATTCGACGAACCGGTCCAGGTATGGGAATGGTTCGGTATTTGTTGGGTTGAAACAGTGACGGATTCGACCCCGCCCAGTTCTCCGATGATATAGGTCTGGCTGACCAGCGGGCCCTTACCAGCATGGACGGGGGTGCGGGATGCGAGGTTGGGCAGGGCGAATGTTTCCTCCCCGTCGCCGCCATAGGTCGTACCGATCAGATTGAACAAGGTTTCGTTCTCGGAGATCGGCATCAACTGGCCTTGGCAGAACGCCCAGCCATTCGGAGGGAAATTGCCACCGAACATCCTGATCTCGCCGACAAAAGGTTGGCTCATCGAAGCGTCCTCTTAATTTCGCGACGGGAATATGCCTTGCAGGGCAATGATGAAATTCAAGACGAGATAGGGCGATCTGTTCTCATGCGGCTGGCCGCCACCGACGAAAGTGATGTTTTCCTTCGCCATAGCCACCGCGCTGCCAGGCGGCTGATAGATCGGGCTGGCGTTCGCCCCCAACAGGGCGCCGGATGGATTGTTGACGTTGCCGGCAGTGTTCGATGCATTGACGAAATGGTTGTGTGTCGGCATTTCGCCGAGCGTGAGCGTGTGAAACTCTTCGCCGCCCTGGCCGCCGACAATTGTACCGATAGGGCCGCCCGTATGAACCGGCGCACGTCCCCTCATATCCGGAAGGGCAAAATTTGTCTGGCCGTTGCCGCCGTACCTGGTGCCAAGAAGTGAGAACAATGGCTGGTTCTGGTTAAGCGGCAACAACTGGCCGTTACAAAATGCCCAGCCGCGCGGTGCATAGTTCCAGGAAATGATCTTGACTTCACCTAAATAAGGCTCACTCATCCCCGTCCCCTCCGTTGGCCGCTTACTGTCTGAATTCTTGTATTATGCCTAAGTAAGACAACAAGTCGATATCAGATTCATAAAATATATTTCCTAGGACGAAATCCAAGGTTGCTGACTACGGTGTCGCGGCAGGCAGCGGTGGCAGCGGCTGGCTGAAGAACGTTCGGGCGTCCTCCGATGCCGTTGCCCCGCCATTGGCGGCTTCGATACCGGCATCGTTGGCCTGCGGTAGGTTGATCGTGCCGTCGTTAACGCCGATACCGTCGGCGAGGAAGGCGATGGCATTGGGGTTGTTGACGTTGGTGATGACGTTGCCATGAACGTCGGCATTAATGATGGCCCCGGCAAACACGGCGTAGACCCTGATGCCGCGGCTCTCGGCATTGTCGCGAATGGTATTGTTGGTAACTGTCGCGTGCACTGTGCCCGGTTGCACGACCTGCGTGACGTCGATGCTCTCTCCGGCGCTTATGGCGTTAACGCCGATGCTCTGGATGATGTTGTTGTCGATCAGCACCTTGGCGACGCCGAGGCTTTCATGGCCGACCCGGATGCCTGAGCCGGTTCGCGATCCCGAGATTGCTACGCCTTGCGTACCGATGACGTTGTTGGCGATTGTGCCGTCAAGCGTCCGTGCGAGGTCGCCGCTGCTGAACACATTGATGGCCGTCGAGTCGCTGTTGGTGACGGTGTTGTTCCGGACGGTGAAATTCAGATTGCCGCCCGTGCCGGCGCCGGAATTGCTGCTCTGGGTGAGGTTGATGCCGTTGTTCAGATTGTTGAACAGATTTCCCGTGGTCTCGCCGATGTGAGCGTTGACGGTACCGTCATTGGCAATGACGAACAGACCGGTTCCAGGGATGACTCCCGGCCCGGGATAGGCGTTGTTGCCGGTGAAGGTTGCGCCGTCGACGGTCAGCGTCATCGTCGGCGCGCCGGCGACACCGGCGCCGTCCGCCTCGAAGATGAAGTCGCTGCCGGCATTGTTTGAGGCGCCGTTGTTCGAGAACGTACCGCCGCTCACCACAAGGTTCGTCAACGTGCCGCCGGAATTGATGACTTGCACATTGTGGGTGAAAGAGTTCGAGACAGTAAGGTTGGTGAACGTGGTGACGTGCGAGGCGTTGCCGGTAAGTTCGTTGACCAGGATTCCGGACTCGGTGTTGGCATCGGCATTGCTGTTCAGGGTCAGACCGTTGAGCACCACACCGTTGACGCGCAGGCCCTTTATGCCGTTGCCCGCATTGTCGCTGATGATCATGTTGCTCAAGCTGACATCCTGAGTGTCGGTCAGGCTGACGCCATCGCCGGTCGAGTTCTGGATCGTGCCGCCGCTGCCCCCCGTCGCGCCGGTGCCGGTCACCACCAGATTGCCGCTGGTGCCGGTGTTGTTGAGCACGATGCCGTTGGCTGCACCATTTGACGCAATGCTCCTGAACGTCACGTCGCCGGCGCCGATCGTCGTGTTGGCGACATTAAGCGCCGTGCCCGTGCCGGACGCGATGGTGTTGCCGGTGCCCTGCACCGTCACCGTGCCGCCGCCGGTGGCATTGAAACCGGCGCCGCTGGTGGTGGCGATGACCAGCCCGCCATTGGTGAAGTTGATCGTCGCACCGGTATTGTTGCTCAGGCTGACGCCAGCCGCCGTGGTCGAGGTGATCGACTTCGACGCGCCGGAGAAGGTGATGATGCCGGCGACATTGTCGTCCAGCAGGATGCCGATCTGGCCCGCCGCATTATGCGTGATGTTGCCCGACAGGGTGATGTTGCCGGCGGTCAGGGCGCGATCCTGGATGTTGACCGCCGGGCCGGTGCTGCCGCTGGTGATCGCGCCGGCATAGGTGAAGGCCGCCGTGCCGCCGCTGTTGGCGGTGCCTAGGCCATCGCCGATACGGATCACGGCGCTTGTTCCGCCCACCAGCGCGCCGGTGCCGAGGTCGATCGCTCCCGAACCGGTGACGGTATCGAGGATGACGGCGCTGGTGCCGCCGGCGCCTTTGTTCGTGGAAGCGAAGGTCACGCCGCCCGCCGCGATGGCAACGCTGTCAAGGTTGACCGCGACGCCGCTGCCGGTCGAAATCGTGTTGCCCGAGCCGATAACGGTCACGGTGCCAGTACCGTTGCTCGTGGCGTTGAAGCCGGTGCCGGAGGTGGTGGTGATGGCTAGGCCGCCGCCGGTGAAGTTGACCGCGGTGTTGGTGTTCGCCGTCAGGTCGACGGCATTGTTGGCTCCGGTGGTCAGTATCTTGCTGGCGCCGGAGAAGTTGATCGTGCCGCCGGTGTTGGCGTTGACGAGGATGCCGTTGGCCACGCCGCCGGTGGCGCTGAGAGTGCCCGACAATGTCGTGGTGCCGGCGGTGCGGGTGGAGATGCTGACGACGTTTCCGGCCGTGGTCTTGGTGACCGAGCCGGCATAGCTGACATTGGCCGAGCCGCCGGTGACCAGGAAGGCCGCGCCGGTCGCGCCGCCGAGCGCACCGGAGCCGAGGCTGACAGTGCCGGCGCCGGTGACATTGGTCAGCGACACGTTGTTGGTGCCGCCGGTCGAATTGGTCGAGGTGAAATTGATGCCGGTGGTGATGGCGATGCCGTTGAGGTTGACCGCCTGCGCGAAAGTGGAGCTCACCGTGCCGGTCGTGACATTGACCGTGCCGCCATTGATGGCGCTGAATCCGGTGGTGCCGTTGGTGACGATGTCGAGGTTTGCGAAGCTGACGGTCGAGGCCGTGGCGCCGTTGTTGATTGCGACTGCGGTGCCGGTCATCGGCGTCGTGGTGCCGAGATCGACCGTACCGGTGAAGCTCACCGTATTGGCCGCCGTCGCGCCGGAAATGCTGATGCCGCTCGCAGCGCCGTTGGCGATCACCGAGCCGGCGAAGGTGAAGCTGCCGCCAGCGCGGGTCGAGATCGTGGTCGCCGCGCCCGACGTGCTGATGATGGAGCTGGCGCCGTCGAAGCTGATCACCGCGTTGCCGCCGGTCACCGAAAGGCCGCTGCCGCCCGATATATCGACATTGATACCGGCAATCGTGCCGCCAGCGCCCGACGCGCCGCCGAAGGCGATGCCGGTGCCGGTCGCTGCGGTGGTGATGTTGACGTTGGTCAGCGTCGTCGTGCCGACGGTGTTGTCGAGCCTGAAGGCAATGCCGGTGGCGCCGGTGCTGGTGACGTTGGTGATGGTGGTGTTGGACGCGTTCAGCCACACATCGCTGGCGTTGCCGGAGAAAGTAACGTTGTTGATCGTCGTGCTGTTCGACGGGGTAATCTCGATACCCTGCGTGGCGAAATTGCTGATGGTCATGTTGCTGATGACGGTATTCGCAGCACCCGCGCCATTGTCCTTGACGCCACGCGCGGCACCCGC
This sequence comes from Mesorhizobium sp. L103C119B0, assembly GCF_000502235.1. NCBI lineage: Bacteria > Pseudomonadati > Pseudomonadota > Alphaproteobacteria > Hyphomicrobiales > Phyllobacteriaceae > Mesorhizobium > Mesorhizobium sp. L103C119B0. The sequence goes on along the minus strand of NZ_AYXE01000025.1, from coordinate 38,476 downwards.
CGGGCTGCCATTCAGGATGAAGCCGTCGATGATGTTGCCGCTGGCGCCGAGCGTGATGACATTGTTGCCGGCGCTCGTCGTCAGCGTCGCGGCGCCATTGGGCGTCTGGTCGATGATCGAGATGCTGTTGCTGGCGAGCTGGATGGTGGAGGGCACCGTCAGCGCCAGATTGATGTTGCCGTTGCCGAAGCCGCGCACCTGCTCGACGGTGGCGAGCGCCAGCGTGTCGTTGCCATTGCTGCCTGCCGCGGTGATGGTGCCGCCATCGTTGACGAGAACCAGGATGTCCGTCGCCACGGCTGCTGCTTCGGCGGTGGCCAGCGTCGCGAGATTGTTCTGGTCGCGACCGCTACCGTCACCGGTCGCGGACGCGCCGACGAAATAGACCTTGCCGACTCCGAAGCCCAGGCCGGGAGCCGACTGGAAGTTCACATCCTGGAAATTGTAGGTGCCGGCAACCGGCGCACTGGAGGCATCGATGCCTACATTGGCGCCGATGGTCGAGAGCTGGTCGGTCGCCGATTCGCCGTCGCCATAGGTGAAAGCGAGGTTGGTGGCGCTGTTGAGGAACACGCCGGTGTTGACGCCGGCAATGCTGGAACTGGCGCCGCCGACCACGGCATCACCGAGGCGCACCGTCTGGCCGCCGATGGCGCCGCGCAGGTCGACGCCTATCGAGGTGCCGGCGGCGGCGGCATTGGTGACATCGAAGTCATTGGCCGTCACCGCCGCATTGATGGTGGCACCGTTGAGGTCGAAGGCCACGCCCGTGGTGCTGTTCAGGCCGATGTCGAGATCGTTGAAGGACAGCGCCGCGCCAAGCGTGCCGGAAACATCGACACCACGCGTGGTGATGCCTTGCAGGTTGACCGTGCCGAGAATGATGGCGCCGCCGCCGGACGAGGCGATATTGTTCAGCGAGATGCCGGTTGCGGCGGCAGTGGCCGAAACACTGTCGAAATTCATGCCCGCAGCGCCAATCGTAACGCCATTGAGGTTCAACGCGGTGCCGCCGGCCGTCGTGGTGATGCTGTTGTCGCTGAGGAGCGCACCGATGCTGACCGTGCCACCGCTGCTGGCGTTGAAGCCCGTGCCGGAGGTGGTGGTAATCACCAGGCCACCCGTATCGAAGTTGATCGTCGCGCCGGTGTTGGTCGTCAAGTCGACCGCCGTATTGGCGCCAGTGGTCAGCGTCTTCGTGCCACCGCCGAGAGTGATGGTCCCGCCGGAGTTGCCGTGGACATAAACACCATTGTCGAAACCGCCGGTGGCGCTGAGCGCGCCGGACAGCGTGACCGTGCCGCCGGTGACGCCGGAGATGTCGACGATCTTGCCGGCGGTGGTCTTGGTGACCGTGCCGCCATAGCTGACGGTCGCAGCACCGCCGGTGACCAGGAATGCGACGCCCGAAGCGCCGCTCAATGCGCCGGATCCGAGGCTGACTGTTCCGGTGACATTGGCCAGGCTGACATTGTTGGTGCCGCCGCCCGACGAGGTCGAGTCGAGCGCAATGCTGTCGGCGACGCCGGAGAGGCTGATCGCCTGGCCGAGGGTCGAGTTTACCGTCTCGGCACCGCCGGTGGCGGTGATGCCCATCGTGCCGCCGGTGCCCACGATGGCCGTGCCGGAGGTGGTGTCGATGGTCACACCGCCGGTGAAGCTTGTCGTGCCGCCGCTCTGCGACAGGCCGACGCCGCTCGTCGTATCGATGTTGGCGAGGCCGGTGACGTTGACCGTGCCTGATACCACATGGATGCCGCCGCCGGCCGTGGCGGTGTTGTTGACCGTCACCGCGCCGAAGGTGAACGTACCGGTGTTGGCGCCGGTGACGTCTATGCCGAAGCTGCTGGTGCCGGTGATGCTGGTCGCGCCGGAGACATTCACCGCCCCGGTGACGCCGTTGAGGATGATGCCGCTGGTGCCGCCGCTCGAGGTGATGCTGTCGACATTGACGCCGCCGGCGCCGAGTGTGCCTTGCAGCGACAGCGCTGTCTGGCCCGTCGCGTTGATCGTCGTCGAACCGGCATTCGCGACGGTCAGGACATTCAGTCCCGAAAGGCTGAGGCCGGTGGCGAGCGATGTCGTGATGTCGAGGCCGCCATTGAAGTTGACCGCAGCTGCCGCGCTGCCGCCCGAAATCGAGACGCCGTTGCCGCCGGTGATCGTCACCTGGTCGGTGAAGGTCACCGCGCCGCTGGTGCGGTTGGCGATATTGATGCCGCCACCGGTCAGCGTTCCCGGAGTGGCGCTGTTGGGCAGGATGCCGCGTGACACCGAAATGGTGCCGCTGCCGCCGTTGACGTCGAGCAGCGTGCCAGCAACGTTGATGTTGTTGTTGATGATAGACAGATTGCCGTTGAGGCCAGCGACCTGGATGGCCGTCTGACCAGCGGCGACGTTGCTGATCGTCACGCCTTCGATGGTGATGCCGCTGGCATTGCTGAAGCCGACCGCGCTCTGATCGACGAGGAATGCGGCACCGGTCGCGCTGCTGAAGTCGAAAGCGGTGTGGCGCACGGCGTTGTCGCCGAGCAATTGCATCAGGTTGGCCGTCCCGCTGACCACGGCCTCGTCGCCGGTGATGTTGCCGCCGGTGGCGCCGAGATTGCCCTGGACGTTGGCCGGCTGGATCGTGCCGGTCGAAACCACATTGCTGTTGCCGAAGCCGGTGATCGTCTGGCCGGAATCGAGCGTGAAGGCGGTGGCACCTAGATTGATCGTGCCGACGAAGGCGAAGTTCTGCGTGCCGGTCAGCGCATCGGCGGCGGCGAGCGAAATGGTGTTGACGCCCATGCTGAGATTGCCGGTCGTGCCGGCGGCGATGAAGCCGCCCGACTGCGAGACCAGCGTGACCGAACCGGGCGCGGTGGCGAGGTTGGCGCTGCCGGTGAAGAACACGTCGTCGAAATCGTAGTTGCCGAGCGTCGGATCGAGACCGACCGTGTTGACGGTGAAGCCGCCGGCGGCGGCGATGATGAAGGATTCCAGCCCGTCGGTCGAATCGCCGTCGCCGAAGGTGAAGTTGGCATTGGCGGAGGTCGCCGTGGTCTGGCCGGACGACAATTCGACGCCGATGCCGACATTGTCGATCTTCGAGCCCTGCAGGAAGGTGATGCCCTTGTTGCCGGTGGTCGACGACAGGTCGATGCCGCGCGAGGTCAGGTCGCCCAGGCCGGTGATCGTCGTCAGGCCGAAATCGGCCGTCGTCGAGGAGCCGCTGAAGTCGATGCCGGTCTGGTTGGCGCCGACATCGTCGATGGTGGTCGTGCCGAAGCTGACATCGTTGTTGGTGCCGGCGAAGTTGATGCCGGCAGTGCCGCTCGTGGTGCCCAGCTTGACCTGGGTCGTGCCGAAGGTCACCGTGCCGGCATTGCCGACAATGTTGATGCCGATGCCGCCGGCGCCCGTCACGGTCACCGCCCCGAAGGTTGCCGATGCGGTGCTCGCGACACCGGAGACGGACAGGCCGGTGCCCAAGGCATCGGTGATCGATAGCGGGGTGGTAACATTCAACGTTGCGGTGCCGATCAGGCCACCGACCACCGCGCCGCCGCCACCGTTCGCCGACAGGGTCGGGCCGGTGAAGCTGAACGCACCGCCTGCCGGGGGCAATGTCGAGCCGATGGCGAACAGATTTCCGGTGCCGGTCGACGTGACGCTGCCGCTGAACTGGGCCGAGCCGCCGATGGTGCCGTCGATCTTGACCGCCGTGCCTGGTGCTGTTGCCGAGCTGGAGATGTTGGCCGAGACCGTGATCGCGGCGCTGCCGCCAAAAACCACGACGCCGTTGCCGGTGCCGGAATTGGTGATGGTGCCGCCGATGTTGATCGTGCCGGTGTTGTTGGTCAGGCTGACGTCGTCGCCCGAAACCAGCGTCGTCACCAGATTGTTGACATTGAGCGTCGCGGCGCTCCCTTGCACCACGAAGCCGGGGCCACCGCCAACAACCGTGTCGATCGTCGTCGTGCCATTGAAGGTAACGGCGTTGGCCACGTTGGTGAGGCGGATGGCGTCGCCATTGACGCGATTGATGTCGACAGCGCCGAAGGTGACGCTGCCGCCGCTGGTGTTTTCGATGAGGATGCCGGTCTGCACGGCGCCGCCTGAGCCGTCGACGGTGACGCTGTCGAAAATGACGCCGCCTGCGCCGATGGTCAAACCGCCGGCGCCACCGAGATGGATGCCGTTTTCGACAGGGCCGAGCCCAGATGCGGTCGTGTTAGTGCCGGTGACGGTGAGCGTGCCGCCATTGATGGCGCTGAAGGCAAGGCCGCCATCGGTGGTGAGGTCGAGCCCGCCGGTGAAATTGATCGTGCCGCCGGCATTGCCGGTCAGGTCGATGGCGTTGGCCGCGCCGGTGCTGGCGGTGATTTGGCCGTCGAAGGTGGCCGAGCCGCCGGTCATGCCGCTGATCATGACCGCGCTCGCGGCACTCGTCTGATTGATGGTGCCGTTGTAGGTGAGGTTAGGCGTTGCTCCAAGAATGCTGAGCGCCGTGCCCGTCGTGCCGGCGATCGAACTCGCATTGTCGAAGGTCAGCGTGCCCGTGGAACCGCCCGTGACGCTGACGCCGATACCGGCGCCGGTGATGTCCAAATTGTTGAAGGTGCCGGTGCCGCCGAAGTTGCTGGCCAGCAGGCCAGTGCCGCTGACGCCGCCCATCGTCGTGTTGGTGATGTTGATCGCACCCGTTGCGCCGGTCAGGTCGATGCCGGTTACGGCGCTGCTGATCGTCACCCCGGTGATGGTGGCCGCGTTTACATTCGATCCGTTGATCGCCGAGCCCGAACCCGCATTGCTGACGCTGAGGTCGGCGACGCGGTTGCCGTTGGCGAGATCGATGGTGCTGCCGGCCGAGTTGTTGAGGGTGGCGGCGCCATTGCCGAACGGATCGACCTGGGTGCCCGAAGTAACCACCTCGGCGCCGGTGACGTTGGCCGGCGGCCCGCCGAGAGCGACGGTGTTGCCGTTGGCGAAGGAGACGATCTGCTGGCCGTCGGCAAGCGTGAAGCCGTCGGCATCGGTGTTGATGGTTCCAGCGCCGCTGTTGACAAGGACGAAGATGGTGTTGGCGCCGGTCGTCAGACCGTCGGCGGCGTCGGCGTTGATAAGGTCGCCAACGCTCGCGCCGGAGCCGGTTCCGGTGTTTGCTGCGCCGACGAAGATGACGTTGGCGGTGTCGAACAGCTGCGGGCCGACCAGATGGGTGGCGTTGAAAGCATAGGTGCCGTTGCCGGCCAGCAGGCCGCGCATGTCGAGCGAGGCGGTGGTCCCCGTGATCGATGCGCCGCCGGCGGCACCGAACGAGAAGGTGGTGTTGGCGCTGGTCCCGGGCGCGCCGTGCGTGCCCATCTGGACGCCGGTGCCGGCGGAAATGACGCCGGTGCCGATCGTCACCGAGCCGCCGGTGGTGCCGGAAAGGTCGATGCCGGTCGAAGTGCCGGCGCCGGTGATGTCGAGCGAGGTGGCGGTGAAGGTCGACTGGCTGCCCGACGGGTCGAGCCCGGTCTTGCCGGTCGGCAGGCCGGTGATGTCGATGTTGGCGAAGCTGATCGTGCCGTTCGTACCGGAAATGTCGATCGCGTTTTGGCCCGGCTGGTCGATCGCGACATCGCCGAAAGTGATGGCACCGGAATTGGCAGCCAGTATGATACCAGAGCCAGAAGGAGCGGTGACCGTGACATTGCCGCCAAAGCCTACCGTTGCCGAGCTATTCTGGATGACAATGCCGTTTGCGACGTTCGAAATCGCCGTCGAGCCGGAGATATCGAAGCTGCCGGTGACGTTCGTGAGGCCGACACCGGTCCCGCCACTAATCTGGTTGAGGCTGGTCAGCGTGACATCGAGCCCAATCTGGGATGCGCTGAATCCGTTGCCGCCATTGCCGGAGATCGTTCCGCCAGTGGTCGTCAGCTTGCCGGCGCCCGTCGATGTGGCGTCGACGCCACTGCCGCCATTGACCTTGGCGTCAAGCGTCTCCAAGCCGTAGGTACCGTTGCCGTTGATCAACAGGCCGTCGGTGCCGTTGTTCGACAGCGTCGTCGTGCCGTTGAACGAATAGGTTCCGTCGCCCTGGATCGACAAGCCGGCGCCGCCATTGTTGGTCGAGCTGAGGTTGGTGGCGGCAACGGTATTGGTGCCGTCGAACAGCAAGCCGTTCAGGTCGGCGCCGCTGACGGCTAGGCCCGTCATTGTGACATTGCTGACGGCGCTGCCGTGAACCGCGTTGCCGCCACCGGTATTGGACAGGTTGAAGTCGAGCAGCGAGGTATTGTTGGCGAGCGTCACCGTGTCGCCGGCACCGCTATTGGTCAGCGTGGCTGCGCCGCCGGCGTCGGAGACGGTGCTGCTGTGCACGACATTGTCGCCCGTCACATTGATCGGGATGCCGCCGAGCGAGAACGTGCGGCCATTGCCGAACGAAGCCAGCGTCTGGCCGGCGCTCAGCGAGAAGCCGTCCGCATCGTCTATGTCCGTGCCGCGATTGACCAGCACGAAGATCGCGGTGCCGTCGGTATTGGCATCGGCCGTCGCGACCGTCGCCAGGTCGAGCAGCGAGGATCCGGTGCCCGAACCGGTCGCGGTCGCGCCGACGAAAATCACATTCTGCTGGTCGAACAGCTGCGGGCCGCTGAAGGTCGTCGAGCCGAAAGCATAGAGCCCGAGCGTCTGGTTGAGCCCCCGCGCGTCGAGCGAGGCGGTGATGCCGGCAATCGAGCCGCCGCCGAAACTGAATTGGGCATTGGCCGAATTGGCCAGCGAGCCGGAAATGCCGAAGCGCACGCCGGTATCGACATTGGCGATCGCGCCGCCATCGGTGATGACGATCGTCGCCCCGCCCGCGCTCGGCGAAGACAGATCGATGCCGATCGAGCCGGCGGCGCCTGTGCCAGTGATGTTGAGCGACTGCGCCCTGAAATTGGTCTGGCTGCCGGAGAAATCGAGGCCGACGCCGGAGCCGAGGCCAGCAATGACGATGTTGCCGGCAATTATCGATGTGTTGGCGCCCGCAAACACCATGCCGTCCGAGCCGGGATTGATGATGTCGATGTCGCCGAAGCGGATCGCGGCCGGCGAATCCGTGATCGCGATGGCCGGTCCGGTCGTGTTCGAGATCGTCGTCGCGCCGTTGACGGTGAAGCTGCCCGAAAGATTCTCGAGCACGACGCCCGATGCGCCGCCGGTCTGGGTGATCGAATCCAGCACGATATGGGCGGTGATCGGATCGATGAAGACACCGACCCCGTCGTCGCCGAGCGCCTTGTTGCCCGACACCTGGCCGCCGGTGATGGTGATCGAGCCGGCGATCCCGGTGCCCTTCACGGTAATGCCGGCATCGTTGTTGTCGAGCGCGTTGAGGGTGGCGAAAGTGTAGGTGCCGTGGCCGGTTATATCCAGGCCGTCGTCGCCATTGCCCTGCAGCAGCGTCGTGCCGGTGAAGTTATAGGTGCCGTCGCCTTCGATGTGCAGTCCGTCGAGGCCGTTGCCGGTCGCGGTGAAGTTCGAGCCATTGACGCCGGTCGATGTACCGGTGAAGTCGGCGCCGTGGCCGCCGGCGCCGGTGACCGTGACGTTGGTCAACGTGGCGCCGGTGATGTTGTTGCCGAGGATGCCGTCCTTGCCGCCTGTGATGATGATGCCGCTCAGCGTGTTGCCGTTGGCGAGCGTCAGGACGTTGTTGGCGGGGTTGGTGCCCTGGAGGGTGCCGTTGGATCCGCCGAAATTGTAGGTGCCGATGCTGCCGTCGACGAGCCGCGCCTGGACGCCTCCGCCACCGCCGATGACGGTCTGGCCGTTGGCGAGCGTCACACCGGCTGTCGTAATGTTGCCCTTGCCGCCGAGCGCGACGACGACGCCGTTCGCGCCGGCGCCGGCGACCGCATTGTCGAGCGTGGTCGGGTCGCCGATCGTGCCGAGGCCGAGCGCGTCGTTGTCACCATCGGCAAAGAAGAACTGGCCGAATGCCGTGTTGGTGGCGGCATTGATCGCCACCCGCGTCGACGTGCCGGTAACTTTGTCCTGGCTCTCGATGCGAACGCCGATGTCGCCACGCACGCGCTCGTTGACGCGTTTGCGCAGGCCGGGGCTGACCGGATAGACCGGCTCGGCGCCGTCATCGGCCGAAGACGAGCCCTTGTCGAAAGCGTTGAGCGGCACCGTCAGCCGGATGCTGCCGGCGAACTGGGTGTCATCGCGGTTGTCGTTGCGCACCTCGCCGGTGAAGGTCAGCGACGTGCCTTTGCCGATGACGTCGCCGATCGAATATTCCAGGCCGGCCTTGGCGCCGGTGATGCTGCCGTCGTCGCCGTCGGGATCGCCGAAATGGTAGGCGCCGACATCGAAACGCAGTGAATGGTTCTCGGGCAGGTTGAGCGGCACCTGAACGCCGACCTCGCCCTCGATGCCCCAGGCCGCGTAATCGCGGTGGGCGATGGCCGATATCTGCTCGATCAGCTGATGACCGACCAGCGACAGGCTCGACTCTTGCCCGGCCGTGCTGCGGTCGCCGCTGATCGGCAGATAGACGTTTACGTGCGCATCGTATTTTGAGGTGATGGCCTCGAGGCCGAGCGTCGAGGCGACGAACTGGTGACTGTCGTGGTTCTGGATGTTGAGATAGGCGTAGCCGCCGATCATCAGATCCGGATTCACGATGCGGCGAACGCCGAGGCCGACGTCCTGGCCGAAGCCGTCGTCGAAATCGTATTTCGAGCGCACATCGAGAAAGAGAACGGATTCGAGGTTCTGCTTCAGCGGCAGGAAACCCTCGATCGCCGTGTTGCCGCCATTGTTGTTGGCGCCGATGATGGCGCGGACCTGCGGCTGCCACAGTCCGGTGTCGCCGGCATGGGCGGCTATGCCGGTAAGGGCAAGTGCCAGAGTGGACAGCGCAGTCGTCTTCCAGAGATGCCTGGAAAAACCTGACCGGCGATACTTGCTATTCGCCCGGAAGCTTCTTCCGTGCGTCGCCATGTCATTGATCTGCCGAGTTTTCTCGGTCGTCTCCATCCCTTGCGAACCCCGACGAGTACACGATCCGTCGCTAATACTATCCGAATCCCAGTGTATAGCGAGCATGATTGTTTGCTTTACACGTACAAGATTTCAAAGTTGTTTATTGTGGTAATCCAGCAACAGTAATTTAGCCGGCGCTCATGTACCGTATTGGCTTCCCCGCCAGGCTCGGCTGTTGTATCAACGCGCTGGGCGAAACCCTGACACGACGAGGATCGGGTGGCTTCATTGCTGAGAACCGTTTGTGGGCGGGCCGCCTGGGTCGGCGCGCTATGGCTGGTCGTGTCGGCAGGGTCGGCGCTTGCCGAAGAGCCGAAGTCAACCAAATCTGCCGAGACAAAGCCTGCAGAAGGCAATCCATGGTCGCTAAACTGCGCTAGCGGATCGGCCGGCACCGAGCTTCAATGCCAGGTCTCCCAAAACCTTACCGAGGCCAAGACGGGGCAGCGCGTTCTTACCGTTACGGTTCGCCGCGACAACGGCAATGGCAACCTCGCGATGCTGCTGGCCTTGCCGCACGGGCTGTTCCTGCCTTCCGGCTCCTCGTACCAGATCGACCAGGGGCAGAAGACGACCATCGCCATCCAGACCAGTGACCAGAACGGCGCCTATGCGGCGACCCCTTTGTCGGCGGACCTCCTCAAGGCGATGAAATCGGGAACCAACCTGAACATCGGCATCGAGTCGGTGACGCGCAAGCCGGTGACCATTCCGGTCTCGCTTGCCGGATTCACTGCCGCGATCGACAAGCTTCAAGCGTTGAAATAGCCGGCCTATCTCGGCAGATGCGTAAGCATCAGCTTACGTTATGGACTAGCCGGGCTCACACGTGCTTGCGGCCGCCTGTCTCGCGGAACCAGCTGTCGGGGTAGGGGTACCACCAGTCCTTGATCGCCGGTCTGTGGTCGATGATGACCATCTTGGAGCGTCGGAAGGCGTCGAGTCCCTGGCGTCCCAGCTCGCGGCCAAGGCCTGATGCCTTCCAGCCGCCGAAGGGCAGGGCGTCATTGTCGATCAGCGGGTTGTTGACCCAGACCATGCCGGCCTCGAGCCGCTCGGCCGCTTCATGCGCCTCGGCGAGGTCGGTGGTGAAGACCGAGGCGCCGAGCCCGAACGGGCTGTCATTGGCAAGCCGGATCGCTTCGTCGAAATCCTTTACGCGGCAGATCGCTGCGACCGGCCCGAAACACTCTTCGCGCACGATCGCCATATCGGGTGTAACCCCGGTCAGGATCGTTGGCTCGTAGAACCAGCCATTGTTGTGCGCCGGCGGAATGCGCCCGCCGGCAACGGCTATAGCGCCGTTGCTGATAGCATCATCGACCAGCCGCATCACTTTCGCCCGGGCGGCTTCGCTGACCAGCGGGCCGATCTCGGTCTTGTCCATGCCATTGCCGATGCGCAGCGCCCGCGTCTTCTCGGCGAACAGCTCGACGAAGCGATCGTGAACCGAGTCGACGACAAAGAAGCGTTCGGCCGAGGTGCAGACCTGGCCGGTCAGGTGGAAGGCGGCGGTGACGCTGCCGGCTGCCGCCACGTCGAGCGGCGCGTGCTCGCTGATGATCAGCGGATCGCTGCCGCCGGCTTCGATGACGCAAGGCTTCATGCGCTCGGCGCAGGCGACTGCCACGGCTTTGCCGGCGGCGACCGAGCCGGTGAAGGCGACAGCGTGGGTGCGCTCGGAGGCGATCAGCGCCTGCGCGGTGGCGGCCGTGCCAGGCAGGCAGGCGACCAGCCCTTCCGGCAGTGAACGGAACACCGTCATGTAGTCCAGCGTCGACAGCGTCGTCGCTTCGGCCGGCTTGATGACGCAGCCATTGCCGGCGGCAAGCGAGGCCGCAACGGTCCAGCACATCAGCAGGATCGGGAAGTTGTAAGGCATGATGTGCACGGAGACGCCATACGGCTCGTAGCGCGCATACTGGAACGACCCGGCCTGCGTCGTACCGGCGATCTTGCCGGCGTCGTCGCGCGCCATCTCGGCATAGTAGCGGAAGATCGGCGCGCAATTGGCGATCTCGCCGATTGCTTCGGGATAAGGCTTGCCCATCTCGCGCACCATCAGCTCTGCGCAGCGGGTGAAGTCCGCCGCCTCGATGGCGTTGGCGACCGCATGCAGATGCTTTGCCCGGCTCTTGGCATCGAGCTTCTTCCAGGCGGCTTGTGCCGTGGTTGCGGCACACAGCACCGCATCGACCTCACCGTCCGTTGCGGCGGAGATCGAGCCGACGGTCTCCAGCGTCGCCGGATCGATCACCGGTTTTGCCGTGCCGGTCATCGGCCGGTAGTCCGGATTGACGAAGAAAGCCGGCCGTTCAGCGGAGAATTGCATGGTCGTCCTTTCAGGTCCGCTCAGCGGATCATGTAGACCTTCTTGATGGTCTCATGGACGGTGCAGACGCCTTTCCAATTCTGAGGAAAGAACGCCGCCGTGTCCGGCTCGATCTGGATGACCTCGCCCGATTCGTGCACATAGGTGCAGCGGCCCTCGAGGAAGTGGCAGAACTCGTCGCGGGTGACATGGCAGTGCCATTTGCCGGGGGTGCAGACCCACAGGCCGCATTCCGAACGGCCCTCCGGCCCCTTGTAGAGCAGCTTGCCCGAGGTGTGGGACACGCCCTCGATCATGGTCGGGATGACGCCCCAGTCGACGAGGTCGGTGATGGCAAGCGGGGATTGCATGATGGGCGTGGTCATGGCGATTTCCTTTAAAAAAGTGCTCAGCGGCACATGAAGGCCTTGGTCAGTGTTTGCGTGATGGTGGAGGTGCCGGCCCAGCCGGCGGGGAAGAACACCAGCATGCCGGCCTCGACCGGGATCTCTTCGCCATTCTCGCGGACATAGGTCCCGCGGCCCGACAGGAAATGGCAGAACTCGTCGGCGGCAAAGGTAACCTTGCGGCTGCCTGGCGTGCACGACCACAGGCCGCATTCGCTTGAGCCGTCCGGGTTCTGCGAGAGGATCCTGCCCGAGGCGCGCGGCGAGCCGGCAAGCGTGTTGCTGCCCCCGCCCCAGTCCTCCAGTTTCACGGTCGAGGCCTTTGGCCAGTGCGGTGTCGGCATATTGGGAAGCTCCGTTGCTGTTCAAGCCAGCATGTAGACGTTGCGCATGGTCTCATGCACGGTGCATTCGCCTGTCCAGCCGGCAGGGAACATGACCACGGTCCCGGCTGCGACTTCTACCACCTCCCCGGCATCCGACCGGTACGTCGCGCGGCCGGCGACGAAATGGCACAATTCGTCGCGCGGAATCGAGAGCCGCCAGCGGCCGGGCGTGCAGACCCAGATGCCGGATTCCGGCTGGTTGTTGGGTCCTTTGTGGACAAGCCTGCCGGTCGAGTGCGACGCGCCGTCGAGCGCGTCGGACTGGGCGCCCCAGTCGACGAGGTCGGTGCGGGTGGAGGCTTGGTAAAGGTGCGGGGCGGAGGAGGTCACAGCAACTTCTCCAGCAACCCTGCGGCCTTTTCCGGTCCGTTCTGTGCCCGCATCTGCGACGAGGTCTTCGCCAGCTTGGCCTTCATCTTGGGGTCGGTCAGGCAAGCCTCGATCCTGCTGACCAACTGGGCGTCGCTCCAGTCGTAGCGCGGCATGCCGAAGCCGTGGCCGGTTTCCTGGACGCGGGTGGCGTTGTCGTGGCCGTCCCAGACATAGGGCATGATGATGGCCGGCTTGCCGAAATAGAGGCACTCCGTGAACGAGTTGTTGCCGCCATGGTGGATGACGGCATCGACCTGCGGGATGACTGAAGGCTGCGGAAACCAGCTCTCGACGATGACGTTGTCCGGCACATCCGTGTACAGGTCCTTGTAGCCGCCGACATTGACCAGCGCGCGGTAACGGGTCTTGCCCAGTGTTGTGATGATGCGCTTCAACAAATCGACATCGCCAGCGCCGAGGCTGCCGAAGGAGACATAGAGCAGCGGCCCGTCATTGTTCTCGGCGAAGGTCGGCACGGCGTATGGCTTTTCCTGCCGCACGCAGCCTTCGAGATACTGGAATTTCGTCGTATCAAGCGGATGGCGGCGTTTGAACTTTGCCGCTTCGGGATAGAGCAGCAGATTGAGATAGGGCGAGGCCTCGAAGAACTGACCGACCGGGTATGGCGCTTCATTGTTTGCGGTGAGGAAGGCGTTGAAGTCGTCGTGGATGGGCTTGATCACCGCATTGAAATGATCGCGATAGCGCTGGTGGCCGACATGGTCGTTCTCGCCGCAACCGGAGAGATGCGGCGGGATGTCCTCATCCTCGATCTCGTTTTCCGAGCAGGAGATGACGCGCACCCAAGGCTTGCCGAACTGTTTGATGGCCGGAAACAGGATGACATTGTCGACGCAAATGACATCAGGCTTGATGGCGGCCAGGACTCGCGGCAAATCCTTCTGCGCCCATTTGGCGCTGTCGACAATCGCGGTCCAGCAATCCTTCACGTAATTGTCGACCTGATCGTAGGGCGATTTGCGGAAGTTCGGGATGTGGCCGTTGATGAAGTCTTCCCAGAATTTCGCCATCTGCTCGGGCGGCATCGGCTCCGACAGGTTCACCGGATGCGCTTCGAAGCCGTAACCCTTGTAGACATCGACAAAGCCGGGGTCGGACAGGAACACTGCCTTATGGCCGCGCGCCTCGACGGCTTGCGCGATGCCGACCGAATTGAGCGCCGGGCCGTAGGCCGCTTCGGGAAAAAACGCGATCGTCTTCTGCGCCATCAAGCTCTCCTATTCCTGAAAAATTCTGACATCGGCGGCGTCCCAGCCGAGTTCGACCTGATCGCCCGACGAGACCGGCCGGCGGTCGGCGGCATCGGCGGTGACGCGCACCAGAAATGGTTTTGGCGACAGAGGCGTGCGGACATGCAGCTGCAGGTCGAGCCCGTGATAGGCCAGCGCCTCAACCGTGCCGGCGATGCGGTTGGCGGTCTCGGCTGACGGGAACAGCCGGATGCGCTCGGGTCGCACCGAAGCGACAGCGGAAGCGCCGGGTGTGAGCTTGGCGGGAACCTTGCCGGTGATGCGCGCGCCGTTCGCGGCGATCACGCCATCCGCAGACATCTTGCCCGGTACGAAATTCATCACGCCGATGAAGTCGGCGACGAAACGGTCGGTGGGATGCTCGTAGATCACGTGCGGCGTGTCGCATTGCAGCAGCTGGCCGTCCTTGAGCACCGCCATGCGGTCGGCCATGACGAGTGACTCTTCCTGGTCGTGGGTGACGATGACGAAGGTGATGCCGACTTCGTGCTGCAGGCGCTTCAGCTCCATCTGCATGGCGCCGCGCAGTTTCTTGTCCAGCGCGCCCAGCGGTTCGTCGAGCAGCAGCAACCGAGGCCGTTTGACCAGCGCGCGGGCGAGCGCGACGCGCTGCTTCTGGCCACCCGACAATTGCTCAGGCTTACGGTCGGCGAAGGGGACAAGCTCGGTGGTGGCCAGAATGGCCTCGACGCGGGAACGGATTTCAGCTTTCGGCAAGCGCTCCATCTCCAGCCCGTAGGAGACATTGGCGCGCACGCTCATATGCGGGAACAGCGCGTAGGACTGGAACATCAGATTGACCGGCCGCTTGTTGGGCGGGGTCCGGGCGATGTCTTTGCCATCGAGCAGTATGCGGCCGTCGGTTGGCGTCTCGAAGCCGGCCAGCATGCGCAGCAGCGTGGTCTTGCCGCAGCCGGAGGGTCCAAGCAGCGCGAAGAACTCGTTTTCGCGGATGTCGAGCGAGATGCCGTCGACGGCGGTGACCCGGCCGAACTTCTTCGAAACGTTATCAATGGCCAGCAGCGTGCGCGGTTCGCTCATTGGCCGATGATCCCACGGTTGAGCCGCTGCGACAGGGTCAGCGCGGTGATGGATACCGCCATGACGATGGTCGCCAGCGCGTTGATCTCCGGCGTGATGCCGAAGCGGATCATGGCGTAGATCTGCATAGGCAGCGTCGTCGAGGCGCGGCCGGCACCGGCGGTGAAGAAGGCGATGATGAACTCGTCGACCGAGAGCGTGAAGGCAAGCAGAGCGCCGGCAATCACTGCCGGCGCGATGACCGGCAATGTCACACGCCGGAAGGTGGTCAGAGCCGAGGCGCCGAGGTCGGCGGAGGCCTCGACGATCGACCAGTCGAAACTCTTTAGCCTTGCGCGCACCACCGAGCAGACGAAGGCGAGGTTGAAGACGACATGGGCGAGGATGATGGTGTGCAGGCCCATGGTCAGGTTTAGCATGGAGAAGAACGACAGCAGAGCGATCGCCAGGACGATGTCGGGGATGATCATCGGTGCGAAGATCAGCGCCTCGAGACCCCTGCCGTATTGCCGGCGCATCTCGATGCCGATGGCCAGCAGCGTGCCGAGCAGCGTGGCGATGGCCGTGGAGACCAACGCCACGATCAGCGTGTTGAGCGCAGCGGAAAGGATGGCGGAATTGCCGGCCAGCGAGGCATACCATTTCAGCGAAAAGCCCGACCATGCCGTCGGCAATCCGCCTTCGTTGAAGGACAGCGCCACCAGCACGGCGATGGGGATGTAGAGGAAGGCGAAGACGAGGGTGAGGATCGTCCGCATGCCGAGCGTACGGGTGAAGGAATGGGTCATCGCCGGCCTCCGACAATTGGAAGGCAAGCGAACGACCAGAGTCCTTCTCCCTGTTCACGGGTAGAAGATACCGGCAGGCAGATGAGGGGCAGCGCTGAGCGTCGCAAAGGTTGACGCCGCCCCTCATCCGCCCCTTCGGGGCACCTTCTCCCGGTGAACGGGGAGAAGGCAAGAATTGCGCAGCGCTCAGCCATCGGCGTCACCCTTTGCCTCAGCCGCACGCCCCGCGGCGCGGTCGGCGGCGAGCGCCTGCGCCATCAGCACCAGAAGCATGATGGCGATCAGCGCCATGGCGAGCGCTGCGCCGAACGGCCAGTCATTGGCAGTCAGGAACTGGTCGTAAACGAGGTTGCCGATCATCTGGAAGCGGCCGCCACCGAGCAGCGCCGGGGTGACGAAATTGCCGATCGACAGCACGAAGACGAAGACAGCACCCGCAGCGATGCCGGGCACGGTCAGCGGCAGGATGACACGTCGGAAAGTGGTGGCAGCGGAGGCGCCGAGATCGCGCGATGCCTCGGCCAGTTCCGGGTTGAGGCGCGACAGCGGCGCGTAGCAGGCGAGGATGACGAAGGGCAGATAGTTGTAGACGAGGCCCGCGATGACCGAGCCTTCGGTATAGAGCATCGAGGGCGGTTCGCCGGTGTAGCCGAACCAGCGCAGCAACTGGGTGATCAGCCCTTCGCGGTTCAGCAGCACGATCCAGGCATAGGTGCGGATCAGATAGTTGGACCAGAACGGCAGCACGGCGAAGAACAGGAAAATTGGCTGCCACCGGCGCGGTGCGGCCGCGATCGCATAGGCTGCGGCATAGCCAATCACCACCGCAATCAAGGTCGCGGTGCCGGCGATACGTGCTGAGTTGAGGAAGATGCCGGCATAGAGCGGGTCGAAGACCAACCCGAAATTTTCCAGCGTCAAAGTGTAGTCGATGCCGCCATAGACGCCGCGCCGGAAGAAGGCGAGCGCCAGCACCAGGGCGCATGGCACCACCATCAGCGCGGTCAGCCAGACCAGCGCCGGGGCCATCAGCAGAGAGGAACGAAGTCGGGTCTGGGACAATTTCTCGGGTACCGCTCAGGGCCGGCGGCAGAAGTGCTGCCGGCCGTGAAGTCTGCGCCGCTTACTGCGCGGCCTTGATCTCGCTGACGATCTTGGAATAGTCGCGCTGGGCTTCGCCGACGTCACGCAACTGCTCGAACTTGACGAGATCGGCCACCGGCATCGCCATGTTGGGGAATTTGGCCAGGAAGTCGGCCGGCAGGCTTTCCATCGCCGGCTTGTTCGGCACCTTGTAGTCGATGTTCTGCGCCGCCCAGGCGTGGTTCTTGGCGTCGAGCATGAAGTTGATGAACTTGAAGGCGTCGTCCTTGTGCTCGGACGCCTTCATCACCACCATCGTGTCGACCCACAGGTCCGAACCTTCTTTAGGGATGACGTATTTGATCTCCGGCTTGTCGGCGATGCCGTAATTGCACCAGCCGTCCCAGGCCTGCACCATCAGCGCCTCGCCGGAAACCAGCTTGGAATAGAAGGTGGTGTCGTCATAGGCGAGCAGGGTCTTCTTGGCGGAGATCAAGAGGTCCTTGACCTCGGCCATCTTGGCCGGGTCGGTCTCGTTGACCGAATAGCCCTTGTCGAGCTGCCCGGCGGCCAGCAGCCAGCGATCGGTCGCCAGCATGGTGGTCTTGCCCTTCATCTCGTCGGAAGGGGCGAGCAGGTCGCTCCAGCTCGTGGGCGCCGTCTTGACAAGGTCAGAGCGGTAGCAGAGGCCCGTCGTGCCCCAGGTGTAAGGCACGGAGAAAGCGTTGCCGACATCGTGCGGCAGCTTGGTCGCTTCGGGATAGAGGTTGGCGAGGTTGGGGATCTTGGCATGGTCGATCGGCTCGGTCAGGCCAAGCTTGTTTAATACTTCGGCGAAGGGCGAGGAGACGAAGACCACGTCATAGCCCTTGCCGCCGGCGGCAATCAGCTTGCCCATGATCTCTTCATTGGTGGCGTGCACCACCACTTCGCCGGCAACGCCGGTGGCGGTCTTGAAAGCGGCCATGGCGTCGGGTGCCATGTACCCATCCCAGTTCGAAATAACGAGGTCGGCTGCGGCGGCCGGCACCGAGAGCGTCAGGGCGAGACCGAGAGCGATTGAGGATGTATTGAGCGCACGGCGCCGCAGGCTGGTAGCGGTCATGGCAGTCTCCCATTCGGTTTGATCGTCGAAATCATTTGCCGGACCAAGGCCGGCGACGCGCGCGCCTGCCTTGATCCTGTTCCCTCGGTCTTTTCTCGCCGATTGTGCCGACAGTACTATTGCAGAAAAAAGTACGTCAATCCATAATCTGTCAACGACGGAGGAATTTGGCCGATTGTCCCTGTTCCGGCGATCAGCCAGACCAATGCGCCACATTCGCATTCGAGAAAAGTCATGCAAGCCGTAGCCAGACGACCTCGCACCAACCATCTCGATCTGGCGCAGCGCATCCTGGATGTGGCGCGGCAGCGTGGCTTCGAGCCTGGCGCCCGCCTGCCCGAACAGCAGATCGCCTCGCTGTGCAATGTCTCGCGCACGCCCGTACGCGCCGCACTCGGCCTGCTCGCGGAACGGGGCGTGGTGCGCTGGGAGGCCGACAGCGGTTATCATCTGACGGTCGACCTCGCCGCCCAGCCCGCCATTGCCGCCGAACTACCCAGTGCGGAGGAAGACGAGCTCGCCGAAGCCATCCTGCGCGACCGCTCGGCGCGACGGTTGGACCAGACGGTGACCATCGCGGGGCTGATGCGACGCTACGACGCTGATCGCAAGACGGTACTAAAAGCACTTAACAAACTGACCGACGAGAATCTTCTGGATCGTGCGCCTGGGCAATCCTGGTTGTTTCGCCGCGCGCCGGACGATCCGGAGGCGCAAGGCGAAAGCTACGAGTTCCGCCTGCTGCTGGAGCCGGCGGCCATCCTGACGCCAGGCTTTCGGCTGGACGGGGCGCGGGCAGCAATGTTGCGGCAAGGCATGGAAGCGCTTGCAGCGCTGCCGGACGAGACATTCGACACGCGCGAGTTCCAGCGGCTGGACATGGATTTTCATGGCATGATCGCCGAGGGCTGCGCCAACCGTTTTGTGTCGGATGCATTGGCCGATCATCTCCGCCTGCGCCGGCTGCCGGGCATCTATTCCGGCGTCAACGTGTTTCGGCTGCGGCAATCGTTGCGCGAACACTCGGGCATACTCGACTATCTTGAAAGCCGGCAGTATGAGGTGGCTGCCGATCTGCTTCGCATCCACCTGCGGCTCTCCCGCAGCCAGCGACCGCAAGCAGCCAGCCGCGGAGCTCCCGCACTGTTCGGCATGATCAGCCGGCCGGATTGAAGAGGAATAATTGACGCGTAAAGCCAGCCCGACCATCGCGCTGTTTCCCGAAGCCAGTTTCGGCGCCGCGTTGAATTGCGTCGGTATCGCACAGGCATTGCGCGCACGGGGCGCTCGCCCCGTCTTCATCTGCCATGCCGGCTTCTCCGGCGTCTTTACCGACTATGGCTTCCAGGAATACCATCTGCCGACGGATGAGCCGCTGAGCGACAGCGACCGCCAGAGCTATTGGCAGGCCTTCGTGCGCCGGCACCTGCCGCATTTCCGGCTGAGCCCGATCGACCAGCTCGAGACCTATGTCGCGCCGACCTGGCAAGCGATCGTCGACACCGCCGTCAACGCCGAGGCGCCGCTGCGCCAATTGCTGGCGCGGCTGAAGCCGGACGCGGTGGTGCTCGACAACGTCATCATGTTCCCGGCGATCGCCGCCGCCGGCTGCCCGTGGGTGCGCGTCGTCTCCTGTGCCGAGACGGAACTGCCGGATGCCGAGGTGCCGCCCTATCTCTCGGGGATGGGTGCCGACGACCCGCAACGTGCGGCGTTCGAAGCGCGCTATCTCGCGGCCTCCGCACCCGCGCATGAGTGCTTCAACCGTTTTCGCGCGGATGCCGGCCTGGCGCCGTTGCCCAAGGGCCTGTTCCTCGAGACATCACCCGACCTCAATCTGCTGCTGACGCCAGCGATCGTACGGCGTGAGCGGGCCGAGCCGCTCGACCCCAAACGCTTTGTCTATCTCGAAGGCTGCGTGCGTTCGGAAGGGCCATTCGAGGTGCCGGTGTTTCCGCGCAATTGCGGGCCGCTGGTCTATGTCAGCTTCGGCAGCCTCGGCGCGATGGATGTCGGGCTGATCGAGCGCATGCTCGCCGTCTTCGACAGGCTGCCGGCGCGCTTCATCGTCAATGCCGGCGGCCTGCGCGACGCCTATCGCGCGGTGCCGGACAATGTCTATCTCGACGCTTGGTTTCCGCAGCCTTCGGTGGTGGCGAAGTCGGACCTGTTTATTCATCACGGAGGAAACAACAGTTTTTGCGAGGCGCTGCGCTTCGGCGTGCCGTCGCTGATCATGCCCTATTGCTGGGACGGACATGACAATGCGCAACGCGCGGGAGAGACGGGCGTGGGCGACCATATCGGCCGCGACGCCTGGACCGAAGGGGGATTGGAGAGAGCCATTCTCGGCCTGCTGGCCGACGATGCGATGCGCGCCCGCCTCAGGGACAATGCTGCCAAGATGGCGCTGACCCCTGGAACGGATGTGGCCGCGCAAGCCATACTCTCTCTCTCATAGGTACGTGAACCAAAATGCAGGACAAAAATACCAACACCGCTCTCTTCACCGGCAACGATCCCAAGGCCTGGCTCGCCCAGCACGGCATCACGGAGGTCGAGTGCCTGGTGCCCGACATGAATGGCGTGCTGCGCGGCAAGGCGCTGCCGACGGTGAAATTCCTCAAGGCGCTGGAAGACCGCGCACTCTACCTGCCGAGCAGCGCTTTCCTGGTCAGCATCGATGGCCGCTACTCCGGTTCCATCGACGAAGGCTTTGCCTATCAAGACCCGGATATGCGCATGGTGCCTGATATGTCGACGCTGTGCCTGGCGCCGGGCGGTGGCGTCGGCAAAGCCTATGTCTTCGCCGACGCCTTCCACATGCAAGGCAAGCCCTGGATGGCCTCGCCACGACATGTGCTGCGCGCCGTGCTCGATCTCTACCGGAAGCGCGGTTGGCGCGCGGTGGTGGCGCCGGAAATCGAATTCTATCTGACCGCGCCCAATCCGAATCCCGACCAGCCGCTGACGGCACCGGTTGGCGCCAATGGCCGCGCCGAGGGCTCGCAGCATCCCTACGACATGGTGGCGCTGGAAGAATTCGAGCCGGTGATAAGGCGCGTCTATGATTATGCCGCAGCCGCCGGCCTGCCGCTCGACACGCTGATCCATGAATCGGGCACCGCGCAGCTGGAGATCAATCTGCTGCACGGCGACGCGGTGCCACTCGCCGATCAGGTGCTGCTGTTCAAGCGGCTGACTCGCCAAGCGGCGCAGCAGAGCGGCATGCACGCCACCTTCATGGCCAAGCCGATCGCCGCGCAGGCCGGCAGTTCGATGCATCTGCACATGTCTGTCGTCGATGAAACGACAGGCGCCGCGCTGTTTGCCGACAGAGATGATGCAGACACCGAAATGTTCGGCCATTTCATCGGCGGCCTGCAGAGATATGTGCCCGAGATCATGCCGCTGTTCGCACCCAACGTGAACTCGTTCCGCCGCATCCGGCCGAACCACAGCGCACCGGCCAACATCGAATGGTCGCATGACAACCGCTCTTGCGGCCTGCGCGTGCCGGCAGGTGGCCGCGCCGCCCGGCGGGTAGAGAACCGCTTGCCGGGAGCGGATTGCAATCCCTATCTGGCGATCGCCGGTTCGCTGCTTGCCGGCTATCTCGGCGTCGAGCAGAAGCTGGCGCGCTCGGCTGAGGCCTCGGGCAATGCCTACAAGATCAAAAGCACGCTGCCGAAAACGATGGAGGAGGCGCTTGATCGTTTCATTGCTTGCGAGCCGGTGCGGGCATTGCTCGGCGACGATTTTTTCCAGACCTATCTGCGCGTCAAGAGCGTCGAACTCGACCTGTTCCAGAGCGTGGTGACGAGCTGGGAACGCGACCATTTGCTGCTGAAGGTGTGATCATGGCCTCCGGCTCAACGGGTTTCAATTCGAGCCTCGATATCGGCAATTCCTATTATGTCGCCACCGCCAATCCGGCGCCGAACCATCCGGCGCTGGTGGGAGATGTCGGCGCCGATCTGGTGGTGGTCGGTGGCGGCTGCACCGGCCTGTCGGCCGCCCTTCATGCCGCCGAGCGCGGCCTGAAGGTGGTGCTGCTCGAAGGCGGCAAGATCGGCTGGGGCGCGTCGGGCCGCAATGGCGGCCAGATGATCCCCGGCCTGCGCAAAGGCGCCAAGGGGCTGGTCAAGCTCTACGGCCCCGAGCGGGCGAAGGCGCTGTTCGACCTCGCCTTCGAGGCGCGGGGCCTGGTGCTCGACATCATCGAGCGCCACGCCATCGACTGCGATCTGCGGCTGACCGGCCATCTCGTCGGTGCCGTTAATGGCTCCGACCTCAGGGATCTCGAAGACGAGGCCAAATGCCTCGAGAGCGTGATGAAGTTCCGCGACGTCGAGATCCTGTCGGCGGCGCAGGCACGCGGCAAGGTGGACACGCCCTATCATGGCGCGATGTATGAGTCGCTCGGCGGCCATATGCATCCGCTGAACTACACGCTCGGCCTTGCCCGTGCCGCCGTGGCGGCCGGTGTCGTCATCCATGAAAATTCCGTCGCGGTAAAGCTGGAGCGCGAGCCTTCGATCCGGGTCTCGACGGCGCAGGGGTCGGTAAGGGCCAAACATGTCGTGCTGGCCGGCGACGCGCTGCTGCATGGGCTGGAGCCGCGCGTCAACAGCCGCATCATGCCGGTAGGCAACTATATCGTCGCCACCGAGCCGCTGGAGGGCAAGCGCAATGTGATCCCGGCCAATGTGGCGGTGTCCGATACACGCTTCGTCGTCAACTACTACCGCATGTCGGCGGACGGTCGGCTGCTATTCGGCGGCGGCGAGCGCTACACGCCATCGCCGCCGGCCGACATCGCCGGTTTCGTGCGGCCGCACATGGAGGCCACCTTCCCGCAACTGAAGGGCTGCCGCATCGATCATGCCTGGGGCGGTCTGGTGTCGGTGACCACGTCGCGGCTGCCGCATGTCGGGCACTATGGCGAGGTCTATTTCGCGCATGGCTATTCCGGCAAGGGCGTCATCCTGTCAACGCTGTCGGGCAAGCTCTTGGCCGAAGCGATTATGGGCGACGCCTCGCGGCTGGACCTGTTCTCGACGCTGACGCCGATGCCGTTCCCGGGCGGTACGGCGCTGCGGGGCTTGCTCTATGTGCTGGGGATGTTGTGGTACGCCATGCGCGACCGCATCAAGCATTGAGGTTACTACCGGCGGGTGGATCATCAGAGGATTGCATGCGTGATTTTCAACTCACCGGACGCTCGCCGGTTCGCGCGACAGAAGCGATGGCGGCGACATCGCATCCGTTGGCGACGCTGGCGGCTATCGACACGCTGCGCTCTGGCGGCAACGCCATGGATGCTGCCGTCTGTGCGGCGGCAGTGCAAGGGGTGGTCGAGCCGCAATCGACCGGCATCGGCGGCGACTGTTTTGTGCTCTACAGTCCCAAAGGCGAGGGCGAGGTGCTGGCCTTCAACGGCTCGGGGCGGTCGCCTGCTGCTGCAAATGCCGATTGGTATCTGGAGCGGGGCCATAGCGAACTGCCTGCGGCCGGACCGCATGCCGTCACCATACCAGGCGCCATCGATGCATGGTGCCGGCTACTCAAGGACCACGGAAAAAAGGGCATCGACGCCGCGCTGGCGCCAGCCATTCGCTATGCCGAACAAGGCTATGTCGTTCATGATCGCGTCGCCTTCGACTGGGCCGACGAGGTCGCCCTGCTCTCAGCCGATGAACATGCCGCGCGCATATTCCTGCCCGAGGGAAGGGCGCCGCAAGCCGGCGATGTGCATCGGCAGCCGCACTTGGCGGACACCTTGCGCATCATCGCCAACCGAGGCCGTGCAGGGTTTTATGAAGGTGAAGTCGCGGACGATCTGGTGGAACGTCTTCGCGCGCTGGGCGGGCTGCATGCATTGGAGGATTTCGCCGAGACCCAAGGCGACTACGTCACGTCGGTGAATACGTCCTATCGCGGCTACGATATCCATCAGATGCCACCGAACAATCAGGGCATGACGGCGCTGATCATGCTGAATGTGCTTTCGGGCTTCAGCCTTGGTTCGTTGGAGCCGAACAGTGCCCAGCGGCTGCATCTCGAGATCGAAGCCGGCCGGCTTGCCTACCAGGACCGCGATACTTTCATCGGCGACCAGGATTTCGTCCAGGTCCCCGTCGAACAACTGCTGTCGGCAGCTTATGCGGAGCGGCTGCGCGCCGCCATCGATCCGGCTCTCGCCATGACGCATCTGCCGCGGCTTGAGCTGCCGCGCAGCGACACCGTCTATATCTCCGTGGTCGACCGCGACCGCAATGCAGTCAGCTTCATCAACTCGACCTTCGGTTCCTTCGGCAGCGGCGTCGTCGGTCCCAAGACAGGCGTCGTGCTGCAGAATCGCGGCAGCAGTTTTCGCCTCACGGAAGGCCATCCAAATCGTATCGCGCCGCGAAAGCGACCGATGCACACCATCATGCCTGGCATGGCGACGCGAGGGGGTAAGGTGGTGATGCCGTTCGGGGTGATGGGCGGCGGCTACCAGCCGTTCGGCCATGTCCATCTGTTGACCAACATGATCGATTTCGGGATGGACCCGCAGCAGGCACTGGATGCGCCACGGGTGTTCTACAAGGACAATGCCGTGCTGGCCGAGCGCGGGATTCCGGCTGAGGCGATCGCCGGCCTCCGTCAGCGCGGCCATCAGGTTTCGATCGCCGAGGAGCCGCATGGCGGCGGCCAGCTGGTGCTGATCGATTGGGAAAAGGGCACGCTCACCGGTGCCTCCGATCCTCGCAAGGACGGTTGTGCGCTGGGCTACTGATCTGCGTTGCTGGAATGCGCATTCAGAACCAGATCAGCCAGACAAGCTGCAGGGTTACCAGTGCAATGGCGTCCCAGAAGATGAGTTCGCCTGTCGAGAACCAGCGCCGCGACCGGTTGAAGCTGTAGAACAGCCACCAGACCAAGGCTGCGGCGGCCAGCGGCACCAAAGCGAGCAGCGTGCTCACGGCAGCCGCGCTCCCGACACAGCATCGAATGTGTGCAGCGCTGCCGGCGGAAAGCGTAGATAAAGCGGCTGGCCGGGATCGAAAGCGCGATCGTCATTCACAGTCCTGACGATCAGCGCGTTGGCCTCGCTATTGGCGAAGATCAGCACGTCCGGCTCGACCGGTTCGACGACGTCGACGGCAAACAGGATGGCGTCGCCGGCAGTCGCGTCGACAAGCTGGATCTGCTCCGGGCGAATGCCGAGCACGATGGGACCATCAGGCTTTCCCGGAAGCGGGCAAGTGAAACCGCTGGCGTGGAAGACGCCGGCGCGGACATCGCCATCGAACGTGTTCATCGCTGGACGGCCGATGAATTCGGCGATGAAGCGATTGGCAGGCCGCCGATAGATCTCGCGCGGGTCGTCGTACTGGATCAGTGCGCCTTCGCGCAACACCGCGACCCTGGTCGCCAGCGTCATCGCCTCTTCCTGGTCGTGGGTGACGAAGACGAAGGTCTTTTTCAGCTCGCGATGCAGACGCTTCAGCTCGGTGCGCATGTGGAGCCGCAACAAGGCGTCGAGATTGGACAGCGGCTCGTCCATCAGACAGAGGCTCGGCTGCCAGACGAGTGCGCGGGCCACAGCCACGCGCTGCGCCTGGCCGCCCGACAATTGCGAAGGGCGGCGGTCGAGGTAACGGGTGATTTCGAGCAGCTCGGCCATGGCGCGGACGCAGCGGTCAAGCTCGGCGGCCGGCATCTTTCGGATGCGCAAGGGATAGGCGATGTTCTCGTAGACGCTCTTATGGCTGTAGAGCGCATAGTTCTGGAACACCATGCCCATGCCGCGCAGGCGCGGCGGCAGGTCGGTGACATCGAGGCCCTCGACCATGATGCGCCCGGCGGTCGGCCGCTCCAGCCCGGCGAGCAGCCGGCAGGCTGTCGTCTTGCCGGAACCGGACGGGCCGAGCAGAACCAGGAATTCGCCGGGCTCGAAAGCAAGATCGAGCGCCTGCAGCGCCACCGTCCCGTCCGGGAAGGCCTTGGTGACGCCGTCGAAAACAATTGCCATACAAGATCCCTTCAACCCTTGACCGCGCCGAAGGTGAGGCCGCGGACGAGCTGTTTCTGGACAAGGAACGTGAAAAGCACGATCGGCAGCGTTGCCACGATCGCGACTGCCGCGACCTGTCCCCAGAGCGTGCCATGCGGCGTCACCAGCCCCGGTATGCCGACGGTCAGCGGCCGCCCGTCGAAAGCGACGAGGATGAAGGCATAGAGGAACTCGTTCCACGACAGGATGAAGCAGAGCACCGCTGTGGCGCCGATGCCGGGTGCGGCCAGCGGCGCGACGACGAAGAAGAATGCGCCGAGCCGCGAGCGGCCGTCCATCATCGCGGCCTCGTCGATCTCCCTGGGGATTTCGGCGAAGAAGCCGCGCATCATCCAGACGACGAGCGACAGGTTGAAGGAGGTGTGGGCGATCACAACGGCGTAGATGGTGTCGATCAGGCCCAGCGAGGTGAAGAACAGGAACAGCGGCACGGCGATTGAGATCGGCGGCGCCATGCGCGTGGTCAGGAAGAAGAAGAACAGGTCTTCCTTGCCGGGAAAATCCGAGCGGGCAAAGCCATAGGCCGCTGGCGCGCCGATGACGATGCAGAGTATGGTCGACGACNACACCGAGATCAGCACCGAATTGATCGCCAGCGGCCAGTATCCCTTGTCGATGAAGACGGCGGGATAGTTGGCAAGCGTCGGCGAAAAAATCCATTTCGGCACAGAAGACAGAAGATCGACGCGGTTCTTGAACGACGCCAGCACCATCCAGACATAAGGCGTCAGCGCCACCACGACGGCGACGAGCAACACCGCCCAGGCAAAGCTTTTCCAGGCGCGGTTGGTGGACTGATCGATCATCGCAGCGCCCTCAAAACGCCCCCACCTGCTTGCGGCTCGACCAGTAGACGGCCTTGTAGAAGACCGAGCACAGGATCAGCACGACGAGATAGATCATGAAGGCGACCGCGGCGCCGTAGCCGAGGTCCCAGTTACGGAAATTGACGCGGTAGGCGTAGATCGAGACCAGCTCGGTCAGCGTTCCCGGTCCGCCGCCGGTCATCAGGAAAACCTTGTCGAACTCCTTGAAGGCGTCGATGCCGCGCAGCAGCAGCACGAGCGCGATGACCGGCCGCAGCAGCGGCAGCATGACGTTTCGGAAAATCTGGAACGGTTTGGCGCCATCCATCATCGCCGCCTCGAACGGCGCGCGCGGCAGGCTCATCATCCCGGCGAGCATGATCAGGGTGACGAAAGGCGTCCACTGCCAGACATCGATGGCGACGATGGTCGGAAACACCAGGTCGGGTGCCGAAAGCACCGCCGAATTCTGCGCCAGCAGGCCGACCTTGCGCATGTAGAAGGTGAGCATGCCGAAATCGCCCTGCAACAGCAGCCGCCAGATCAGCCCGACGGCGACCGGCGCGATCATCATCGGGATGAGCAGCAGTGTGGTGAGAAGCCGCTGGCTGGCGACGAAGCGGAAGATCAGGAAGGCCAGCGCAAAGCCGAGCAGGAATTCCAGGCCGACGGCGATGATGACGAATTTCAGCGTCAGCAGGAACGATGCCCAGAAGAATGGGTCGTTGCGCATCAGCTTGCGGAAATTGTCGAAACCGACGAAGGCGCCGGCATGGCTGGCGTCGGCGAAGCTGAGGTCGGTCAGCGCGGTGTAGACCATGTAGTAGAACGGGCCGACCAGGAAGACGACGACGAGCAGCGTCGCCGGCAGCATCAAGAGCGGCCCCACCCCACGGTCGAGAAGCGGCATTCCGCGCGGCGATGGAGTGCGGTTCGTCACGGGCGTTTCCTGCGGACAAGAACGGCTACCCGCTTGTGCGGGTAGCCTCTGCGCGACATCTCAAGGCCTATCGTGCCGGATAGGTCATGGGTGCGCAAGAACCGAGCAGTGTCGAGATGTCGGTGGCGGCGGTGTCGAGGGCGGCCTGCGCCTCCTTTTCGCCGGCGAGGTAGGATGACAGTTCGCGCACTAGTATGTCGGTCATCTCGGCCGATTGCGGCAGCGTCGCCTTCGGCACCGCATGCTCGTTGGCCTCCATCGAAGCCTTGGCATAGGGCAGCTTCTGCACCTCGGCGGAGGCATAGACATCCGGCCGACCTGAAGCGCCGCCATTGAGATGCTGTTCGAGCTGGCGGTCATAGCCCATCATCCACTGGACGAAGAGGAAGGCGGCCTGCTGGTTCTTCGAATAGACCGGGATGAGATAGGTCCAGCCCTCGACCTGGCCGATCTTCCCGCCGTCGCCTTGCGGCACGAGATCGAAGCCAACCTTGCCGACCACGGTGGAGGCCGTGGTGTCGACCGACACGGCATAGGTTGCGTCGTTCCACATGATCAGCTCGGCGACCTTGGCTTGCTGCATCAGCGCCATGACATCATCCCAGAAATAGTTGAGGCTGTCCGGCGGCGAGAATTGCAGCAGGCTCTTGTAATATTCGAGCGAGGCGACGGCCTTGGGGCTGTTGACGATGACCGGGCCGCAGGCCGAGCCGCTCTTCACGTCGAGCACGTCGCCGCCGAAGGAATAAAGGAAATTGAGCCACTCATACCACAGTGCCTCATGGCGCTTGCCCTGCAGGGCGGTGCCGTAAAAACCCTGGTCGGGGCGATAGAACCATTCGGCGATATCGCGGTATTGCTTCCAGTCCTTGGCGGGAGCGAGGCCGTAGCCATACTTGGCCTTGAAGCCTGCCTGCTCCTTGGGATCGGCGAGCAGGTCCGAGCGATACCACATGAACATGTTGAGCACTGTGAAGGGGAAGCCGTACTCCTTGCCGTCATACCAGGAGATTTCGTGCCAGGCGGTCTGGTAGAGCTGCTTCTCCGGCTCGAAGCTCGGATCGCGCAAAGCCGGGTCGGCCATCATCTTGGCGATTTCGACCAGATGGTTGTTGGTGGCGAACTTGCCGAGTTCGCGATGCGGCTGGATGATGACGTCGTAGCGGCCGCGGTGCGAGTTGAGATCGAGCTGCACCTTGTTGACGGCTTCCGAGTGCTCGTACATCTCGACTTCGACATGGATGCCGGTCTGTTTTTCAAACTCCGGCGCCATCTTCTTCAGCGCTTCGAGCGGCGGCAGCGCCTCGCCGACCATGCGGATGGTCTGGCCGCTATAGGGTTTCGACGCCTCTTTCAGATCCCACGCGTCCGCTTGTGTCACTTGCCACGTCAGGGGCCACACAAATACGACTGCGACGAGCAGTCTGGACGCGGTACGTCTCAGCGGCTTGAGCATTCTTCCCTCTCCCTAGAAGTCGTGCCTGGCGGGCCGGCGCCCGTTTTGTCATAAAATGTGTGGTACTGCAAATCAAAATGTGGCACCTTGCAACAAATGGTTGGGAGGTTTTAACAGACCGGCAGCAAACCGGCTTTCCCGACCAGGCGAGGGACCTTTCGGATGGACTTCATCTTCATGCTGACGCGCAACGATCGCACGGTCGAGGACTCTCTCGACCTGGTCGATTTGATTGAGCCGGTCGGCCTGAAGCATGTCGGCTTCAAGGATATTGGCGTCGCGCCGGATGTGCTGCGCAAGCTCGCTGTCGCCATTGGCCGGACAGGCGCCACCACTTACATGGAAGTTGTCTCGACGACGGCTGAGGCCTGCCTTAATTCCGCGCGCATCGCCAGGGATCTCGGCATCCAGCGCCTGCTCGGTGGTACCCAGGTCGACGAGATCATGGCGTTGCTGGAGGGGAGCGGCACCGAATACTACCCTTTTCCCGGGCGGCCGGTCGGCCATCCGACCAAGCTCGGCGGTTCGGCCGAGGATGTCGAGGCCGACTGCCGGGCCTTCGCCGAGAAGGGTTGTGCGGGATGCGACATCCTCGCCTATCGCGCCACCGAGGCCGACCCGGCCGAACTGGTGCGCGCAGCCCGGCGCGGGCTTGGTCCGTCGCGGCATCTGATCGTCGCCGGCGCTGTGGCATCAGCCGATCGGATCAAGGCAATCAAGCTGGCCGGCGCCAACGCTTTTACCATTGGCACAGCGGTTTTCGATGGCTCCTATTCGCCGACGAAAGGTTCTATCCTCTCGCAACTGCGGGATGTCCTCGCGGATTGCGAGCGTGTCTAATGCCAGTCATCGGCATCGATCTCGGCACACAAAGCCTAAAGGCGATCGTTGTCGATGACGAATTGCGGCTGCGTGGCGAGGCCGCTGTGTTGTACCAGCCGGCCTTCCCGGCGCCCGGCTGGGCCGAACAGAACCCGGCGCTGTGGCTGGCGGCGCTCAAGCCGGCCATTGCCGGCGCGCTCGACAAGGCTGGGCTTGCGCCGTCCGACATCAAGGGTATTGCCATTGCCGGCCAGCTCGACGGCTGCGTCGCGGTCGATCGCAATGGTGAGGCGCTGGCTCCGTGCATCATCTGGATGGACCGGCGGGCGGCAGGAGAGATCGCCGGCATCGACCCGGACTTCATCCGTGAGCGCACCGGTCTCGTTCTGGACGCCACCCATATGGCGGCGAAAATCCGCTGGGCCGCGCGCAACCTGCCCGAAGCGCGCCGAGTGGCGCTCTGGCATCAACCGGTATCATTCGTGGTCGCAGCGTTGTGCGGTCGTGCCGTCATCGATCACGCGCTGGCCTCGACGACCATGCTCTATGGGCTGAAGGAGCACAATTATGCCGGCGATCTGCTGGCGGCCTTCGACATCGATGCACATAAATTGCCCGGCATCGACGATGCATCTGAGATCGCCGGCGCCTTGACCCACGCCGGCGCCGAGCTCACCGGTCTTCCTGTGGGCACGCCGCTGGCGGTCGGCACCGGCGATGATTTTTCGGCCGCCATAGGCGCCGGGGTTGTCGTGCCCGGTGTCGTCGCCTGCAATCTCGGCACGGCCGAAGTGGTCGGCGCGGTGTCCGGCACGCTTCGCCTCGACCCCGGCGGCCTGGTCGAGACCCATGGCTTTCTCGGCGACGGCTATTTCATCTCCAATCCCGGATGGCTCTCGGGCGGCGCGGTGACGTGGTTTCTAACAACCTTCGGCGTCGATTCGCCGGCGGCGATGTCGGAACTGGCGGCGACGGTGGTTGCCGGCAGCGACGATTTGCTGTTCTTGCCCGCGTTGTCCGGTGCCATGGCGCCGCGCTGGATCGCCGAAGCGCGTGCCGCTTTCTACGGCCTGACATCCTTCCACGGCAAAGCCGCTTGTGCCCGTGCCGTGCTGGAGGGCTGTGCCTTTGCCATGCGCGACGTGGTCGACCGGCTGGACGATCTCGATATCGCGACGGATCGCATCCGGCTCTCAGGCGGTGGCGCGCGCAGCCGGGTATGGGCGCAAATCCGTGCCGATGTCAGCGGCAGGCCGGTCGAGATCGCGGGTGCGGCCGATGCCTCGCCGATCGGTGCGGCAATCCTTGCCGCCGCAGCCATCGGCCTTACCTCCTCAGTGCAGCAGGCGGCTGAAAGGCTGGCCGGCCACATCGAGACGATCGACCCTGATCCTTCCGCCAAGGCCACCTACGACAGAAGTTACCGCCGGTATCGCACCTTGTTCGATGCCCTGACCCCGCTTCATGCTGACTGACCGGACTGCATCCTATGTCCAGACAAATGCTCGATCGCCTTATTGCCGGCACGCTGCCTGACCCGGATAGCCAGGGAATGCTGTCGGTGCCGCTGAAGACCATCGTCATAGGGCGCGGTCTCGGCGACGAAGCCGATGCGCTGGTCAAGCCACTGCCGCTCGGCCGCAGGCTCGCCGTTGTCATGGATGCCGACACAAGGCTGGCTCTCGGCGAGAGAGTGTCGATTGCGCTGCGCGGCTCCAGCGATGTCGACAAGATCATCCTGCCGCGCCATCCGCATCCCGACATGGACGCCGTGCGATCGGTGATCGCCCGCACGAAAGACGCCAGCGGTCTGGTCGCGGTCGGATCCGGCTCGATCAATGACATCACCAAATATGCCGCCCATCTGACCCAAAAGCCCTATGCGGTGTTCGGCACCGCGCCGTCGATGAACGGCTACACCTCGGTGTCTGCGGCAATCACAGAGGACGGCCTGAAGAAATCGCTGACGGCGAGCCTGCCGGTCGGTGTCTTCCTCGATCTCGATGTCATGGCGCGAGCGCCGCACCGGCTGATCGCTGCCGGCTTCGGCGATTCGATGGCGCGGCCGACCGCGCAGACCGATTGGCTGATGGCGCATCTTTTGCTCGGCACGCCCTACCGGGAGGCGCCATTCATGCTTCTGGCCGAGGACGAGGAGGCGCTTATCGCCAAAGCCGGCGAACTCGGGACCGGCGACATTGAGGCGATGGAAGTGCTGGTGCGCACGCTGGTCATGTCGGGCCTTGGCATGACTTTGTGCGGCGGCTCCTATCCGGCCAGTCAGGGCGAACATCTCATCGCCCACTATATCGACATGCGGGGCCAGGGATTGCCCGAAGCGCATCACGGCGAGCACATAGCGGTGACGACGTTGACGATGGCGCGGCTGCAGGAACGCGTGCTGGCGCTGCGGGAGCTGCAGCTCGCGCCCTCCGCCGATACGCCAGATCGCTTCATCGAAATCTTCGGCGAAACGCTCGGACGTTCCTGCTGGGCGGCATTCAAGCCCAAGCTGCTGGACCGCGAACGGGCGGACGCTGTCAACACCATGCTGGCCAGGCAGTGGCGCTCGCATCGCGAAAGGCTGCTGCGGGTGGCACGCCCGGCGCGCGAGATCGCGGCAGCACTGCGTGCCGCCGGCGCCCCAACCACGCCGCAAGAGGTCGCCATACCGGCTGGCTTCTACGACGAGGCGGTCGCCAATGCGCGGCTGATCCGCGACAGGTTCACCATGCTCGACGTCGCTGCTGCCTCGCTCGAAACGGTTGCGGCGGGAGCCTGAGCGGGTGCTGCGTCCGCTCACCGACTTCACCGTGCCGGACCGGCGCAACATCGCTGTCGTGCTGACCGACATAGACGACACCTTGACCGACAAGGGGCGGTTGCCGGCAAAAGCCTATGTGGCGCTCGAGCGGCTGAAGCAGGCCGGCTTCATTGTCGCGCCGGTTACCGGCCGCCCTGCCGGCTGGTGCGACCTGATAGCCCGGCAATGGCCGGTGGACGGCGTGATCGGCGAGAACGGCGCCTTCTATTTCCGCTACGACGACGCCAAAAAGCGGATTGTTCGCCACTACGCCAAGAGCGCTGCCGAACGGCAGGCCGATGCCGCGCGCCTCAAGGAGATCGAGCAAACCGTTCTGCGCGAAGTTCCGGGTGCGGCGGTCGCGGCCGACCAGGCCTATCGAGAGGCCGATCTGGCGATCGATTTTTGCGAGGACGTGGCGCCGCTGCCCAAAACCGAGGTTCTGAAGATCGTCGGCATCTTCCAGCGCTATGGCGCGACGGCGAAAATCTCGTCCATCCACGTCAATGGCTGGTTCGGCAAATACGACAAACTGTCGACAAGCCGGCTATTCTTGCGGGACTGTTTTGGTATAGATATCGACCACGACAAGGACAGCATTGTCTTCGTCGGCGATAGTCCAAACGATGCACCAATGTTCGGCTTCTTCCCCAACAGCGTCGGCGTCGCTAATGTGCTGGACTTCGCCGGCGAGCTTCCGGCGTCTCCCGCCTTCGTCACACGCGGGCGCGGCGCGAAGGGATTTGCCGAGTTTGGCCACGCGCTGATTGCTGCAAAGGGAATGGAATAGTCATGGACCAAGGCCGACTGACGAAGAAGGAGCGGCACGCGCTTATCCTTTCGGAAGTGCGCCGGTCGGCGTCAATACGCATCTCCAAGCTCGCACGGCGCATCGGCGTCGCTGGCGAGACCATCCGCCGCGATCTCATCGAACTCGGCGATGCCGGGCTGATCAACCGCACCTATGGCGGTGCGACGATCTCGCTGGTGACATCAGAACCGGTGATTTCGGAGCGTGGCCTGACCCTGATCGAGGAGCGCGCCCGCATCGGCCGCGGCGCGGCAAGCTTTGTCGAGAAGGGCCAGATCGTGATGATCGATGGCGGTTCGACCACCTATGAGGTGGCGCGCAACCTTTCGCAGCTGAAGCGCGACCTGACTATCATCACCAATTCCACCGGCGTGGCCTCGGTGGCGGGCGCCAATCCGACCTTTCGGGTGCTGCTCTGCCCCGGGACCTATGATAGCCGGGAAGGCAGCGTGTTGGGCGAAGACACCGTCGAGTTCCTGCGCCGCTACAATGCCGACGTCGCCATTATCGGCGCATCGGGGATAAGCGCCGATGGTCCGAGCGACATGATCTCGGGCGCCGCGGCCGTTAAACGCGCAATGATATCGCGTTCACTGTCGACGGTGCTGGTGGTGACCCACGACAAGTTTGGCCGCAGCAGTCTGGAACGCATCTGCGGGCTCGATGACATTGCCGATATCGTCACCGACAGCGAACCGAAGGCCGACCTGCGCACTGCTGCCGAACAGGCGGGCACGGAGCTGCATGTGTTTGCCGCCGACTGATCAGCATTGGCTATCCGGCGGCATCCCGGTTGGTCAGCGCGATGTGGCAGCAGCCGGGGCCGTGGCCCGGCGTCCAGGTGACATTGTCGAAGCGCACGCCCGTTGCCTCGAACAGACCACGGTCGAAAGCGCCGGCGATGCGGCAGAGCGTGGCGAGTTTTTCATCACCGACACCGGCCTCGACCCAGGCGTCCTTCAGCGGACAACGCTTCACCTTGAAGGCGATGTGGTCCGGCCCGCGCTCGACATCGGTCGGATACATCAGGCCGCCATCCGGGCTGACGGCCAAAAATGCCTCGCCGATGGCCGGCGCGTCGTTAGGTCCGAAGCGGGCGAAGGCGGCCGCCGCCACCTCCTTGCCGCGCTGCTCGATGGTGCGGATCATGATCGCCTCGGCCTTTTCCGCGCCGAGTTCGCCGGTCAGCTCGTCGAGAAACAGACGGTAGAGATCGGCGCGGTTACGGAAGGCGGAATCGAGTTCGCGCGAGAGTTTTTCGGCTCTGGCTTCTCGTTCGGTCATGGTACTTGCCTGCTGCTTCTGTCCAATCTTGGCGCCGCCGCAACCAGCGCCTTGCCGATTGCCGATTGCGGCGCGTCGACTACGTTGCGGGCGTCGCCGCTCTCGGCGATCCGCCCGGCGTCGAGAAGAACGACGCGGTGGGCCATGGCCCGTACGACGCCGAGATCATGCGAAATGAAGAGATAGGCGATCCGTTCCCTGGCTTGCAGGTCGAGCAGCAGCTCAAGGATTTGTCCGCGCACCGAAACGTCGAGCGCGGACACCGCTTCGTCGAGCACGATCAGCGACGGTTTGGTCGCGATGGCTCGGGCGATGGCGACGCGCTGGCGCTGGCCGCCGGAGATTTCGTGAATGGCGCGCGGGGCGAGATCGGCTGCCAGCCCGACGCGATCCAGCAAGGCAGCAATGCGGGCCGGCCTCTCGGCGCGGGAAGCGATGGCATGGATGCGCAAGGGATCGTCAAGCACGCGAGCCACCGTGGCGCGCGGGTTGAACGCGGCGAGCGGATCCTGGAACACCATTTGCAGGCGCGCGCGCTTGGTGCGCAGGGCCGCACCCTTCAAGAGCAGAAAGTCATCGCCTTCGAACTGGACGGTGCCGGCGTCGGGCTCGATCAACCTAAGCACCAGCCGCGCGATCGTCGACTTGCCGCTGCCGGAGGGCCCGGCCAGCGCCAGCGTCTCGCCGGGTTCGATGGCGAAGGAGACACCGTCGACGGCCGCGATGGCCTTGCCGCCGCGGTGGTAATGCCTGGTGAGGCCGGAGACAGCGAGCACGCTCATGCCGGCGCCCGTCGTAGCAGCGGATCGGCGTCGAGGCCGAGATGGGCGTCGAGCAGCGTTCGCGTATAGGCATGGCGCGGGGCGTTTATGATTTGCTCCGTCGGGCCGAGTTCGATCAGTTCGGCGTTCCGGAATACAGCGATACGCTCTGCGAGTTCGGCGGCCAGCGCGATGTCGTGGCTGATGAACAGCAGCGTCATGCCGTCCTCCGCCACCAGTTGCCGAATGAGGCTGACGATTTCGGCTTGCACAATGGTGTCCAGCGCGCTGGTCGCCTCATCGGCGATCAGCAGTTTCGGACCGGCTGCAATGGCCGCGGCAACAGCAACGCGCTGCTTCTGGCCGCCGGAGAGCTGGTGCGGGAAAGCACGCATGGCGGTTTGTGGGTCGGGCAGCCGGACACGTTGGAGCAGGGTTTTGGCTTTGGCGTAAGCTTGTGGCCAGTCGAGGCCGAGGTGGGTGCGGGCGATTTCGGCGATCTGTTTGCCGACGGTCATGACGGGGTCGAGGCTGGCGGAGGGGTCCTGGAAGACGAAACCAATGTCGCGGCCGGGAAGGGGGCTTGCGACGGATAGTTTGCGCTCTACGGCGCCCCCCTCTGTCCTGCCGGACATCTCCCCCTCAAGGGGGGAGATTGGCAGCTTTGCGTCCAGCGCTCTTCCTGCAATGCCAGTGATCGGCGAAAGCGCAGATGAGACCTTAATCTCCCCCCTTGAGGGGGAGATGTCCGGCAGGACAGAGGGGGGTGCCTTGACGCCTGCCTCTCCTGTAGATCTCAGGAACCAATCGATCCTTCCCTTAACCTTGGCTGACCCCGGCAGCAGTCCAGCCACCGCCAGCGCCAGCGTGCTCTTGCCCGAACCGCTTCCGCCAATGATCGCCAGCCGCTCGCCGGCAATAACATCCAGGCTGACCCCCTTCAGCGCCGTAACCTCGCTGCCATCTCGCCGATAGCGCACCGACAGATCGCGTATCTCAGCCAGTGCGGTCATGACAGGCTCCTCCGCACCGCCGTCGTTTCGACCACGCCTTCGCCGGCGAGATAGACGCCGAGCACGGTCAGCACCAGGGCAATGCCCGGAGCGATCGACAGAAAGGGCGCGGTTCGCAGCACAGTGCGGCCCTCGGCAATCATGCCGCCCCAAGTGACGCGATTGGGGTCGCCGAGACCAAGGAAGGACAGCGCCGCCTCGGTGAGGATCGCCGCCGCCACGATCACCGAGGACAAGGCCAGCACCGGCGGCAACGCGTTGGGAAGCACTTCGCGAAAAGCGATCTCAAGCGGATGCATGCCGATGACGCGAGCGCCGGCGACGCAATCGCGCTCGCGGATCGACAGCACTTCGGCGCGGGCTACACGCGCCGGTCCGGTCCAGGCGCCAAGCGCTATTGCCGTGACGACGACGCCGAGCGACGGCCCGACGACACTGACGAAGGCCAGCGCCAGGAGAAAACTCGGCACGGTCTGGAAGGCATCGGTGATGCGCATCAGCCCCTCGTCCACAAGGCCGCCGGCAAAGCCCGCCAGCGTGCCGACGACCGCGCCGATGAAGAGTGCCGCCGCTGCCGCCGCCAGGCCGACCGCCAGCGAGGTGCGGGCGCCGTGGAACAGTTCGGCCAGCACGTCACGGCCGAGCCGGTCGGTGCCGAGCGGCAGCGACCAGTCCTGCAACGGCGGCAGCAGTGCTGGTCCGGCAATGGCCTGCGGGTCGCCGGGGAAGAGCAGCGACGCAAACAGCGCCATGGCGAACAGAAGCGCCAGGATGATCGCGCCGGCGACCGCTTCCGGCCGGCGCAGGAACCGCGGCAGCGCGCTCACGCGCTGGCCTCGCTGGCGCCGACGCGCGGGTCGAGGAAGGCGTAGGCGATGTCGACTGCAAGGTTGACGGCAATGACGAGGACGGCGCTGGTGAGGATGATGCCGAGCAGCAGCGGCGTGTCGCGCGAGGCGACCGCTTCCTGCGCCAGCCGGCCGAGGCCGGGCACGGCAAAGACGCTTTCGATGACGACGCTGCCGCCCAGCATCTGCGCCGATTGCAGGCCGAGCATGGTGACCAGCGGCAAGAGCGCATTGCGGGCGACATGGGCGAGCACGATGCGGCGGCGCGACAACCCCCTGGCGCGGGCGGCGAGCACAAAATCCTGCCGCCACGCCTCGGCCATGCCGGCGCGCATCATGCGCAGATAGAGCGCGAGATAGATGAAGCCGAGCGCGGAAACCGGCAGGACGAGGTGGACGGCGATGTCGGTGGCGCGGTCAAAACCGGTCTTGTCCGAGGCCAGGCTCTCGATGCCGCCGATCGGCAGCCAGCGCAGGTCGACGGCAAAGACGACGATCAGCACCAGGCCGAGCCAGAAGCCGGGCACGGCATAAAGCGCCAGCGAGCCGATCGACAGGAAGCGGTCGCGAAAGCTGCCGGGTCTGGCGCCGGCGTAGATGCCGAGCGCCGAGCCGAGCCCGAAGGAGAGCGCGGTGGCGGTGACCATCAGGAGCAGTGTCGTCGGCAGGCGTTCCAGGATGACATCGCGAATTGGCCGCGAGAAGGTAACGGACTGGCCAAGGTCGAAATGCAGCAGCGCCCAGAGGTAGTTGGCGAGCCGGGTCAACTCGGACTGGTCGAGGCCCCAGCGATGGCGCAGCAATTCGATCATGCCGGCATCGCCACCGGTCGAGACGATGTAGGCGTCGACCGCGTCACCGGGGGCGGCTTCCAGGAGGAGGAATGTGCCGATGATGACGATCAGCAGCACGAAGATGCTGCCGACGAGGCGACGGCGAATGAGGGTGAGGGCACGGGTCATGGGAAAGGCATAGCGCTGCGCCAGTCGAGAGAGGTGCGGTGTCTAGGCACCCCCCTCTGTCCTGCCGGACATCTCCCCCGCAAGGGGGGAGATTGGATGTCGCCTCTGCCTTCGCCAATCTTCGAT
>NZ_AYXE01000024.1:0-74939 GCF_000502235.1 Mesorhizobium sp. L103C119B0 | reverse complement strand
GAGTTGGGTGTCTCTCCCCCTTGAGCGACGGGCGCCCGCTGCTGTGGCGCGCCACCCGCCAGATCGTCGCCTCTCTGATCGCGACCATCTTTACTCAACCTTCCTTGGCGGCCCTGCGTCAAAATCTCCATGCCTTGCGATATCGCTGGCGTGAGCCACCGCGAAAGCGCAAATTTCAGTCCATGCCAAAGCTATCTTAGCGCCTATGCCCACAAAGGGGGAGGTAAAGCGCCCGCTACTTCCGCAGAGCCATCGGTCGTCCGAGCAGAAACCGGATGAAGTTGCCTGCGGTCCGCGGCGCCATGCGGGGCTGCGTCGCCTGTCGTGGCGCGCTTTGCCTTCGCGCTGGCACCTCGGGTTCGACACCCGGTCGGCCCACCGTAAAGGAGGGCCCCGAGACCGGCTTCCCCCTCAACACGTTGGCGGCGTTGTTGTCATGGATGACGATGCACCATTGCGCGCCCTTCGATGCCGCCACGACGGTGTTGAAGCGCGTCGCCATTTTTGCGTGGTGCTCGCTGTAGACGCCGCTCATCGCCGGCGATCTCCTTTCGACCAGCGTGCCGAACGCCGACGTGACATAGTCGTGGTGCGTGTAGCGTCCGCTTGCCGTGTCGAAATTCTGGCCGTCCGGAAAGGCAATGAGCGGCTGCAGGTCCACCACACGCTTTTCGATCTCCCGGCGCGCGTAGTGCTCGACGCGCTCCATGAAGGTCGGCGCCAGCGCGTCGTCGCTGTCGAGCCGCGTGAGCGAAACATAGTCGGCATCGGTATCGGCCTGGACGAAGGCATTGAAGCGATCATTGTAATCCTCGCCCGCCTCGACAAGGATCGGCCTGACGTCGACACCGGCCACGCAGCTGCACACGGTGCGAATATAGTTCTCGTGCGTATCGGCATCGAACGCCAGAAGGACGGTAAAATCCTTCAGCGACTGGCCTTCGAGCGACGACGCGCAATAGGTGTCGAACAACGCCAGGCGCTCGACCAGCCAGACCGGGTCGAGATTGGCGCGGCCCTTTCCGTCCCACTGGCTTGGCTTGAAGCCAGCGGCGATGTTGTAGCGTATGGCGATGTATTTCTTCAGGCCGGTGTCCATGGACCGACACTTAGTACATTCCGCTGATCTGCGACAACCGACGGCTGGGCGGCCACCCTCCCCCTTGTGGGGAGGGTCGGCTCGCAGTCGGAGCGANGGATCGACCCTCCCCACAAGGGGGAGGGTAAGCGCACTTCAAATATGCAGCGCGTGGCCCAGCGCCTTCAGCGCCGCTTCCTGGAAGCCTTCGCCCTGCGTCGGATGCGCATGGACGGTCCCGGCGATATCCTCCAGCCGCGCGCCCATTTCCAGCGCCAGGCCGAATGCCGCCGCCAGCTCCGACACGCCTTGCCCGACCGCCTGGATGCCCAGCACCAGATGGTTGTCCGCGCGCGCCACGACGCGGACGAACCCGTCCTCGCCGAGTTTCGTCATCGCCCGGCCGTTGGCGGCGAAGGGGAACTGGCCGATCTTGATTTCGCCCAGCGCCTTCGCCTCCTCCGGCGTTAGCCCTGCCGTCACCAGCTCCGGATCGGTAAAGCAGACGGCCGGGATCGAGCGCTTGTCCCAGCTGCGCTTGTGGCCGGCGACGATCTCGGCCACCATTTCGCCTTGCGCCATCGCCCGGTGCGCCAGCATCGGCTCGCCGGTGACGTCGCCAATGGCATAGATGCCGCGCATCGAGGTGCGGCACTGGTCGTCGATCTTGATGAACTTGCCGGCCATGTCGAGATCGATCTGATCAAGGCCCCAGCCCTCCGTCACCGGCTTGCGGCCGACCGTGACCAGGATCTTGTCGGTGGCAATTCTGGCGCTCTTGCCGTCCGCGGTCTCGACCAGCAGCGCGTCGCCCTTGACCCCCTTGGCGTTCGCACCGACCATGACCTCGATGCCGAGCTGGGTGAGCCGTTTCACCACCGGCCGGGTCAGTTCCGCATCATACTGGGCCAGCACGCGCGGCAAGGCCTCGACCACGGTCACCGCGGCGCCCATTTTGGCAAAGGCCATGCCGAGCTCCAATCCGATATAGCCGCCGCCGACCACGGCGAGCTTTTTCGGCACTTCGCTGAGAGCCAGCGCCTCCGTCGACGAAATCACCGGCCTGCCGAACGGCAGGAACGGCAGCTCGACCGACGCCGAGCCGGTGGCGATCACCACGGTCTCGGCGCGGATGATCTGCGTGCCGGTCTCGGTCTCGACCGCGACGGTCTTACCATCGCGGAACGTCGCCCAGCCATGGACGGTCTTGACCTTGGCCTTCTTCAGTAGCCCGGCAACGCCTCCGGTCAGCCGGCTAACAATGCCGTCCTTCCACGCAACCGTCTTGCCGAGATCGAGCACGGGCGCTGCTACCGAGATGCCGAGCGGACTGCTGCCGCCGGCCATATGCGCGACCTTCTCGAACTCTTCCGCCGCATGGATCATCGCCTTGGACGGGATGCAGCCGACATTGAGACAGGTGCCGCCCGGTTTGCCGGCTTCAACGATCACCGTATCGATGCCGAGCTGGCCGGCACGGATAGCGCAGACGTAGCCGCCGGGCCCGGCGCCGATGACCAGCAGCTTGCAGGAGATTTCTTTCATGGCGTGACCCTTTGATGCGAGGGAATGTTCCGTCGCGATCCTTCGCGCCCCCCTCTGTCCTGCCGGACATCTCCCCCACGAGGGGGGAGATCAGCAGCTTCTTCGCTTCGCTCATTCCTGCAACGATGGAGATTGGCGAAACCCTGCGTGACGTCCAATCTCCCCCCTTGTGGGGGAGATGCCTGGTAAGGCAGAGGGGGGCGCTGTCCCGCCGTCATCTCGGTCGTTCCGCCCCTCAATCCACAAATATCAGCGCTGGCGTCTCAATCAGCGCCTTGATCCGCTGCACAAACACCGCCGCATCCCAGCCGTCGACCACCCGGTGATCGAAGCTCGATGACAGGTTCATCATCTTGCGCGGGATGAACTGGGTGCCGTCCCAGACCGGCCGCACCATCATCTTGTTGACGCCGACGATCGCCACCTCAGGATGATTGATGACCGGCGTCGTCGCCACGCCGCCCATGGCGCCGAGCGAGGTGATGGTGATGGTCGATCCCGACAGCTCGTCGCGGCTGGCCGTGCCGGACTTCGCCGCTTCGGCCAGGCGGTTGAGCTCGGCCGCGCAATCCCAGAGGTCGCGCGCCTCGGCGTGCTTGACCACCGGCACCACCAGGCCCGACGGCGTCTGCGCGGCAATGCCGATATGGACGCCGCCATGCTGATGGATGATGCCGGCCTCGTCGTCGAACAGCGCGTTGATGTTGGGCTGGTCGGCAATCGCCTTGACCATCGCCCGCATCAGGAACGGCAGCAGCGTCAGCTTCGGCCTCTCCACACCCTTGCGCTTTTCCTTGTTGAGCGCCGCGCGCAACTCCTCAAGTGCTGTGACGTCGATCTCCTCGACATAGGTGATGTGCGGGATGCGTGACTTCGCCAGCGACATTTTTTCGGCGATCTTGCGCCGCAGTCCGATGACCTTGATATCCTCGACGCTGTCATTGCGCGCCAGACCCGACGCCTTCGCTACCTGCGGTCCGCGTGCCAGGAATGCCTCGATATCTTCGTGGCTGATGCGGCCGGCAGGGCCGGTACCCGACACATGGCGCAGATCGATCCCCGCCTCCTTCGCCCTGAGCCGGATGGCGGGCGACGCCAGGGGCTTTTCGCCCTCCGGGCGCGGCGCGCCGGAGGGTGCCGCGCCTTTAGATGTCGGCGCAGCACCCCCACCCTTAGCCCCTCCCCACAAGGGGGAGGGGGATTCAGTCTCAGCTGCCCGTGCGCTTTTGGCTGCTGGTGCAGGTAATGGCGACTTGGCGTCGGATTTCGTGGCCGAAACGCCTCCCTCTTGTGGGGGTCCGGAGGACGGGCGAGACCCGTGGCTCGCCCCGGCAGGGGTGGGGGTCGGTGCCGCCGTGACCTCTGACGATTTCGAGCCTTCGGCGACATTGCCCTCCCCCGCCACTTTCAGCCGCACGATGGGCGAGCCGATCGCCACCGTGTCGCCGATCTCGGCGCCCAGCCACAGGATCTCGCCATCGACCGGCGAAGGTATTTCCACCGTCGCCTTGTCGGTCATCACGGCGGCGAGCAAAGCGTCCTCGCGCACGAGGTCGCCGACCTTGACGTGCCATTCCACCAGCTCCGCCTCGGCAACGCCTTCGCCGACATCGGGCAGCTTGATGATGTGTTCGCCCATCCCTAGGCTCCCATGGTTTCGAGAAGCGCGCGGCCGACACGGGCCGGCCCCGGGAAATAATCCCATTCCTGCGCATGCGGGTAGGGCGTGTCCCAACCGGTGACGCGCGCCACCGGCGCTTCCAGATGGTAGAAACAATTTTCCTGCACCAGCGCCGACAGCTCGGCGCCGAAGCCGGAGGTCAGTGTCGCCTCGTGCACGACGACGCAGCGTCCGGTCTTCTTCACCGAAGCGACTATCGCGTCGAGATCGAGCGGCAGCAGGGTCCGCAAATCGATGATCTCGGCATCGATGCCGGTTTCTTCCACGGCCGCCTGCGCGACATAGACCATGGTGCCGTAGGCGAGCACGGTGACGGCCGAGCCCGCCCGGCGGATCGCCGCCTTGCCGAGCGGCACCGTGTAATGGCCGTCGGCGACCTCGCCCAGTTCATGCTTCGACCATGGCGTCACCGGTCGGTCGTGATGGCCATCGAACGGTCCGTTATAGAGCCGCTTCGGCTCCAGAAAAATCACCGGATCGGGATCCTCGATCGCCGCGATCAGCAGGCCCTTGGCATCATGAGGATTGGACGGCACCACCGTCTTCAGCCCCGACACATGGGTGAACAGCGCTTCCGGGCTCTGGCTGTGCGTCTGGCCGCCAAAAATGCCGCCGCCGGTCGGCATGCGGACAACGATCGGGCAGGTGAAATCGCCGTTCGAGCGGTAGCGCAGGCGTGCTGCTTCCTGCGTCAGCTGGTCGTAAGCCGGGTACATGTAGTCGGCAAACTGAATTTCCACGCATGGCTTCAGCCCATAGGCGGCCATGCCGATGGCGGAGCCGACAATGCCGGATTCGTTGATCGGCGCATCGAAGCAGCGGCTCTTGCCGTACTTCGCTTGCAGGCCTGCCGTGCAGCGGAAGACACCCCCGAAGAAGCCGACATCCTCGCCATAGACGATGACGCGTTCGTCGCGCGCCATCGACACGTCCATGGCGTCGCGGATCGCCTCGATCATGGTCCGTCTCGGCATGGTCAGACTCCCGCCTGCTGGCGCTGGCGCCTGAGATGCGGCGGCATCTCGGCAAACACGCCCTCGAACATCTCGCGCGTCGACGGCTTGCCGCCGGCATGCAGCGTGCCGTGGCCTTCAGCTTCCTTCTGCGCCGCGATCACCGTCTCGAGGATTTCCGCTTCGGCCTGGGCGTGACGCTCGTCCGACCAGACGCCGCGTTGGATCAGATGGTTCTTCAGCCGCATCACCGGATCGCCGAGCGGCCAGGCGTCGGATTCCGTCTTCGGCCGATAGGCCGACGGATCGTCCGAGCTCGAATGCGCGCCGGCACGGTAGGTGACATATTCGATCAGCGTCGGCCCGAGATTCTGCCGCGCCCGCTCCGCCGCCCATTTGGCCACGGCATGCACGGCGAGATAATCATTGCCGTCGACGCGCAGCGCCGGAATGCCGAAGCCGAGGCCGCGCGCGGCAAAGGTGCCGGAGCCGCCAC
The DNA here is from genome assembly GCF_000502235.1 of Mesorhizobium sp. L103C119B0. NCBI lineage: Bacteria > Pseudomonadati > Pseudomonadota > Alphaproteobacteria > Hyphomicrobiales > Phyllobacteriaceae > Mesorhizobium > Mesorhizobium sp. L103C119B0. The sequence goes on along the minus strand of NZ_AYXE01000024.1, from coordinate 69,186 downwards.
GCGCAATGCCTTGAAACGTCGAGATCGCCCACTGGTTGTTGACGACGTTGAGGATGACCGGCGCCTTGTAGGTCGAGGCGAACACCAGTGCGGAATGGAAATCGGATTCGGCCGTCGAGCCGTCGCCGATCCACGCCGCCGCGATTTTCGAATCGTTGCTGATAGCGGAAGCCATCGCCCAGCCGACCGCCTGGATGTATTGCGTCGCCAGATTGCCGGAGATCGAGAAGAAGCCATGCTCCTTCGACGAATACATGATCGGCAGCTGCCGCCCTTTGAGCGGATCGGCCTCGTTGGAATAGATCTGGTTCATCATCGTGACCATCGGATAGCCGTCGGCTATGAGCAGGCCGGCTTGCCGATAGGTCGGGAAATTCATGTCGCCCGGCATCAGCGCCTTGCGGAAAGCGCAGCTCACCGCCTCTTCGCCCAGATGCTGCATGTAGAACGAAGTCTTGCCCTGGCGCTGCGCCATCTGCATGCGCGCATCGAAGCTGCGCAGCGTCATCATGTGGCGCAACCCCTCGAGCAGCTCCTCGTCGGTGAGCAGCCCGGCCCACGGCCCGACCGCCTCACCGGTGCGGTTGAGCACGCGGATGATCGAAAACGCCATGTCGCGGATGGTGCGCGGATCGACATCGATGTCCGGTCGCGGCACCGAGCCCGCCTTGGGGATAGGCACGTTGGAGAAGTCGGGCGTTCCGCCCGGCCGCACTTCCGGCTCCGGCACATGAAACCGCAACATCCCAGCATCGGTCATGACCATGGTCCTCCCATTTGCTGCGGTGATATTTGCACATCCGCGCGCCCGGCACAGCGCCAATTCATGGGGCGCCGCAACCCATACGGCGTCACGGCCGGCAGGCGACCGCAAGATGCAGATATGTCGGCGAAATTTCTTGTCGATGTTGGGGAGCGGCGCGCAATTAGGCGCAAAGTTTTGCAGGATTTCCAGCAGATAGTCACTTCACGGCCTCCGGGAGAGATGAACGCATCAAGGTCGGCGAACTGGCGCTTTCCTCTCCCCCGTCGATCGGGGGAGAGGTGTCGAGCGAAGCTCGACGGAGTGGGGGTCGACNTTGCCAGGTGGTTCCCCCACTCCGTCTCGGCTTCGCCGAGCCACCTCTCCCCCCTCTGGAGGGAGAGGAAGGCAATAGGGTCTCGAACTCTCTGGAGAACGTTCACTCCGCCCTCTCCCCATGCTAACCACCGCTAATGGCGCAGAAAAAAGGATACGAAGTCGATTCGTGGCTGGCGAAGCCGGACGCGCGCATATCGATCGTCCTGCTTTACGGACCCGACCGCGGCTTGGTCGCCGAGCGGGCCAAAGCCTTTGCCGCGAAAACCGGCCTGTCGCTCGACGATCCGTTCTCAGTCGTCCGGCTCGATGGCGCGGAGGTCGATCGCGACCAGGGCCGGCTGCTGGACGAAGCCCGGACCGTGCCGATGTTCTCTGACCGGCGGCTTCTGTGGGTGCGCAACGCCAGCGGCCAGAAGCCGCTGGCTGAGGACGTCAAGGCGCTGACCGCGGAGCCCGCGCGCGACGCGATCATTCTCATCGAGGCCGGCGACCTGAAAAAAGGCGTCGGGCTGCGCGCCGTGGTCGAGGCGGCCGACAACGCCATGGCGCTGCCATGCTATGCCGATGAAGCGCGCGACATCGACAGCGTCATCGACGACGAGTTGCGCAAGGCCGGCATGTCGATGGCGCTCGACGCACGCCAGGCGCTGCGCCGCAATCTCGGCGGCGACCGGCTGGCCTCACGCGGTGAGATCGAAAAACTGGTGCTTTATGCCCACGGCCAGAAGGACATCAGCCTCGACGACGTAAGGGCGATGTCCGGCGACGTCTCCGGCGCCTCCTTCGACGACGCGGTCGATGCTGTGCTGGAGGGCAGGATCGGTGACTTCGACACCGCCTTCACCCGCCACTGCCTGTCCGGCGGCCATCCTTTCCTGGTACTGTCCTCGGCGATGCGGCAGCTGCAGCAGCTTCAGGTCATGCGCGGCCAGATGGACACCGCCGGCCGCAACGCCGCCTCGGCAGTGGCCGGCGCCCGTCCACCGGTGTTTTTCTCGCGGCGCAAGCTGGTGGAGAAGGCGCTGGAGCGCTGGAACGTCGAGGCGCTCAGCCGCGCGCTGAACCGGCTGCAATCGGCCGTGCTGCAGACCAGGCGCAGGCCGGATTTGTCGGAAGCGCTGGCGCGGCAGGCGCTGCTCGGCATTGCGGTGGAGAGCGCGAGGCTGGCGCAGCGGTGATCTCCCCCCTTGAGGGGGAGATGTCGCCAAAGGCGACAGAGGGGGTCGCGGCGCGTGGAGCGCTGGCGCCTTTCGCAACGACAAACGAGGTCGGCGCTTGATGGGAGACGACCCTTCTGGCCTGCCGGCCATCTCCCCCTCAAGGGGGGAGATCAGCAGTTCGATCCCTTCGGCAATCGCCAATAAAAGAAGGGCCGGCAACCGCCAAGCCCTTTCTTCATCCTAAGCCAGAACTTCATTCGCCGGCTAAATATGGCGCAACCCCAACCCTCTACCGCTCGTCCTTCAACCGCCGGCATAGCTCGTCGAGCTGCTCCAGACTGCGGTAGTCCACGCGGATCGCGCCGCCTTTGCCCTTGTGCTCGATGGTCACGATCATGCCGATCGTGTTGGTCATCAGCCTTTCCAGCGCCAGCGTGTCGGCATCCTTGCCCGATGCGCCGTGTGCTGGTTTTGCCTTGGGCGGCGTGCCGCCCGCCGGCATCTGCGCCAGCGCCTCAGCATGGCGCACCGAAAGCCCTTCTTCGACGATCTGCTTGGCTAGCCCGGCTGGATCCTGCGCCGTCACCAGCGTCCGGGCATGGCCGGCCGACAGCACGCCGTCGACCAGCATGTCGCGGATCACGTCGGGCAGCTTCAACAGCCTGAGCGTGTTGGCGACGTGGCTGCGGCTCTTGCCGATGACATTGCCGAGGTCGGCCTGGGTGTAGCCGTGGTCGTCGATCAACTGCTGGTAGCCGAGCGCCTCCTCGACCGGGTTGAGATCGGTGCGCTGGACGTTTTCTATGATCGCCAGTTCCAGCGCCGTGCGGTCGTTGACGTCGCGCACGATGATCGGGATCTCGGTCAGCCCGGCGCGCTGCGCCGCCCGCCAGCGGCGCTCGCCGGCGATGATCTCGTAGCGCCCGGCCTGCGTCGGCGAAGGCCGCGCCACTACCGGCTGCACGACGCCATGTTCGCGGATCGATTGCGCGAGATCCGTCAGATCGGCATCGCCGAAATGCCGGCGCGGGTTTTTCGGGTTCGGGCTCAGAAACTCTATCGGCACCTTGCCGTCGGCATTCAGGCCTGGCTTTTCGGCCGCTGCCACCGGGCGGTCGATCTCCCCGATCAGCGCCGCCAGTCCACGCCCCAGTCTCTTTCTCGAAAGGTCTTCGCTCATCTCAATTCCAGATTCTTGATCGTTTCGGTGCCGATCGGCTTTGTTTATCGACCCTGCCTAATCATGCAGCGCGCAATTTTCGCTCGCGGCGGATCACTTCGGATGCCAATTGCAGATAGGCTTGGCTGCCGGAGCATTTCAGGTCATAGAGGATCGCCGGCTTGCCATAGGAGGGCGCCTCGGACACTCGCACATTCCTAGGAATGATGGTCTCGTAGACCTTGTCGCCCATATGTGCCCGCACGTCCTGCACCACCTGGTTGGCGAGGTTGTTGCGGCCGTCATACATGGTCAGCACGATGCCCTGGATGATCAAGTCCGGATTGATCGAACGGCGCACCTGCTCCACCGTTTCCAGGAGTTGGCTTAGCCCTTCCAGCGCGAAGAACTCGCACTGCAGCGGCACAAGAACAGAATCGGCTGCCGCCATTGAATTCAAAGTCAAAAGGTTGAGCGAGGGCGGGCAGTCGATCAGCACATAGCCGAACGGCGCACCGCGCTCGGTGGCGGCACGCAGCGCGTTGCGCAGCTTAAGCACGCGATCCGGCGCCGAGGCGATTTCCATCTCGATGCCGAGCAGATCAAGCGTCGACGGCACGATCGACAGGCCGGGCACCGCCGTTGGAATGGCCGCCTCTTCCAGGCCCAGTTCGCCGGTCAGCACATCGTAGGACGAGACGGTGCGGTCCTTGCGGTCGATGCCAAGACCGGTCGAGGCATTGCCTTGCGGATCGAGATCGACGATCAGCACCTTTTCGCCGATGGCGGCCAGCGCCGTGGCCAGATTGATGGCGGTCGTGGTCTTGCCGACGCCGCCCTTCTGGTTGGCGACGGTGATGGTGCGAGGTCCGGTTTTCATGGGTCTGTGCCAGGTATTCATGTGGGCCAGGTATTCATTGCGTCGCCAAGGTTGCGAAGGAGAGCTTACGCCGTCCGCAGATCGGTCACTTCGAGGATGACGCCATGGGCGTCGGTCATGCTAGGATGTTCTACCAGATCGAAAGCCCAGCGGTGAGTGCTTTCTTCCACCTCGGAGCGGTAATCCCGGCCTTTGTGGAACAGCGCCCGCGATCCCTTGGTCAGCCACGGCGCCGACAGGTCAAGCAGCGCCGGCAGCGCGGCAAGCGCCCGCGCCGTGATGATTTCCGGTGCGGAAACAAGCGCATAGCTGTCGTCGATGCGCCGGGCGACGACCCGTGCCGGCAAACCGAACTGGCCAATGACCGCCTGCAAAAACGATGCTTTCTTGCGGTTGCTCTCGACCAGATCGATCGACGCGCCGTCGCGCTCGCCCAGCAAGAAGGCCATTACCAGGCCCGGAAAACCGCCGCCTGAACCGAGATCGGCCCAGCGTTTGGCCTGGGGGGCGATTCGGGCCAGCTGCGCGCTGTCCAGAATATGGCGGCCCCAGACATCGTCCAGCGTCGACGGCGCGGCCAGATTGATGCTGCGGTTCCATTTCAGGAACAACTGTTCGAACGTCACCAACCGATCGAATGTTTCACGTGAAACCGGTCCCGCGGCCTCTTGTAGGCTCGCCCATGAGGCAGCGCTCACGCAACGGCCCTTAGCGCGGCCGATTCGGCGTTGCGGACGTGCGCGACGATGATTGCCAGCGCCGCCGGCGTCATGCCTTCCATACGCTGCGCGTCAGCGATCGAACGGGGCTGACGCGTTAGCATCTTCTGCTTCAGCTCATTGGACAGGCCGGGAACATCGGCGAAATCCACCGACGCCGGGATCAACCGGCTTTCCTCGCGGCGGATCTGTCCGACATCCGCCTGCTGGCGATCAAGGTAAACCGAATATTTCGCTTCCGTTTCGAGCCGCTCAGCGGTCTTGACGTTGATTGCGCCAAAGGCCGGCGCAACACGGGCCAGCCAGGCTATATCGACGCCGGGATGAGCGAGCAATTCATAAGCGGAGCGGCGCACGCCGTCCCTGTTGATCTCCAGCCCATGCCGCGCCGCTTCGTTGGGCGTCATCGTCGTCGCAACTGCGAGTTCGCGCGCCCTATCTAGATCCTGTGTGACTTCATTGAACCGCTGCGTCCGCTCCGGCGACACGATACCAAGCCGATTTGCCAGAGGCGTAAGCCTTTCATCGGCATTGTCGGCGCGCAGCGATAGGCGAAACTCCGCCCGCGAAGTGAACATGCGGTAGGGCTCGGCAATGCCGCGGCTGGTGAGGTCGTCGACCATCACTCCGATATAGGCTTCGGTGCGGCTGAGCACGATTTGGTCGTCGGCTGCCGCCTTACGCGCGGCGTTCAGCCCGGCGAGCAGGCCCTGCGCTCCGGCTTCTTCATAACCGGTGGTGCCGTTGATCTGACCGGCGAGGAAAAGCCCCGCAATACGTTTGGCCTCAAGCGTCGGCTCCAACTCGCGCGGATCGACATGGTCGTATTCGATAGCGTAGCCGGGCTGCAGCATGGTCGCCCGCTCTAGCCCGGGTATAGTTTTGAGAATGTCGAGTTGCACATCCTCGGGCAGGGAGGTCGAGATGCCATTGGGGTAGACGGTGTCATCGTCCAGCCCTTCCGGCTCCAGGAATATCTGATGACCTTCTCGATCGCCGAACTTGACGATCTTATCTTCGATCGACGGGCAGTAACGTGGACCTACGCCTTCGATCGAGCCGGAATACATGGCGGAGCGGCCGAGATTGGCGCGGATCAGCGCGTGCGTCGCCGGCGTCGTACGCGTGATGCCGCAATGGATTTGCGGATTCTTGATTGTGTCGGTGAGCAGCGAGAACGGTACTGGATGTTCGTCGGCCGCCTGGCTTTCCAGCGACGCCCAGTCGATGGTGCGGCCATCGAGCCGCGGCGGCGTGCCGGTCTTCAGCCGTCCAAGCGCGAAACCGGCGCGGCTCATCGTCGCCGACAGGCCAAGGCTCGCCTGCTCGTTCATCCGCCCGGCGACAATCTTCCTGTCGCCAATGTGGATGAGGCCGCGAAGAAAAGTGCCGGTGGTTAGGACGACTGCACCGCACGCCAACCGGCGCCCGTCGGCCAGGAGCACAGCGGCGATCCGTCCTTCTTCGATCTCGAAATCCAAGACTTCGCCTTCGACGACGTCGAGATCGTTCTGCTGCCGAATCGCTTCCTGCATGGCCAGCCGGTAAAGCTTGCGGTCAGCCTGGGTGCGCGGCCCGCGCACGGCTGGGCCTTTGCGGCGGTTAAGCAGGCGGAATTGGATGCCGGCAGCATCGGCGATGCGGCCCATCAGCCCGTCCATGGCGTCGATCTCACGCACCAGATGGCCCTTCCCGAGGCCGCCGATCGCCGGATTGCAGGACATGACACCGATCGTGTCGAAGCTCAGCGTGATCAGCGCGGTCCTGGCACCGGCGCGCGCGGCAGCGCTCGCAGCCTCGCACCCGGCATGGCCACCGCCCACCACAACCACATCATAGTGATCGATCATTGTCCCTTCCAGATTCAGAGATTTCCCGACACATGTCCCCACGAGAGGACGCTGTCAAGGATTGCAGGTTGATTCGTTCACGGGGAACGGAGTGCTGAAAGCCGCAGAGGTGTTTCACGTGAGTCAGGGAAGCGGCGACAATTACCTCGGCTGGCGCTGCCCCTCATCTGCCTGCCGGCATCTTCTCCCGGTGAACAAGGAGGAGCTCAAGCGCTGGCGCGCTTCGGTGGTGGGCGAAATCGCGGATAACAGTATCTTTCTCCCCGTCACTGCACGTGAGAAATGCCCGGGAGGACAATGAGGGGCGGGGCCGGCCTTCGGCACTTGCCGTTTTTGCCAAACTCCTCATTTCACGTGAAACACGCACTAGGGCGGCCCCCTGTGTTTCACGTGAGTCACTCACACAGCGCGCCCCCTGTTTCACGTGAGTCACTTTCCAATGCAAAACTGCGAAAAGATTACGTCCAGCAGGTCCTCGACATCCACCGCGCCGACAATCCGGCCGAGCCGGTCCGCCGCAAGACGCAGCTCCTCCGCCCGCAGCTCCTGGCCGCGCTCTTGCCCCGACAAAGCCGAGATCAGAAAGCGCCTGGTCTCATTGAGCAGCTCCACATGCCGCAACCGAGACGGCAGGATGTCACCGGCATCGCCGATAGCAGCCGCGGCGCGCCTGCCGATCTCGGCCAGGAGTTCCGCCAACCCAGTGCCGTCCACCGTCGAGATCAACGCATCATACGCCTCCAATCGCGGCGAACCTTTCAAGAGATCGACCTTGGTGCCGATTCTCAAAGCCGGGGCCTCGACAGGCATGTTGCCGATCGCACTCGGGTCCGCCAGATCTTCCAGCAACAGCACCAGGTCAGCCGTGTGCGCCTTGGCCCGCGCCTTTTCGATACCGATCGCTTCGATCTTGCCGGGCGCCTCGCGCAGGCCCGCGGTGTCGGTTACCCTGACCCGCACTCCGTGGACATCCAGCACCACTTCGAGCAAGTCCCGCGTCGTGCCGGGCTCGTCGGTAACAATCGCCGCCTCACGCCTGGCCAGCGCGTTAAACAGGCTGGATTTGCCGGCGTTCGGTGCACCGAGGATGACAACCTCAAACCCGTCACGGATGATCTCGGCGGCATGGAAGCCATCGACATGCCGGCCGATCTCCCCCACCATTGCGCGCACATCGGACCAAACCGTGTCCGAAACGGAACCGGGCACGTCGTCTTCGTCGGCGAAGTCGATTTCCGCCTCGATCATGGCCCGTGCATGGATCAGGCGATGGCGCCAGCCAAGATAGAGTTCGCTTTGCACTCCTTCCGCATTCTGCACGGCAAAGCGCCGCTGCGCTTCGGTTTCGGCGTTGACCAGATCGGCCAACGCCTCCGTCTCGACCAGATCCAGCTTGCCGTTGAGAAGAGCCCGGCGCGTAAATTCCCCAGGCTCCGCATGACGCAGGCCGTCAAAGCCGGCGACGATCTCCAGCATCTTGCCGGCGACGGCGCGGCCGCCATGGACGTGGAACTCGGCGACATCCTCGCCGGTAAAACTGTTCGGCCCAGGAAAAAACAGCACCAGGCCGTTGTCGATAAGCGATCCGTTCACCGTTCGGAGCTTGCGCAGTGTCGCACACCGGTCCTTGACCGTGCCACCAGCCACCGTTTCGACAACGAATCGAGTCCTCGGTCCGGAAATGCGGATGACAGCGATGCCGGCGGGCAGGCGCCCGCTGGACAGCGCAACGATCGAATCGCCCGAAATCATTTGCCCGTTCTCACCGGTCGCCTAGGTGTCAACAATCCCACAGTGTCGCGGCCGTCATGAACCGGCTGTCCGTCAATATCAAGGTCGATCGCGAGAGCGACCGGATACCAAATCTGTATAGCCGCCTTGTCATCCATGTGCGAGCAGGCGGGTCCTAATCCCGACGCCAAGCAGTTCTGGGCGGGCCAGCAAGCCCTACGGCTGGCCAGGCATCGTTAACGCCTGTTCCTGGTCCGGAACCGTGAAGCTGGAGCCCATTTCCCCATGGGGAAAGCCTCGTTCCGGTTGCGAATCGGAAATCCCGACCCGCGTCACGCCGATCGTCGCCCGATTGGAACGAATGCGAATCGACTTAACATTGGCCAGTGGCATCCGGCCGCCGACGGCAGACCGGGGCTATGCACCGCTATCATGCCGGTGGCGACGGATCCGTAGGAACCGAGCCGCTGCTGCGACGCCGGTAGCTCAACCCGTGTTTCCGTCCAACGCCGAAGGAAGCGGCTTCACATCAATGGATGGCGGCCGCGGCCCGAACAGCAAATCCTTGGCCGCGACCACCGCTCCGACCGTGATCAGGATGCAAGCAACAGCCACCGACCAGTGAAACACACCAAAGCCTGCCAGCAGAAGCACGATGACCGAGAAGAGGGGCGCCGCGTAGGAGAGGGCGCCGAGGATCATGATGTCGCCGTGCTTGCAGCCATAATCCCAGGCGTAAAAGCCGGCGCCTAGCGGTATTAGGCCCAAGATGACGATGGCGCTCCACTGCGTCGCCGTCTGTGGCCAGACGGTAGCCTCAAGCGTCAGGTGCAGCACCAAGGCGACCGCAGCCGTGATGAAGCAGTAACCGGCGACGACATCGGTCGGCACCTTGCCAAAGCGGCGCGATAAAACCGAATAGCCGGCCCAGATGAAAGCGCAGAACAGCGCGACGACATGCCCCTTCATCACACCATTGGCCAGTCCGATCGTGCCGCCCTTGGTGATCACCACAATGGCGCCGGCAAGGCCGAGCACGACGCCGGCGATGTGATGGGCCCTAAGCTTTTCTCCAGGCAGGAAGGCGGCAAAGACGACGATCAGCAACGGCCAGAGATAGGCGATCAGGCTGACCTCGACCGGCGGCGCCGACTGGATGGCGAAGAAATAGGCGCAGTGATAGATGCACAGCCCCGCTGTGCCGAGCGCCCAGACCTGCCACGGCTGGCGCAGCGACTTGGTCGCCGCCGGACGGACAAGCCAGCTCGACGCGCCGGCCAAGCCGCCAAGCAGAAACGTCATCGCCGCCAGCTGAAAGGGCGGAATCGGTCCAGCCGCAGTCGAAAGCAGCGCCAGGAACGACCATGTCAGAATGGCCGAGAAGCCGATCAGGGTCGGGATTGTTTTCTTCATGCGGCCTCCGATCTTCGAGACGCGATTACTCGCATGACGACAGCTATGGAAATTGCCGCCCAAGGCCACGCCCTGTCGGAAATGCGACCTGTTTGCCCCCGCAATGAAAAACCCCGTCCCGGTTTCCCGGAACGGGGTTTCATGCATGACCGATGATCCGGTGAAACTGCTTACGTGTTCATTGAATCGAAGAAATCGGCGTTGGTCTTGGTCTGCTTCAGCTTGTCTATCAGGAACTCGATCGCGTCGGTGGTTCCCATCGGCGCCAGGATGCGGCGCAGGACGAAGATCTTCTGCAGATCCTGCTTGGAGACCAGCAGGTCCTCCTTGCGGGTGCCTGACTTCAAAATGTCCATGGCCGGGTAGATGCGCTTGTCGGCGACCTTGCGGTCGAGCTGGATTTCGCAGTTGCCGGTGCCCTTGAACTCTTCGAAGATGACTTCGTCCATGCGGCTGCCGGTGTCGATCAGCGCGGTGGCGATGATCGTCAGCGAGCCGCCTTCCTCGATGTTGCGGGCCGCGCCGAAGAAGCGCTTCGGCCGCTGCAGCGCGTTGGCGTCGACACCGCCGGTCAGCACCTTGCCGGAGGACGGCACAACGGTGTTGTAGGCACGGCCGAGGCGGGTGATCGAATCGAGCAGAATAACGACGTCGCGGCCATGCTCGACCAGGCGCTTGGCCTTTTCGATGACCATTTCGGCGACCTGGACGTGGCGCACCGCCGGTTCGTCAAAGGTCGAGGACACGACCTCGCCCTTCACCGAACGCTGCATGTCGGTCACTTCTTCTGGCCGTTCGTCGATCAGAAGTACGATCAGATAGCATTCCGGATGATTGGCCGTGATCGAGTGGGCGATATTCTGCATCAGCACCGTTTTACCGGTACGCGGCTGCGCGTTGATGAGCGCGCGCTGTCCCTTGCCGATCGGCGCCACCAGGTCGATCACCCGCGACGAGATGTCCTTGCCGGTCGGATTGTCGATCTCCATCTTCAGCCGCTTGGTCGGATAGAGCGGCGTCAGATTGTCGAAATGGATCTTGTGACGGATCTTTTCGGGATCGTCGAAATTGATCGTGTTGACCTTGAGAAGGGCGAAATAGCGCTCGCCCTCTTTTGGGCTGCGGATCGGCCCTTCGACGGTATCGCCGGTCTTCAAGGAGAAGCGGCGGATCTGCGAGGGCGAGATGTAGATATCGTCGGGACCCGGCAGATAATTGGCGTTGGCTGAGCGCAGGAAGCCGAAACCGTCCTGCAACAACTCGACCACACCATCGCCGATGATCTCGACGTCCTGGGCGGCCAGTTTCTTCAGGATGGCAAACATCAGTTCCTGCTTGCGCATGACGCTGGCGTTTTCCACTTCGAGCGATTCGGCATAGGCGATCAGCTCTGGCGGCTTCTTGTTCTTGAACTCTGCGAGTTTCATTTCTTGCATAGACGGACTCTGAATCTGCTTTGGGGAAAATATATCGGCTGGATGCGATAAATGCCGGGCGCGGCCGAAAGCAATCAAGGGCGGCGCATGACGGGAAGGAAGACCCGTCTTTTATCGTCGGTCGGGGGAAAGAGCAAGCTGCGTTTTGTCGACCGAAATGGGCCTAGAACGGCTTGACGACAACCAGGATGACGATGGCGACCATCAGCAATGTGGGGATCTCGTTGACGATTCGCCAGTGCCGCGCCGGTTTTTCATTGCGGTCCTCGGCGAATTTCCTGACAGCACCGGCCAGATAGCCATGCACGCCCGACAGCAACAGCACCAAGCCCATCTTGGCGTGCAGCCAGCCGCCGTGAAAGCCAAACACTTTCCAGGCAAGCCAAAGCCCGAACACCCAGGTGACGATCATCGCCGGATTGATGATGCCGCGCAGCAGACGCCGCTCCATCACCTTGAAGGTCTCCGATTGGACGGACCCCTTCTCTGCGTCGGCGTGGTAGACCAGCAATCGCGGCAGATAGAGCATGCCGGCCATCCAGGAGATGACGGCCAGGATATGGATTGCCTTCGCCCAGGGATAGAAACCCTCAGGCGCAAAGAAAAACAAAAGTGCGGTGAGAACAACCAGCACTCCGATGCCGATGGTCATGCGCATCATCGCCCCGCGAGTGCTGTTGCCGCCCGTATTATCCGATTGAGCCATCAGCGTGTCGCGCTCCGCACCTGCTTCACCATCGCCTCGACATGCGCCACCGGCGTCTCCGGCGTAATGCCATGGCCGAGATTGAAGATCAGCGGTCCGTCACCCAGCGCCTTGAGGATCGCATCGACGCCGTCCGACAGGGCTTGGCCGCCAGCCACGAGCCGCAAGGGATCGAGATTGCCCTGGACCGCCCCTGAATGCTGCAGTTCGTTCGCAGCCGACAGGGGCACGGTCCAGTCGATCCCCAGCCCCGTCACCCCGGTCTTCTCACGATAGGTCTCGTAGCGGGCGCCGGCGCCCTTGGGAAAGCCTATGATCGGAACATCGCGATGAACCGCACGAACTTGCCTGACGATCTCCGCCACCGGTTGCACGCAGAACTGCTCGAAAGACGCATCATCAAGCACGCCGGACCAGGAATCGAAAATCTGCACCACGTCGGCACCGGCTTCGATCTGGCGGATCAAATAGGCCGCGGAGTGATCGGCGAGCACTTTCAGGAGATGCTTGAAGGCCGTCGGTTCGCGATAGGCAAACAGCCGCGCCGGCGCTTGGTCGGGTGTGCCGTGGCCAGCGATCATGTAGGTCGCCACCGTCCACGGCGCGCCGCAGAAGCCGATCAGCGTGGTCTCGTCAGGCAATCTTGCCCGCAGCCGGCGAACCGTTTCGTAGACCGGTTCGAGATTCACGTGAAACGTTTCACTGTTGAGAGCCGAAATCTCAGCTGCAGTGATTGGCGTCAGCAGCGGCCCGCGGCCCTCCTCGAAGCGGACATCGCGTCCCAGCGCATGCGGCACGACCAGAATGTCAGAGAACAGGATCGAGGCATCGAAGCCGAAGCGCTCGATCGGCTGCAGCGTCACTTCGACAGCCAGATCAGGATTGTAGCAAAGATCGAGAAAGGACCCGGCGCGCTTTCTGGTCTCGCGGTACTCCGGCAAATAGCGCCCGGCCTGGCGCATCATCCAGAGCGGCGGCGGAAACACTGCCTCGCCTCTCAGCACGTCCAGCACGATGCGGTTCTCGGGCATTGAGCGCTCTCTTCCCTGCCTTCTCTATAATTAAATAGTCTATTTATAGAATTTTCTGATTCTAAGAGTCTGTTGGTATCGGTGGTTGTCACCTGTCCCGCTTTGCCCTGGAAAAGGCCAGCCAGCATTTTGTCGCGTGTTTCTTCCGCGGGATTGTCAAAGAGTGTGGATGACCAGGATTCCATCACTGGAGTCAATGGTTTGGCGTAGCCGCTGAAAAACCGCCTCTGTGGATGAAGCGCTGGCAAAAACGCCCGTCCCCAGATTTGTCCCCAACCGCACAGTGAAGCTGACAGCGCATCGAATTGTGGACAAGTGTCCTTCTGATACAGTCGCCTCCAGCCGGTCGCCTTTGCGGCCCCGGTTTATCCACACAAGCCCACAGCCTGAGGCGCCCCCTGTGAACAAACCCCAGAGCTTCTTTCACCTGCACCTGATTTCCGACGCCACCGGCGAGACGCTGCTGGCGGCCGGCCGAGCCGCCTCGGCGCAATACAAGGATGCGCGCGCCATCGAGCATATCTATCCGCTCATCCGCACCGAAAAGCAGGTGGCGAAAGTCTTCGAGGACATAGAAGAGGAACCGGGCATCATCCTCTACACCGTCGTCGACCAGAAGCTGGCGCGCGGTATTGACGAGCGCTGCGCCGCCATGGGGCTGCCCTGCGTTTCGGTGCTGGAGCCGGTCCTCACCGTGTTCCAGTCCTATCTCGGCACGCCGGCCGGCCGCCGCGTCGGCGCCCAGCATGTGCTCGATGCCGATTATTTCCACCGTATCGACGCACTCAATTTTACGATGGAGCATGATGACGGCCAGCTGCCGCTCAACATGGACGACGCCGATGTCGTGCTGATCGGCATTTCCAGGACATCGAAGACGCCGACCAGCATCTATCTCGCCAACCGCGGCATCAAGACCGCCAACATCCCGATCGTGCTCGGCGTGCCGGTGCCCGAAAGCCTGGCCGCTGCTACCAAGCCGCTGATCGTCGGGCTGATCGCCACCGCCGAACGCATCTCGCATGTCCGGCAGAACCGCGTGCTCGGCAACAGCAGCACCTACGAAGCGACCGATTATGTCGACCGTGCCTCGATCGCCGAAGAGCTCGCCTATGCCCGCCAGATCTGCACCCGCCACAATTGGCCGATGATAGACGTCAGCCGCCGTTCGATCGAAGAGACCGCGGCAGCCATTGTTGCCCTGCGGGGGAAGAATAGATGATGGGATGGCAACGCGACCTCCTGCCCCAATCAACCACTATCGACCAGGCCCAGAACCCATGACCGAAAAAATCATCCTCGCCTCCGGCAGCCCGTTCCGCAAAGCAATGCTCATCAATGCCGGGCTCGGCATCGAAGCGGTGCCTGCCGATGTCGACGAGCGTGCGCTCGAGGCGCCGTTGCAGGACAGCGGTGTGTCGCCGGAAGATGTCGCCCTGATACTCGCCGAAGCCAAGGCGACCGAGGTCAGCGAACGCAGACCGGGCGCCCTGGTGCTCGGCTGCGACCAGACTTTGTCACTGGGAGATGAAGTGTTCCACAAGCCGGCCGACATGGAAGGCGCCCGCCGCCATCTGCTGGCGCTGTCGGGCAAGACGCATCAGCTGAACAGCGCCGCCGTGCTCTGCCGCAACGGCAAGGTGCTGTGGCGTCACGTCGGCATCGCCAGCCTTACCATGCGCAAGCTCGATCCGGCCTTCGTCGGCCGGCACCTGGCCCGCGTCGGCGCCAAGGCGTTGTCGAGCGTCGGCGCCTACCAGATCGAGGGCGAAGGCATCCAGCTGTTCGAAAAGATCGAAGGCGATTATTTCACCATTGTCGGCCTGCCGCTGTTACCGGTGCTGGCGGAATTGCGTGCGCTCGGAGCCATCGATGGTTGAGAAAAAAGCTTTCGTCACCGGCCATCCGATCGCGCATTCGCGCTCGCCGAAGATCCACGGCTATTGGCTGAACACATACGGCATCGACGGCAGCTATCATGCGATCGATGTCGCGCCGGCCGATTTTCCCGAGTTCCTCTCTTCCCTCCAGGCCAATGGCTATCAGGGCGGCAACGTCACCATTCCACACAAGGAAGTCGCCTTCGCCCGGGTCGAGCGCCGCGACGAGGCGGCGGAGATGATCGGCGCGGTCAACATGCTGTGGCTGGACGACGGCGTGCTGTGGGGCGGCAATTCGGACTGGATCGGCTTTGCCGGCAATCTCGACGAGCATGCCCGGGGCTGGGAGAGAAACGCTCCGGCCGTGGTGCTCGGCGCCGGTGGCGCGTCGCGCGCGGTCATCCACGCGCTTAAATCGCGCGGCATCAAAGATATCCGCATCGTCAACCGCACATTGGCGCGGGCGCAGGAACTCGCCGACCGCTTCGGGGCCGGCGTCTCGGCGCATGGCGCGGTCGGCGACTTGCTTGGCGATGCCGGCTTGCTGATCAACACGACGGCACTTGGCATGCATGGCGATGCGACGCTGGCCGCCGATCCGGCCGGCCTGCCAGCTCACGCCATTGTCGCAGACATCGTCTATGTGCCGCTGGAAACACCGCTGCTTGCCGCTGCCCGCGCGAGAAACTTGAAGACGGTCGACGGGCTCGGCATGCTGTTGCACCAGGCTGTGCCCGGTTTCGAACGCTGGTTCGGCAAGAAGCCGCAGGTCACGCCTGAGTTGCGACAGATGATCGTCGCCGACATCGTCGCCAAATGATGGGTCGCAAATGATGGGCGCAAAATGATGATCGTGCTTGGCCTCACCGGGTCGATCGGCATGGGCAAGTCGACGACGGCGAAAATGTTCGTCGACGCCGGCGTGCCGGTGCATGACTCCGACGAGACCGTGCATCGCCTCTATGCCGGCAAGGCAGCACCTCTCGTCGAGGCGGCCTTTCCCGGCACCGTGATTGCCGGTTCGGTCGACCGCACCGAGTTGGCGCGCCGCGTGCTCGGCAACGCTGCTGCGCTGAAGACATTGGAGGCGATCGTCCATCCGCTGGTGCGGGCCGATGCCGATGCCTTTCTGGCAAGGCACCGCGCCGCCGCCGCNATTGGAGGCGATCGTCCATCCGCTGGTGCGGGCCGATGCCGATGCCTTTCTGGCAAGGCACCGCGCCGCCGCCGCGCCGCTCGTCGTGCTCGACATTCCGCTGCTGTTCGAAACCGGCGGCCGCAACCGTGTCGACAAGGTCGTCGTCGTCACCGCGCCGGCCAATATCCAGCGCGCCCGCGTGCTGGCGCGTCCTGATATGAGCGAGGAAAAGCTGGCGGCCATCCTGGCCAAGCAGGTGCCCGATGCCGAAAAACGCCGGCAGGCCGATTTCGTCATCGACACCGGTGAAGGCATGGACGCCGCCCGCAGCGCGGTCGGCGCGATCATTGCCGAGCTCTCAGGGCGCTGAGCTCGCCTGCTAACTCCTGGGGGATAAGTCGCGCCCATAAGGCTCCTGACGGCAGGCTGTCGGCATTGCCCATTGCCATTTTGTTGCGCTCCATGATTCTACTCCTCCAGGAGTGAGTTGATTCTATGCGTGAGATCATTTTCGATACCGAAACCACCGGACTCGACATGCGCGACGACCGCATCATCGAGCTTGGCGGCGTCGAGCTGGTCAACCGCTTCCCGACCGGCCGCACCTTCCACAAATTCATCAATCCGCAGGGGCGCGCCGTCCATGTCGAGGCGCAAGCCGTGCACGGCATCAGCGCCGCCGACCTCGTCGGCAAGCCGACCTTTGCCGAAATCGCCGAGGAATGGCTCGCCTTCACCGACGGCGCCAAGCTCGTCGCCCACAACGCCAATTTCGACATCGGCTTCCTCAACACGGAATTCGGGCGGCTCGGCCAGCCGGCCATAGACACCGGGCGCGTCGTCGACACGCTGGCGCTGGCGCGGCGCAAGCATCCGATGGGCCCCAATTCGCTCGACGCGCTCTGCCGCCGCTACGGCATCGACAACGGCCACCGCACCAAGCACGGCGCGCTGCTCGATTCCGAGCTCCTGGCCGAGGTCTACATCGAACTCATCGGCGGCAAGCAGGCCGCACTTGTCCTCGACGCGGTCGTGGTGCAGCTCAACAGCAATGGCGACGTTGCCGACATCGACATCTCGATCGCCGCCAGGCCAATCGCCCTGCCGCCGCGCCTGACTGAGGGCGAGCGAGCGGCGCATGCGGGGCTGGTGGCGACGCTGGGTGAAAAGGCGCTGTGGCTGAAGGTGGCGGCGGGGTGAACGGATCGCGGAGGTAGCGTTCCGTCACACCCCTCTCTGGCCTGCCGGCCATCTCCCCCTCAAGGGGGGAGATCAGCAGCTTCGCCGCTCCAGCCCATTCCTGCAACGTCTAAAGTTGGCGAAGGTCGCGATGAGGGGGAGATGCCTGGCAAGGCAGAGGGGGTGCTGTCCCGCCAGCATCTCAGTATACAAAAAGCCCGGCACGAAGCCGGGCTTTCAACTCATGCGCGTGACGCTTGCCTTCAGCTCACCTTGACCTTCGATGCCGCCTGGTCCTCGGCCAGCTTCTGCTGGAACATCTGGGCAAAATCGATCGGGTCGAGCATCAACGGCGGGAAGCCGCCATTGCGGGTGGCTTCGGCGATGATCTGGCGGGCGAACGGGAACAAAAGCCGCGGGCATTCGATGAACAGGATCGGCAGCATGTGCTCCTGCGGGAAGCCGGCGATGGCGAAGACGCCGCCATAGACCAGTTCGACATTGAACAGCACTTCCTGGTCGAAGGACGCCTTGGCGTTCAAGGTCAGATTGACGTCGAACTGCTTGTCGGAGAGCGGGTTGGCATTGACATTGACGTTGATCGCAATGCCTGGGGCCTTGTCGCGGCCGCGCAGCGAGTTCGGCGCGCCGGGGCTTTCGAAGGACAGGTCCTTCACATACTGGGCAAGCACGTTGAGCGAGGGCTGCGCCGTTTCGCCGTTGCCGTTGGCGGCGCCGACCGGCGCGTCATCTTTGCTGGCCATGAGCCTTGTTCCTTTTGCCTGGACAGCAGCGCTGACCGAATTGAAATCGGGCGTTGGCTAGCATGGTCGGCAAGACAAGACAAGGTTTGCCGCCTTCAGGCCGAAAGGGGTCAATAGTCAGTCGTTGGCAAGGTGACGTTCAGTCGTCCTTCAGGCGGCGCCACGGCGAGTTATGGTCGGGACCGCGCTTGAAATCGTCCTCGCGCGAATAGTCGCGGTCGTCGAGGTCGATGACCTTGTCACGCGACCTGCCGCGAAAACCGCCGGCGGTGAAATCGGTCGCGACGACGATGCGGCCCTTGAGCCTGCGCCAGGCAAGGTCGCGCACCGGCGGCAGGAACAGCAGCAGGCCGACAATATCGGTGATGAAGCCGGGGATGATCAACAGGATCGCGGCGACCACGATCATGGCGCCATGCGCGAGCTGGCGGCTGGGGTCGCCGCCGCCGGCCATCTCGGCGCGGACCCGCGCCATGACGCCAAAACCCTGGTGCCGGAGCAGAAGCACGCCGGCAATGCTTGAAGCCAGCACCAGACCGACCGTCGCCAGCGCCCCGACCTCGCGGCCGACAATGACGAAACCGGCGATTTCCAGCAGCGGCAGCGCAAGCAGGAACAGAGGAAGGAAGGAAATGCGCAAGTCTTGACCGATCGTTTCCATGTTTGCCGGGCGGCGCATAATCGCCGCTGGCACTGAGGCCGTTAGATAGGTATGCCTGCCTTTGATTTGAATGATTGCGCCATGCGTTCTATATGCTTTGCATGTTTAACGCCATGCGACCGCCGCCCGATTGGCTGGCGGTCCCGGCCAGGTCAGGGATTGATTGGCGAAAGATATGGGATTCTTCGACTTCGGCACCATTTTCTTTCTGATTGCGGCGGTGGTGATCTTTTTCCAGCTGCGCAACGTGCTTGGCCGCCGCACGGGCAGCGAGCGCCCGCCCTTCGATCCGTACACGGCCAGCCGCACCGAGAAGGACGCGACCCAGAAGCCCGAAAATGTGGTTTCGCTGCCACGCAAGCGCATGCCGGGCGAGACGGCTGCCGAGACCTATGCGGCCATCGATGCCTTCGCCAAGCCCGACACCGACCTCAACAAGGGCCTGCGCGCGATCAAGGACAATGATCCCTCCTTCGACCCCAAAGTCTTCGTCGACGGCGCCAAGATGGCTTATGAGATGATCGTCATGGCCTATGCCGATGGCGACCGAAAAACGCTGAAGAACCTGTTGTCGCGCGAGGTTTTTGACGGCTTCGTTGCCGCGATTGGCGACCGCGAGGCGAAAGCCGAAAAGATCCAGTCCTCCTTCGTCGGCATCGACAAGGCCGACATCGTCTCGGCCGAGATGAAGGGCGGCGAGGCCCACATCACGCTGCGCATCGTGAGCGAACTGATTTCGGCGACCCGCGACAAGGCGGGTGCCGTCATCGACGGCGATCCCGAGACGGTGGCCGAGGTCAAGGATGTCTGGACCTTCGCCCGCGACACACGCTCGCGCGATCCGAACTGGAAGCTGGTCGCCACCGAGGAAGAAGACTGAGCCTATGCATGTCGCCCGGTGCGGGCAGCTTTTTTGGGATAGCGACATGCAGGCAAACATGGGCAGTGGCGAGGCTGAGGTGTCGCTCTCGCCGCTTTTCGTGGAAAAGTCCTTCGATGATCTTCCCGGTTGGAATTCCGATGACCATCTGCCCGCTTTCGAAGCCTTCCGCCGTTCGGCCTTTCATGTCCTGAACAAGCCCTACCGCACCGGTTCGTTGGGCGTACGGTTCGACGCGTTTGCCGGCGCTTATGACGAGGCGCGCACCGTTTCGCCGGCGAATCGGTCGGCGGCCAAGGCTTTTTTCGAGCGCCATTTCGCCCCAGTCCAGATTCGATCCGAAAACCCCGGCCTGGTCACCGGCTTCTACGAGCCGGAGGCCGAGGCCTCGCCGGTGCGCACGGATGAACTCACCGTGCCGCTTCTGGCGCGACCGGCCGACCTCGTCGACATCGATGACGCCAACCGCCCCAAGGGCATGGACGACTACCTGGCCTTCGCCCGCGACACGCCGCAGGGCCCGGTTGAATATTTCAACCGCGGTGAGATCGAGAGAGGCGCGCTGGCCGGCCAAGGCCTGGAAATCGCTTGGCTTGCCGACAAGGTCGACGTCTTCTTCATCCATGTGCAAGGTGCGGCCAGGCTGAAGATGACCGACGGCCGGCTTTGCCGCGTCACCTACGCCGCCAAATCCGGCCAACGTTTCAGCGGTCCGGGGAAGATTCTCGCCGAACTCGGCGAAATCCCACTGGAAAAAGTGACGATGCAGTCTATCCGCGCCTGGTTCAGGGCGCATCCGGATCGCGTCGACGAGATCTTCTGGCAGAACCGCTCCTACATCTTCTTTCGCGAAGCCGATGTCGACGATGCCGCACTCGGTCCTGTCGCCGCCGCCAAGGTGCCGTTGACGCCGGGCCGTTCGCTCGCGGTCGACCGGCTGCTGCACACATTCGGTACCCCCTTCTACATCGACGCTCCGTCGCTGACCGCCTTCGACGGAAAACCGTTCCGGCGGCTGATGATTGCGCAGGACACCGGCTCGGCCATCATCGGACCGGCGCGGGGCGATCTGTTCGCCGGCTCCGGCGATGCGGCCGGCGAGATCGCCGGCGTCGTTCGCAATGCGGCCGATTTCTATGCCTTGGTTCCAGGCGCTCTCGTTTCGGGGAGGAATCGATGAGCAAGCGCCCCGATAAACTCAACGAAGACGATCGGGTGCTGTGGAACCTGGTGGCGCGCACCGCCCGACCGCTGAAGGGCAGGACCGCGGTCGAGATTCCCGACATCGTCGTAGACCCTAAGCCGGCACAGACGCCGGTCGCTGTCGGTCCGGTCCTCGCCGCCAAGCCGAAGGCGCAGCATGTATCGCACGCGCTGGACGAGCCGACATTGGACAAGCTGAAGAAGGGCCGGCTGCCGATCGAAGGCCGCGTCGATCTGCATGGCATGACCCAGGACGAGGCCTATTCGCTGCTGTTTTCGTTCCTGCACCGGGCCCATGCCGGCGGCATCCGTTATGTCCTCGTCATTACGGGAAAAGGGTCGTCGTCGGGCGGCGACGGCGTCTTGCGGCGCGCCGTGCCTGCCTGGTTGTCGACGCCTGCCTTCCGGCCGCTGGTCTCCAGCCACGATCACGCCGCCCGCAACCACGGCGGTTCGGGCGCGCTCTACGTTCGACTCAGGCGAACCCGCTGATGACGCCGTTCGGCGAAAAACTGCGGGCGCTTCGAGCCGAGCGCGGCTTGCGCCAGAAGGACATGGCGCAGGCGATCGGAGTCAGCGCCGCCTATTTGTCGGCGCTGGAACATGGCCGCCGCGGCGCGCCGACCTGGACGCTGATCCAGAAGATCATCGGCTATTTCAACGTCATCTGGGACGATGCCGAAGAGCTGGCGCGTCTGGCCGAGGCCTCACATCCGCGGGTGAGACTCGATACGTCCGGCCTCAGTCCTGCCGCCACCGAGTTGGCCAATCTCCTGGCCGAAAACATCGAGAAGCTGGACGAAGCCGAGCTTGCCCGCATCACCGCGTCGATCCGGGCCGCACTGGAGCGGCGAGAGTAATCCGGTAAGCGATGCCAAGGCGCAAGGTTTGCTTGCGCTGTTCCTGAAAGCGATGCCCGCCGGCCGATAGCCAGCGGGCATATGGCACGATTACTTCGCGCCGGCCTGGCCGCCACGGCCGCCAGTGCTGTCATGATCGCCGCCGCGGCCACCGCCCAGGCAGTCCGAGTTGAGCTCGCAACAGCGATTGCCCCAGTTGTTGGTCTTGGCGCAACCGGTCTGATCGGCCATGGCGGATCCGGCCAAGGAAGACACCGCAACAACGGCGAGGAAGGCATTACGAAGGAAAGCAGTCATTTGAAGTCTCCATGTTTGGGTGGTTGGGTTCTGGTTACGGCTGTGTGTCGCCGCTGGAGACGGTTTGGTTCACGCAGGTAGCGAAATTTTTTGAGGAGGCGTTTCGAGAGATAAGATTTCGAGGGCAGCGCTGCCCTCATCCGCCTGCCGGCGACTATTTTGCAACGTTGACGATTGGCGAAATCACCGATGGCAGCATCTTTCTCCCCGTCACTATACGGGGAGAAATGCCCGGCAGGGCAATGAGGGGCAGCGCCGACTTGCGGTTATCTCGTGAAAGTTATTAGCCGCGGGCTTCCGACGAAGCTGTTCGCAGCGACGCTCTCACATGCATCGTCCTTATTTACTGAACCGCGCCGACCAGCACCTGCTGGCCGCCGCGGATCGAGACCCAGCGGCCGGTGTTGTCGATGGCCTGCCGCTTGAGGAAGCGATAGCCAGTGGCGTCCCAGATCTTCACCTTGTCGGTCAGATTGTCGAGGACGTAGTCGCCCTTGTCGGTGCGCACCGTCAGCACGGCATGGCCTTCGCCGTCCGGCTTGCGCACGACGGTGATCAAGAGATCGGCCAGCGACACGCCAGAGCGCGAGAGCTGGCGGCGCTTTTCCAGCACATAGTCTTCGCAATCGCCGACGCCCTTGTCGGGATAGGCCCAGACCTCGTCCTTGCCATAGATGTCGTAGTCGCTCATCGGCTTGACGGCGGCGTTGACCCTTGACGTCACGTTGATCAGCTTGCGCATGAAGGCGTCGGTCATCGCGGCGGGGTTGAGGTTGCTCGGCCGGATCGAGCATTCGCCGGGCTGGGTTTTACAGAAATCATAGTGGCCGATCGGCTGCGAGGTCATGCCGCCCGTCGCCATGGCGCCGCCTGCAAGTGCCGGCACTGCCCAGCACGCAGAGATCGCCAGCCCTGCTGCCGCCCACAAGCGCAGCGTCCGTGCTATCGGTGAGGAAGTCATTGTCCCCGTTCGCCCTTGTTCTTAACGAAAGGTTAAAGGGGATTTACACTCCGTGTCAATTATGGGGGGAGCCAGATTCTTCGGCATGGTTACCCGCGCCCGCCCAACAGCGTCTATTGTGCAACAGAACGCCTGTGGCGCGCAAAAATCGCCCCGCTTTTGCGGGCAATGCACGCTGCAGCCGGATCGAGCCTCAGCCTTTGGCGGAGCGGACCAGCTTGGGTTTCACCGCTACGCGTGTTTGGCGGCCGTAGCTGGTGATGAAATCGACGATGCGCGGCACGATTTCAGAGCGGAATCGCGAACCATTGAAGACGCCGTAATGGCCGACGGCCGGCTGCATGTAATGCGCGTGCCGGTCAGCCGGGATGTTGGGGCAGAGATTATGCGCGGCCTGGGTCTGGCCGAGGCCGGAAATGTCGTCGTTCTCGCCTTCGACCGTGAACAGCGCGACATTGCGGATCGCCTTGGTGTCGACCACCTCGCCGCGATGCGTCATCTCGCCCTTGGGCAGCGCATGGCGCACGAACACCGTGTCGACGGTCTGCAGATAGAATTCCGCCGTCAGGTCCATCACCGCCAGATATTCGTCGTAGAAATCGCGGTGCTTCTCGGCACTGTCGCCGTCATGCTTGACCAGGTGCATGAAGAAGTCCTTGTGGGCGGTGATGTGCCGGTCGAGGTTCATGCTCATGAAGCCCGACAGCTGCAGGAAGCCCGGATAGACTTCGCGGCCGAAGCCCGGCACCGGCCAGGGCGCGTGCATGATGACGTTGTCGCGGAACCAGTCGATGCCCTTTTCCTTGGCCAGAAGATTGACCGCGGTCGGATTGCGGCGGGTGTCGATCGGCCCGCCCATCAAGGTCATGGTCGAGGGCACGAAGGGATCGCCGCGCTTTTCCATCAGCGCCACCGCTGCCAGCACCGGCACCGAAGGCTGGCACACCGCCATCACATGGGTGTCCGGCCCCAGCGCATGCAGCATGTCGATGATGTAGTCGATATAATCGTCGAGGTCGAAATGGCCGTCAATCACCGGTACCATGCGGGCATCGACCCAGTCGGTGATGTGCACGTCGGCATAGGGCAGCATCGCCTCGACCGTGCCGCGCAGCAGCGTCGCATAATGGCCCGACATCGGCGCCACAATGAGAAGCTTGGGGTCGGCCTTTCGCCCGGCGGGCACCGACCGCTCGAAGCGGGTAAGATTGCAGAACGGCTTCGACCACACCGTCTTTTCGCTGACCTCGACGCTCTTCCAGTCGACCACGGTCTTGCTCAGGCCGAAATGCGGCTTGCTGTAGCGGCGCGTCGTGCGCTCGAACAGTTCGGCGGTGGCGGCGACCGAGCGGCCCCACGGCGTATGCGAAAACGGATTGAGCGGGTTGGTGTAGAACAGCCGCACTGCATCGGCATAAAGCCGCGCGGGCTGCAGGGCGGCATGGTTCATTTCATAGAGCTGGTAGAACATCAGGTACTCCGCAGCTGCCGTGACCGAAGGGACGACGGACAGCGCCGAGCCTTGAATGTCTCGCGCGGAGGTTAACAAGATATTGCTGCGATGCAATACGTCACGTGGCGTGACATATGCCAATCTTTCGTCCAAGGCCTTGAGAAACCGCGTTGGGCGGGTGCAGCCGGCTCAATGTGCACTGCAAAATGCAAGGCTGTTGGACGACGGGGCAGGATGTGTCCGGCCCGATCGGGCCGGACTTGGACAGATCTAGACGCGCGCCATGCACACCGAGGTATGGCCGGAGCCGATGAAGCCGAGTTGGCCGGCGGCGCCCTTGGACAGATCGAGCACGCGCCCTTTGATGAACGGGCCGCGGTCGTTGATGCGCACGATGACGCTGCGGCCATTATTCTGGTTGGTCACTTTCAACTTGGTGCCGAAAGGCAGGCTGCGGTGCGCGGCGGTCAGCGCCGACGGGTTCATGCGTTCGCCATTGGCGGTCCTGGAATGCAGTGCGTACCAGGAGGCGCGGCCGCACTGGCCAGCGGCGGAGGAGGCGGATGCACCGACCATCAGGCCAGCCGCGATCGTTACCGCGACAAGCGCGGTCTGGTTTGTTTTCTTCATGTTGGGGGGATTGGCTCCGTTTTCGACAGACCCCAGCCGTTAAGTGTCGAATAAGGCAGGAAATGCGGCAAGCATCGGGCAGTTCCGTGGCACCGGCACACGTTTGGAGTCGCTGGGAAACAGTTTGTCAGGCATCTTTCGTGTGGCGCGGCCGTATCGCCGGCGATATTGCGAGCTGTTTCACAGATTCCGTGAGCAAGGCAGGACGTTATATTACAAGTAGAAGAGAGCGCGATTGGGCGCCGTCCTTTCGCTCTGTCATCACGGTCATGGCGCAGTTGACCATCGACTTTGAAAAGGGATTCCAACGATGAGACTGCTCAAACATCTGCTGGCTCTGATCGTACTGGCCATCGGCGCGCTGTGGTCGCTGCAAGGCATTGGCGTGGTCGGCGGCAGCTTCATGACCGGCCAGTCGCAATGGCTCTATATCGGCATCGTGACCATGCTGGTCGGTTTCGCCGGGCTGGTATGGGCGAGCCGTTCGCCGGGGTGAGTTGCGACGAAAGTCGACCGCCACAGATCGACCCCCACTCCGTCGAGCTTCGCTCGACACCTCTCCCCCGATCGACGGGGGAGAGGAAAGGCGCGAGCCTTGCAGGGGCGCGAACTTATGCGGCCTGGCTCCCTTCCCCTCCCTCCGGAGGGGGGAGAGGTGGCGCCGCGAAGCGGTGACGGAGTGGGGGAAGGCGCTGGTCAAACCCGCAGTCGCAAACAGGGCCAACCCGGCGAGCAAGAAAACAGCCACCCCATATTGCCGGTCCATTCTGTTACCTATCTATCCGGTTCGGATAGAATGCCCTGCCCGCGATAGGCTCTACCCGAACAGCTGATCCAGAATCCTGCCCTCCAGCCTGGCAAGCTCGACCGAACCACGCCGGCGCGGCCGCGCCACCGACACGTCGAGATCGAGCGCGATGCGGCCCTCGTCGATCACCACCACCCGGTCGGCGAGCGCAACCGCCTCGGCGACGTCATGCGTCACCAGCACGGCGGTGAATTTTTGCTCCAGCCAGATACGTTCCAGAAGCTGCTGCATTTCGATGCGGGTCAGCGCATCGAGCGCGCCGAGCGGCTCGTCGAGCGCCAGGATCCGAGGCTGTCCGATCAGTGCACGCGCCAGCGCCACGCGCTGCTTCTGGCCGCCCGACAGCACCGAGGGCCATTCGTCGGCGCGGTCGGCGAGGCCGACTTCACCCAGGATGGCGAGCGCGCGCCGCCTGGCTTCCGCACCGGTGGCAAGCCCGGTCAGCCCGACCTCGACGTTTTTCACCACGCTGGCCCAGGGCAACAGCCGCGGCTCCTGGAACATGAAGCGGCTCTCTTCGCCAGCGCCGGCCTTGGCTTCCGGCCCGAATGTCAGCGATCCTGCCGTCGGCCGGTCGAGCCCGGCCAGCAGCCGCAAAAGCGTGCTCTTGCCGCAGCCGCTCTTGCCGATGACGGCAACGAACTGCCCGACCGGCACGTCGAGATCGATGCAGTCGAGCACGACCTTGTCGCCAAAGCGCTTTTCCATGCCCTTGAAGGCAAAGGCGCGCTGCCTTTCGACGGCCTCCTCCGGCCGTGACGGTTCCGGCGCGGCGACGAAGGAACGGATGGCGGTCAGGCTGGCGGTTGGCATCGAACCCTCAGGCGTTCTGGAAGGCGGGATGCCAGCCGAGCGACAGCCGCTCGAGCAGGCGGGCGAAGCTGTCGGCAAGCTTGCCGAGCAGCGCATAGATCAGGATCGACAGCACGACCACATCGATCAGCAGGAATTCGCGTGCCTGCATGGCCATGTAGCCGAGGCCGGAACTGGCCGAGATGGTTTCGGCAACGATCAGCGTCAGCCACATGATGCCCAGCGCATAGCGCAGGCCGACGAAGATCGCCGGCAGCGCGCCGGGCAGGATCACCTGAAAAAACAACGCGCGGCGGTCCATGCCGTAGACCCGGCCCATCTCGACCAGCTGCGGGTCGACGCTCTGGATGCCGAGCAGCGTGTTGACGTAGATCGGGAAGAACACGCCGAGCGCCACCAGGAACAGTTTTGCTTCCTCGTCGATGCCGAACCACAGGATGACCAGCGGGATCAGCGCCAGATGCGGGATGTTGCGGATCATCTGCAGCGTCGTGTCGGTCAGGCCGCGGCTGAGCGCCGACAGCCCGTTGGCAAGGCCGAGTGCAAAGCCGATCGAGCCGCCGATGGCAAAGCCGGCCAGCGCACGCAGCGTGCTGACGCCGATGTTTTCGATCAGCTCGCCCGACAGCGTCAGCCGCCAGAAGGCCTCGGCCACCGCGCTCGGCGCCGGCAGCACATTGGCCGGCATCACGCCGGCGCGGCTGGCGGCTTCCCAGCCAATTATGACCAGCGCCGGCAGCAGCCAGCCGATGCCGTTCTGTTTGACGCGCCGGGCAAAACTCACGACGAGGCCTGCAGGCGGTTGGCGCCGTGGAAGCCGACGGCGAATTCATTGGCGATGTTCTCATGCGCCCGTGCCCGCCTGGTGCCCAGGCCGAGACGCGGGAACAGAAGCTCGGCGACACGGTAGGCTTCCTCGAGATGCGGGTACCCAGAGCCGATGATGGTGTCGATGCCGATCGCCTGATACTCGCGGATGCGCTCGACGATCTGCTCCGGCGAGCCGACCAGCGCGGTGCCGGCGCCGCCGCGCACCAGGCCGACGCCGGCCCACAGATTGGGTGACACCACCAGCCGGTCGCGGCGGCCGCCATGCAGTTCGGCCATGCGCCGCTGTCCCACAGAGTCCATCTCCTTGGTGAAGCGGGCCTGGGCATTTTCGATCTGGGCATCGGTGACGTGGCTGATCAGCCGGTCGGCGGCGCGCCAGGCCTCTTCCTCGGTCTCGCGCACGATGAAATGCAGCCTGATGCCGAAACGCAGTTTGCGGCCGCGCCGTTCAGCCTTGTTGCGCGCCGCGCTGAGTTTTTCCGCCACCTGCGCCGGCGGCTCGCCCCAGGTCAGGTACATGTCGACGAGATCGGCGGCGAGCTCCTGGCCGGCATCGGACGAGCCGCCGAAATAGAGCGGCGGCCGCTCCTGTTGCGGCAGAAGATCAAGACGGCCATTGTCGACGCGGTAATATTTGCCGTTGAAGTTGACGCTCTCGCCCGACACCAGCGCGCGCCAGATGGTCAGAAACTCTTGCGCCTGCGCATAGCGCTCGTCATGCGGCAGGAACACGCCATCGCCGGCAAGCTCGGTCGGGTTGCCGCCGACCACGACATTGAGCAGCAGGCGGCCATTGCTCAGCCGGTCGAGCGCCGCCGTCTGGCGCGCCGCGAAGGTGGGCAACGTCACGCCGGGCCGTAGCGCCACCAGGAATTTGAGCTTTTCCGTCAGCGCTGCAAGGCCGGAGGCGGTGATCCACGAATCCTCGCAATTCTGCCCGGTCGGCAAAAGCACGCCGGGAAAGCCGAGCCGGTCGACGGCCTGTGCGATCTCCTTGAAGTAAGCGAACTCCGGCGGCCGCTGCTGCTGTTCGGAGCCGAGATAGGAGCCGTCGCCATGCGTCGGGATGAACCAGAAGAAATCGAGCGGGCCGGCTTGCGGGCTTGATGAAGCGGTCATGGCGAAATCCCTGAGGCTTGAAACGGCAAAGGCGCCGGGCGTTTTCCGCCCGGCGCCACACAAGAAAGTTCAATTGCCCGGTGCGGTCCACACGGCGTCGGAGATGCGCACCGCGTTCGGGATCAGCTTGAGCTTGTAGAAGCGATCGGCTGTCGCCTGCTGGCCGGCGATGATCTCGTCGGTGATCGGGAAGATGCCGAATTTGGTGCGGTTGGCCGCGATCGTCTGTGCATCGAGCGGCACGCCGGTCACCTCATGCAGCGCCGCGGCAACCTTGTCGCGGTTCGCGTCCGCCCATTTCGCCGCCACGCCGAGCGCCGCTATCGTCGTGGTGATCGTCTCCGGATGCGCCTTGGCGAAATCCTTGTTGGCGAGGAAATAGGTGTTCACCTTGAGCACCTCGCTGGAGCGCGCCAGCACGCGCGGCTGGTAGCGTGTCTCGGCGATGGCGTAGAACGGATCCCAGACCGCCCAGGCATCGATCTGGTCGCTGGCGAAAGCCGCCGCGGCATCGGCCGGGCTGAGATAGACCGGGGTGATCTGGTCGAAGGGGATGTTTGCTTTTTCGAGTGCCGCGACCAGCAGATTGTGCGCGCTGGTGCCTTTGCCGACGCCGATGCGCTTTCCCTTGAGGCCGGCGAGCGACTGGATCGGCGATGCCGGCTTGACGAAGATCGCTTCGCCGTCGCCATTGGCCGGCAGTGCCGCCGCATAGACGATGTTGGCGCCGGCCGACTGGCCGAAGATTGGCGGTGCGTCGCCGGTCCAGCCGACATCGATGGCGCCGACATTGAGCGCCTCGACCAACGGCGGGCCGGCGGTGAATTCGACCCATTTCACCGCGACACCCTTGTCGCTCAGCGCCTTCTCGATCACCTGCTGCTGCCGGGCGATGACCGGCAGGCCGGTCTTCTGATAGCCGATGTTGAGCTGCTTCAACTCTTGCGCCGAGGCACTGAGCGAGGCAGCAATGCCCGCCGCCAAAAGGCCAAGGCCGAAAACGCGTCTGGTCAGGCTGAACATGATCCCTCTTCCTTCGCTGCGAACCGGCGCCGGGAAGGGCTCCCTGCCGTGGATGAGAGACAAGGCTAGGTAGGTCTATAAATTTAGTAGAGAAACGATTTTGCGAGTTGGCTGCTTGACGTGGAAATATTTTCTTCAGAACCCAGCACTCGTCATCCTAGGGCGAAGCAAGGAGCGAAGCGACGCGGCGCAGACCCTAGGATCCATGCCGTGACGTTTGCCGTAGAGTGGAACGGATCAGAATGTCGCTTGTGCGCGAACCGAGGCTCGATACCCTGAAACCATGACCGGCGACGTCTACATGACTGCAAGCCAAAAACGCGGCACGATCTACATCGGCGTCACCAACGATCTCGCCCGCCGCATGCCTGAACACAAATCCGGCCAGGGCGCAGGCTTCACCAGCCGCTACGGTGTTCAACGGCTGGTCTGGTATGAGGAATTCTTCGACATCACCGATGCCATTCAACGCGAGAAGTCGCTGAAGCGATGGCCGAGACAGTGGAAGATCGAACTGATAGAGAAGGCCAATCCGGAGTGGTTTGAGCTGTTTCGCGGAACCGGGTGGTAGGCGCCCGGTTTGTTGCTCCCCTGGAGCGTAGCATCAGCGTCTCGGCATGGATCCTAGGGTCTGCGCCGCGTCGCTTCGCTCCTTGCTTCGCCCTAGGATGACGAAATCGCGAAGGCTGGCGCTAATCACCATCACCTCACTGCGACCAATACTGCCAGGCCCAGTAAAATCCCTCGTCGCGTGGCGGCAGGCGGTCGCGTTCGGCGTCGAGTTGCACGGGGGCCGGCGATTTCGGTTGCGGCTGTGACGACGAGTTCTCCCGCCAGGCGAGCAGCCAGTTGCCGAGGTGGGCGAACAGCACCGCGGTGGACTGGGTCATGACATCACTCCTTCTGTTCCGGATCGGCGGTCGCCGTGCTGCGAAGGGAAGCAGCCGGTCAAACCGGCAGAAACTTGTTGTCATTCCTTTCCCGCCCACGGAACCAGCTGACGCTCGATCCGGCGGATGATGAATTCCAGCACGAAGGCTATTGTCGCGATCACCACTATTCCCATCACCACGACATCGGTGACCAGGAACTGGGCGGCCGACTGGATCATGAAGCCGAGGCCGCGCGTTGCCGCCACCAGCTCGGCTGCAACCAGCGTCGACCAGCCGGCGCCGAGCGCGATGCGCAGGCCGGTGAGGATCGACGGCAGCGCGCTGGGCAGGATGACATGGCGCACCACTTGGCGCTGCGTCGCACCAAGCGAACGGGCCGCATCGATGCGCTCCTTTGAGACACCGCGCACGCCCGAGGCCGTCGACAGCGCCACGGGCGCAAGCATGGCAATGGCGATCACCAGGATCTTTGACGGCTCGCCGATGCCGAACCAGATGATGACCAGCGGCAGATAGGCGAGCGGCGGGATCGGCCGCAAAAATTCGAGCAAGGGATCGAAGATGCCGCGCCCGACCGTCCAAATGCCGATAGCCAGCCCAACCGGAACGCCGATGACGATGGCCGCGAGCAGCGCCGCGAACACGCGGCCGAGGCTGGCGACGATGTGCTGGAGCAAAGTCGCGTCGACGAAGCCGTCCTTGATCACCACGATGAACTTGGTCCACACGGCGGCGGGCGACGGCAGGAACACCGGCGACACCAGTTGCAGGCGCGCAGACAGCGCCCATGCCGCCAGCGCGGCCAGGATGGTGACGGCGCTGATCGCCCGCGAGGAAACCCCGCGCCGCTTCCGCACCGGCCGCGACCACGGCACCGAAATGGCATCGGCCTCGCCGGTCCCGGCGGCCGGCCGCTCGCTGTAGGAGGTGACGCTCATGCCGCCTCTCCTTCGAAGATCGCATCG
Source organism: Mesorhizobium sp. L103C119B0 (assembly GCF_000502235.1). Lineage (NCBI taxonomy): Bacteria > Pseudomonadati > Pseudomonadota > Alphaproteobacteria > Hyphomicrobiales > Phyllobacteriaceae > Mesorhizobium > Mesorhizobium sp. L103C119B0. Next base: position 37,662 of record NZ_AYXE01000024.1, on the reverse strand, counting down.
GTCAGCTCGCCGCGCGCCGCGGCAAAGGCCGGATCGGCCTTGATGGCGCGGATCGGCTCGCCTGCGGCATAGCGCCGGCTGAAACCGGTCTGGAATGTCCGCACCACGCGGCCCGGTCCGGGCGCCAGCACGACGATGCTTGTGGCCAGCACCAGCGCCTCCTCGATGCCATGCGTGACCATCAGCACGCCAACCCGGCTTGCGGTCCACAGGTCGAGCAGCGTCGTCTGCATGCGCTCGCGCGTCAGCGCATCGAGTGCGCCGAGCGGTTCGTCGAGCAGCAGGAATTCCGGTTCGGCGGCGAGTGCACGGGCGAGTCCGACGCGCTGGCGCATGCCGCCGGACAATTCCCAGATGCGTTTGTCGCCGACGCCGTCAAGCTTGACCAGCGCCAGCAACTGGTCGGCGCGGCGCGCCCGCTCGGCTTGCGGCACGCCGCGCAGCCTGAGCGCAAAGGCGACGTTTTCACGGGCCGTCAGCCAGGGAAACAGCGCATCGTTCTGGAACACGACCGCCCGGTCGGAGCCTGGGCCGGTGATCGGCCGGCCGCCGATCGTGGCGACCCCGCGCGCAGGCTCGACCAGGCCGGCGGCGACATTGAGCAGCGAGGTCTTGCCGCAGCCGGAGCGGCCGACCAGCACGACGAAATCGCCCTTGGCGACATCGATGGAAACTCGGTCGACCGCCGGCGCTGCCTGGCCGTCATAGTGAACCGAGACCTTGTCGAGTACGAGATGCGGGTGGAGTACGAGATGCGGCATGAAAAGGGGCTCCGGAAAAAAATCAGCCTGCCCCGGCCCTCGTTGAGCGGATCCGGGACAGGCAGCACGCGGCGTCAGGGAAGAGGAAACCGCGCGTGTTCAGAGCAATTCCAGGAAAAGTGTGAAGCGGTTTTCCGTCCGGAATTGCGTAAAACTGAAGATCAGTTCGAGGCCAGAGCCTCGGTCACGTATTTCGACGACACGTATTTCGAATAGTCGGGCAGCACGGCGTCGATCTTGCCCTGCTCCTTGAGGAAGGCCGAAGCTGCCTCGATCGCCTTGACCGTGCCGCCGCCGAGGAATTTGTCGGAAGCCTGCTCTTCCAATGTCGGGAAGACGTAACCCTTGAGGAGCTGCGGCACCTCTTCCAGTTTGGCGCCGGTGATCTTGGCGATCTTGGCCGCTTCCGGCGACGAAACCGACCATGCCTCGGGCTTGGCCAGGAACTGGGCATAGGATTCGCCGGTCACCTTGACGAAATCGCGCACGGCGTCCGGGTTCTTTTCGGCGAAGTCGGTGCGCACGATCCAGGCGTCGAAGGTCGGCGCGCCCCAGGCGGCAACCTGCGAGGAATCCAGCACCACCTTGCCTGTCGTCTTGATCTGGCCGAGCGCCGGATCCCAGACATAGGCCGCGTCTATGTCGCCGCGAGCGAACGCGGCGGCTATTTCCGGTGGCCTGAGATTAAGGATTTCGACCGACTTCGGGTCGACGTTTTCGTGCTTCAGCGCGGCAAGCAGGCTGTAATGCGTGGTCGACACGAACGGCACCGCCACCTTCTTGCCGGCGAGGTCGGCGATCTTCTCGATGCCGGATCCATTGCGGGCGACCAGCGCCTCGGACTGGCCGATCAGGCCGACGACAAAGATGGTCTGGATCGGCAGTTCGCGGCTGGCGGCCGCGGCCAGCGGACTCGAGCCGACATAGCCGATATCGACCGAACCGGATGCGACGGCGGCGATGACATCGGCGCCGGAATCGAATTTGCGCCAGTCGATCGTGGCCTTGGTCGCCTTTTCATAGGCGCCGTCGGCCTGCGCTACTTTGGAAGGTTCGACCACCGTCTGGTAGCCGATGGTGATGTTGAGGTCCTGCGCCTGGGCCGGGCCGAGGAAGGCCGCACCCGCCAAAGCTGCCGACGACAGGAGGACAATGCGTCGCGAAATGCTGGACATGAAAGGCTCCATGAAAAATGAGAAAAACCGGATGCCTGTTCATAGTCAGCTAATTCTATCATTCTTGTAGAGTTAAATCCTTCCAAGCAAGAAGCACTTGTTAGAAAAAAAGCACCGGCTGATGCGGGCGCGGTGACCGGCCCGTGCCGAACCGTGCGCAAACGCAAACGGCGCCCCCAACGTGCTGAAGAGTTGGTGGTCCTGCCAACCCTCCTACGGAAGAGGCCTGATTTGGTGCTCGGCGCGCCGCTTGCGGCCTGCCGCAGGATCGATGTCGAGCCGTTGAGCCTCACCGACTTCCGCAGCGACGGCCACCGCTGGATGCTGCGGTCAAGCGGCGTGCCAGTGGCCGCCAAGGCCGCCCGGCCTCAGAGCGGCAAGGCGGCGTCCTGATATCGGGCGCAGGGCGGCGCCCGAGTTGTCGGGAGTCATGTTTCGCCGATCCGCGGGCTGCGACCCAAAATTCGCGGCAAAGCCCCAAATGGGCAAATCCATGCTGTAAAAGACGGTTGATTTGAAAACACGTTCCGCGTGTTCGAGGGTAAGTATAGTAATCTTATCGACATTGGGAGCAGGAGCCGCCGCTCATCGCCGCAATCGCTCGCGGCTGGCTGTGACCTTAACGGCACAAAGCCTTGCTAAAGTGGCCCCTGCGGCGTGAAAACGAAGCAAAATCAAGGTTTCTCGGCTTGTATATCATGTCAGTAGATTTTATGTGTCGAAGCAGCTTGCACGCGGCGGGGAGGCACGTCAGGCGTTTCGAAACCGATGGTTTTGGGCCATCGCCTGACAGAGAAACATTCGGTCTATGCTCACCAAAAAAGGCAAGTACGGCCTCAAGGCGCTGGTCCATCTGGCGCAACTGCCGGTGGGACAGCTCGCCTTTGTCGGCGACATCGCCAGCGGCAACAACATTCCGAAGAAATTCCTCGACGCCATTCTGGGCGAATTGCGCAATGCCGGTTTCGTCCAGAGCCGCAAGGGCAAGGATGGCGGCTATCGCTTGGCGCGCCCGGCCGACGAGATCAAGGTCGGCCATGTCGTGCGCGTGCTCGACGGACCGCTGGCGCCCATCCCCTGCGCCAGCCGCACCCAGTATCAGCGCTGTGAAGACTGCAATGAGGCGACATGCCAAGTCCGACATCTGATGCTCGAGGTCCGGCAGGCGATCGCCGAGGTGCTCGACCAGCGCACGCTGGCCGAGATGCGCGACATCGTCCTCGACGACCTTCCGGTCGCGAGGGACATCGACGAGCTTGCGCCGGCGCAAAAGGTCCCCGCCTGATCCTGAGCGTGCTCGCATGAGCGTCGCGCGCGCCAATTCGATCATCCCCAGCTCGATCATCATCGTCGGCGGCGGTGCCAGCGGCGTCGTGCTGGCCGCGCATCTGCTCAAATCGGCCAATCCGGACCTGCGCGTTACGCTGATCGAAAAGCGTCCGCATTTCGGTCAGGGCATCGCCTATTCGACGCTTTTGTCGGCGCACGTGCTGAACGTCAGTGCTGCCGGCATGAGCGCCTATGCCGACGATCCCCTGAATTTCTGGCGCTGGTTGCAGGGGCGCGGCCTGATAAGCCAGGAACAGACGCCGCAGACACCCTTCTATGCGCCGCGCAGCGTCTATGCCCGCTACCTCAAGGAAGTGCTCGACGAGCTCGAAGCGCGCGAAAAGGAAACCGGCCGTCTCAGGCTGATTCGCGAGGAAAGCCTGTCGATCTCGCCGACATCGTCCGGCGTCGAAGTTGTGCTGGCCAACGGCACCAGCGTCGTCGCGCATCTGGCGGTGCTTGCCACCGGCCATGACGAGCAGCCCGGCGCCGGCCAGGGCCACGCCATCCGCATGGGCACCGAGGCCGACACCGCGCTCGATCCTGAAGCCCGCGTGCTGGTGCTGGGCACCGGGCTCAGCATGGTCGATGCCTTCCTGTCGCTCGAGCAGCGCGGCCATCGCGGCGAGATCGTCGCCGTATCGCGGCGCGGGCTGCTGCCGTCGCCGCACCGCAAGGGCAACCCGATCAAGCTCGACGTCGCCGACATTCCGCTCGGCACGCAGCTCTCCTATTTCGTCGGCTGGTTCCGCGATCTGATCCGCGAAAACCAGAAGGCCGGCATCGACTGGCGCGACGTCGTCGATGGGCTGCGACCCTTCAATCAGAAAATCTGGCAGAACTGGCCGTCCTCGGCCAAGCGCCGCTTCGTTGAGCACACCAAGGCCTGGTGGGACATCCATCGCCATCGGCTGGCGCCCGAGGTGCATGCCCGCGTCACCGAAGCGGTGCGCACCGGCCGCATCCGCCCGGTCGCCGGCCGTGTCGTCGGCATCGAGGCTGGCGATGGATTCACCGTCGGCATCCAGTCTCGCCACACAAAGGCGCTGGAAACGCTGCAGGTCGCCCGCATCTATGATTGCACCGGCATCGCCCGCGACATCTCGACGACGTCGAACAGCGTCGTGCGCTCGCTGGTCGACCGCGGCCTGGCGCGGCCCGACCCGCTGCGGCTTGGCCTCGATGTAACGGCCAAGTGCGAAATCATCGCCGGCGACGGCACCGCATCGGCCAAGATCCTCGCCGTCGGGCCGCTGACCCGCGGCACCTTCTTCGAGATCGACGCCATCCCCGACATCCGCGTGCAATGCGCTAGGCTGAGCAAGCAGCTGCTAGGGTAAAGCTGTTGACGTCGGCGGGATAGCACGCCCCTCAGAGGGGGGTGGGAAGGATCGCTACGGAGGGTGTTGGGCTTGAGTCCAAAGCCGGCCTAAAACTGGAATTCCATTCCCCCTCTCGCCGGTTGATTGGCACGATCTACCTTCTTTCCGACTGCAAACGGCCGGAAAAGAAGCTACGCTGCCGCTCTGCCCCCGAGGCGGTCGCTTGTTCAAGGGAGCACATCGATATGAGCGAGCACGGAAAAGCTGCGCCAGGCAGTTCGGACGGCGCGTTATCCCGCCTGCGTCCGCCCTACGCCTCGGTGCTCGACCTCATCGGCCAGACGCCGGTGGTCGAACTGACCAAATTCGACACCGGCAAGTGCCGGCTGTTCATCAAGCTGGAAAGCCAGAATCCAGGCGGCTCGATCAAGGACCGCATTGCGCTGTCAATGATTGCCGCGGCCGAGAAGGAAGGCAAGCTCAAGCGCGGCGGCACCATCGTCGAGGCGACCGCCGGGAATACCGGCCTCGGCCTCGCCCAGGTCGGCATCCCCAAGGGCTACCGCATCATCCTCGTCGTGCCCGACAAGATGTCGCGCGAAAAGATTCAGCATCTGCGCGCGCTCGGCGCCGAAGTGCGCATGACGCGCTCCGATGTCGGCAAGGGCCATGCCGAATATTACCAGGACATGGCCGAGAAGATCGCATCGGAAACGCCCGGCGCCTTCTACGCCAACCAGTTCGCCAACCCGGCCAACCCCGAGGCGCATGAGACCACCACCGGACCGGAAATCCTTGCCCAGCTCGACGGCGACCTCGACGCCGTGGTCGTCGGCGTCGGCTCCGGCGGCACGCTGACCGGGCTTGGCCGCTACTTCGCCAGAACATCGCCGAAGACCGAAATGGTGCTGGCCGATCCCGTCGGATCGGTGCTGGCGCCGCTGATCAAGACCGGCAAGATGGAAGAGGCCGGCAGTTGGACCGTCGAAGGCATCGGCGAGGATTTTGTGCCGCCCAATGCCGATCTGTCGCTGGTCAGGAAAGCCTATTCCATCCCAGACAAGCAGAGCATGCTGGCCGTGCGGGACCTGCTTTCGAAGGAAGGCATTCTCGCCGGCTCGTCTTCCGGCACGCTGCTGTCGGCCGCGCTTCGCTATTGCCGCGAGCAGACGACAGCAAAACGCGTCGTCACCTTCGTCTGCGACAGCGGCAACAAATATCTGTCCAAGGTGTTCGACGATTTCTGGCTGGCCGAGCAGGGGCTGGCCGAACAGGAACAGCATGGCGATCTGCGCGACCTCGTCATGCGCTCGCACCGCACCGGCGACACCGTTTATGTCGGCCCCGACGAAAGCCTGCTCAACGCCTATGGCCGCATGCGCCGCTCCGATGTCTCGCAGCTGCCGGTGCTGGACAATGGCAAGCTGGTCGGCATTATCGATGAGGGCGACATCTTGGCCAAGGTCGACGGCCCCTATGACGGCCGCTGGGACCGCTTCAACGCCCCGGTGCGCACCGCCATGACCTACAATCTGCACACGCTGCAGGCCAGCCAGACGCTGGATGCGCTGCTGCCGGTGTTCGACCGCAACGAGGTCGCCATCATCTTCGATGGCGACGAGTTCGTCGGCCTGATAACCCGTATCGACCTGATCAACCATTTGAGGCGCGCACGATGACTGCTGAAACACCCCCATCGGGCAAGAACCGCCTGGCTTTTTCCACGCGCACCATCCATGGCGGCCAGAGCCATGACCCGCTGACCGGCGCGGTGATGGTGCCGATCTACGCGACCTCGACCTATGGCCAGCAGTCGCCCGGCGTGCACAAGGGGTTTGAGTACGCCCGCAGCCAGAACCCGACCCGCTTTGCCTTCGAGCGCGCGGTGGCCGATCTCGAAAGCGGCTCGGCCGCCTTTGCATTCGCGTCCGGCCTGGCGGCGATCTCGACCGTGCTCGAGCTGCTCGACAGCGGCGCCCATATCGTTGCAACCGACGACATCTATGGCGGCTCGTTCCGGCTGATGGAGCGGGTGCGCAAGCGCTCGGCCAATCTGCAGGTGAGTTTTGTGGACTTCACCGATCTGGCGGCGGTGGAAGCAGCGATTCGCCCGGAGACAAAACTGCTCTGGGTCGAAACTCCGACCAATCCGCTGCTGCGTATCGTCGACCTCGAAGGCGTTGCGGCACTCGCCAGGCGCAAGGGCGTATTGACGGTCGCCGACAACACGTTCTGCAGCCCCTACATCCAGCGGCCGCTTGAACTCGGCATCGACATCGTCGTCCACTCGACGACGAAATATCTCAACGGCCATTCCGACATGGTCGGCGGCGTCGCCATCGTCGGCGACAACAAGGATCTAGCCGCCCAGCTGAAATTCCTGCAGAACGCCATCGGCGCCATCTCCGGTCCCTTCGACAGTTTTCTCGCGCTGCGCGGCATCAAGACACTGGCGCTCAGGATGGAACGGCATTCCACGAACGGCCTGAAGATTGCGCAGTGGCTGGAGGCGCGAAAAGATGTGCGCCGCGTCGTCTATCCCGGCCTGGCCAGCCATCCGCAGCACGCCATCGCCGTCCAGCAGATGCATGCCTTCGGCGGCATGATCTCGGTCGACCTCGACCGCGACCTCGCCGGCACCAAACGCTTCCTCGAACGGACGCAACTGTTCACGCTGGCTGAAAGCCTCGGCGGCGTCGAAAGCCTGATCGAACACCCGGCGCTGATGACGCACGGCTCGATCCCGGCGGAAAAGCGCGCCGAAATCGGCATTTCGGATTCGCTGGTGCGGTTGTCGGCGGGGATAGAGGACGGCGATGATCTGATCGCCGACCTGGACCAGGCGCTGCGGGGGTAGGCGTACCGGATGCGTACCGATGACAATGAGGGGCGGCGCTGACCGTCGAGATTAAATCCCAATCCGCCGCGCGTTAACACATTCAGCAGCCTTTGCTTAACTCTTCGCCGCTATGTCCCGCCCCGGGGAGGCATGGCGAGAGTGAGTGTGATGGACAACAGCCCGGAAAAGCGCAGCGAATGGCGAGCCATCTTTTATGTGCAGGCCCGCGTGGCCATCCTGTTCGTCCCGGTCGTCGCCAGTCTTCTGATCATTGCCGCACTTGCCGGCAACGACCACAGTCCCGACGCCCTCGACCGCACGGTTACTGGCTCGGTGAAATAGCGGCACGGCCGTCGGCTTGCCTGCCCGGGAACGGCCGCCTCAGAAAAACTTCGGGATCGGGCCGTTCTGCGGCGTCACGTCGCCTTCCAGGTCGATGAACGCCTCGTCGACAAAGCACCAGGCCCAGCCTTCCGGCGGGTCGTAGCCTTCGATGATAGGGTGCTTGGTGGCGTGGAAATGCTTGGTGGCGTGGCGGTTGGGCGAGTCGTCGCAGCAGCCGACATGGCCGCAGGTACGGCACAGCCTGAGATGCACCCACATGGAGCCGCTCTTCAGGCACTCCTCGCAACCGAGCGCGCTCGGCGTCACCGTCTTGATGTCGCGCGTGTGTTTGCATTCATCCATTATGCTCTCCTGGCCAGTTCGGGCGCTGCTGCGTCGGGTCGCGCGAGATAGGCGTGCAAGGCAGCCACCACCTGGGCGCCTTCGCCGACGGCGGCGGCGACCCGCTTGACCGAGCCTGCGCGCACGTCGCCGATGGCGAACACGCCGCTGCGGCTGGTCTCCATCTGGCCCGCCCCTATGTCGGCGCCGGTGCGCACGAAGCCCCTGGCGTCGAGCGCGATATCGCACCCAGCCAGCCAATCGGTGTTGGGGTCGGCGCCGATGAACAGGAAGAGATGCTGGATCGGCCGCGTCTCGACGCCGCCGGGGTTGCGCCAACGCAACTGGGTGAGATTGCCGCCTTCGCCTTCCAGCGCCTCGATCTCGGTCTCGCCAAGCACCTCGATGTTGGGTTGCGCCTCGATACGCTCGACCAGATAGCGCGACATGGTTTCCCTGAGGCCGCCGCGGCGCGCCAGCATAGTCACCTTGCGCACCTGGCTGGCGAGATAGACGGCCGCCTGCCCCGCCGAATTGCCGGCGCCGACCAGCGCCACTTCTTGCCCCACGCATAGCCGCGCTTCGATCGGCGAGGCCCAGTAATGCACCGACGTGCCCTCGAACTCGGCCAGCTTGGCGATGTCGAGGCGGCGGTAGCGGGCGCCGCTGGCGATCACCACCGTGCGTGCGCGCAGGCTTTCACCGTCGCCGACGGTAAGCGTGTAGCCCTCGCCTGCTGCACCGAGCAGCTTGGCCTCGTCGGGGATGACTATTTCGACGCCGAATTTCTGCGCCTGGTTGTAGGCGCGCGCCATCAGCGCCATGCCGGAAATGCCGGTGGGGAAACCCAGATAGTTCTCGATGCGCGCGGAGGCGCCGGCCTGGCCGCCGAAGGCGCGGCAATCGAGCACGATGGTCGACAGCCCTTCGGATGCCGCATAGACCGCGGCCGCCAGCCCCGCCGGCCCGGCGCCGACAATGGCGACGTCATAGACCATGTCGGGATCGATCGGCCGCAGCAGGCCGATGCAGCGGGCAAGTTCGGTTTCGCCGGGATTGTGCATCAGCTTGCCGTTGGGGCAGAGCACGATCGGCAGATGGTGCGGGTCAACATGAAAATGCTCAATCAGCGTCTTGGCGCACGGGTCGCTGTCGGAATCGAGCGCGCGGTGCGGCTGGCCGCTGCGGCGCAGAAATCCCTGCAGCCGCAGCGTGTCGCCATTGCCGGCCGGGCCGATGACGACCGGCCCGCTCGAGCCGCTTTCCAGAAGCCCGACGCGGCGCAGGATCAGCGCCCGCATGATCCGCTCGCCAAGGCTTGCCTCCTGCACCATCAGGTCGCGCAGCCGCTGCGAGGGGATGACGAAGGCCTCGACCGGCTCGGCCGCCTCCGCATTGACCAGCGACGGCCGGCTGGAAAGCTGCGCCAGCTCGCCGATGAAATTGCCGGGACCATGAGTGACGATGGTCTCGCGCCGGCCAGGCCTGACATCCTGGGTGATATCGACCGTGCCCGACAGGATGACGATCAGCCCCGGCGCTACGGTGCCGGCGGTGACGATATGCTCGCCGGCGGCATAGGAACTCGCCTCGCCGAACCGGCGCATGCGCTCGATATCGGCGTCGCCCAGGATGGGAAACATCTGGTCGCGGCGGGTGACGGTGATCGGCTGGGTGGGTGGGGCCATAGGTGCGAGCGTAGCGCCGAGACGGCCGGGTTTGAAGTGGTTTGTTAAGCGCCTGGCCGGGAGGGCAGGTTGGTTCCCGCACCAACTCGTGCGGATGCCTCACATGGCCCCGCGCTGCAAGGCAAACAGTGCGCCGACAAGTGCGACCTTTATAAGGGCGAGCCCGAGCAGTACCGCCAGCAGTCCTCGCTCACCAGTATGCTGCAAGAGCAGCGCGCCGACGGTCGGCGCCGGGCTATCGCGTTACGCCAAGCGCCTGAGGTGCGGTAGTATCCTTGGGCTCCCCGAAGGCAGATCCTGGCGAAATCCCATTCGTCACATCTTTGTAGAGCGCTATCGGATGCGGGCGCCCCACCAGATATCCTTGGATTTCGGGACATCCTTCCTTCATCAGGAAGGCACGCTCGTCCTCTGTTTCGACACCCTCCGCGATGACAGGTAAGGCCAGCGCATTCCCCAAGCTGAGTATCGTGCGCACGATGGCCGCCGATTGGACATTCGAACCGACACCCGAAACAAAACTGCGATCTATCTTGATCTTGTCGAATGGAAACGCCTGCAACGAGGACAGCGAGGCATATCCCGTGCCAAAATCATCCATCGAGACCCTGACGCCCAACGCCTTCAACCTCCGCAAAACCGACAAGGCAGTTGCCCGGTCGCGGATGAGAACCCCTTCCGTGATTTCCAGTTCCAGCCGCCCCGGAGCAAGGCCGGTCTCGTAGAGGATAGAGTGAACGAGGCCTACCAGGTCCCCGAAACGGAATTGCACGGGAGAGAGGTTCACGGCGATCTGCAGCGGTGAGGGCCAGGAGGCCGCGTCTCTGCACGCCTGCCTGAGCGTCCATTCACCTATCTCAACGATCGTGCCATCCTGTTCGGCAAGCGAGACAAACGCGTTTGGGGAGATGAGCCCATGCTTTGGATGGTGCCATCGGGCGAGTGCCTCGAAGCCGAAGATTTCGCCGTCCATCCTGGCTTGCGGCTGATAATGAAGCACAAGTTCGCCATGGGCGACCGCAGAGCGCAAATCTCGCTGCAAGGCGTAGCGCTCTCTTAGCCGCTTATCCATCTCAGGATCGAAGAATTGCACCATTCGACGACCGTCCGCCTTGGCCCGGTAGAGCGCTGCGTCGGCATTTGCCATCAGCGCCGCTGCATTCTCTCCGTCTTTCGGATAGATCGCCGCCCCGATGCTCACCCCGATCGAAATGTGCTGGCCCCGGATTTCGAATTTGCCTGCCGCCGATTCGAACAGACGGTCCGCAACGTCCTTGGCACTCGCGGACCGGTCATCCATGGCCAGGACAACCGTGAATTCGTCGCCACCCATGCGCGCGATAAAGGCCTCAGGCGCCGCGGTTTGGAGACGCCGGGAAATGGTGCAAAGCAGATCGTCGCCGGCGGCGTGCCCGAAAACGTCGTTCGCCTCTTTAAAATGGTCAAGGTCGATGCTGAAGACGGCAAAGCTGGCGTGCGTTGCTTTTGTGCGCTCGAGCGTCGTGGCCAGGTGTGCTGCAAGCGCGGCTCGGTTCGCCAGGCCGGTAAGCGGATCGTGGTGCGCGAGATGCGCGATTTCCTCGTGCCGTGCCATCAGTTCGGTGCGCGCTACGTTCATGTTCTCGCGCGCGTCGTCCAGGCCGTGGGCGGCTTCCCTCACCTTGTCCTGGAGCAGGTTGAAGCTTTCGGCCATCTCTCCAAGTTCGTCACGAGAGTTTACCGTAACCGGCATGATATTCACGGAGGCATGCGCCGCAGCGAGGTCTCCCCGCCCCAGGGCGACCATGGCGAGAGAGAAATCCTTCAGCGTTCCGGATGTCAGACGCTTTGCCGCGTTGCTCACCTCGGTCGCCGAATGGGTGATCATTCCCGGCAAGATCAGGCCAACGCTGATGGTCAGCAGCGCGACAACGACAAAAATGTCCTCCAGCGCGGCTACCAATGAAGTGTCGCCTTGGGGAACGCTGCCGATCGCCAGGAAATAGCCGGCACCGTCAAGCACGAGCACAAAAAGCATGGCTCCGGTAAGCTTCAGGTGAAGCGTATGTGGCAGCAAGGGTAGACCGAGTGCGTATCGATCCTCCATCGTGCGCCAGGCGTAGAGCGCAGCACCCGAATATGCCAAAGCCAGACCGAACAGGACGGTAGGAAGGCCAAATTGCTGAAATCCCAGTATGGCGGTCAACAGCCATATTGCAGCCGCGCCTACGCCAAGGATGATCGTTCCCCTGGGAGCCCGGAAGGGTCGCTCGGCTTCGGGACTATCACGGCGCAAGAGCCAGACTGCGATGTTTGGCATGCAGATGCTGATCAGGTACGTAAAATTGGCCGCGGCGATCATCCAGAGCGGATACCCGCACAGCATGAAGCCGATTGCCGCGGCAGCTGTGAGCAGCGTTGCCGCCCAGGGACAATCTGTTGAGGTGCGCCTGGCCAGGAAGCTCGGCAGCAGGCCGTCTTCGCTCAGCTGCGCAAGGGTCCGCGCGGCGCCTGCCAATGGCTGCAACGTTCCATGGAACATGTTCAGCATGATGAGCCAGATGGCGGCCGCCTTGCCGAAACTCCCCAACAAGGGCGCAAAGGTGGGCCCGAGAGCTATGGCGAGGTCGGTGCCGAGCGGCTCCGGCCCGAGCACACCCAGCCAGACAACCGGCAGGACCAGGAAATAGACGCCGGCCATTGCGGCGCTGGCCCACATCGCCAGAGGAATGTTGCGGTTGGGATCGATGGTTTCGCCAACATGGCAGGCTGCAGCCTCAAATGCCGGTGCGGCAAACCCGATCAGGTACAGTCCCGCCATCACCGACGTGATATCGCCGAACAGGCCGGTAAACGGGCTGGTCAGGGCAAAATCCGTCGCCTGCCGCCAGTCGACCGAGCCACTGATGACCGGGACGAGGGATGAGAGAAACGCAAGCGTCGCGGAGGCAGTGGCGATCGGGATCGCCAGTTGGACCACCCACTTGATTCCACACAGGTTGACCGCCGTAAAGAATGCGATGAGCCCGCAGGCGACCGCCTCCACGGGGAGGCCCGGCAGGTACCATTGCTGGATTGCAGACGCTGAAAGAACCGCTGTCAGTCCGCAGGTCGGCACCCAACCCCACCAATAGCAGGTGCCCGTCAGAGCCGAGAGAACGGGACTGTAAGGTCGGAAGGCTTCGGCGCACGCTGCAGAGATACCGCCGACGCGGTTTGGCCACATGAGAACCAATTCGGTCCACGCAGGCGCGGCGGCCCAGCCTAGAAGCAGACCAACAACGAGCAAAGGAACCGCAGCGCTTCCTTGACCGGGAATATTCCCCTGACCGACAAAAAGGGCGGCAATCAGAAACAGGCTTTGATTGCTGCCACCCATGGCGAGCGCTGTCGTGCCCATCCATCCCAAGGTTCTCGGGTGCGGTCGTGAAGGCGTGAGGCCCGGCATTCAGAGACATCCATTCGAGTGCGGAGCGCTGTCTGACTGGCGAATGTAACCTGCGGAGATATGTCTGTCGAACGTCGCGCTCCCGAAGTCAAAGTTGGACCTTAGGTGAGACGTATTAAGACTTCGTACCAAACCAGATCCGCCCGATGATCGCTGTCAACTTGCGGTAGCTGCGGTTCAATCATGCTGATGCCGGCCCGAATGGATCGATCTCCTCCGATCCGGGATATCATTTCCAATTTTATCTAATCGCCCACTATGGAAGAGCGATCGAATAGTCGCGAATACAGCCTAATATCGCTTATCATCGACAAATCTGGTTGCGGGGCGCCATCATTCGAAACGGCGGCTGAAGTCGACTGTAGATCGCTAAGCACATTGACCGCTTTTGACTTCGTACCTCGCCATCGTGGGGGCAAGCACCGAGACTTCACGCCGTGCCTCAAGTTGGAGCTAACTTGTGCGAACATGCAGCATAGCCCCGCGTTGCAGGGCAAACAGCGCGCCGACCACGCTGGGCGCGGCGGTCGGCCTTGGCGCGCTGGTGGGTCCTTCCCAGGCCGGCGCCCGTACGGTCGAGATGGCGATCGCCCGCTACCATCATCCGATCTGCACCAAACTGGCCTCGGTGACATTTCTGACCATAGGCGTGGCGATGCTCTGGACCGGCCTGCCCGGTTCTGCCGGCCGCGGTGATTTTCTATGGCGCCCGCATCGGCTAGCATGGCCGAGTATCGTCACATGCGGCGACATGGTGTTCTGGACGATGCTTGAGCGCGACGCGACCTCGCCAGCGGGCACGCCTTCGACGCCGGCCCGTAGCAGGAATGTGTTCAGCACCAGAACACTTGGGATCAGCGTTGCGGGAGCCTGCACACGTGAGTACTCCGCCTCACAAGCCTTCCGGCTGGTCCTCGAGGACGAACGACGCTGCAATCAGGTCATCGCCGCTGATGCGGCCACTGCCGCCAACCATGATGGATGCGACTTTCTGAAAGGTCTTCATGTCGGCCTCTGTTATGCGCGCATCGCGCATTCTGGCCCTGAGAGAACCCAAGCGGGTATCAAGGGCTGGCGATGTCTCGACGTCATCGATCATCTTCGATCATCCTGGAGCGCAACGTGAAATCCGCTGCCCGCCGCCATGGCCGGCGGCGGGCGGCAGCTATTCGATCAGTCGTAGACCTTCACAATTTTCCGGGTGCCGGGGTCGACCAGGACGGTGCGGTTGTCGACCACGACGTAGCGGTATTTGACGTTGGGAACTTCGTGCAGCTCGACCGTATCAGGCAAGGCACTGCCGACGTTCAGCTCCACGCCCGGGATCTTCACCGAAGCCAGCGGCTGCTTTTTTACGTATTCGCGGACGACCGTATCCTGCTCCGGTGTGATGACGACATCCTGAGCTGCGGCGGCGCCGACCCCAGCCAAAAGCAACAAGCCTGCAGCGGCACTTGCAAAGTGGATTTTCATGGTTTTCTCCTCGCGTAATCCGGCGACGGCACCACGCCTGTTCGCCGAGGGACCGAACTTGAGATCAGCCAGATTGTTCCTGTGACTTCAGTCCGCGGCGAACCAGACCAAAGTCGGATATCAGCTAAGACCCAAGTCCCGAGGCGGAACGTTCAAGCGGGGCAGGCGTTTCCCAAATGCAACTAAATAAAACAGGAGAGGAACACATGGCCGACGGCCCAACTGTTGTTAATTCTGGTGGTGGGGGCGGCACTGCAATTGCTGTTGTTCTTGCACTTATTGCAGTCGTAGTATTGCTTATTTTTACCGGCGTCATCAATATCCGCGGCGACGGCGGCAAGGATATCAACGTCAAGGTTGAAGCGCCAAAGGTGGAAGCTCCGGCTGCACCCGCAAAGCCTGCGGCACCTGCCCCAGCCCCTGCGAGTGGCGGCTGATCTGGTCGTATCCACGCCTTCAAACTGACCTATGAAAGGAAATTCCCATGACCAGATATTTCGTCAGCGCCGCCGGCGCCCTCGTCCTTATGGCGGGCATCGGCACCTCGTTTGCCGGGGATGTTATTGTTCTCAAGCCCGAACAACAGACGGTCATTCGCGAATATATCCATAAGCAGAAGCTGGCCTCAGTCAGTTTGCTCGGCGTCGAACTCAATGTCGGCACGGCACTTCCAGACACTGTCGAGCTCCACGCAATCGACGTTCCGGATGTCCGCTACAAGTATACGGTTGTCGGAGATCATGCGGTTCTCGTCGATCCCGACACGCGCAAGGTCGTGCAGATCATCGAATAACGCGCGAGCCCGCCGCTCCGGTCTGGAGCGGCGGGCTGTGGCTGCCCTGTGAAAGTCTACGGGCAGCCTTTTCTCAACGGGAGGATGTCTGATGTTTAGCGACAAGGAAACTTGGGTCCTGGAAGCTGCCTTACTCGCGGCAATTCCAATTTGCGTAGCCGTCACCGCACTCGTGGCATTTTTGACCGCGGCCTGGATATGAACCGCTTCCTGTTTGTGATGGGCGACTTTCTATCCCGGCCACCGGGCTTCTATGTCCTTCTTGTAGCCATGCTGCTCTGTACTGCGTTGGTGCCATTCGGCCTGACCAATGTGGTCACCTACGCATTGTCGGTAGCGGCCATCGTGATCACCGGCGTTGTGCTGATCCAGGGTTACCGTGACACGGCCGCCATTCACGCCAAGCTTGATGAGATTATCGTTTCGCTGAATGAGACCAGAAACGATGTCGTCGGCTTGGAGCATGCCGAGCCGGAGGAGATTCGGGAGAAGCTCCAGACACTCGAAGAAGAAGCAATGAAAGCGGTTCGCCCGCCGCATTGACCCTCCGCTGGACTATCTGTCATCCATCAGCAAAAAAGCCCGGGAACCGGGCTTTTTTGCTTCGCGTCTAAATCATTTCGGACTTATCCGAAACGGGAATTTGGTGCCCAGAAGAGGACTCGAACCTCCACTCCTTGCGGAACACGGACCTGAACCGTGCGCGTCTACCAATTCCGCCATCTGGGCTGGTGCGGGCTCATGTAAGCGGGCAAACGATATGTGTCAACGCGCTTTTTCGAGGGCCGCAGCCTGCCGGCTTAGTTTCCCGGGGGTCAACGCCGCCCCTCACCTGCCTGCCGGCATCCTCTCCCCGCACAGTGACGGGGAGAGGGGCGCTCTCATCGATGATTTTCGCCGGTCACCTGCGTCACAAGAAGAGCGCCGAGGCTGCGGCCAGCCCTTTCTCCCCGTCACTATACGGGGAGAAATGCCCGGCAGGGCAATGAGGGGCAGCGCCGACTTGGCGAATGCGTTGGCCGAAAACCTCACCCCTCCAGCACGTCCTTCGACGCCACGGTGGAATCGGCGTTGAGCTTGTAGATCACCGGCACGCCGGTGCCGAGCTCGAGCTTGACGATCTCCTCGCCGCTCTTGCCGTCCAGCGCCATGATCAGTGCGCGCAGCGAATTGCCATGCGCGGCGACCAGCACGGTGCCGCCTTTCAGAACATGCGACTGCATGTCGTGCAGGTAATAGGGCCAGACGCGGGCGCCGGTGTCCTTCAGGCTTTCGCCGCCGGGCGGCGGCACGTCGTAGGAGCGGCGCCAGATGTGCACCTGCTCCTCGCCCCACTTCTGGCGCGCGTCGTCCTTGTTGAGGCCGGAGAGATCGCCATAGTCGCGCTCGTTCAGCGCCTGGTCGCGGATCGTCTTCAAATCGCTCTGGCCGACCGCGTCGAGAATGTGCTGGCAGGTCTTCTGCGCCCGGATCAGCGCCGAGGTGAAGGCGATGTCGAACTTCAAGCCGCGCGCCTTGAGCTTCTGGCCGGCTTCCTTGGCTTCCTTGTGGCCCTGCTCAGTCAGGTCGACATCGCGCCAGCCGGTGAACAGGTTCTTCAGGTTCCATTCGCTCTGGCCGTGGCGCACGAGCACGAGAGTTCCCGACATGTTTGCTCCTTCAAAATTATGGATGGTTTAGCTCAAGCCGAGCACGTCCCGCATGGAATAAAGTCCGGGCTTCTTGCCGCGCGCCCAGAGCGCGGCCTTGACCGCGCCGCGGGCAAAGATGGCGCGGTCCTCGGCATGGTGCGACAGCGTGATGCGCTCGCCGGTTCCGGCCAGGATGACGCTGTGGTCGCCGACCACCGAGCCGCCGCGCAAGCTGGCAAAGCCGATCGTTCCTGGCTTGCGCACGCCGGTATGGCCGTCGCGTGACCGCACATCGTTGCCGGCAAGGGAAATGCCGCGTCCCGCCGCCGCCGCTTCGCCGAGCAGCAAGGCGGTGCCCGACGGCGCGTCGACCTTGTGCTTGTGATGCATTTCGAGGATCTCGATGTCGAAATCCTCTGGACCGAGCGCGCGCGCGGCCTGCTCGACCAGCACCGCCAGAAGATTGACGCCGAGGCTCATATTGCCGGATTTGACGATCGTCGCGTGGCGCGCCGCGGCCTCGATCCTGGCGTCGTCTTCCGCCGAGCAGCCGGTGGTGCCGATGACATGGGCAATGCGTGCCTGCGCGGCATAGCCTGCGAATTCGACGGTGGCTGCCGGCATGGTGAAATCGAGCACGCCGTCGGCCTTGGCGAACACCGGCAGCGGATCGTCGCCGATCGTCACATTGATGATGCCGATGCCGGCAAGCTCGCCCGCATCCCTGCCGAGATAGGGCGATCCGGTTCGTTCGACCGCGCCGACGACGCGGGCGCCGGGGATCGAATGGATGGCGCGGATCAGCGTCTGGCCCATGCGGCCGGCCGCCCCCACCACCACTAGGCCCATTTCGCTGGATTCGCTCATGCTGTTCTCCCCACCGCCTTCTTGGCGCGGCTGCGCCGGACCGGAGTTTGGACGGGCTTCGAGTCGTCGACAAGCCCCAGTCCGTTCTTGCCTTGAATGCGGTGGAAGCGGGCGTAGACACTGTTTGGATCGGCCATCAGTGCGGCATGGGTGCCTTCCTCGACCAGGCGCCCCTCTTCAAGCACGATAATGTGGTCGGCGTTGACGACCGTCGACAGGCGATGCGCTATCACGATGGTGGTGCGCCCTTCCATCACATGGGTCAGCGCCTCCTGGACGCGCGCCTCGGCCTCGTTGTCGAGCGCCGAGGTCGCTTCGTCGAGCAAAAGGATCGGCGCGTTGCGCACGATCGCCCGCGCAATCGAGACGCGCTGGCGCTGGCCGCCGGAAAGGGTCGAGCCGCCCTCGCCGACGGGCGTGTCGTAGCCCTGCGGCTGCTGACGGATGAACTCGTCGGCCGCCGCCAGCACCGCCGCCCGCTCGATCTCGGCGTCGGTCGCCGAAAGTCGGCCAAAACGGATGTTGTCGCGTATGCTGCCTTCGAACAGATAGGGCGCCTGCGAGACATAGGCGATCGAGCCGCGCAGCGAGTGCTTGGTGACTTTGGAAATGTCCTGGCCATCGATCTCGATCGAACCCTTGTCGACATCGTAGAAGCGCTGCAGCAGCGCAACGAGCGTCGTCTTGCCGGCACCCGAGGCCCCGACCACCGCCGTAACCTTGCCGGCCGCGGCGGTGAAACTCAGGTTCCTGATCACCGGCATGTCGGCGCTGTAGCCGAACGTCACATTGTCGAAGCGAACCTCGCCGGTGGTGATCCTGGCTTCGACCGCGTCGGGCGCATCGCCCTGTTTAGGCTCCAGGTCGAGCAGCTCGTAAATCATCCGGGCGTTGACCAGGGCACGTTCCATACCGACCTGCGTACGAGCCAGGCGCCGTGCCGGATCGTAGGCCATGATCAGCGCGGTGATGAAGGAAAACACAGCGCCTGGTGGTTGTCCGAGCACCAGCGCCCGGTAGCCGGAATAGGCAAGGACGGAGGTAATGGCGAGACCGCCCAAAATCTCGGAAATCGGCGACAGCCGCTCCGCGACCCGGGCGATCTTGTTGTTACGCTGCTCGGCCGTATCGGCCATGATGCCGATCCGGCGCGCCAGCTCGGCTTCCAGGGTGAAGGCCTTGACGATGGCGATGCCTTGCGTGGCCTCCTGTACCGACCCGTTCAGCCGCGAGTTGATCAGCACCGATTCCCGGTTGATGCGCCGCAATCGGCGGGTGATGTAGACGACGGCCCAGATCAGCGGCGGCCCGATCAGCAGCGAGCTGAGCGACAACACCGGATCCTGGTAGATCATGACGCCAACGAGGGCGATCAGCGAGACCGCGTCGCGGCTGATGGAGGTCAGCGTCAGCGACAGCAGATCGCGAACGCCGCCGACATTCTCGTTGACCTGTGCCGCCAGCCGACCGGAACGCGTATCGTTGAAGAAGTCGACGCCGAGCTTCATCAGATGGTCGAAGCTGCGCTTCTGGTAGCGGGCGACCAGATTGTTGCCGATCTTGGCCAACGCGACCGCCTGGCCGTAACCGGCGAAGCCGCGCAGCACGGAGGCGGCCATGAACCCGGCGCAGATCCAGACGATCATGTCGCCGCGTCGTTCGTAGAAGATCTCGTTGATCATCGGGGCCATGATCCACGCCGTGAAGGCGGTGGTGGCGGAAACAATCAGCAGGCAGCCGACGGCAACGACATAGGTCCAGCGATATTCACTACCGTTTTCGGCCAGGATGCGGCGCAGCACCGCAGTGACCTCAGCTGGCTGGACTTTCAGTTTGAGTGGACTTTGAGCGGTCAAATCGCGGGCGCTTCGTGGTTTGCTAGAGCATGATGCCGAAAAGTGTGAAGCGGTTTTCGGACGACATCATGCTCTATCTCTTTGATTTAGAGCCGGATGATTTCAGGTCGATTCGATCTGAAATCAACCGGCATCTAGGGATGCCAAGCTGGAATTCGGCCCCCTCTTAGCGCCCCGGCTACGGCTTGCCTATGGCGAAACTTCGTCGCGGCTCGAGGTCAGGGTCACGAAAGCGGCAGCCATTTCCAGGAACAGACCCATGTTCGGGACGAAATGGATTACGTGCGCCAGCGCCGCCCCGCGGTCTGGACGCCGAACAGCGACGGGTTGCGGGCATAGGCGGCAAGGCCCAGAAGCGCTGCCAGCGGGTGGATGATGACATAGACCGGCATCGAGGCCATCAGCGCGCTGTGCGGCGCTTTGTCCTCGAAGGCGGCACGGAAACTGCCTTCCTTCAGTGCCGGAACGATCTTTTGCGCGATGCCGCCGGTCAAAAACACGCCGCCGCGGCTCATGAACACCAGCGCGAGGTCGCCGGCGGTGCGGCCGAGGCAGGTGACGAACAGCGCCAGAGCTTCCTCGGCAACCGGGTCGGTCTTGGCCAGCGCCGCCCCGGTGATTTCGGCCGGCGTGGTGAACGGCGCCGGCTTGCCGTCGGCCTTGGCGACCGCCCGGTAGACATTGACCAGACCGCGCCCGCACAGGATCTGCTCGCCCGAAATGCGGCCGTCCAGCTTTTCGATATGCGGGAACACCTCGAAATCGCGCGGCGTCCGCGGACCGATATCCATATGGCCGCCTTCGCCAGGCACCGGGATCCAGTGGTGGAGGGCATGAACCAACCCGGCGACGCCGAGGCCGGTGCCGGGGCCGAGCACGACGCGTCCGGCATTCTCCTCCGGCGTGCCGCCGCCGATCTTTTCCATATGCTCTTCGCCGAGCGCCACGACGGCCAGCGCCTGCGCCTCGAAATCGTTGAGCACGACGATGTCGCCCAGGCCCAGATTGGCAAACATCTGCTTCGGCTTCACCACCCAGGGACAGTTGGTAAGCGGGATCTCGTCGCCATCGACTGGTCCGGCGATCGCCAGCACTGCCGAATTCGGCCGGATGGACGATCGGTCGAGCACCGCCGCCTGGATCGCCTCGTCTATGGTGGCGAAATTGGCGGTTTGCACGATATGCGGCTCACCGGCTTCCGAATTTGCGTCGAGCACGATCGAAAAGCGCGCATTGGTGCCGCCGATGTCGCCGATCAGCACTGGAAACCGCAACGCGGTGTCGTCGTCGCCTGACATGCTCTTGCTCGTCCCCTTTGCGGCGCCGTTGCGACCGTTTCAATCGCCCGGTTTTTCAATCGCCCGGTGTTCAATCGCCCGGTGTTCAATCGCCCGGTGTTCAATCGATTGACTAGCGCATGGCCCCGGAAAGGGAAAGCGTCAGTTCGCCATCACTGTCCGACGTTTGCCGGCGGCCGTCGCCTTGGCAGGGGAATGCCGATCTCCGGCGTGGCGGTGAAGGCGTTGGCTGCGTTTGGCAAGCCGCCCGCATTGCCCGCAATAGGCGGAGGCGCGTCGGGTTCCGGCGCCCTGGCGGCGATCGGCACGCCGCCGCCGCGATAGGTGACGGCTTCGGCCGAGTCCGCGTCGGGCTGGTCAAGCACGAACTGGCATTGTTTCGGCAGGTTCGCCATCGTCATCAGGTCGCGCGCCTTGGGCGCATCCGGGTTCTTGTTGGGGCGCCACGGCTCCTCGGTAAACCACCAGGCCAGCGGCTTGCCGCAGCCGTCATCGTCGGGCGTCGCTTCCTGTCCCTTGCAGTTGGGCGAACCCGGCTGGCAGCCGATGCGGATGTGGAAATGATAGTCATGGCCCCAGAACGGCCGGATTTTTCTCAGCCAGGTACGGTCGCCGGTGACGGTGTCGCACAGCTTCTTCTTGATGCCTGGATTGACCAGGATGCGCTCGACTTCCGGATAGCTCGCGGCGCGCTTCAACAGCTTGGTATGTATCGGCTTCCACAGCCTGTCCTTCACCAGATGCGTCTTGTCGTCGACCATCAGCGTGGCGCTGATGTTTTCGCGCTCCTGGGTCGTAAGCTTGCGGTCGGGCATCGGCGTCAGCCAGATGTCGGCGTCGAGGCCGATCTGGTGCGAGGCGTGCCCGGTCAGCATCGGGCCGCCGCGCGGCTGCGAAATGTCGCCGATCAGAAGCCCCGGCCAGCCGTCGGCGGCGGCATCGCGCGACAGCTTCTCGATCAGCGCAATCATCGTTGGATGACCCCAGCGCCGGTTGCGCGAGGGACGCATCACCTCCCAGTTCTGGCCGTCCATCGGAATGGCGACGCCGCCGGTGAAGCAGCCCTTTGAATAGAAGCCGAAGGATTGCGCCGCAGCCACCGCCGGCAGCTTCTTGGCGCCGAACAGGTCTTTTGCCCGTGGCTCGGCCGTGATTGCGCCCGCCACCAGCCCGGCCAGCGCCACGATCGCCAGCGCCGCCGTCAGGAACGGCCGTCTGCCGGTCAAGGATCGCATCGAAATCGTCATGAACCCCACTGCAAAAGTCCGCAACACAATCGAATCATATCACCCTCGGGCTCGCGTTTCGATTATCTACCTTCATCGGGCTGCGCGGCTCGCCGTCGCGCCAGCTGCCGTCGGCCCACATCCGATCGAACGCCTGGCGGTAGTCCGGATAGCGGAACCGGTAGCCCGCTGCCTTGATCGCGGCGTTGGCGACGCGCTTGTTCTCGCCATAGAAGGACCGCGCCATGGGCGAAAGTTGGGCGGTCTCGAAAGGAATCTCCGGCGGCGGCTCGACGCCCATCAGCGAAGCGGCATAGGTGACGACATCCTGCGGCGGCGCCGGCTCGTCATCGGTGACGTTGAAAATGCCGCCTCTATTGCCACCGATGAGGTGCCAGAGCGCACCGGCGATGTCGTCGCAATGGATGCGGTTGAACACCTGGTCGGGCTTGACCAGCCGCCTGGCCGTGCCGTTTTCCAGATTGACCAGCGCGTTGCGTCCGGGCCCATAAATGCCGGAAAGCCGCAGGATCGCCACCGGCTTGCCGGTCTCGAGGCCAAGCTGCAGCCAGTCCCGCTCGGCCGCCACTCGCATCGACGAGCGTTTCGACACCGGCCGGCACTCGGCCGTTTCATCGACCCAGGCGCCGTCATAATTGCCATAGACGCCGACGGTCGAGAGATAGCCGATCCAGCGAAGCGCCGGCATCGCCTCGATCGCCTTGCGCGCGGCGAGAAGCACAGGGTCGCCGGCCTCCTCCGGTGCCACCGAGACGACGAGATGGGTGGTCTTTTCCAGCGCATCGCCGATTTCAGGTGTCAGGGCGCCGTGAAACAGCAGCGGCGCGATGCCGGCCTGACGCAATGCCTCGAATTTCTCGGCCGAGCGCGTGGTGCCGAAGATCGTAATCGCCTCCGCATTGGCCCGTGCAAAGGCTTTGCCCGAATAGCCGGCGCCGAAGATAAAAACCTGTTTTTCGCTCATGCATGCGCCTCGATTGGCAATGCGGACAGCCATTCGTCCTGCACTGTAGTGTCGGTTTCGGTTTTCAAGTAGATCGCCGCCTGCCCGTTGAATTCGGCGGCCGTCACCAGCCGCGCCAGCGCCCAGATCGCCGCGCCGCGCACCAGCGGCGAGGCATCGCCAAGCAGATCGCGCACCGGGCCGGCCAGCGAAACATCGCCGGAATTGCCGGCGGCGGTCAGCACATTGCGGACAAAGCGGTCGCGGCCGATGCGCTTGATCGGCGAGCCGGAGAAAAAGGTCCGGAACGCCGTGTCGTCCAGCTGCAACAGTTCCGCCAGCGGCGGTTCGCGCAGTTCATCGCGCGCGGCGAGCTTGGCCTCCGAGGCGGCGCGGGCGAACTTGTTCCACGGGCAGGCGGCGAGACAATCGTCGCAGCCATAGATGCGGTTGCCGATCTTTTCGCGGAATTCTTGCGGGATCGGCCCCTTGTTCTCGATGGTCAGGTAGGAGATGCAGCGCCTGGCATCGAGCCGATAGGGCGCCGGAAAGGCATCGGTCGGGCAGGCGTCGAGACAGGCGCGGCAGGAACCGCAATGGTCTACCTCGGTCGAATCTGGCGTGAGCTCCGCCGTGGTGAAGATGGTGCCGAGAAACAGCCAGGAGCCGTGCTCGCGGCTGACCAGATTGGTGTGCTTGCCTTGCCAGCCGAGCCCGGCGGCCTCAGCCAGCGGCTTTTCCATCACGGGCGCCGTATCGACGAAAACCTTCACGTCGCCGCCGGCCCGCGCGACGATCTTGCCGGCGATCTCCTTCAGCCGGCCCTTCATCACCTCGTGATAGTCGCGGTTTTGCGCATAGACCGAGATCGCGCCGAGATCGCGCCTTGCCTGCAGCGCACGCGGATCGTGGTCGGGGCCGTAATTCATTGCCAGCACGATGATCGAGCGCACCTCGGGCCACAGCGTCGAAGGCTCGCTGCGGCGTTGAAGCGTCTCCGCAATCCACGCCATCGAACCGTGAAAACCATCGGCGACGAATTCTGCCAATCTGGCAGGCGCCAGCGGGATCGCGTCAGGCGTGGTGACGGCAACCGCATCGAAGCCGGCGCGCCGCGCCTCGGCGTCGATCAGTGCGCGCAGGGTTTGGCTTCTAGAAGTCGAGGTCCGCATAATGCGAAACCGGCGACAGGCCGCGAACCCGGTCGGAGAGCAGCGGCCGGAACGACGGCCGCGATTTCACCCGCGTGTACCATTCGCGCGCCGCGGCATGCTCGCGCCAATCGATCTCGCCGAGATAATCCAGCACCGACAGCGTCGCCGCTGCCGCCAGGTCGGCATAGGTGACCTTGCTGCCGGCCAGCCAATGACGGGTGCCGGCCAGCCAGTTGGTGTACTTCATGTGCTGGCGAATGTTGGCGCGCGCCGCGCGGATCGCCGCCGAATCGGGGGAACCGCCGCCCGCCGTTTCCGGCATCACCGGCTTCAGCACGCGCTCGCGCACCAGATGCCGGGTCACTTCGCTCTCGGCCTTGTTGAGATACCAGTCGGTCAGGCGGCGGATTTCGGCGCGCTGCATCGGGTCTTCCGCAAACAGGCGCTTGTCGCGCTTCAGGACACCACGTGTTTCGTCGAGATATTCAGCGATCACCATGGCGCCGACGATCGGCACGTCGCCTTCGGCCAGCAGGATAGGCAAGGTGCCGGCGGGGTTCAGCGCCAAAAACTCCTTGCGCCGCGTCCACGGTTTTTCCTCGATCAGCGCCAGCTCCTCGCCATATTCGCCGAAGGCGAGGCGCACGAAGCGGCAGGTGGCGAACATCGGGTGATGGAAAAGCGTCAGCATGATTCCGCGATATTAAGGCGCACTGGCGAATCGCCGTCCGCACCGGTAAGTCTTGGCGGCCCGTCATGCGGCCGTCACGGTGCTGCGACCTATAGGGGGACTTCCGCGCCGTGACAAGCAAGCCCTTTTGCCAGCCGTTTCCTTCCGTCCCTTGAATGCCGAGGTTGCCATGGATAGCCACACCATCGTCGAAGCCCTGCTGCTCGGCCTGCTGGAGGGGCTGACCGAGTTCATCCCGGTCTCCTCGACCGGCCATATCCTGCTCGCCGGCCATTTCCTCGGCTTCCATTCCACCGGCAAGGCGTTCGAGATCCTGATCCAGCTCGGCGCCATCCTGGCGATCCTCAGCGTCTATTTCCGCCGTCTGTGGCAGATGCTGCTCGACCTGCCGCATGATCGGCTGACGCGGCATTTCGTCATCGGCATCCTGATTGCCTTCCTGCCGGCCGCCATCATCGGCGCGCTGGCGCATGATTTCATCAAGACGGTGCTGTTCGAATCGCCAAGGCTGATCTGCATCATGCTGATCATCGGCGGCGTCGTGCTCTTGGTCGTCGACCGCATGAAGCTGCAGCCGGTCTACCGTGACGTCGAGCGCTTCCCGACAAGGCTTTACCTGCAGATCGGCCTGTTCCAGTGCCTGTCGCTGATCCCCGGCACGTCGCGCTCCGGCTCGACCATCGTCGGCGCGCTGCTGCTGGGCGTCGACAAGCGCGCGGCGGCGGAATTCTCCTTCTTCCTCGCCATCCCGACCATGGTCGGCGCCTTCGCCTTCGATCTGTTCAAGAACCGCAACGTGCTGAGCAGCGCCGACCTGCCGATCATCGCTATCGGCTTCATCGCCGCCTTCCTTACCGCGCTGATCGTCGTCCGCTTCCTGCTCGATTACGTCTCGCGCAACGGCTATTCGCTGTTCGGCTGGTGGCGCCTGGTGGTGGGAGCGGTTGGGTTGGTGGCGCTTTTCATTTGGGGGTGAGCTTTACCCTCCCCCTTGTGGGGGTCCGAAGGACGGGCGAGACAGGCGGCTCGCCCCGGTCAGTCGATCCGCAAAGCGGATCGGGGTGGGGGCGCCACGCCCCCGCCCCGTTTCGCCAACGACGCTTCGGTCGCTTGCTCACCGACCCTCCCCACAAGGGGGAGGGTAAAGGCCGCTAACTCCTCCCAAAAAACGCGTTCTCGACATGCACCGGCCAGCGCCAGGGCAGCACCGCGATCATGTCGAAGCGCATCGACAATCTGCCGTAGTCCGGCTGCCGCGACAGCCAGATGTCGGCGGCGCCCTCGATGCGGCGCTCCGATTCGTGGCCGATCGCCTCCATCGCTTCCATCAGCGTGCGCCGCGCCTTGACCTCGACGAACAGCACCAGGTCGCCGCGCCTGGCGATCAGGTCGATCTCGCCGAAGCGGGTGCGATGCCGGCGGGCGAGGATGCGATAACCTTTCAGCATCAGCGCCGCTGCCGCCAGCCACTCGCCGCGATGGCCGCGCCGATAGGCTTTTTGGCGGCTGGCGGCCGGGCGCTCAGCCACCTTCGCCTTCTCCAACCGCATCCCTGAGTTCCAGCAGCCGCCGGTAAAGCGCCTGCTTCTGCCCGCCGGTCATCTTCGCCGCCTCCGCCGCCGCCTTGGACGCCGGCATTTCGGCGGCCAGCGACAGCAGCAGCCTGTCGATGTCGGCGGGTTGGTCGGCCTTGATCTCGGCGGGCCCGACGCAGATGACGATTTCGCCCTTCGGCGTATCGGCCGCCGCATAATGATCGGCCAGCGCCTGCAGCGTTCCCGTCCGCATCTCTTCGAAAGTCTTGGTCAGCTCGCGGCCGATGGCGGCCTTGCGCGCGCCGCCCAACGCCTCGACCATGGCGACCAGCGTTTCGGCCAGCCGGCGTGGCGACTCGAAGAAGATCAGCGTTGCCGGCACCGCCCTGAACGTTTCCAGCTTTGTCATCCGCTGCCCTGATTTCACCGGCAGAAACCCGGCAAACAGGAAGGCGTCGGACGGCAGGCCCGACGCCGTCAGCGCCGCCAGCGGCGCCGATGGGCCGGGGATCGGCACCACGCGCAGGCCGCGCTCCAGCGCTTCGCCGACCAGCCGGTAGCCTGGGTCGGAGATCAGCGGCGTGCCGGCATCCGAAATCAGCGCCACGCTCTGCCCGGCCTCGAGTGCCGCGATCAGCTTCGGCCCGGCCTCGCCGGCGTTGTGCTCGTGATAAGCGGTGGTGCGCCGCCGGATGCCGTAGCGATCGAGCAACACGCGCGAGACGCGAGTGTCCTCGCAGGCGACGATGTCGGCGGCGGCGAGCGTCTCCAGCGCGCGCAGCGTGATGTCGGAGAGGTTGCCGATCGGCGTCGCCACCAGATACAGCGCCGGCGCCAGCGACCGGACCGCGATCTCGGTCTGCCCGATCACATAGCTGCGCTTCTCGCCGGTCACCGGGGTCTCTCCATTTCGCCCTGTTTGGCACGGCGCGCGCCGGGTTGCAAAACTCCCGAACGTCGGGCCAAACCTGACGCCGATGTAACCCGGCGGGCTTGGCTTCCGGCGACAATTTCCGATTGCCGCCTACATCGTCGATTTCGCTTGCCCGGAGAAGAAGCTGGTCATCGAAGTCGATGGCTCCCAGCATGCGGACGCCGGCGCGGCTGCCGGTGATGAAACGCGGACATCGCACCTCGAACAAGATGGCTGGACCGTCCTGCGGTTCTGGAATGACGACGTCATCCGCGACGTCGACAATGTCTGCCAGCATATTGTGATTGCGGCTGGGCTTGGAGGCGCATCCTGAACGGTGCCGGCGCTGGGCTTTAGGAGGGAAAGGTCGGCGGGACAGCGCCCCCTCTGGCCTGCCGGCCATCTCCCCCACGAGGGGGGAGATCGGGTTTCCCCGCGGCTTTCGCCAATTATCCAAGCAACGCCCTCTGACGCTTCGGCCCGCCCGCCTTGCGCCAGGAATTAAACCGGTGCGTCGCGGCGGCAAACGAGATCTTCATCTGCTGGGCGACCGAATAGCGCGACTTGCCTTCGTCGAACAGGCGGTAGCAGCATTCGACGCCCTCCTCGGTCAGCTTGCCGTCGGGCGCCTTGTTGTGCGGATTGGCGGGGTCGAATTTTTCGACCTGCTGTTCGACCAGGCCTTTCAGCCGCTGCAAATCGGCCTCGATGCTGGCGATAAGATCGAGGACGGGTTTCGGATCGAAGTGGTCGTGCGGCTTTGCCGTCATCTTGCTCATGCCTTTCGCTTGCGTGTCGCGACAATATAGGTGAACATTTGCCGATAATGAAGGGCGCGTTGCAATCCGGCGCTTCAACATTTCTTGACCGGTGATTGACCGCGGAGATTGGAGCGCCTAGTTTAGAATTGTTCTAAACTGGGGTGAATTTCTCATGCTTTCCCGTGTCTTCGGTTTCGGCCGCCGTCCTTTCGAAACGCTGTCGGAACAGGAGATCCTGGCCCTGGCAATTTCATCCGAAGAGGATGACGGGCGCATCTACCGCGCCTATGCCGACGGGCTGGCTGACAGTTTTCCGCAGTCGGCGAAAGTGTTCGAGGCGATGGCGGCGGAGGAAGACGGCCATCGCGATTCCCTGATCGAGCTTTACCGCAAACGTTTCGGCGAGCGCATTCCGCTGCTGCGCCGCGAGCACGTGAAAGGCTATTACGAGCGCAAGCCCGACTGGCTGGTGCGGCCGCTCGGCATCGAGCATGTCCGGCGCCAAGCCGAAGCGATGGAGCAGCAGGCCTATCGCTTCTATGTCGAGGCGGCCAAGCGCACCGGCGATGCCTCGACCCGGAAACTGCTCGGCGACCTGGCCGCGGCCGAGCAAAGCCATGAGAATTCGGCGCATCGGCTGGAGCAGAAACTCGTGCCGGGCGAGGTGAAGGACGAGGAAGCCAGCGCCGAGCAGCGCCAGTTCATCCTGACCTATGTCCAGCCGGGACTGGCCGGGCTGATGGACGGCTCGGTGTCGACACTGGCGCCGATCTTTGCCGCGGCGTTTGCCACGCACGACACCTGGCAGACGCTGCTGGTCGGCCTCGCCGCCTCGATCGGCGCCGGCATCTCGATGGGCTTTACGGAGGTCGCTTCGGACGACGGCAAGCTGTCGGGGCGTGGCTCGCCGATCAAGCGCGGCCTCACCGTCGGCATCATGACGACGCTGGGAGGCCTCGGCCACGCGCTGCCTTACATCATCCCGCATTTCTGGACGGCGACGGCGGTGGCGGCCGTCGTGGTGTTCTTCGAATTGTGGGCGATCGCCTTCGTGCAGAACCGCTACATGCAGACGCCCTTCCTGCGCGCAGCGTTTCAGGTGGTGCTGGGCGGGGCGCTGGTGTTTGCGGCCGGGGTGCTGATCGGGAATGCGTGAGCGCCAAGCGCCCCCTCACCCAGCCTCCGCTTCTCGGCTGACCTCTCCCCGAGGGGAGAGGAGATTTTCGAAGCCTGCGCCAGTCTCTTCTCCCCAGCGGGGAGAAGGTGGCCGCGAAGCGGCCGGATGAGGGGGCCTGGCGCGACGCCGATACCTAGTCACCCATTCACCGCCCTGCTATCCTCTGGCGCCTCGTCCCTCTCCGTCAGCCCGTAATCCCGCACCACATGCGCAATGCGCAGCCGGTAGCCGGCAAATATTCCGCCGCGGCCCGCATGCTGCGCCTGCCGATGCTCTTCCGTATTGCGCCAGGCTTTCACCGCTTCCTCGTCGCGCCAGAAGGACAGTGACAGGACCCGGTTGGGATCGCCCAGGCTCTGAAAGCGCTCGATCGAGATGAAGCCATCGATGCCGCTGAGCAGCGGCCGCAGTTCCGCGGCGATGCCGAGATAGGCATCGCGCTTTCCCTCAGCCGGTTGCACCTCGAAGATGACAGCGATCATGCTTTCTC
Source organism: Mesorhizobium sp. L103C119B0 (assembly GCF_000502235.1). NCBI lineage: Bacteria > Pseudomonadati > Pseudomonadota > Alphaproteobacteria > Hyphomicrobiales > Phyllobacteriaceae > Mesorhizobium > Mesorhizobium sp. L103C119B0. The sequence goes on along the minus strand of NZ_AYXE01000024.1, from coordinate 7,626 downwards.
CTTGACCGCGGTCTGGAACAGCTGCCGCGGTCCATGCGGCCCCGACACCAGCTTCAGGAAGATGCGGTCTTCTTTCAAGATGAACTTTTCGCGGCGGGCGAATTCGTAATTGGCCTTGCCCGCCGGATCTGCGGCGAGACGGGCGCGATAGGCTTCGTAGGCGGCGAGGCTGTCGATGTTGTAGGCGGCGTAGGCGGTGGTGGCCGAGCCCTCATGCGGGGCGTAGTAGCCGACCAGATCGGCGCCGCAGCGCGGGATCGCCTGGCCCCAGGCCTTGGCATATTGCTCGAAGGCCGGCTTGCCGAACGGGTCGATCTCATAGCGGATGAAGCAAGTGATGGTCATCGTGATCTCCTTGGGTTTCGCGTGGATAGTTCGAGCGGCGTCGAAACGTTGTGCCGCAGGGTCTGCTAAGCAAAAGCGCTGGCGGTCAGGCCTGCCAGAAGGATTTTGCGCATTCGCGGCGCACATCCTCACGGGTCAGGCCGAGATCGCGCAGCAGATGGTCGTCGATCTCCGCGAGGCCGAGCCGCTGCAGGTGGCGGTCGTACCAGCGAGCGAGCAGCCGCCGTTGCAGCCAGGTGACGAATGGAAAAGGCCGGCGGCTGGCGAGTGGGGCGGAAGCGGTTGGCATCGGCGTTCTCCTTGATCCCGCCCGACAATAATGCTTATCTGACGAGAATGCTTCGATGGAGACCTAACTATGCGTGAAGGACCCGACATTGCCCGCATCGCCAGCCTGGTCGGCGATCCGGCGCGGGCAAACATGCTGAATGCGCTGATGGGCGGCACGGCTTTGACGGCCAGCGAACTGGCGCTGGAGGCCGGCGTCTCGCTGCCGACGGCGTCCTCGCATCTGTCGAAACTGATGGAGGGCGGGCTTTTAACTTTGGCCAGCCAGGGACGGCATCGCTATTACGGCCTCGCTGGGCCGCAGGTTGCCGGCATGATCGAGGCGATCACCGGGGTGGCCGAAGCGGTCGGCCCCAAGCGGGTGCGGCCCGGCCCGCGCGACGGCGCCATGCGCGTGGCCCGCGTCTGCTACGACCACCTCGCCGGCGAGCAGGCGGTGGCGATGCTGGACCGGTTCGTCGCGCGCGGCATCCTGTTGCGCGACGACAATGAGATCAGGCTCGGGGAGATCCGGCCGGGGCAGATCCGGCCGGGGGAGATCCGGCTGGGGCCGTCGGCCGCATCGCATTTTTCCGCCATCGGCGTCGATGTCGGCGCCAAGGCGCGCCGGCCGGTCTGCCGCGCCTGCCTCGACTGGAGCGTGCGCCGCTCGCATCTTGCGGGAACGCTGGGCGCGGCTATTCTGGACAAGATCCTGGCGGAGAAATGGGCAAGGCGGGAGAAGGACAGCCGCGCGGTGGTGTTTTCACCGCCGGGGAAGCAGGCGTTCGAGCGGGTGTTTTTAGCGTAGAGGTTCGGCAGCGCTAATTGGGCGACGCTGGCGGGACAGCACCCCCCTCTGGCCTGCCGGCCATCTCCCCCTCAAGGGGGAGATTAGGCGCTCAACAGCTTTCGCCAATCTCCAACGTTGCAACAATGAACGAAACCTCGAAGCTGCCCAATCTCCCCCCTTGCGGGGGAGATGTCCGGCAGGACTGAGGGGGGTGGGAAGGATCGCTACGTTTGCGAATGTGCCGATGGCTCACCCCCGCTTCAACACCTTCCCCTGCTTGAAGAAATCCGCCCACGGATCGGCCTGCGCTAGTTCCTTCAGCGTCGTCTTGCCCCCGATCGGGAAGGAATTCGGCGCCAACCCTTTTTCAACCTCCGCCCACGTCACCGGGATCGACACCGTCGCGCCCTTCTTGGCGCGGGAAGAGTAAGGCGCGACGGTGGTCGAGCCCCTGCCGTTGCGCAGATAGTCGACGAAGATTTTTCCCGTGCGCGCCTTTTTCGACAGCGTCGCGGTGTAGCGGTCGGGCGCGGCCTGCTCCAGCGCCTTGGCGAAATCATGCGAGAAGGTTTTGACCGCCTCCCAGTCCGCAGACGGCTTCAGCGGCACCAGCACGTGATAGCCCTTGCCGCCTGACGGCTTGACGAAATTCGGCAGCGACAGATCGTCGAGCTTGCCTCTGATGTCGAGCGCGGCCTCGCGCACCGCCTTGACGTCGACGCCTTCATCGGGATCGAGATCGAAGATGATCTGATCCGGCTTTTCCAGCGCGTCGATCTTGCAGCCCCAGATGTGGACCTCGACCACGCCATACTGGACCAGAGCGGCAAGGCCGTCGAAATCGCGGATGAACAGGATTTCCTCGCCATCGGTCGGGTCCTTCATCCGGGCAATCTTGTCGCTCATGCCGGTCGAAGCATGTTTCTGGAAGAAGCGCGGGCCGCCGATGCCATCCGGCGCCCTGACCAGGCTGAGCGGCCGGTTGACGACGAACTGCTCCATGCGCGGCCAGACCAGCGCGTAGTGTTCGAGCAAAGCCTGTTTGGATATTTTTTCCTCGGGCCACAGCAGCTTGTCGGGATGGGATAGTTTTACCCTGGTCGTGATCGTCGCGGGCGCCTTAGCCCCGGCGGCCTTGCCGGCGCCGCTTGCCGCGGGCCTTGCCTTGTTCGCCGCCTTCGATGGCTTTTCCTGCACGACTTCCTCCGCCGGCTTGTCCTCGCGCAGTCCCTGGAACGACGCGTGGCGTATTATACGGTCCGACGTCCAGCTGCGGAACTCCACTTCGCCGACAAGTTCGGGCCTGACCCAGACCAGGCCCTTCCCCTTCGGAACCGCGGCGGCAAAGGGCGAGGCGTCTGCCTTCAGAGCATCGAGTTTTTTCTTCAAATCGGTGGCGCTCCTGGCTGTGAAGCCCGTGCCGACGCGGCCGGCGTAGTGGAGCTTGCCGCCCTCGTGGTAGCCGACCAGCAGCGAACGCAGGCCGCGGCCGGTCTTGTCCGAGGGCAGATACCCGCCGATGACGAATTCCTGGCGGGCCGTGCATTTCGATTTCACCCAGCCTGGGCCACGGCCGCTGCGGTAGGGCGCATCGGCGCGCTTGGAGACGATGCCTTCGAGGCCCATGCGGCAGGCGTGCTGCAGCATGATCTTGCCGGGCTCGGCGAAATGGTCGCTGAAGCGGACGGCGGCATTTTCGGCCGTCTCGCCGAGCAGCTCCTGCAGCGCCTGCTTGCGCTCGACCAGCGGCTCGCGGCGCAAATCATTGCCGTCAAGCCGCATCAGGTCGAACACATAGTAGGTGAAGCGGTCGGTTCGATTGGCGGAGAGATCCTGCTGCAGCAGCGAGAAAGACGAAACGCCGCTGTCGGCGAGCACGACGATCTCGCCGTCGATGATGGCGTCGCTGCATTTCAGCTGGGCGAGTTCCGCGACGATCTCGGGGCCGAATTTCTCCGTCCAGTCGAGGCCGGTGCGGGTCAGCAGCCGCACCTCTGTGCCGGCGATCTGCGCCTGCATGCGGTACCCGTCGAACTTCACCTCATGCAGCCAGTCCTCGCCGGGCGGCGCCTCGCGCTCCAGCGTCGCCAGCTGCGGCTCGACGAAGTCGAGGCGCTTGCCGGCTTTCGCCTTGCTGGATGCCGCAGGCTTGTTGGAGTGCCAGACCTTCGGCTTCTTGCCGTCGGCGGTCTTGCCTTCCGCGACCTCTTCGATGGTCAGGCCGGACTTCACCGATTTCGGTGCGTCCTTCAGGATATCCTCGCCGGGGCGGGCGGCGGCATCGTCGGATTTGATCAGCAGCCAGTTGTCGCGCTTTTCGCCCGGGCGGGGTCTTAACCTGACCAGATGCCACCGCCCATTCAGCTTCTGGCCGTTGAGTTCGAAGTCGATATGGCCCTTCTTCATCGCCTTGGCCGGGTCGATCTCCGGCGTCCATGTGCCTTCGTCCCAGACGATGACGGTGCCGCCGCCATACTCGCCCTTGGGAATGGTGCCCTCGAAGCCGGCATAGTCGATCGGGTGGTCCTCGACATGCACGGCCAGCCGCTTCTCGTGCGGGTCGAGGCTCGGGCCCCGCGTCACCGCCCAGCTCCACAACACGCCCTCATGCTCGAGGCGGAAATCATAGTGCAGCCTGGTCGCGTCGTGCTTCTGGACGACGAAGATGCCGCCGGGCTGCTTGCCGCGCGCGACCTTGCCCGCCGGCTCGGCCGTCTTCTTGAAATCGCGTTTGGACTGATATTGTTCGAGGCTGGCCACGGCGCCGACCCTCAAGCCGACTTGCGCTTGGGCGCAGAAGCTTTCGCCTTGCCGCTTTTTGCCGCCGGCTTGGCCTTCTTCGCCGGGCCTTCCGCCTGGCCGCCATCGGACAGGCTCTTCTTCAGCGCGTCGAACAGATTGACGACATTGGACGGCTTGGGCGCGGCCTGCGCTTTCGGAGCCTTCTTTCCGGCCTTCTTGGCGCGGATCAGTTCGAGCAGCGCGTCCTCATACTTGTCCTCGAATGTCGACGGATCGAACTTCCCCTTCTTCTTGTCGATGATGCGTTCGGCCATATCGGTCATCTCCTGGTCGGTCTTCACCGCCTTGATGTCGCCGAAGATGCTCTCCGGCTCCCGCACCGTGTTGCCGTAGCGCAAGGTGGTCAGCACCATGCCTTTGCCGCGCGGCTCGATCACCACGGGCCGCTCGCGGCTATAGAGCACGACGCGCGCCAGCCCGGCCATCTTCTTGTCCGCCATGGCATCGCGAATGACGGCAAAGGCCTCCTCCGACACCTTGTCGGCGGGCGTGACATAATAGGGCGTGTCGAGATAGATCTGCTCTATCGAGGCTTTGTCGACGAAGCCGTCCAGCGCCATCGTGTGCGAGGACTCGATCTGCACCGCTTCGATCTCTTCGTCCTCGACATAGACGAACTCACCGGGGCTCACCTCATAGCCCCTGATCTCGTCGCCATCGCCCAGCGGCTTGCCGGTTTCAGAATCGACATAGATGCGCTTGACCGTGTTGCCGGTCTTGCGGTTGAGCACCCGGAACGAAACTTTTTCGGCGTGGGTGACGACGTTGGTCAGTTCGACAGCGCAGGTGACCAGCGACAGTTTCAGATAGCCCTTCCAGGCGGGGCGAGGTGCCATGGCGAACTCCTGCGCGATGCGGTTCAAGCGAGAACGGGCAAGGCCCGTTCCGGTTCCGGGCGCGCAACCAGGGGCATTTCGGCAGCGAGCATGGAAATTTCGAGAGGCTCGCCAAATCTGAAACAGAACCGCGCCCAAGCGACATCCAGACGAAACATATGTGATGCAAAAGTCACAATGCCGGAAATGGCGACGAACCACACCGAAAGACCCCCAAACAGCCGCATTCCGGCCACGAAGCATGGGGTTTTCGACCAAAGATTAACATCGTGTTCACCGGCTATTCACGCCTCGACACTATGATCCCCGCAATCGGACGGGACATCCGAAAATCGGGACAGGGACTTGAGTAAAATGAAATTCTGGGGCCACATCGCCGGCTATGCCGCCGCCATCCGCGAGTTCATCGCGCCGACCTATCGGCCGGAGCGCTACTACATGCGCGGCCCGGGTCCGGCCTGCGCCCGTCGCGGCAGCTCGCTCGGCGCGCATTGATCATGACATTCGAAACGCGTCACGACAGCCGGATCTGCAGACCGGAGGCCGATCCCCGCGCAACCACCTATCGCGCCGAGCGCCCCGCGCTGGCCGCGAGAAGCCGTGCGACAACGCCGCGACTTTGATCCCGCTGCCGGCGGGCTTAGTGTCTGAAGACACAAGCTGCCGGACGTCCCGTGACTTTTTCTCCTGAACCCTTCGATGCCAGCCAGCCATTGATCGTTTTCGACGGCGTCTGCGTGCTGTGCTCGGGCTTCGTACGCACGGTGGTCGGGCTCGACCGCAAAAACCGCTTCCGCTTCGCCACGGCGCAGTCGCCCTTCGGCGAGGCGCTGTTCCAGAGATACGGGCTGCGCACCGACAGCTACGAGACCAATCTGGTCCTTGTCGGCGGCGCTCCCTTCATCCGGCTGGACAGTTTCATCGCGGTGATGGCCGAACTCGGCTGGCCGTGGCGGGCGGCGAAGGCCCTGCTGCTCATCCCGCACCCCTTGCGTGACTGGCTCTACGAACGCATCGCCAAAAACCGCTACGCCATGTTCGGCCGCAAGGACAGTTGCGAGATCCTGTCCGCCGCGATACGTGCGCGCGTGATCGGCTAATCGCATGTCACCCAAAAGTGACCTCGGTTCCGGGAACGACATACGCAAAAAGAGCGGCGCGATGAGGCTTCTGGTCGTTGGCGGCTATGGCATTTTCGGCGGCCGCATCGTGCAATTGCTGGAGAGCGAGCCACGCCTGATCCTGCTCGTCGCCGGGCGCTCACTGGCCAGAGCCGAGGCCTTGTGCAACGCCCGCACCGGCGCGGCGGCGCAGCTCGTGCCGGCGCGCTTCAATCGCAACGGCGACCTCGCGCAAGGCCGGCCTGTTCGTTCGCGCCTCAGTCCGGCAGCGCCGCGACGGCGACGATCTCGATGACGATGTCTGCCTGGGCAAGCGCTGCGACGCCGATTACCTCCGAAGGCGGCGGATTGTTGTCGCTACAATGCTTCGGACAATGCTCGGCGAAAAACGCGTCCAGCACGTCGAGACGAAAATTAGGCGAGCTGAGGACGCCGCCGTCGGGAAATGGCCCTTTGACGAAAAAGGTCAGCCTGATGAGATGGTCGAGCCCGCTGCCAAGTTCTTCCAGATCCGATTTGATGTTGCCGAGAACTTCCCGCCACTGCGCCGCGGCATCGCCGGCGAAGCCGCCACCCTTCTTGCCGGCCGGATCGTAGTCAGCCGATGTCGCGGTGTTGCCGCAGAGATAGACGGTGCCTTTCGCACCGCTGACGACCGTGCCTTTGCCCCATGGCATCAACCGGCCGTTCTTGAATTTCTTGTGGGTCACGAGTTCCATTCTCTTCTCCCATGCCTCGTGTGACGTGCCCGCCAACGACAGAGGATAGTGCTGTGCGAAGCCACGGCCAGTCCGCTGCCGGTCATCCGCCAGCAGACGGAGGAACATCTGGTCCTTGCGAAATCTCCTGGCGGAGGCGAAAGTTTTTTCTGAAGCCCGTCGAAATCGGCCGCCGCCGCGCGACATACGTCTGGCCCCGCTAGGACGCGGCCTTCGAAACCACGGGAGAAGACCCATGCGATACATGCTTTTGATCAACAGCGACGAAGCCGCGCAGGCGAACACGCCAATCGAGAAGGCTCAGCAGATGAGCGCAGCATATGCCGCCTATACCGAAGCGTTGAAGAAATCCGGCGCATGGCTCGCCGGCGAACGGTTGCGCCCGACCCAGGCGACCACCTCGGTGCGGATCACAGACGGCAAGACCAACGTGATCGACGGCCCCTATGCCGACACCAAGGAGCAGCTTGCCGGCTTCTACATGATCGAGGCGGCCGATATCGATACCGCCATCGACTGGGCGGCGCGCTGTCCGGCGGCGAGCGCCGGCACGGTCGAGTTGCGGCCGATCTGGGAAATGGCCGACTACATGCCCAAGAAATGACACCGTGATGGACAATCGCCCGGAGATCGCGCGGGCGGCGGCCGAAGCGGCCGCCCGGCAGAGTTACGGCAAGCTGGTCGCCTGGCTAGCGGCGCGCACCCGCGACGTGGCCGGCGCCGAGGACGCGCTGGCCGAGGCC